>NZ_JBASAD010000010.1:0-26818 GCF_049650445.1 Castellaniella sp. | reverse complement strand
CGCCCGACGGGACCAACCGGTCAACGGATCAATGCAGGATCTGGCTGAGGAACAGCTTGGTGCGCTCGTTCTGCGGGTTGTCGAAGAAAGCGTCCGGCGCGTTCTGCTCGATGATTTCGCCATGATCCATGAAGATCACCCGGTCGGCGACCTTGCGCGCGAAGCCCATTTCATGGGTCACGCACAGCATCGTCATGCCGGTTTCCCTGGCCAGTTCGACCATGACGTCCAGCACTTCCTTGACCATTTCCGGGTCCAGGGCGGAAGTCGGCTCGTCGAACAGCATGATCTTGGGGTTCATGCACAGGGACCGGGCGATGGCCACGCGCTGCTGCTGGCCGCCGGACAACTGGCCCGGGTATTTGTTCGCCTGTTCCGGGATGCGGACCCGATCCAGGTATTTCATGGCCGTGGCCTCGGCCTCGGCCTTGGGGCGCTTGAGCACCCACACGGGACCCAGCATCAGGTTTTCCAGCACGGTCATGTGAGGAAAAAGGTTGAAGTGCTGGAACACCATGCCGACATCGCGGCGGATGGTTTCGATCTGCTTGAGATCGTTGGTCAGTTCGGTGCCGTCGACGACGATCTGGCCTTCCTGGTGTTCTTCCAGACGATTGATGCAGCGGATCATGGTCGATTTGCCCGACCCGGAGGGGCCGCAGATCACGATGCGCTCGCTGGGCGCGACTTCCAGGTTCAGGTCTTTCAGGACGTGGAACTGGCCGTACCACTTGTTGACGTTCTGCAGGCGGATGATGGGTTCCGACATGGGCGGAGGCTCCTGCGGCGGGACGGCGGTCCCGCCGGTGATTAACGATGCTGCCCTTGATCCAGCTTGCGTTCCAGCGACAGGCTGTAGCGCGAGATCGAGTAGCAGAAGATGAAGTAGATGACCGAGATGAACAGGTAGGATTCCGTGCTGAAGCCGCGCCAGACGGCGTCGGACACGGCCGCCTTGGCCGCCTGCGTCAGGTCGAAGATGCCGATGATCACCACCAGGGACGTGTCCTTGAACAGCGAGATGAAGATCCCCACCAGCGGCGGGATGACGATCTTCAGCGCCTGGGGCAGAATGATCTTGCGCATCTGCTGCCAGTAGCCCAGGCCCAGGGAATCGGCGCCCTCGTACTGGCCCTTGGGAATGGCCTGCAGACCGCCGCGCACGGTCTCGGCCACGTAGGCCGCCGCGAACAGGATGATGGCGATCTGGGCGCGCAGCAGCTTGTCGATGGAGAAGCCTTCCGGCAGGAACAGCGGCAGCATCACCGAGGACATGAACAGCAGGCTGACCAGCGGCACGCCGCGGATCAGTTCGATGTAGACCACGCACACGGCCTTGACGCCCGGCATGTGCGATCGCCGCCCCAGGGCCAGCAACAGCCCGAAGGGAAAGGCGAAGGCAATGCCGAAGGTCGAGAGGATCAGGGTCAGCGGCAGACCGCCCCATTTGGCGTTTTCCACATAGGTCATGCCCAGAATCCCGCCCCACATCAACACGCCGACGGCCACCAGAGCGACGACCCACATCAGCCCCAGGAAGGGTTTCCAGAACCAGCGGATGCAACTGCAGACGATCACCCCCACCAGAATCACGGAGGCCAGCAGCGGACGCCATTGCTCGTCGTAGGGATAGATGCCGAACAGGATCAGGCGGTGCTTTTCACGCACGAAGGCCCAGCAATAGCCGCCGGTTTCCCGGCATTGGGCCGCCGTGGTGGCGGCGAAGTCAGGCTTGATGAACAGATAATCGATCAGGGCCGGGATCGCCAGCAGCAAGAGCCACAGGGCCAGGATCGTCAGGATCGCGTTCAGCGGCGAAGAGAACAGCCGGCTGCGCAGCCAGCCGAGCACGCCCGTGTTGGTGCGCGGCGGCAGGCGATCGGTGCCCGGGAGAGTGCGGTCCATCTATCGCTCCACCAGCGCGATGCGCTTGTTGTACCAGTTCATGAAGACCGAGATCGACAGACTGACCACCAGATAGGCCGCCATGATGATCATGATGCCCTCGATGGCCTGACCGGTCTGGTTCAGAATGGTGTTGGTGACGGCCACGATGTCGGGGTAGCCGATGGCCACGGCCAGCGAGCTGTTCTTCGTCAGGTTCAGGTACTGGCTGGTCATCGGCGGGATGATCACCCGCATGGCTTGGGGCAGGATCACCAGCCGCAGCGTACGCGCCCGCGACAGGCCGATCGAGGAGGCGGCTTCCCATTGGCCCTGATTGACGGCCTGGATGCCGGAACGCACGACCTCGCCCACGAAGGCCGAGGTGTAGGTCACCAGCCCCAGCAGCAGCGCCGAAAATTCCGGCGACATGTTCAGCCCGCCCTGGAAGTTGAAGCCTTTCAGTTCGGGCCGGTCCAGTTCCAGCGTACCGCCGCTGACCCAGTAAGCCAGCACGGGCACGACGATCAACAGGCCCAGGGCGGCACGCCCCAGGGGGAAAATCTTGCCGGTGGCATCCTGGTGGCGGCGCGCCCAGTGGGCCAGCAGCACGATCAGCACGATGGCCAGCGCCAGCCCGCCAAAGACCCAGTCCATGGCGTCGCCCTTGAACCAGGGAATCTTGAAACCGCGATTGGAGACGAAGACGTCGGGAATCGGCTGCAGCGCCTGCCGGGGGCCGGGCATGATCTCGGTGATGAGGGCATACCAGAAGAACAGTTGCAGCAGCAGCGGGATGTTGCGCATGACCTCGATGTAGAGGCCGGCCAGGCGCGAGAGCAGCCAGTTCTTCGACAGACGGCTGATGCCCAGCAGCGTACCGAACAAAGTGGCGGCGATCACCCCGACCACGGAGACTTTGAGCGTATTGAGCAAGCCGACCACGACCGCGTGGCCGTAGGTGTCGGCAGGGGAATAGTCGACCATCGATTCGCCGATGGCAAAGCCGGCTTCTTCGTGCAGGAAGGCAAAGCCGGTGGAAATGTTGCGCGCCGCCAGATTGTGCAGCGTGTTGGAGCCCAGATACCACACACCCAGGGCGACGAGGCCCAGGATCAGGATCTGGTAAATCAGCGCGCGCGTGGCCGGATCGTTCCAGGACCAACGCCGGCGGGGCGCCCTGGGTACGCGAGGGGTCGTCTGAGTCATAGGATGCGGGCGGTGAAGGCGGCAACCGCCGCCGGAACCCGGCCGCCGGGAGAACCCCGGCGGCCGCAGGGACCGAAGGCCGGATCAGGCGATCAGCGGATCGGCCAGGCGTACATCACGCCGCCCTTGGTCCATTGGGCGTTCAGGCCGCGTTCCAGCTTGAGCGGAGAGCCCGTGCCGATGTTGCGTTCGAACGATTCGCCATAATTGCCCACCTGCTTGATGATGTTGTAGGCCCATTTCTTGTCCAGCCCCAGGCCCTTGCCCATGTCGCCGGTCACACCCAGGATGCGCTGGATGTTGGGATTGGGGCTCTTGAGCATCTCGTCCAGGTTCTTGGAGTCGATGCCGTATTCCTCGGCTTCGACCATGGCGTTCAGCGCCCAGCGCACGACCATGAACCATTCGTCGTCACCCTGGCGGACCATGGGGCCCAGCGGCTCCTTGGAGAAGTCTTCCGGCAGGATGATGTAGTCGTCCGGCGTGGCCGAAGACGCGCGCAGGCTGCCCAGTTGGGACTTGTCGCTGGTGACCACGTCGCAGCGGCCGGATTCGAAGGTGCGGAAGCCTTCTTCGGAGGTGTTGATCACGACCGGCTTGAAGTCCAGCTTGTGGGCGCGGAACCAGTCGGCCAGGTTCAGTTCGGTGGTCGTGCCCTGCAGCACGCAGACCGCTGCGCCGCCCAGTTCGGTGGCGCTCTTCACGCCCAGGCTTTTCTTGACCAGCACGCCCTGGCTGTCGTAGTAGTTGACCCCGGCGCTCATCAGGCCCAGCGTGGTGTCGCGGGTCATGGTGGCGGTGGTGTTGCGGGTGAGCACATCGACTTCGCCGGATTGCAGGGCGGTGAAGCGCTGCTGGGTGGTCAGCGGCGTGGCCTTGAATTTGCTGGCGTCGCCAAAGACCATGGCGGCCACGGCGCGGCACATATCCACGTCGATGCCTTGCCAGACGCCCTTGCTATCGGCCTGGGAGAAGCCCGGCAGACCCGCGTTCAGGCCGCACTGCACGAAGCCGCGCGCCTTGACGGCATTGTAGGTTTCGCCGGCCTGGGCAGTTGCGCCGGCAAACATCAGCGCCGCGCTGACGGCCGCAAGTTTCATGAGTTTCATAGTCATCCTTTCCCGATTGAGCAAGTGGCGTTGAACAACACGGAATACAATCTTGTGGAATTGGTCCGTCTGGCCTAGATCGTAGCCTGCCATTACAGGCCTGAAACATGCGGGATATCCCTGCACTTGGCGTGGCAATTCGTTCGCGCCATGGCAACGGAGACTCACCGACCGGACATGGGCCATTCCGCCAGACACACCTGATACGCATGATCGAATTTCAGCACGTCTTCAAATCTTTCGGCCGGGGGCGCAACATCCTCGCCGACGTCAATTTCGGCATCGCGCCTGGCGAATTCATCTTCGTCTCCGGGCCTTCTGGCGCGGGCAAGTCCACGCTGCTGAAACTGGTCGGCGGGCTGGAACCCGCCAGCCGGGGCACCGTCACGGTCAATGGCCACCGCATCGACAGGCTGTCGGCGCGCACGCTGCCCTATCTGCGCCGCACCGTCGGCCTGATCCTGCAGGACGCCCACCTGCTGTTCGATCGCAACGCCTTCGACAACGTCATCCTGCCGCTGGCCGTGCAGGGCCTGGATCGCGCCACGGCGGCAACCCGCGCCCGCGCCGCCATGGAAAAGGTCGGCCTGCGCGGCAAGGAAGACCTGCTGCCCATCGAACTGTCCGGCGGCGAACAGCAGCGCCTGGCCATCGCCCGCGCCATCGTGGGCCGACCCGCCATCCTGATCGCCGACGAACCCACCGCCAATCTGGACCACGACAGCGCCACCCGCATCATGGACGTCTTCCGCGACTTCAACCAGGTCGGGGTCACGACCCTGATCGCCTCGCACGACACCGCGCTCATGGCCCGCTACGCGCGGCGCACGCTGCGCATCGACGCCGGGCGTTTCGAGGATATTCCGGGGGTGATGGCATGACCCGATGGCTGCGGCATCATCGATATGCGCTGGGTGTGGCGCTGCGGCGCCTGTGCCAGCATCCCTTCTCGTCCCTGGCCAACATCGCCGTCATCGCCCTGATGCTGGCCGTACCCATCCTGGGCGCCTCGGTCCTGCAATCCAGCCAGCCGCTGGCCCGGCAACTGGCGGTTGCACCGGAACTGACCCTGTTCCTGAAATCCGGCACCCCCGCCACGACCCAGCAAGCTTTGCTTGCACGCGTGCGGACTGAAGGGGGCGAGCGGATCGCCCAGGCACGGCTGATGCCGCGCGACCGGGCCATGGCGCAGTTGCGGGCCGACCCGACCTGGGCGCGCGCCCTGGACGCCCTGCCCGACAACCCGTTGCCCGACGCCCTGATCGTCACACTGCGCGATTCCGACGCCCCGACGCAAGAGGCCGCCGACCTGGCGCAGACCTGGCGTCAATGGCCGGAGGTCCAGGAAATCCAGCTCGACAGTGAATGGGTGCGGCGCCTGGAATCCCTGCTGGCCTTCGTGCGGGTGGGGCTGGGCATGCTGGCGGGCGCGGTGGCCATCGTCGTGCTGGCGACCGTGTTCAACACCGTGCGCCTGCAGGCCCTGACCCAGCGCGAGGAAATTGCCGTTGCCCGGCTGGTGGGGGCCACCGAACCTTTCGTCCGCCGCCCCTTTCTGTACCTGGGCGCCTTGACCGGCCTGGCCGCCAGCCTGCTGGCGCTGCTGCTGGCCTGGCTGGCCCTGACTCCGCTGAATGCCATCCTGGGCGGCTTTGCCCGCAGCTATGGCGTGGACTGGGCCATCCGCCTGCCGGCCGCCCCCGATCTGCTGCTGTCCGGCCTGCTGGTTGCGCTGCTGGGGGCCATCGCCGCACGCCTGTCGGTCACGCGGCGCACCCGGTTCTGATGACACGCCGGACACCTGCCGGCCCTGGCGACACCGCCGGACCGGCCGATGCCGCATCCCGCATCGCCGCCTGGCAGCGCCAGGCCGGGCGCCATGGCCTGCCCTGGCAGCACACCCGCGATCCCTACCGCATCTGGCTGTCGGAAATCATGCTGCAGCAGACCCAGGCCGCCACCGTGGTGCCGTATTACGAACGCTTTCTGGACCTGTTTCCCGGCGTCGTCGATCTGGCCGACGCGCCGCAGGACGCGGTCCTGCACGCCTGGGCCGGCCTGGGCTACTACGCCCGCGCGCGCAATCTGCACCGTTGCGCACAGACGGTGCGCGACCGGCACGGCGGCCGCTTTCCCGCCACCGCCGCCGAACTGGCTCAACTGCCCGGCATCGGCCCCTCGACCGCCGCCGCCGTCGCCGCTTTTGCCTACGGCGAACGGGCGCCGATCCTGGACGGCAATGTGCGCCGGGTGCTGGCGCGCTATTTCGCCATCGAGGGCGACCCCACGACAGCGCGCATCGCGCAGCAGCTCTGGGGCCACGCACACGCGCTGATCGACGCCGCCCCTGCCGACCTGGACATGGCGGCCTACACCCAGGGCCAGATGGACCTGGGCGCCACGGTCTGCACGCGCACGCGACCCGATTGCACGCGCTGCCCGCTGGCACCGGACTGTCGGGCACGGATCCAGAATCGTCAGGACGAACTGCCGACGCCGCGCGTCCGCCGGGCGCAACCGCTGCGCCACTGCTGGATGCTGATCGCGGAATGCGAGGGCCGCGTGCTGCTGGAACGCCGACCGGACGCGGGCATCTGGGGCGGCTTGTGGACATTGCCGCAATTCGAGGACACCGCCACGCTGGAAGCCGCCTGCACCGGTCTGGGCGCAGCCGAGCCGCCCCAGGCGCTGGCAGCGTTCGATCACGTGTTCACGCATTTCCGGTTGCGCATCCAGCCCTGTTGGCTGCGGCTGCCGGGCGCCGCGCCCGTGCCGACCCGTGCGGATCAGGCCTGGGTCCCGATCGGCAAGCTGGACGCCCACGGCATGCCGGCACCGGTCGCCCGACTGCTGGCCGGCCTGTACGACGGCGGGCTCCTGCTGCGCTGAATCCGCGCCTGAACACGGACGCTTCGAGCGCCAGCGGAACCTGGCTTAACTGTCGGGACGCGGCTGATGCGCGCCGATGCTCATCAACAGCCCGCAGGCCACACCCAGCGTCATCAGCGCCGTGCCGCCATAGCTCATGAAGGGCAGCGGCACCCCCACCACGGGCAGCACGCCGGTCACCATGCCGATGTTCACGAACACGTAGACGAACATCATCATGGACATGGCGCCGGCCAGCAGCCGCCCGAACTGGGTGGGCGCCCGCGCCGTGATGGTCAGGCCGCGCAGCACCAGCAACGCGTACAGGACCAGCAGCGTCACGCCGCCGTACAGGCCGAACTCCTCGGCGAACACGGCGAAGATGAAGTCCGTGGTCCGCTCCGGGATGAAATCCAGGTGCGTCTGGGTGCCCTGCATGTAGCCCTTGCCGTACAGACCACCCGAACCCACGGCGATCATCGACTGAATGGTGTGAAAGCCCTTGCCCAGCGGGTCCGAGCCCGGATTGAGCAGCACGCAGACGCGGTATTTCTGATAGTCGTGCAGCACCACCCAGTCCACGTCCGGCTGGCAGATCTGGTCCTCGTAGGCGACCAGCGTCCCCAGCGCCAGCGTCCCCGCCAGCACGGCCGGGATCAGCAGCTTGAACGGCAGGCCGGCGAAATAGATCACGCAGAAGCCAGAGGCCAGCACCAGCAGCGCCGTGCCCAGATCCGGCTGTTCGATGATGAGCGCCGCCGGCACCAGCAGCAGCACGCCGGCCACCAGGAAATCCAGGATGCGGATGCGGTTCGCCGACTGGCGCTGGAAATACCAGGCCAGCATCAGCGGCACGGCGATCTTCATCATTTCCGAGGGCTGGATGCGCGCGATGCCCAGGTTCAGCCAGCGGGTCGCCCCTTTGCTGGTTTCTCCGAACAGCATGACCGCCACCAGCAGCCCCACCCCGATCACGTAGACCAGCGGCCCCCAGCGCATGATCCAGGCCGGACGCATCAACGCGACAGCCCACATGACCCCGAACGCCAGCAAGAAATTACGCAGTTGGTCGGCAAAACGCCAATCGGTATTGCCCACCGCCGAATGCATCGTGGCCATGCCGACCAACCCCATCACCACCAGCAGGATCAGCATCGGCCAATCCAGCACGGCGAACATGCGGCGCACCGCCTGCACGATCAGTTTCATGGGGTCTCCTCCTCGGCACCGTCCTCGGGCGCCGAGGCCTCGTCGGGCAGAGGGGCCGGTTCAGGCGCCTCGTCGTCCTCGGGCGCGGGCTGCATGTCGGGGCGACCCGGAGCCGAAGCCGTCGACACCGGCTCTGCCTGCGCATCGCGCGCAGTCTGTTCGGCCTGCAAGCGCGCGCGACGCTGTGCCGCACGGCCCGGGTCCAGCCAGTAATCGAATACGGAGCGGGCGATCGGCGCAGCCACCGAAGCCCCCCAGCCGCCGTTTTCCACGATCAAGGCCACGGCGATCTGCGGGTCTTCGACCGGGGCGTAGGCCATGAACAGCGCATGGTCGCGCAGGCGCTCGTCGACCGCATGCGCCCGGTATTTGGCGCCGCGCAGGCTGTAGACCTGCGCCGTACCGGTCTTGCCGGCCGCCTGATAGGACGCACCTTCGAAGGCGCGCCGCGCCGTACCCTTGCGCACGACGTCCACCATGGCCTCTCGGATCACGCGCAGATTGTCCGGTTTCAGCTTGATGGTCGCCTGCGGCCCGACCACCGGGTAGCTGAACCGACCGGTGAGCGGGTCGATGATACGGCGCACCAGGTGCGGCTTCATGTAGACGCCGTCGTTGGCCAGCACAGAGGTGGCCTGCGCCAGTTGCAGCAGGGTGAACGCGTTGTAGCCCTGCCCCACGGTAACCGACACGGTCTCGCCCCGGTACCAGTGCTGCTGCTCGGGCTTTTTGTAGGTCTTGCGCTTCCAGTCGCGCGAAGGCAGCACGCCGCGGCGTTCGCCGTCCAGGTCGATGCCTGTGATCTGGCCAAAGCCGAACTGCTGGGCGAAGTCGTGCAGGGTATCCACGTCCATCTGGGCACCCAGCGAGAAGAAGTAGGTGTCGGAGGACACGACGATGGCCCGGTGCATGTCGGTCGGCCCATAGACCGCGCCGCCGGCATTGCGGAATCTCTGCCCGGCCAGCTCGAAGTAGCCGGGGTCCGGGATCAGTTCGCGGGCCGAACGCAGTCCCAGTTCCAGAGCCGCCAGCCCCACGAAGGGCTTGTAGGTCGAGCCGATGGGATAGGTGCCGTACAACGGCCGGTTGATGAGCGGATGGTCCGGCGATTCGTTCAGCTTGCGCCAATTTTCCACGTCGATCCCGTCCACGAACAAGTTCGGGTCGAAGGACGGCGAGGACACGAAGGCCAGGACTTCGCCCGTATGCGGCTGGATGGCGACCAGCGCGCCGCGCCGGCCCTCGAACTGGGCCTCGGCCAGTTGCTGCAAGCCGATGTCCAGAGACAGTTCGAGATTGGAGCCGGGCACCGGGTCCGTGCGGCTCAGTTCGCGCACCGGGCGCCCCCCTGCCGTGACTTCGAGCTCCTCGACTCCGGTGCGGCCGTGCAGGGCCTTTTCCCAGGTCTTTTCGACGCCCTTCTTGCCGATGACCATCGTGCCCCGGTAATTGCCCAACTGACCGGATTCGTCCAGTTCCTGCTGATCTTCCTCGGAGATCCGGCCGACGAAGCCCAGCACGTGGGCGGCCGACTCGTGCATGGGATAGGACCGCACCCAGCGGGCCTCCAGGCTGACGCCAGGAAAGCGGTAGGCGTGGACGGCGAACCAGGACGCCTCGATGTCGTTCAGATTGTTGCGCAGCAGGACCGGCGCGTAGCGGCCGCTCTGCTGGTACAGGCGCATGAACTTGCGCCGGTCGCCTTCGCTGAGATAGACCAGTTCACCCAGCCGGTCGAGCAGGTCGCCGACGTCGCCCCGGACCTGGGCGCGCGTCACCGTCAGCGTGTAATCGCGCAGATTCTGCGCCAGAACCGCGCCGTTGCGGTCGGAGATCTGTCCGCGCCGGGGCGGGACGGGCACGATGGTGATGCGGTTCTGTTCCGCGCGCGCCGACAGGTTGTCGTAGCGCACGACCTGCAGATACCACAGGCGTCCGGCAAGCAGCAGCAGGCACACCAGCGCAAACACCCCCGCGACCCAGGCGCGCAGCAGCACGGTCTGGCGCTGGCGGTGGCCGGTCTTGCGGAATTCGAACATGCCGGCCCCGAATCGTCAGACAGAGCCCGTGCCATCGCCGCCCAGGCGATGCGGGAGCAGAGACATGAGGATGTCGAACAGGGGCCACAAGGCCCCGGTGAGCAGCACCGACCACAACCACTCCCACCCTTCCCAGTCCCCGTTCAGCCAGGCACCCAGCAAGGTGGACAGCGTACACGCCGCCACGAGCACCGGCAGCACCTGAAGCGTCTGCAGCCAGGAATTGAAATGCCGCAGCCGCTGACTCAGCCGCAGGACGCCGTAGGCTGCCAGCACGTAGCACAGGGCGTGCAGGCCCAGCAGGCCGGTATCCTGGACGTCCATCAACAAGCCGAAGACAAAGGCGGTCGTCAGCCCGACCCGCGCGGGCGCGTGCAGGCACCAGTAGAGCAGCACCAGCAGCAGCACGTCGGGCACCGGCTGCCAGAGCCGCCAAGGCAGCAGCGACGCCATCCACACCAGGATCAACGAGCCCCACACCAGCCAGCCGGAAGCCGCCCCCTGGAAAGCGCCGGCGTCCACCGGCTGCAGATCCATCAGGGAGGAGCCCCCCGGGCGCCTATTGTTCATCGAGGGCATGCTCGATCTCCTCTGGCCGGGGCACGTCGGCCACGTCCACGCGCAGGACCAGGAAATGGCGGTAGCGCTCGGGGTGCGACAGCGGCTCGGCGATCGCCATGGCGAAGCCGGTGCCCGGATCGCGCTCGACCCGTTCCACCCGGCCGACCGACAGGCCGGCGGGGAACAGTCCACCGATGCCGCTGGTCACCAGTACGTCTCCGGCGCGCACGTCCATACCGGCCGACAGGTAGCGGACTTCGAGCTTGCCGACCTGGTTGCCGCCGAAGGCGATCAGCCGCAGCCCGTTGCGCAGCACCTGGACGGGAATGGACACCTGGTCATCGATCAGCAGCGCGGCCTCGGAGGTGAAGGGCGTCACACGCACGATCTGGCCCACGACCCCGCCCTCGTCGATCACCGGCATGCCCGGCGCGATACCCGCGCGCGAGCCCTTGTTGAAGATCAGGCGGTGACTGAAGGCGTTGGGCGGCACGTAGAAGACTTCGACCGCCACGGATTGCTGGGCGATGGATTCCGACACGTTGAGCAGGCGACGCAACTGTTCGTTTTCCGTGGCCAACTGGGCCGCATGGGTCGAGAGCTGGGCCATCTCGATGCGCTGGCGGCGCAGGGCCTCTTGTTCGTCGCGCGCCAGCGTGGCCGCGTGCGACCAGCTATCGAAATATTCCAGCGCATCACGCGGCGCCAGCACGACGCGCTGGAAGGGGTAGAGAACCATGGACAGGGTGCTGCGCACCGGGCCCAGCACGGACCAGTGCGCATCGGTCACGACCAACCCGAGACTCAGTGCCAGCAGCAACACCAGCCGGACTTCGATGCTGGGGCCGCGCTTGAAGAGTCTCAGGGTTCCCTGTTCACGCATGACGAGGAACGCCCGGCCGGGAATCAGTCGTAGATGAACACCCCGCCCAGACGCTCGAGATGTTCGAGCGCCTCGCCGCAGCCGCGCACCACGCAGGTGAGCGGGTCTTCGGCGACCACCACGGGCAGGCCGGTTTCTTCCTGGAGCAGACGGTCCAGATCGTGCAGCAGCGCACCACCGCCGGTCAGGGCGATGCCCTTGTCGGTGATGTCGGCGCCCAGTTCGGGCGGTGTCTGCTCCAGGGCCGTCTTCACCGCCGACACGATCTGGTTGAGCGGATCGGTCAGGGATTCGAGAATTTCGTTGGAGGACACCGTGAAGCTGCGCGGTACGCCTTCGGACAGATTGCGGCCCTTGACTTCGATCTCGCGGATCTCGGAGCCCGGGAAGGCCGAGCCGATTTCCTTTTTGATCAGTTCGGCCGTGGGTTCGCCAATCAGCATGCCGTAGTTGCGGCGGATGTAATTGATGATGGCCTCGTCGAACTTGTCGCCGCCGACGCGCACCGAACCCTTGTAGACCATGCCGCCCAGCGAGATCACGGCGACCTCGGTGGTGCCGCCGCCGATGTCCACCACCATCGAACCGCTGGCGTCGGACACCGCCAGGCCGGCGCCGATCGCGGCGGCCATGGGTTCTTCGATCAGGTAGACCTGGCTGGCGCCTGCTCCCAGGGCCGATTCGCGGATGGCGCGGCGTTCGACCTGGGTCGAGCCGCAGGGTACGCAGACGATGATGCGCGGGCTGGGGGCCAGCATGCTGCGCGGATGCACCATGCGGATGAACTGCTTGAGCATCTGCTCGGTCACGGTGAAGTCGGCGATCACGCCGTCCTTCATGGGCCGGATGGCTTCGATGTTGCCGGGGACACGACCCAGCATCTGCTTGGCCTCGTGGCCGACGGCCTGGATGATTTTCTTGCCATTGGGACCGCCGTCATGGCGGATGGCGACGACCGAGGGTTCATCGAGCACGATGCCCTTGCTGCGGACATAGATCAGCGTATTCGCCGTGCCGAGGTCGATCGCCATGTCGCTGGAAAAGTAGCTGCGTAGGAATCCGAACATGAGCGCACTAATAAAATGGGGGTGTCTGGTGGATCCGCGCGAGCGACCCGTTGCCGACTGAACCAAGACCACCAGAACGCAGGCACAGGCCGGGAAAACCGCATGGAATCAGCAATGATAACTTATAATCCTCTAGGGTTAGCGCTGAATAAGCGGCGAATGTTTTGCAAAATCCCCGCTTTTCACCCCCCTGGTCACATCCGCACACACTCAATCCGGCCGCCGGCGGCGGCGACGTAGGCATAACGACATGGCACTCACCGAACAGGACATCGCCCGGCTGGCACGGCTCTCGGGGCTGCGGCTGGATTCCGGCGACCAGAACCGCGCCCGCCAGGAACTGGACCGCATCCTGGGCCTGATCGAAGAACTGCAGGCCGTGGACACGACCGGCGTCGAACCCATGGCCCATCCGCTGGCCGCCCATCAGAACATCGCCCTGCGCCTGTGCGAAGACACGCCCGACCCGGCGCAGACGCCCGAGCAGCGCGACGCCTGCCTGACCAACGCGCCGGCCTCCCACCAGGGCCTGTTCCTGGTGCCCACCGTCATCGAATGATGCCATGACCCAGCTTTCAGAATTCCACAGCATCCAGGCGCTGAGCGAAGCCTTGCGCGCCCGGCGCGTCAGCGCCTTCGAACTGGCCGCCGACGCCCTGCGCGCGGTCCGCGCCTATGCCGACCCCAACGTCTTTCTGCACATTGACGACGAACTGACCCTGGCGCAGGCGCGCGCCGCCGACCAGGCCCTGGCCGACGGCACCGCCGGCCCGCTCACCGGCATCCCCGTCGCCCATAAAGACCTGTTCGTGACGCGCGGCTGGCGCACCACCGCCGCCAGCAAGATGCTGGCCGGCTACGTCAGCCCCTTCGACGCCGCCGTGGTCGACCGCTGGCGCGAGGCCGGCGCCGTCTCCCTGGGCAAGCTCAGTTGCGACGAATTCGCCATGGGCTCGGCCAACGAGAACTCCGCTTTCGGCCCGGTGCGCAATCCCTGGGATCCGGAACGCATCCCGGGCGGCTCGTCCGGCGGCTCCGCCGCCGCCGTGGCCGCCGGCCTGGTGCTGGGCGCGACCGGCACGGACACCGGCGGATCGGTGCGCCAGCCCGCCGCCTATTGCGGCGTCAGCGGCATCAAGCCCACCTATGGCACGGTTTCGCGCTACGGCATCATCGCCTACGCCTCCAGCCTGGACCAGGCCGGCCCCCTGGCGCGCAGCGCCCGCGACCTGGTGCCGCTGCTGGACACCATGAGCGGCTTCGATCCGCGCGACTCGACCAGCCTGGAAACCTGCGACGGCACACCCAACGCCGCCGGCCGCGTCCAGGCCGCGTTCGACGCCGCCCAGGCCGGCTTCCAGGCGGTCGGCGAACGCCCGCTGACGGGACTGCGCATCGGCGTGCCGCGTGAATTCTTCAACGAAGGCCTGTCCGCCGAAGTCGGCGCGGCCGTCGAATCGGCCCTGCAGGTCTTCGAATCCCTGGGCGCGGTCCGGGTGGACGTGTCCCTGCCGCGCACGCGCCTGGCGATCCCGGCCTATTACGTGATCGCCCCGGCCGAGGCCTCCAGCAATCTGTCGCGCTATGACGGGGTGCGCTACGGCCACCGTGCAGCCGAATACACCGACCTGGCCGACATGACCAGCCGGTCCCGCTCCGAGGGCTTCGGCGACGAGGTCCGCCGCCGCATCCTGGTGGGCACCTATGTGCTGTCGCACGGCTATTACGACGCCTATTATCTACAGGCCCAACGCGTGCGGCGCATGATCGCCGAGGACTTCCAGCGCGCGCTGGTCGGCGACTGCGACGTGATCATGGGACCGGTCACCCCCGCCGTGGCCCGCCGCATCGGCGACAACCGCCAGGACCCGATCGCGGACTGGCTGGGCGACGTCTACACGCTGGGCGTCAGCCTGGCAGGCCTGCCGGGCATGTCCATTCCCTGCGGCTTCGGCGGCGAATCGGGCCGCCTGCCCATCGGGCTGCAGATCATCGGCCGCTATTTCGATGAAGGCCGCCTGCTGGCCCTGGCCGATCGCTATCAGCAAGCCACCGACTGGCATCAACGCATTCCGGGACACGCATAATGGATTGGGAAATCGTCATCGGGCTGGAAACCCACGCCCAGCTCTCCACGCGGTCGAAAATCTTTTCCCGCAGCAGCACGCGCTTCGGCGCCGAGCCCAACACCCAGGCCAATGCGGTGGACATGGCCCTGCCCGGTTCGCTGCCGGCCATGAACCGGGGCGCGGTGGAACGCGCGATCCAGTTCGGCCTGGCAATCGGCGCCCGGGTGGCGGAACGTTCCGTGTTCGCGCGCAAGAACTATTTCTACCCCGACCTGCCGAAGAACTATCAGATCAGCCAGTTCGAGCTGCCGATCGTGGTGGGCGGGCAGTTGTCCTTTTTCGTGGGCGAGCAGGAACACACGGTGAACCTGACGCGCGCCCACCTGGAAGAGGACGCGGGCAAGTCGCTGCACGAAAATTTCACGGGGCCGCATGGTGAATCGTCCAGCGGTATCGACCTGAACCGCGCCGGCACGCCGCTGCTGGAAATCGTGACCGAACCCGAAATGCGTTCGGCCGCCGAGGCCGTGGCCTACGCGCGCACGCTGCACGGACTGGTGGTGTGGCTGGGCATCTGCGACGGCAACATGCAGGAAGGCTCGTTCCGCTGCGACGCCAATGTGTCGGTGCGTCCGCGCGGCCAGGCGGCATTCGGCACGCGCTGCGAGATCAAGAACCTGAATTCTTTCCGCTTCATGGAACGCGCGATCCAGTACGAGGTGCGCCGCCAGATCGAGCTGATCGAGGACGGCGGCAAGGTGGTGCAGCAGACCCGGCTGTACGATCCCGACCGGGACGAAACCCGCGCCATGCGGACGAAGGAAGATTCCGACGATTACCGCTATTTCCCCGATCCGGATCTGCCGCCGCTGGTGGTGTCGCCGGAATGGGTGGAACAGGTGCGCGCGACGATGCCGGAACTGCCGGCGGCCAAGCGCGCGCGCTTCGAGGCGGATCTGGGGCTGTCGGCCTACGATGCGGCTCAATTGACGCTGCAGCGCGCGACGGCGGACTATTTCGAGGCGGCTGCCGCGGCGCTACCCGCCGGTCAGGCGAAGCAGGCGGCGAACTGGATTCTGGGCGAGTTGTCGGCGGCGCTGAACCGCGACGGTCTGGACATCGGCGCGTCGCCGGTATCCCCGCAACGGCTGGCGGCGCTGATCGCCCGCATCGTGGACGGGACGATTTCGACGAAGATCGCGCGCGATGTGTTCGCGGCGATGTGGACGGGGGAATCGGGCGGCGATCCGGACGCGATCATCGAGGCGCGGGGCCTGCGTCAGATCAGCGATACGGGCGCGATCGAGGCGATGATCGACACGGTGCTGGCGGCGAATCCGGCGATTGTCGAGGAATACCGGGCAGGCAAGCAGAAGGCGTTCAATTCGCTGGTGGGCCAGGTGATGAAGGCGGCCAAGGGCAAGGCGAATCCGCAGCAGGTGAATGATGTGCTGAAGCGGAAGCTGGATTCCTGACCGGTTGCGGTTTTGGTTGTGTAGATCCCGGCTGCGTCATGCAGCCGGCTTTTTATGCAAGACCTCGAACCTTACTGAACCCCGTAACGATCCCGATAAGCCGACACCGCATCGCGGTGCTTGGCCAGGGTCGCGTCGTCTTCCAGTACGCCCATGATGTCGACCAGCGAAGCGATGCTGACCACGGGGATGCCGTAGGTCTGCTCGACGTCCTGGACGGCGGAATGCGCGGACAAGGCACCTTCGGCGCCCGCGCGTTCCATGCGATCCATGGCGATCAGCACGGCGGCGGGCTGCGCCCCGGCAGCGCGGATCATCGCGACGGATTCGCGCACAGACGTGCCGGCCGTGATCACGTCGTCGATGATGACGACGCGGCCTTGCAGCGGAGCGCCGACCAGCGTGCCGCCTTCGCCGTGGTCCTTGGCTTCTTTGCGGTTGAAGGCGAACGGCACCGGGCGGTCGGCGCGCGCGGGGTGATTCGACAGGGCGATTGCCGTGGTGGTGGCCAGAGGGATGCCCTTGTACGCGGGGCCGAACAGCATGTCGAAGTCCAGGCCGGAATCCGCCAGTGCCTGGGCGTAGAACTGGCCCAGACGGCCGACGCAGGCGCCGTCGTTGAACAGGCCTGCGTTGAAGAAATACGGGCTCAGGCGGCCGGACTTGGTCTTGAACTCGCCGAAACGCAGCACACCCTGTTCCAGGGCGAAACGGACGAAGGCTTGGGCGCGGGAACCGGGCATGGCGAATGATCTCTGTGCGGGAAAGGCCACATTATCGGATATTTGAGCGGGACGGTCGCGCACCCGGTCTCTGGAACCGGACTCGACCGCCCATGAAAGGCGACGGCCTGGGGGGCGATGGAGTACCGCCCCGCGCACGGCTATGATGTCCTTTTCCCGACCCCCGGCCCGACGAGGCACCCCATGCGTCAACCCGTCTATTTCCTGTCCCACGGCGGCGGCCCCTGGCCCTGGATGCCCGAAATGCAGGCATCCTACGCGCCCCTGACCGCCGCGCTGCAGGCGATCCCCGCCGCCCTGCCCCAGAAACCCGAGGCCATTCTGATGATCTCGGCGCACTGGATCACCCGGGGAGGCGTGCTGCTGGGCAACAACCCGCAGCCCGGGATGCTGTACGACTACGGCGGCTTCCCCGCTCACACCTACGAAATCCGCTACCCCGCCCCCGGCTCGCCAACACTGGCCGACCGTGTGGCGAGCCTGCTGCGGGCCGATGGCATCCCCGTGGATTTCGATACAGAGCGCGGCTTCGACCACGGGGCCTTTGTGCCCGCCTACGTGATGTTCCCGGAGGCGGATATCCCCATGGTCCAATTGTCGATCGAACGCGGTTTCGATCCGGATTGGCACCACCAGTTGGGCGCCGCCCTGGCGCCGTTGCGTGACGAGAACATCCTGATCGTCGGCAGCGGACTCAGCTATCACAACCTGCGGCTGTTCGGCCCGGCGGGGCG
This sequence comes from Castellaniella sp., assembly GCF_049650445.1. Taxonomy (GTDB): domain Bacteria; phylum Pseudomonadota; class Gammaproteobacteria; order Burkholderiales; family Burkholderiaceae_B; genus Castellaniella. The sequence continues at coordinate 8,968 of NZ_JBASAD010000010.1, read as the reverse complement.
CGAACCGTCGGCCCAATTCGACGCCTGGCTGCAGGACGCCCTGGCACCCGCCACGGCGGCGGCGCGCCACGACCGACTGCGTGACTGGGAGCAAGCCCCCGCCGCCCGCATCGCCCATCCCATGGAAGACCATCTGGTGCCGCTGTTCGCCGCCAACGGCGCGGCGGGCGACGGCCCCGTCGTTCTCTGCCACCACGAGACCGAAGCGGCGGGCGGGCTGACAGTATCCAGCTTTCGGTTCGATTGAGCCTGTGGGTTAAAGTTCAAGCTTGCAATGATCAACCGGACATCCACGTGCTGCGCATCACTTCCCTGAACGTCAACGGCATCCGCTCGGCCTTCCGCAAAGGGCTGGCCGACTGGCTGGCCGAAGCCCGCCCCGACATCGTCTGCATGCAGGAAATCAAGATCCAGGACGACGACCTGGCCGACGACCTGCGCCATCCCGATGGCCTGACCGGGCATTTCCATCACGCCGAGAAAAAAGGCTACAGCGGCGTGGGACTCTACCTGCGCCGCCCCGCCGACACCGTGACCGAAGGCATGGACTGCCCCGAGTTCGACGCCGAAGGCCGCATCCTGCGCGCCGACTGGCCCGGCCTGAGCGTCATCAGCGCCTACCTGCCCTCGGGCTCCAGCGGCGACGAGCGCCAGGCGGCCAAATACCGCTTCCTGGCCCACTTCGAGACCTGGCTGGACGGCCTGATGCAAGAACACCGAGACACCGGCCGCGAATTCGTCATCTGCGGCGACTGGAACATCGCCCACCAGGAAATCGACCTGAAGAACTGGAAGGGCAACCTGAAGAACAGCGGCTTCCTGCCCGAGGAACGCGCCTGGCTGACCCAGGTCTTCGACCAACGCGGCTGGGTGGACGTCTACCGCCGCCTGCACCCGGACGCCACCGGCGAGGCCTACACCTGGTGGAGCAACCGCGGCCAGGCCTGGGCCAAGAACGTCGGCTGGCGCATCGACTACCACATCGCCACCCCCGGCATCGCCGCCCGCGCGCGCACCGCCTCCATCCATCGGGAACCACGCTTCAGCGATCACGCGCCTCTGACCATCGATTACGATTGGTCATAGGATCGCAGCCTAAAGAAAGTACACTCGGTGACGTAGAAGAGATCAGATCCGTTTTCACAGTCCTCGCGACTACGCGAAGACCGCATTTTTACAGGAGTACCTCATGTCCGGTTCCATCGAAGGCGCAGTCGGCGCCGCCGTCGGCCTGCAACAGGCCATCGCGATGCAGGAAAAAGACAACCTGCTGCTGCGCAAGGTTCTGGACGGCCAGGCCAACACCATCCTCAGCCTGGTCAATTCGGTACCCTCCATCCCGCAACTGGCCACCAGCGGTTCGGTTGGTACGCTGCTGCATGTGACTGCCTGACGCAAGTTTTTCTCCGTGGATTGGGGCCTGGGATTCCAGGCCCTTTTTTATTGGGGCGTCCGGCATGGTCACCCGTTATGCCGACTCGCTTCGATGCACCCTCGGCGGCGCTCCTACCGGCACATGCCGCGCCACCAAGTCGACGACCCAATCGATGAATACGCGCAGCTTTGCGCTGACATGCCGATTAGCCGGAAACGCCAGACTCAAGGACATCGGATCGATCTGCCACTCCGGGAACAAGGCTACCAGTTCACCGCGCGCCTCATGCGCTTCAGCCATGTAGACCGGTAGCCATAACGCCCCGAGCCCTGCCAGTCCCGCAGCCAGGTAGGCATTCCCGTCATCGACCACCAGGGGCTGGCGCGCCTGTATCTCGATGCGCTTTCCATGGCGCTGCAGCGTGCACGGCAGCACCCGGCGCGTGCGCGACAAGGAAAAACCGACGACGCGATGGCAGGGTGCCTCGAGGTCGAGCGGATGGGCGGGCACACCAGCTTGCGCCAGATAACCCGGAGACGCATACACCCCCAGCGCCAGATCTCCGATATGCCGCGCCACCAGCGACTGATGCGTAATTTCACCGCCGCGCACGACACAATCCACATAATCATCGATCAGATCCACCATGCGGTCGCTGACGCCAAGCTGCAACTGGATGTCGGGGTACCGGGCCTGAAACGCCGGCAAGGCCGGAATCAGGATCGTGCTGGCGAACGGGCTGGGTACATCCACCCGCAATCTGCCCCGAGGCAGCGCCGACGCGCCGGGCAGGCTGGTTTCGGCATCATCCAGATCCGCCAGCAGCCGCACCACACGTTCGTAGTAGGCCGCGCCATCGACCGTCACGCCGACCTTGCGTGTCGTCCGATTCAGCAACCGGACTCGCAAGCGCGCCTCCAACTGCTGAACTGACTGCGTCACGCTGGTCCGGCTCATGTGCAGCGTCTCGGCCGCCTTGGTGAAACTGCCGGTTTCCACAACGCGGGCAAAGGCCTGCATCGCATCGAAACGGTCCATCCGCATGCCTCGATCATTTTGATTGTTTGTATTTCACAAACAATGTTGAGTGAGATTGCCAGTTTATCCGCACGGCGCCCGACATTAAAGTCTGCCTCACGACACCCCCGGCTACGGCCGACCCACCCATGATGGAGCTCATCCCATGACGACACGCGACGTTGTTTCCTCCCCCTCCCGCCAGGCCCTGTACGAGCGCAACCGCTATTCACCCGCCATCCGGTCCAACGGCTTTCTATTCGTCTCGGGACAAGTCGGCAGCCGTGGCGACGGCTCGCCACAACCCGGACTGAAGGCACAAGTCAGACAAGCATTCGAAAATCTGAACGGCATCCTGGCCGCAGCAGGCTGCAGCTTCGAAGATGTCGTCGACGTCACCGTTTTCATCGTCGACCCCGAATCCAAGTTCGAAGAGATCTGGTCGGTCGTGCCCGACTATTGGGGCAAGGCCCCGCACCCGACTCTGACCGCCGTTGGCGTCACTTGGCTATATGGCTTTGATTTCGAAATCAAGGTGATTGCCAAACTACCCGAGTGATTGCATGAAAGACTGCTGCCCGGGTCATGAGCAGCTTAGCCACTCACGCTACACTCCCCGCACGATCACCTATAAGGAAACCCATGAACCCGCTTCCCAATTGCCCCCAGTGCAACTCCGAATACACCTACGAAGACGGCGATCACTTCGTCTGCCCTGAATGCGCGCACGAATGGTCCCAAGCGGCTGCGGCGGACACCGAGCAGGCGCGCGTCGTCCACGACGCCCATGGCAACGTGCTGCAGGACGGCGATACGGTGGTGGTGATCAAGGATCTGAAGGTAAAGGGCTCGTCCTCGGTGGTGAAGGTCGGCACCAAGGTCAAGAACATCCGTCTGGCCGACGGTGATCACGACATCGATTGCAAGATCGACGGTTTCGGTTCGATGGGTTTGAAGTCGGAATTCGTGAAGAAGGCGTGAACCAAAAGCCCGATCACTAGGGCATTCCTCACCGCCAGCCTGACGCTCCTGCGCCCCGTTGGGGCCTGTTGAAGGGGCGGGTAGCCGTTAGGCCGAGGGCGCACGACCTGCGCCCGAGCCGTCCCGACCTGGCCCCGGCGGGGTGCGGGGGCGGCGGGCGGTTAAGAACTCAAATAAAACGGCCCAAATCAAACCGCCGCGCGCCGACGCCCGGAACCCTTCCCCTGCGCCTGCTCCAGCCGCAAATAATGCTGCGCCAGCACCGCGCACACCATCAACTGGATCTGGTGGAAAATCATCAGCGGCAGCAGCACCGGGCCGATGGCGCTCGCGCTGAACAGCACCCCGGCCATCGGCACGCCCGTGGCCATGCTTTTCTTCGACCCGCAGAACACGATCGTGATCTCGTCCGCCCGGTTAAAACCCATACGGCGCGCCGACCAGGTGTTCAGCACCAGCACCAGCGCCAGCAGCACGCAGCACACCACCACCAGCCAGGCCAGAGAAACCGTATCCACCGTCTGCCACAGCCCGCCGATGACCGATTCACTGAATGCCGTATAGACCACCAGCAGGATCGAGCTCTGGTCCACGCTGGTGACGAGCTTGCGGTGGCCGTCCATCCAGCGTCCGATCACCGGCCGCATCAAATGGCCGGCGACGAAAGGCAGGAAGATCTGCACGCTGATGTGGCCGATGGCCTGCAGCAGCGAACTGCCGCCCAGGGCCGACGTGTCCGCGCCCAGGAACAATTGCAGCAGCAAAGGAGTGATGACGATACCGACGATGCTGGACGCCGAGGCGGCGCAGACTGCGGCGGGCACGTTGCCGCGCGCGATCGAGGTAAAAGCGATGGCTGACTGGACCGTGCCGGGCAGGACCGACAGGTAGATGATGCCCACGTACAGAGGTTCGCCCAGCAAGGGCAGAAGAACCGGCCGAAGCACCCACGCCAGGATGGGGAAAATCACGAATGTCCAGGTGAAGATCACCCCATGCAGCCGCCAGTGCGTGGCTCCGGCGATGATGGCCTCGCGGGAAAGCTTGGCCCCATGCAGGAAGAACAGCAACGCAATGGCTGCGGCCGTGAGCCGTTCGAAGAACACCGCGCCCTGACCGTGGGCGGGCAAGACCGTGGCGGCCGTGACGACCGCGATCAGGATCAGGGTGAAACGATCGAACAGCAGACGTAATTTCGACATCATGGAAATGGGTGCTCCGGCGGTCCGGGGCTCTCGAAGAGAAGGTTAAACTTGCTGGAAAGCCATGTTTGGCGGTAAACAGCTATGAAACATTCGCGAACGGACATCCGCAGCCCTGCCGAGGTCTCTCGATCCGGCAGCGGCGGCCTTGCAGGCGCGGCCCGGCAAAAGCCCCGCAGCGGCCTGCGCCGCCTGCCCCGGCCCGTCTACGGCCACATCGACAGCCAATCGAACATCCTGATCCCCCGGCATCACAAACACACCTGGGCGCAGCTATCCTACGCCACCCAGGGCTACCTGCAGGTCTGGACACCGAACGCCCGCTTCGTCGCCCTGGCGCACCGCGCGGTCTGGATCCCCGCCGGGGTGACGCACCAGGTGCGGCAAACGTCGCACACCTCGCACACCGTCATCCGCAGCCTGTACCTGGACGCCGCCGCGCTGGGACTGGACTGGCCCGCCTGCCGGGTATTGGCCGTCAGCCCCCTGCTGCACGAACTGATCCGGCAATTCAGCACTCGGCCCATCGAATACGATCCCGACGGCCCGGACGGCCGCCTGGCCCAGGTGCTGGTCGATCAACTGGCCATCAGCCAGGACGCCGGGCTGATCCTGCCCTGGCCCACCGACCCGCGCCTGCAATCCGTGTGCCGCCAGTTGCAGAGCCATCCCGACGCCGCCCCCGACCTGGGCGAGTTCAGCCGCCGCCAGGGGCTGTCGGACAAGACCCTGACACGGCTGTTCCAGCGGCAGACGGGCCTGGGGTTCCGCCTGTGGCGCCAGCGCGCCCGGCTGGTGCACGCCCTGCCCTTGCTGGAACGCGGCGACCGCATCACCGACGTGGCCCTGGCCTGCGGCTACGACAGCCTGTCGTCCTTCATTGCGGCTTTTCGCGCGCACACCGGCGTCACGCCCAGGGCGTTCGCCGCAGGGGCGCGGGAAGACGAGTCGACCGCTCAGGACTGAACCGGCCTACGCATCCAGCGCCCGGACCCGCCCCCGCATCCACCACAGCAGACCCAGCCCCGGCAAGGCGATCACCACCGTCAGGACGAAGAACACCGGCCAGCCGAAGCCGGCGACCAACACCGGTGTCAGCGGCCCGGCCAGATAGGTGCGGCCCACGGCCGACAGCGCCGACAGCAGCGCAAACTGTGTCGCGGAAAATTTTGCCTGGCACAAGGCCATCAGCAGCGCCACGAAGGCCGCCGTGCCCAGGCCGCCGCACAGATTCTCCACGGCCACCACCAGGGCCATGGAATACAGATGCGGCGGCGTGACGGCCAGCATCCAGTAGCCCAGGTTCGAGACCGCCTGCAGCAGGCCGAAGATCATCAAGGCCCGGTACAGACCCAGGCGCGTCATCAGCGCACCGCCGGCCAGCGCGCCGACGATGGTGGCGATCAGGCCAAAGACCTTGTTGACCATGCCGACCTCAGTGACGTCGAAGCCGGCCCCCCGGATCAGAAAAGTGGTGGACAAGGCCCCCGCGAACGCGTCGCCCAGCTTGTACAACACGATGAGCAGCAAGATCGTCCAGGCTTCCGGACGGCCGAAGAATTCGCGCAGGGGCTCGGCCACGGCCTCGCGCAGGGTGCGAGGCGGCCGGGCGACGCGCTCCGGCTCCGGCGCCCACAGGGTCGCCAGGGACGCCAGCGCCATCAACCCGCCCATCAGCACGTACATGGCATTCCAGCCCAGCCACTGGTCGGCCAGGATCAGCGCCAGGCCGCCGGACACCACCATCGCCAGCCGATAACCCATGACCTTCAGCGCCGCGCCCGCCGCGCGCTCGTCCTGGCGCAGCACGTCGGTGCTGTAGGCATCGAAGGCGATGTCCTGGGTCGCCGACAGAAAGGCCACCCAGACCGCCAGCAGGGCCAGCGTCCGCAGCTCGGACCCCGGATCGAACAGGCCCATGGCGGCGATCGAAGCCGCCAGCAGCCATTGCGTCAGAAAGATCCAGCCACGCCGTCGCCCCAGCCAGGGGGGCGCGTAGCGGTCCACCAACGGGGCCCAAAGAAACTTCAAGGTGTAGGCCGTGCCCGCCAGCGTCAGAAAGCCGATGCTTTGCAGGGAGACCTGCGCCACTGTGGCCCAGGCCTGCAGTGTGCCGGAAGTCAGCGCCAGCGGCAGGCCGCTGGCAAAGCCCAGAACCAGCAGCGGGGCGACACGCCGGCCGCCGTAAACCCGCCAGCCTCGCGTCGAGGCGCCGGTGTCGACGGCATCGGAGTCCGCGTCCCGGGTTTGCGTCATGCGCGCCCGCCCCCGGGCGATTCAAAGCGGTAGACCGCCAGTTGGCTGCGCCAGCCACGCAGCCACAAGATTTCCTGATCGCCACGGAATGTGGCCATGTGCGTGATCCGCAACCCCAGTTGCGCCGCCAGCGCCTGAAAATCGCGCAGGGTGCACAGGTGGATGTTGGGCGTGTCGTACCACTGGTAGGGCATCTGGTCGTTGACCGGCATGCGCCCACGCAGAATCGACCAGCCGTGCGGCCAATAGCCGAAGTTCGGAAAGGACACGATGCCGTAATGGGCCACCCGCGCCATTTCCCGCAGGATGTGTTCCGTGTGGTGCATGGACTGCAGGGTCTGGGACAGCACCACCGTATCGAACTGTTTGTCGTCGAACAGCGCCAGGCCTTCTTCCAGGTTCTGCTGGATCACGCGCACCCCGCGCCGCACGGCCGCGATCACGCGCTCGTCGTCCAGTTCGACGCCCGCCCCACGCACCTGGCGGGTCCGCTGCAGGTAATCCAGCAGCCGGCCATCGCTGCAGCCCAGATCCAGCACCCGGCTGCCCGGCTCGATCCACTCGGCAATCCGCAGCAGGTCGATGCGCAACGGCTGGTCCGCGTCCGCTGCAGCCGAAAACGGCACCGTCGCTCGTGCGGCCGTCATGCCAGAACCCCCGCAACGCGGCGGCGTTCGCCCAGGCCCAGGCGGGCGGCGATGCCGTCGTAATAGCCCTGCACCACCGCATGGTAGCGCCGGTCCCCCAGCAGGAAGGCATCGTGGCCATGCGGCGCGTCGATTTCCGCGTAGGTGACTTCGCGCTGGTTCTTCAGCAAGGCGCGGACGATCTCGCGTGAATGTCCGGGGGCGAAGCGCCAGTCCGTGGTGAAGGACACCAGCAGGAAGCGCGCCTGCGCCGCCGCCAGGGCACGGGCCAGATCGCCACCGTGTGCACGCGCCGGGTCGAAATAATCCAGGGCGCGGGTCAGCAGCAGATAGGTATTGGCGTCGAAGTAACGGGAGAATTTTTCCCCCTGGTGACGCAGGTAGGATTCGACCTCGAATTCGACGTCGTAGTTGTAGCGGTATTCGCCCGTGGGGCCGGGCGCGCGCTGTGCGCGGCCGAATTTCGAGGCCATGACCTCGTCGGACTGATAGGTGATGTGGCCCACCATGCGGGCCACCGACAGGCCGTTGGACGGCACCACACCATGGGTGTGGTAATCCCCGCCCCGAAAATCCGGATCGGTCAGGATGGCCCGACGGGCGACCTCGTTGAAGGCGATGTTCTGTGCCGACAGGCGTGCGGTGCTGGCGACCACGATGCAGTCGCCCACCCGTTCCGGGCAGGTGATCGCCCAACTGAGGGCCTGCATGCCGCCCAGCGATCCGCCCATCACGGCGGCAAAACGTTCGATGCCGAAATGGTCGGCCACGCGCGCCTGGGCATGCACCCAGTCTTCGACCGTCAGCAGCGGGAACGCCGCCCCCCAGGGTCGACCGGTCGCAGGATCGATCGTGGTCGGCCCTGTGGAGCCGAAACACGAGCCCAGGTTGTTGATGCCGATGACGAAGAACCGGTCGGTGTCCACGGCCTTGCCGGGCCCCACCATATTGTCCCACCAGCCGATCTGGTCCGGACGTTCGGCGTCCATGCCGGCGACGTGATGCGAAGCATTCAACGCGTGGCAGACCAGCACCGCATTGCTGCGCGCGGCGTTCAACTGGCCGTAGGTTTCCACCGCCAGGGTATAGGACGACAGCACCTGACCGCTGGACAGCGTCAGGGGTTCGGAAAAATGCAGGAATTCCGGCGAGACGAAGCCGACGCTGCCTTCAGGCACGGGGCGTGGATCGATGGCGGAAACGGCCGGCGCAGCGGCGGGCACGGGGGAAACGACGGTCGTGGTCATGAGACCTCTTTAGCTGGATTTATGGAGCGCCCGCAAGCGGATCAGGCAAATCGGCGCCAATTCGTCATTCATTCTAGACCGCGATCCGCCGCACGGGCAAGCCCGCCTTTCGCACTGTGTTGGTGCAACGTGAGAATGTCCGGTCTGTGCAAAGTAGAAATGTCCGCTTCAATGGGGAGAACCACACGACCGAGGCGGGCAGGGACGATGATCACGATGAGCCAGAAGGAAGTGAGCCGACTG
>NZ_JBASAD010000009.1:0-63233 GCF_049650445.1 Castellaniella sp. | reverse complement strand
GCGCCGGCCAGGCGCCCGCGCATCCGCGCGAAGGCGGCGGCCTGGGCCTGGAACTGGCGGCGCGCCTCGGCGTCGGAAATCGACAGCATGTCGTTGATGTCCGGCACTGCCAGCGACGCACCGGCGCGCACCAGATTGACGTTGTCGTGAATGAAGGCCTGCGGATTGGCGCGCTGCAGCGCCATCATCAGTTGATAGATCGATACCCCATCGACCGCGTGACGACGGCCGATCGCGAACATCGTGTCACCGGGGCGCACGGCAATGGCTCCGGCCGGCACCCGGCGGGTGCTGGCATGCGGCGCGGCGGCGCCCACGGCGTTCGCTGATGCCCCCTGCTTCGCCGGCTGCGCAGCGGCGGATGCCGCAGCGGCACGGGCCGGCTCCGGCGCCACCAGGGACACCTGATAACGTTGTTCGCCCGTGGCGGTATGCACGTCCAGCAACAGGTCGGCCAGATTGCCGGTAAAGGCCTGCCCGGAACCGATCCGCAGGACGCGGCGCCCGCCGGGCCGGACATCGGCACCGACGGAAACGGACAGACTGTCGAGCGGCACCGGCGGCGTCAAACCCGCCTGGGCCCAGTCGGCCGCAGGTGCGGGCCGGGCCGACAGCGCGCTCAGGTCGGCCTCGGTCAGGCCGGATACCGGCACCAGAATCAACAGCGGCTCACCCGCACCGGAAGCCAGGCGCGCGTGGCCGAAGGTCGCGGCATGAGCCGCGCCGCCCGTCAGGAAGGCCAGTGCCAGGGCGCCGACCGCCAGACGGCCCGCAGGGAGTCGGCGCGCGACACGCGTCGGGTTCGAGAAGTCACGCGTGGCGCCATTTTTCATATTCAGAGTTCACCCAGGGCGATGCGCAGCATGCGGCGCAGAGGTTCGGCGGCGCCCCACAGCAACTGGTCGCCGACCGTAAAGGCGCTGAGGTATTCGGGCCCCATCGACATCTTGCGCAGACGTCCCACGGGGATGTCCAGCGTGCCGGTCACCGCCACGGGCGTCAGGTCCTGCATGGAGGATTCACGGTCGTTGGGGATCAGGCGGGCCCAGTCGGTGCCGGTACGCACCGCGTCGTTGATCTCATCCAGGGGGATGTCGCGCCGCAGCTTGATGGTCAGCGCCTGACTGTGGCAGCGCATGGCACCGATCCGCACGCACAGACCGTCGACCGGCACCGGATCGGTGCCAAATCCCGGACCGCGCCCGAGGATCTTGTTGGTTTCCGCGCCACCCTTCCATTCTTCGCGCGACATGCCATCGCCCAGATCCTTGTCGATCCAGGGGATCAGGCTGCCCCCCAGAGGCACGCCGAAGTTTTCCCGGGGCAGATCGGGATTTTTCTGTGCCGCGAGCACGCCCCGGTCGATGTCCAGGATGGCCGAAGCCGGATCGGCGAGCTGATCGCCCACGGCCTGGTTGAGGATGCCGAACTGGGTGAGCAATTCGCGCATGTGGCGCGCGCCGCCGCCCGAGGCGGCCTGATAGGTCATGGAGGTCATCCATTCGACCATGTCGGCCTTGAACAGGCCGGCCAGCCCCATCAGCATGCAACTGACGGTGCAGTTGCCGCCGATGAAATCACGCACGCCGCGTTGCAGGGCGGCGTCGATCACCGGACGGTTGACCGGGTCGAGGACGATGATGGCATCGTCCTTCATGCGCAGCGTGCTGGCCGCGTCGATCCACAGGCCGGTCCAGCCGGCGGCACGCAGCTTGGGATACACGGCCGAGGTGTAGTCGCCGCCCTGGGCGGTGACGATGATCGGCAGCTTGCGCAGCGCGTCGATGTCGTGTGCGTCCTGCAACGGACCGGCGCCCGTCGCCCAGGCCGGCGCCGCGCCGCCCGCATTGCTGGTGGAAAAGAAGACCGGTTCGAACAAATCGAAGTCTTTTTCGTCGCGCATGCGTTGCATGAGCACCGAACCGACCATCCCGCGCCAACCGACCAAACCGACTGCCTGAGCCATAAATCCCTGCCTGAACCGTAAAAGTGGATATGTGAACGCTTAGTGTAATGCGTCAGTTTAATGCCTTCAGCACCGCATCACCCATTTCCGAGGTCGAAACCCGCGTGGTTCCGGCTTCAAAAATGTCGGCTGTGCGCAACCCCTGCGCCAGCACCGCCTGCACGGCAGCCTCGATCCGGTCGGCGGCGGGCGCCGCATCCAGGGAATAGCGCAGCATCATGGCGGCCGACAAAATGGTCGCCAGGGGATTGGCGATGTTCTGCCCGGCGATGTCCGGCGCCGAGCCATGGCTGGGTTCGTACAGCCCCTGCCGGCTGGCGTTCAGCGAGGCCGAAGGCAGCATGCCGATGGAGCCCGTCAGCATGGCGGCCTCGTCCGACAGAATGTCGCCGAACAGATTGCCGGTCACCACCACGTCGAAAGCCTTGGGTTCGCGCACCAGTTGCATGGCAGCGTTGTCCACGTACATATGGGACAGTTCGACCTTGGGATATTCGCGGGCCACGTCGATCATGATGTCGCGCCAGAACTGCGAAGTTTCCAGGACGTTGGCCTTGTCCACGCTGCACAGCCGGCCCTGGCGCTTCGCCGCAGCCTGGAAGGCCACGTGGGCGATGCGGCGGATTTCGGACTCGGCATAGTGCATGGTGTCGTAGCCCTGGCGCTCGCCCGCGAACGGGCCGTCTTCCAGGGTACGCACGCCGCGCGGCTGGCCGAAATAGATGTCACCCGTCAGTTCGCGCACGATCAGGATGTCCAGACCGGCCACCACTTCGGGCTTGAGCGACGAGGCGTTGGCCAGTTCCGGGTACAGAATCGCCGGGCGCAGGTTGGCGAACAGGCCCAGGGCCTTGCGCAAGCCCAGGACCGCCTGTTCCGGGCGCAGCGCGCGCTCCAGTTTGTCGTACTTCCAGTCGCCCACGGCACCGAACAGCACGGCGTCGGACTGTTTGGCCAGGGCCAGGGTGTCCTCGGGCAAGGGATGGCCCTTGGCTGCGTAGGCGGCGCCGCCCACGGGCGCCTCGGTCAATTCCAGATCCAGGTTCAGAGCCGGGGCACGCAGCACGCGCACCGCCTGCTCGACGATTTCCGGGCCGATGCCGTCGCCAGGCAAGACTGCGATACGAGAAGTCATGGATTCTTCCAGGTGAAGGATTAGATGGGGAGTCTATAACAAACAACGGCGCGCACCGTCCCGGAGGGCGGAGCGCGCCGACGCGTCGAGCGGGTCGTCAGCCGGGGACGTGCTTGGCCAGCCAAGGGTGGCGCGCCAGGCGCTCGGCCTCGAAGGCACGGATCATGTCTGCGCGCAGCAGGGTCTGGCCGATTTCGTCCAGGCCCTTCAACAGCGATTCCTTGCGGTAGGCGTCGATCTCGAAGGGCGATTCCTCGCCGCCGGCCGAGATCACGCGCTGGCGTTCCAGGTCGATGGTCAGTGCATAGCCGGGAAAGGCTTTGACTTCGTCGAACAGGCGCGCCACCTGGATTTCGGGCAACACGATGGGCAACAGGCCGTTCTTGAAGCTGTTGTTGAAGAAAATGTCGGCGAACGACGGCGCGATGATGGCGCGAAAGCCGAACTGCTGCAGAGCCCAGGGTGCGTGCTCGCGGCTGGAACCGCAACCGAAGTTCTTGCGCGCCAGCAGGACCGAAGCGCCTTGATAGCGCGGCTGATTCAGCACGAAGTCCGGATTCAGCGGCCGCTTGCTGTTGTCCATGCCGGGTTCGCCGTGATCCAGATAGCGCAGTTCGTCGAACAGGTTCGGGCCGAAGCCGGTGCGCTTGATCGATTTCAGGAACTGCTTGGGAATGATCAGGTCGGTGTCGACGTTTTCCCGGTCCAGGGGGGCAACCAGGCCCTTGTGGGTGGTGAAGGCTTGCATGGTGGCTCCTACAGGCGGCGGATATCGACGAAATGGCCTGCCACGGCGGCGGCAGCGGCCATGGCAGGGCTGACCAGGTGGGTGCGTCCCCCCTGCCCCTGGCGACCCTCGAAATTGCGATTCGAGGTCGAGGCACAGCGCTCGCCCGGCTCCAGCCGGTCGGCGTTCATCGCCAGACACATCGAACAGCCCGGTTCGCGCCACTCGAAGCCGGCGGCCAGGAAAATCTTGTCCAGACCCTCGCGTTCGGCCTGGGCCTTGACCAGCCCCGAGCCCGGCACGACCATGGCCTGGCGCACGTTGGACGCCACCCGACGCCCCTTGGCCACGGCGGCAGCGGCGCGCAGATCCTCGATGCGCGCATTGGTGCACGAACCGATGAACACGCGATCGATGCGGATGTCGGTCATCGGCATATTGGGTTCGAGCCCCATGTACTGCAGCGCACGCTCCATGCCGCTGCGGCGGACTTCGTCCTTTTCCTTTTCAGGATCGGGTACGCGGGCGTCGACAGGCAGCACCATTTCGGGCGAAGTGCCCCAACTGACCTGGGGCGCAATCTGCGCCGCGTCGATCTCGACCACGCGGTCGAAGACTGCATCCGGATCGGAATGCAGGGTGCGCCAGTACGCCACGGCCTGATCCCAGGCCGCACCTTCGGGCGCGTAGGGCCGGCCCTTGAAATAATCGATCGTGGTCTGGTCCACGGCCACCATGCCCGAACGCGCACCGGCTTCGATGGCCATATTGCACACCGTCATACGGCCTTCCATGGACAGCGCACGCACCGTGCTGCCGCCGAATTCGATGGCGTAGCCCGTGCCACCCGCCGTGCCGATCTGGCCGATCACATAAAGGACCAGGTCCTTGGCCGTACAGCCAAAGGGCAGCTTGCCTTCGACCCGCACCAGCATGCTGCGACTCTTCTTCATCAGCAGCGTCTGCGTGGCCAGGACGTGCTCGACTTCGGAGGTACCGATGCCGAAGGCCAGCGCTCCCATGGCGCCGTGCGTGCTGGTGTGCGAGTCGCCGCAGACCACGGTCATGCCCGGCAGGGTCGCGCCCTGCTCCGGTCCGATGACGTGGACGATGCCCTGGCGGCGGTCGTTCATGCGGAATTCGGTGATGCCGTGGGTTTCGCAGTTCTTGTCCAGGGTTTCGACCTGCAGACGCGAGACCGGGTCCTGAATGCCTTCGGCGCGCGCCGTGGTGGGCACGTTGTGGTCGGCCACGGCCAGGTTGGCGGAAATCCGCCACGGTTTGCGGCCGGCCAGTTCCAGACCCTCGAAGGCCTGCGGGCTGGTGACTTCGTGGACGAGATGGCGGTCGATGTACAGCAGACAGGTGCCGTCCGGTCCCTGGTGCACCACGTGGGCGTCCCAGAGCTTGTCGTACAGGGTTTGGGGCATGGTCTTGGCCTCGGAAATCGGGAAAATGGACACCTTCCGCACATGAGTGCGGATGCGATGAATCCATTATGCCATCGTGATTTTCCCGGACAAGGCGAGCAGTTATCCTAGTACTGGAGGTACCGGGTACCAGATTGAACTAGCCTTTTTTCCCCTGATACAGCGGCAGCACGATTTCCGACGCCTGTTTCAGATCGGCGATCCGGCTCTGCGATGAGGGGTGCGTGGACAGGATTTCCGGCTGCCCTCCTCCCCCGGCCCGCTCCATTTTCTGCCACAACGTGATGGCGGCGCGCGGATCGTAGCCGGCACGAGCGGCCAGTTCGACCCCCATGCGGTCGGCTTCGGTTTCGTTGGAGCGGCTGTTGGGCAGGGTGAACATGACCTCGGTCAGCGAGGAGCCCAGGTCGGCCACGGCCTGGTTGCCGGTGATGGCCGACAGGACCGACAGGCCGATGCCGGTGGCCATCTGGCGCGAGACTTGTTCACGCGCGTGCTCCCGCAGCGCGTGCGAGATTTCATGTCCCAGCACGGCCGCCACTTCGGCGTCCGTGGGCTGGATCTTTTCCAGCAGGCCGGTGTAGACCGCGATCTTGCCGCCAGGCATGCACCAGGCATTGACCTCGTCGGATTTCAGTACGTGGATTTCCCAGGCCCAGTTGCGCGCATCCGGGCGGAAGGTGCCGACCTGGGCGATGAGCTTGCGGGCAATCGCCTGGACGCGCTGCGTCTGCGCCGCCGAGGTATCCAGCGCGCCCCGCGACTTGGCCTGGGCCAGGATCTGTCGGTACTGCGTTTCCGCCTGCTGGTTCAGTTCGGCCTCGGACACCAGGCTGGACATGGTCTGGGTGCGGTTCACCCCCACCAGGCCGGACTGGGTCGTCTGCACCTGGGCGCAGGCTGCCAGCAGGATCACAAGCCCGGCCCCAGCCGTCCTGTGGGCGATCCGGCGTAGTCTGGCGCGTGTGTCTGTGCGGGTCATGGGCGGACCTTTTCTGAAATCGGGCGAGAACGTGGGGACGAGATCGGCCGTGCGCTCAGGCGCACTGGCCGCGATGACGCAGCGCGTGATCCATCAGCACGATGGCCAGCAAGGCCTCGGCGATGGGGGTGGCGCGGATCGCCACGCAGGGGTCGTGGCGTCCCAGCGTCTGCACCATGACCGGCTCGTTGGCGCGATTCACGGAATGGCGTTCGATGCGGATGCTGGACGTGGGCTTGACCGCCAGCGACACCTGCAGCGGCTGACCGGAGGAAATCCCCCCCAGCACGCCGCCCGCGTGGTTGCCCATGAAGCCGTCGGGGCTGAGTTCGTCGCCATGTTCGGAGCCACGCATGGCGACGCAGTCGAAGCCCGAGCCGATCGACACGCCCTTGACGGCGTTCAGTCCCATCATGGCATGGGCGATGTCCGCATCCAGCCGGTCGTAAATGGGCTCGCCCCAGCCGGCCGGCAGGCCTTCGGCCGTGACCTCGATGCGTGCGCCGATGGAATCGCCGTCACGGCGCAACTGGTCCATGAAGGCTTCGAGTTCCGGGACGATGCCGGCATTGGGAGCGTAAAAAGGATTTCCCGGCACGTCATCCCAGGACACGAAGGGAATCGGGATCGGTCCCAACTGGCTCATGTAGCCGCGGATATGCACACCGTATTCCTGCATCAGCCACTTGCGCGCCACCGCGCCCGCAGCCACGGTGGGGGCCGTCAGGCGCGCGGAGGAGCGCCCGCCGCCGCGCGGATCGCGCACACCGTATTTCTTCCAGTAGGTGTAGTCGGCATGGCCGGGGCGGAAGGTGTCGGCGATGTTGCTGTAGTCCTTGCTGCGCGCGTCGGTATTGCGGATCAGCAGGCCGATGGGTGTGCCGGTGGTCAGTCCTTCGAACACGCCCGACAGAATTTCCACCGTGTCCGGCTCGCGGCGCTGCGTGACGTGGCGCGAGGTGCCCGGCCGACGCCGGTCGAGCTCCATCTGGATATCGGCCTCGGACAGCGACATGCCCGGCGGGCAGCCGTCGATCACGGCGCCGATGGCCGGACCGTGCGATTCGCCGAAGTTGGTGACACGAAACAGGGTACCCAGGGTATTGCCGGACATGGTCGATGCGCGAGGGAAAGAAAGAGGAAAGGAATCTCATTATGACATTTCAGCGCGCCACGAGGGGCGCTGCGGGATAACCCGGACTGGTGGCGTACCCGGGTACGGCCTCTATAGTCCGCCCCAACCGGGCAATCGCCATCCCGGACCCTCCCGAGAGAACTTCCATGCGCATGCACTCCTTGAGCCAACCCGGCGTCGCCACCCGGCTGATTGCAAGCTTTCTGGCGGGCGCGGCCCTCACGCTGGTGATGGGCGCGATCGGCCTGTACGCCAACGGACGCATCCACTCCCTGGCGGAAACCATGTACCACCGCGATCTGCGGAATCTGCAGCAGGCGGCCCTGGCCAACCAGCAGATGCTGCTCACTGCCCGCGCCATCCGCATCGCCGCCCTGGCTCCCGTCCAGGAAACCCGGGACGCCCAACTGGCCGCCGTCGAGCGGTACCTCGGCAGGCTGCAGCAGGCCCTGGCCACCCCCTCGTCCGGCACGGCCCCGGATGCCGACTCGCTCCTGCTGCGGGAAACCCAGGCTGCGGCGCAGGCCTATGCCGCCGGCATCCGCCAGGTCGCCCGGCTGATTGCCGCCGAGCCCCTGCAGCCCGTCCGTGCCTCGGTCTCGATGCTGTACCGGGAGATCGTCCCCCTGGCGGATCATGCCGACACGCTGATGAACCAGCTCATCGACCAGCGGCAGCAACAGGCCCGGGCGCTCAGCCAGGACACCCGGACCATTCATGACCGCACCAGCGCGCTGATCATCGGCCTGACCATCGTCAGCGCCCTGTGCGCGATCGCCCTGGGCATCGTCCTGACTCGCTGGCTGATGCGGCAGATGGGTTCCGAGCCCGCCGACGTCGCCCACATCGCGCACTCGATCGCTGCGGGCGACCTGAGCCTGCCCATCGACGCGTCCCGGGCGTCACCCCACAGCGTCATCAGCGCGATGGCCCACATGCAGGATACGCTGCGCCGGATCGTGTCCTCCGTGCGCGCCAGCAGCGACCATATCGCGACCGGCTCCAGCCAGATCCACCTGGGCAACACGGATCTGGCCGAACGCACCGAACTGCAGGCGGCCGATCTCTCGGAAACCGCCGCCGCGATGGAGGAAATCACCGGCACCGTGCGCAACAACGCCGACACGGCCCGCCAGGCAGCCCTGTTCGCCGCCCGGGCCAATGCCGCCGTGATCCGTAACCTGCAGCAGGTGCGCGCCATCGAGGAAACCATCCAGGGCATGACCCGCACGTCGCGGCAGATCGAGGGCATCACCACCCTGATCGACGGCATCGCTCTCCAGACCAAGATCCTGGCGCTCAACGCCGGGGTCGAAGCCGCCCGCGCCAGCGAACAAGGGCAGGGTTTCGCCGTGGTCGCCATGGAAGTCCAGGCGCTGGCCCTGCGCAGTTCCGATGCAGCACGAGAAATCGCCAATCTGGTGGAGAACAGCGCGCGGCAGGCCATGCAGGTGGAGACCGGCATCCAGGCAATCGCCGAGGACACCCGGTTCTCCGGCGAACAGATCGGCCAGTTGAACCAGCTCGTGAGTCACGTACGGACCAGCACGGACGAGCAGGCCCTGGGGCTGGAGCAGATCAACGCCGCCGTGTCACAGCTCAGCGACATCACCCGCAGCAACGCGGCGCTGGTCGAGGAAGCGGCCACCGCGTCCGGCAGCCTGGCGCAACAGGCATCCTCGCTGGTGGCGGTCGTCAGTCGCTTTCACCTGGAACCTGCAGCGAGCCTGCCGCAGTTGGCCTGACGCCTCGAACGGCAGGCACGCATGCCGACGCTTCACGGTCCGGGGCCTGTCTGCATGCCGTCAGGCAGGCCAGACCGCAAGTCTGGCGATTCTCCCGGCAAGGCACCGCTGCCAGGGCGGTCCGCAAATGCGCCATCCGCCGCCGCAGGCCGTCCAGGTCGCGCTGAGTCGTCTGGATGCGCCGCTGGATGGCGGCCTGGACATCCGGACACCCCTCGGCCCCGCCTCGGAGCATTTCGCGGATCTCATCGAGACTGAAGTCCAGTTCCCGCAAGCGCCGGATGTGCCGAATCGTCTCTGCCGCCCCTGGGGGATAGTCGCGGCATGCGCCCGCCCCGCGCGCCGGCACGGCCAGCAGGCCGCGGCGCTGGTAATAGCGGACGGTTTCAACCCCTACACCGGCCTGGTGGGCCAATTCGCCGATCTTCATGGGCTTCTCGATCCTCCGGCGGTCCAGGGAGCCGGTTGAGTCCATCATACGACCCGACCGATCCGGCCGGCTTGCGTCACATCATCGATCAGGAAGAACAGCTCACCGCCACGGCCGGCGCGTCGCCGGCAGGCGGCTGGGCGCAGCGCTCGAAACCGGGACGTTCCGTGTACGGATCCCGCAGCAGGGCCCACAGGCGTTCGACCTCCGAGGCGTCGCCTTGCTGCGCTGCCTCGATGGCGTGCTGCGCCAGGTGATTGCGCAGCACATAGAGAGGATTGGCGCCGTTCATGGCGGCACGGCGCATCTCGACGTCCCCGCCCTGCCCGCTGCGCCGCGCCAGATAGCGGTCCAGCCAGGCACGCGCCGGCACGGGATCGGCGAACAGCGCCAACCAGGGGTCCGCGTCGCGGTCGGTGTCGGCCAGCCGCCGGAAAGCCAGGGTGAAATCGGCCCGCTGCGCGTGCAGCAAGCCCCACCAGTCGTCTTCCAGCGCCGCATCGGCCGGCTCCCAGGCGTCCAGCCCCAGCTTGCGCGCCAGGCCGTCCCGGTAAGCTGACAAAAAGTCGGTCTCGAAGGACGCCAGGCAGGCTTCCAGCGCAGGGGCCTCGCAGCCCAGCACCAGCAGGCTGCTCGCCAGGCGATACAGATTCCAGTGCGCCACGGCCGGTTGGGCATTCCAGGCATAGCGTCCGGCCGTGTCGCTGTGGTTGCAAACGTGATTGGCCTGGAAGGCATCCATGAAGCCGTACGGCCCGTAGTCCAGCGTCAGGCCCAGAATGGACATATTGTCGGTGTTCATCACCCCGTGGCAGAAGCCCACGAGCTGCCATTGGGCGATCAGACGCGCCGTGCGCCGCGCGACCTCAGCCAGCAGCCGGCAGGCCGTGGCGGGCACGTCGGTTTCACCCCCGGTCATCTCCCGGCACTCGGGATACCAGTGCTCGACCACGTAGTCCAGCAACGCCTTCTGTTCGTGATGCGAATGGCCCCAGTGCTCGAAATGGCCGAAGCGCACGAAGCTGGGTGCCAGGCGGGTCACGACGGCGGCAGTCTCGACGGTTTCGCGCACCACCGGATCGTTGGAGGCGACCAGCGCCAGCGCCCGGGTCGTCGGGATGCCCAGACCGACCATGGCCTCGCTGGCCAGATATTCACGCACGCTGGAACGCAGTACGGCCCAGCCGTCACCCATGCGCGAATACGGCGTACGGCCCGAACCCTTCAACTGGATTTCCCAGGTGCCATTGGTGGTCCGGACCTCGCCCAGCAAATGCGCGCGGCCATCGCCCAGTTGCCCGGCCCAGACACCGAACTGGTGGCCGCTGTAGACAGTGGCCAGGGGCGCGATGTCCGCCAGCCGGGCGCCGCCCGCGCACAGGGCCAGGAATTCAGGCGTCCCCAGCGCGTCGGCGCCCAGGCCGATCAGGGCTGCTGCGTCCGGATTGGCGTGCAGCAGACGCGGCTCCCGCAAGGGCCGGGGATTCACCTGGGCGTAAAAACCGCGTGGCAGGGACGCAAACGAGCAGCCCGTGTCCAGCCCGGCCAGGACACCCTCAGCCATGGCGCGCCGCCCGCTTGGCGGGGCGCACATACAGAATGGCCCCCAGATACAGGCCCAGCGACAGCAGGATTTCGACACCGGCCAGCGCCGCCGAGACCGGCGAGACATCGGACCAGGCACGCACGGCGCCTTCCATCAGATACAGCAGGCTGAGCATCGACACCCATTGCAGGGTGTAGAGCCGGCGCTGCAGCACGCCACTGACGGCAAACAGCAGCGGCACGGCCTTCAGGGCCATCAGCGTGCCGCCAGGCCGCAAAGGCGCCCACCATAACTCCCAGCCCACGCACAGGACGATCAGGCCGAACAGGCAGACGCACGCCAGAGCGTGCAGGCCCGGACTCAATTTGATTTCCACGCTTTCCATGCTGGTATTATGACTCGAAATCCCGCGCCCGCTCTATGACGACACCGCAGACTCCCGCCCCCTCCCTGGCCGAGCGCCGCACCCACGCACTGGACATCCTGCGCTTTACGCTGGACTTCGCCGGCCACCGCAAGCTCACCCGGGTGGCCTCCAGCCTGACCTTCACCACGGTGCTGGCGATCGTGCCGATGCTGGCCGTGGTGCTGTCGCTGTTCACCGCCTTTCCGCTGTTCGCAGAATTCCATCAGGCCCTGGAAACGTTCCTGGGCGAAAGTCTGCTGCCGCCCTCGGTGTCGGACACCATCATGCGCTATCTGAACCAGTTCGCGGCCCAGGCGTCGGGACTGACGGCAGTGGGCGGCGCCTTTCTGGTCGTGACTTCGATCCTGCTGATCATGACCATCGATCAGGCCTTCAACGAGATCTGGAACGTCGCCCGCCAGCGCCCCATGCGCCAGCGGCTGCTGGTGTACTGGGCCATCATTTCGCTGGGGCCGATCCTGACGGGCGCCAGCCTGTGGGCCAGCTCGGTGCTGGCGCGCGAATCCCTGGGCTATATCAGCGACCTGCCTGAAAGCGTCGGCCTGCTGCTCAATCTGGTGCCTCTGCTGATGTCGGTGCTGGGCTTCACCGCCCTGTTCGTGTTCGTGCCCAACTGCCGCGTGCTGTGGCGCGACGCCGCGCTGGGCGGACTGGGCACGACCGTGGTGCTGGCCGTGATGAAGGCCGGATTCACCGCCTATCTGACACGCTTTCCCTCCTACACCGTCATCTACGGGGCCTTCGCCACCCTGCCGATCTTTCTGCTGTGGATCTATCTGTCCTGGCTGGTGGTGTTGATGGGCGCCACGGTGGCCTCGCTGCTGCCGGCGCTGCGGCTGCATCGCTGGGCGCTGCAGCGCCAGGTCGGCGCCCAGGCGGTCGATGCGCTGGGCATCCTGCGCATCCTGTGGCATGCGCGCGGCTCGCAGCCCCCGGGACGCAGCCTGAGCTACCTGGAAAAGCATCTGCGCGTCCACCCCGACGCCCTCCACGACATGCTCCGCGACCTGCGCGAACTGGGCTATGTCGTCCCTGAGGCCGATTCCGAGCAGTGGGTGCTGGCCTGCGACCCCGTCCGGACCGACATCGGCCCGCTGGTGGACCGGCTGCTGATCAACCGCGCCCAGACCGAGCCGGGGGACGGCACATTGGAAGCCCTGTCGCGCACCCTGCTGGGTCACCCACCCGTTCTGGACGCGCTTTTCAACGCTGACTCTACCGAAAACCGGGACGATGATGCACAATGATGAATAAACAGCCGAACCACGGCGCCACTGGGAATCGACATGCTGAAAGTCAATGAAATCCTGCGCGTGAAGGGGCACACGCTGTACACCGGGACGCCCGACATGCCGGTGCGCGAGGCCATCGCCACCATGAGCCAGCTCGACATCGGCTCGCTGGTCATCATGGACCACGGTCAACTCGTCGGCATGCTGACCTTTCGTGAAATCATCAACCACCTGAACACGCACGACGGTGCGACCGGTGATTACACCGTACGCAGCATCATGGACGACGCACCCGTCAGCGTCACGCCCAACACCGATGCCGACGAAGTCCAGCGTCTGATGCTCGACAAGCACGCCCGCTACATCCCGGTGATGGACGGCCCCACCCTGATGGGTGTGATCTCGTTCTACGACATGGCGCGCGCCATCGTCGAGGCCCAGCAGTTCGAGAACGACATGCTCAAGGCCTACATTCGCGACTGGCCGGCGGATACCTCATCGGATACGCCGGCGGCCCGCAAGATCTGAAGCCGGTCGGCCAGCCTCAGGCAAACGCCTGCCAGGCGCGGCGCAGAATGCCGGGGCCTTCGGCCCGCAGCAGCGCGGGGTCCGACAGCATGCGCCGCCATTGCCGCGCCCCGGGTCGGCCGGTGCGCCAGCCCAGCATGCCGCGCACCAGGATGTGCAGCGGCACCCCGCGTGCGTGCTGCCCGCTCACGTAGTCCACCCAGGCATCCAGCACGGCTGCCGCGTCGGGCAGCGCCTGATCGGGGGTCATGCGGCGGCTGAGTTCAGCCAGGATGTCCGGATGGTGCCACGCCGCCCGGCCCAGCATCACGCCGTCCAGACGCTCCATCCAGTCCAGACAGGTCTCCACGTCGGCCAGCCCGCCGTTCAGCACGAACACCGCATCCGGAAAATCCTGCTTGAGGCGGACCGCATCGGCATAGCGCAGCGGCGGCTTTTCCCGGTTGTCCTTGGGCGACAGCCCCTTCAACACCGCATTGCGTGCATGCACGATGAACACGCGGCAACCGGCATCATGCAGAATGCCGACGAAATCACGCACGAAATCGTAGGAGTCGTCGTAATCCAGGCCCAGACGGTGCTTGACCGTCACCGGCACCGACACGGCGTCCTGCATGGCGCGGACGCAGTCGGCGACCAGGCGCGGCTCGGCCATCAGGCAGGCGCCAAAGGCGCCGCGCTGGACACGCTCGGACGGGCAGCCGCAGTTCAGATTGATCTCGTCGTAGCCCCAGCGTTCGCCCAGCCGGGCGCTCTGCGCCAGGGCGTCCGGCTCGCTGCCGCCCAGTTGCAGGGCCACGGGGTGTTCGGCCGGATCGAAGTCCAGATGCCGGCCCGCGTCGCCGTGCATCAGGGCGCCGGTGGTAATCATCTCGGTGTACAGGCGCGCACCGGGGGCCAGCAGGCGATGGAAATAGCGGCAATGCCGGTCCGTGACGTCGATCATCGGCGCCACGCACAGGCGCCAGGACTTGACGGCGGGATCGGTGCTCAGGGCGGACTGCGCGGCGCGTTCGGGGTCGATCCGGGTGCCGGTTAAAGAGTGGGCCATACGGAATATTCTCGGGTAACCCGTCATTTTAGCCGGGTGCAGAAGAGGCGCCCAGACGCGAAGCGGGACCTGCCGCGCCGTCGTCCGGCCCCGCCCTGCTTTTCGTCTAAAATCCCCGTTGATCGATCCCGACCCAACTCCGGCCTTTCCCGGCCGCATGCGTATCTCCATGGCCGTATTCACCTCCGTCACCGAAGACGACGCCCGCGCACTGCTGCAGCGTTACCATCTGGGCGATCTGGTCGCCCTGCGCGGCATCACCGCCGGCATCGAGAACACCAATTACTTTCTTGACACCACGCAAGGCGCCTATGTGCTGACCCTGTTCGAGGTCCTGAGCGCCGAGCAACTGCCGTTCTATATCGAGCTGATGCATCATCTGGCCGGACGCGGCGTGCCCGTGCCCGAACCCCAGACCCTGCTCGACGGCACCCGCCTGACCTCACTGAACGGCAAGCCGGCCGCAATCGTCACGCGCCTGTCCGGCGGCTACGAGCCCGAGCCCGGCCCGGCCCACTGCGCCCTGGCTGGACAGACCCTGGCCCGAGCCCATCTGGCCGCGCAGGACTTTCCCATCCGCCAGCCCAATCTGCGGGGACTGGACTGGTGGCAGGCGACCGCACCGGCCCTGGCGCCCTTCCTGGATGAAGGCCAGGCCGCATTGTTGCGCAACACGCTGGACGAGCAGATCGCCTTCGCCGCCACGGATGCGCCCGCCAAGCTGCCCTTCGGACCAGCACACTGCGATCTGTTCCGCGACAACGTGCTGTTCGACGGCACCTTCGAGTCGCCCCATATGGGGGGCTTCATCGATTTCTATTTCGCCGGCTGCGACACCTGGTTGTTCGACGTGGCGGTCAGTGTCAACGACTGGTGCATCCACCGGGCGACGGGGGCCTTCGTGCGCCGGCGCCTCGAAGCCTGGCTGCAGGCCTACCACGCCGTGCGTCCCTTCACCGACGAAGAACGCGCCGCCTGGCCGGCAATGCTGCGCGCGGCGGCCCTGCGGTTCTGGATTTCGCGTCTGTACGACTTTTATCTGCCCCGGCCGGCCCAGACGCTCAAGCCGCATGACCCGCGCCACTTCGAACGTATCCTGCGGCTGCGCACCGATCAGCCCGCGCCCGCACTGCCCCGCTCATGACACCCTTGCAAGCCGCCATCCTGCCCCCCGGCGCGGGCTGGTCCTGGATCACCCAGGGATACCAACTGTTCCGCCGCCAGCCCATGGCGATGCTGTTCTGGAGCCTCGCCACCAGCTTTGTCATCAATATCGGCGCCTTCATCCCGGTGCTGGGCCAGACTGCGCTGGTGCTGCTGACCCCGCTCCTGACCTTCCTGACGCTGTGCGCCTGCCGCAACCTGGACGAAGGCGTGCGGATGGTGCCCGGCCTGTGGCTGCAACCGCTGCGAACTCCTGGCGTCGCAGGCGCTCAACTGAAGCTGGGGCTGGCCTATCTGGGCTGCTCCTTCATCACCGCCCTGGCGGCCGTGCTGCCTTTTCTGTCCTCGCTGCTCGAGGCCCTGGGCACAGCCGAACAAGCTGATTACGAGGTGCTGGCGCAGGCCATGCAAGGTCCGATGATCGTGTTCAGCATTTTCTACGTGCTGCTGTCGGCCCTGTTCTGGCATACACCCGCCCTGGTGGGCTGGCACGCCCTGCCCTTGCGTCGGGCACTGTTCTATTCAATGGTCGCCTGCTGGCGCAACAAGTACGCCATCATCGTCTACGTGGCGACCTGGGCCGCCGTGTTCTTCGGCCTGCACGGCCTGCTGGACGGATTGGCCGCCGCCGGAATGTCCATGATGATGCTGACCTGGCTGTCCCAGCCGCTGGACATCCTGATCACCGCGCTGCTGTATTGCAGCTTCTACCCCATCTACACGACGATCTTCCGCGCCCGCCAGGCGGCCTCGACCTGAGCCTGCCAGTCCCGCCGGGCGCCGTATCCCGCAGGCAGTTCGACGACGGCCCAGGCATTGCGTCGCAAGACGCAGCGCCCCGGACTGACCCGCGGCACCAGTGCCACGATGCAGCCCCCGGCATCCAGGAACACCAGGTCCACAGGCTGCGCCAGACCCAGCGTGTGCACGGCGCGGCAGTCCGGCAACAACAGCCCCCGAGGCTGCGTCCCCCAGCTCGGCCACCCACGCAGGCCCAGGAAACGCGCCACGAAAGAGCGCGCGCAATACAGGCGCAAGGGCCGCGCCGCATTCAGCCAGGGCGCGGATTCACGGGGGCCGCGCCAGGCCAGCCGCCGATAGGGGCGCTGCCGCCGGTCCTCGATGCGCACACCTGGATGGACCATCAGAACCCCGCATCCAGCAGCTTCACCGCCACGGGAAAGCCGATGACCAGAAAAGTGCAGGGGAAGATGCACAGCACCATGGGGAACAGCATCCGCACGGGAGCCTCCAGCGCCAGTTTCTCGGCACGCAGAAAACGTTCGCTGCGCTGGCGTTCGGCCTGAGCCCGCAGCAGAGACCCCAGGCTCATGCCCAGCCGTTCCGACTGGGACAAGGCCGTGACCAGATTGAGGACACCGGGCACGTCCGCATGATCCGCCCAGTGCTGCAGCCAGCGCGGCCGATCCATGCCGGTGCGCTCCAACGCGGCCGCGTCCCGCAGGCTCTGGCGCAGCGGGCCTTCCGGCGCATGACCGGCCACCTGATGCAGGGCCGCCGGCAGGCTGAGACCAGCCTCCACGCACAAGGTCAGCAGATCCAGCATGAAGGGCAGTTCACGCATCATCCGCACCCGCCTGAGGGCGGCACGGCGTCGCAGCACCTGATCCGGCCAGATGAAACCCAGGGCAGCGCCCGCCAGCATCGCCAGGATGCCGATCCGCAACGAGGCGCCCCCCATCAGCGCCCCTGCCCCGGCCAGAGCGGCACCACAGCCGGCCGCCAACACACAGCCCGCCAGCCAGCAGTCCGCCCGCCAATGCGCTGCCAGGCCGGCGCGTGGCCCCCAGCGCTGCAGGTCCCGGCGCATGCGCCAGGTGACGAAAGGCGCGCACCAGGGCGCCAACGCTGCCACCCAAGGCCACCAGAACGCGGGAGGCCGCATCCGGGCTTCGCCGCGCGCGCCGACCCAGGGGCTGCCCAATACCCATGAACCCAGACAGACCGACAGCACCGCCAGGCCCAAGCCGATCCAGAACCATGCCATGTCGTCTCCTCAGGTGTTCACGCAAGTGTCCTGTCGGATGAGTTCGTGCAGCTAGGGAGCTTCCCTAGACCTCGATCGCCACCATCCGCCTGATCCAGAGAATGCCCAGGCCTTCCAGCAGCAGAATCGCCATCAGCACGATCCAGCCGTACCAGGTCTGCCACAGCAGCGCCATGGCGTCGGGCTCCAGGCGACTCAGCACCAGGGCCAGCACCACCGGCAAACCGGCCATGATGCGGCTCTGCATCCGTCCCTGGGCAGTCAGGGCTTCGACCCGGCCCATCCAGTGCTGGCGCGCCCTCAGCGTCTGGGCGATGCTGTCCAGCGTATCGGCCAGACTGCCGCCCGTGCGAGCCGCGATGCCCAGCGCCGACACCACCAGACCGCAAGACTCGGTCGGCATGCGGGCGCGCAACTGCTGCAAGGCGTCCTGGAAGCTCAAGCCCAGGCGCTGCTCGCGCAGCATCAGACCGAATTCCTGGGACAGCGGCGGGCTGGACTGGGCGACGAGATGCTGCAAGGCGGGCTGGACCCCGGCCCCCGCACGCAGCGCCCCGGCCAACGCCTGGACCAGATCAGGCAATTGCGCGTCGAAGCGCCGTGCCCGACGGCGGCGCACGTGACGCAGGATCAGCGGCGGTGCGCACAGCAGCCCGGCCAGAACAGGCAACACGCCCCACCAGCGGCCCGCCAGCCAGGCCACCGCCAGCATCAAGACCAGGCCCAGGCCGGCCACAACCGGTCGGAGCTGAGCCATGTCCAGGAACAGAAAGGACGCATCCAGAGTGCGCCGGGTCTCGTCGCGCATGCGATCCTCGTAATGCGTCCAGGCACGTTCGGCTCGGCCGAGCAGCCACCAGACTGCGCACGCGACACTGCCCGCCAGCGCCGCAAAGATCAGGATCGACATGGCATGCCCCGAAGTGTTTGGACCTCGTCCATCGTCGCCCTGCCCTGAACGACCGTGCGGCCGGAAAACAGCGCGGCATCCAGCGCGGCCGCGCCCTCGAAGCCATCAGGCGGCAAGCCGCAGCCGGTGAACACGGCGGGCGGCCCGGCGCGCCCCAGGAACAGATCCTGCAACTGGATACGCCCGCCCTCCTGGCCCGTCACCTGGACGATCGCGCTCACCAGGCGCCGGCCGTCGGCGGCGCGCGTCAGTTGAACGATGAAGTCGATGCTGGAAGCGACGTGTTCACGGATCGCAGCCAGCGGCAGGTCCATGCCCGCCATCAGGATCATGGTTTCCAGGCGGCCCAGCGCGTCGCGCGGGCTGTTCGCGTGCAGCGTGGTCAGCGAGCCCTCGTGCCCGGTATTCATGGCAGCCAGCATATCGAACGCCTCGCCGCCCCGGCATTCCCCCACCACGATCCGATCCGGACGCATGCGCAGCGCGTTGCGCACCAGATCGCGGATTTCGACACGGCCTCGGCCTTCAGGGTTGGGCGGCCGGGCCTCGAGGCTGACCAGATGGGCGTGGTTCAGACGCAATTCGGCGGCGTCCTCGATCGTGATGATGCGCTCACCGGCCGGAATCGCGTTGGACAACACGTTCAGCAGACTGGTCTTGCCCGAACCGGTGCCCCCGGAGACGATCAGGTTCTTGCGATAGTGCACGCAGTGCGTCAGGAAACGCGCCATGGCCTCGTCCAGGGCGCCGACGGCCAGCAGGTCGGCCATGCCCAGACGCCGGGCGGGAAACTTGCGGATCGTCAGGCTGGCCCCGCGCAGAGCGATGGGCGCGATCACCGCGTTTACCCGGGAGCCATCGCGCAGACGGGCATCGACCATGGGCGCGCTTTCATCGATCCGCCGCCCCAGCGGTGCCACGATCCGGTCGATGATGCCCAGCACCGCCTGTTCACCGCTGAAGCTGACTGCAGCGGGCATCAATCGCCCGCCTCGTTCGACGAAGATTTCATCATGGCGGTTGACCATGATCTCCGTGACGCCCGGGTCGGCCAGCAGGGGTTCGAGCGGCCCCAGGCCGACCGCCTCGTTCACCAGCTCACGGACGAGCTCCTCACGATCCAGATCCGGCGGCAAGGCTTCATCGGCCGCGATCAGACCTGCCAGCACGGCGGCGGCCTCGGCCCGCAATGCGGCATCGCTCATGCCGCCGATATCGCGGCGCCGCAGTTGCAGTGCGGCGATCAGGCCTTCGTGCAGACGGCGCCGGTGAGCGGGTGCGTATTCATTGTCGCCCCCGGCCGTCACTCCGGCATCCGACGTCTCGATATCCATCGCCCCGGCATCCGCTGCGACAGCATCCCATGCACACGTGGCCGCATCGACCGGCGCCGCCTGCACGGCCTGCGACGCAGCAGCCATCCCCGTCGACAGAACGCGCAGCAGGCACGGACCGATGACCACCTCGTCGTCCGCCAGGAGCGGGCCGTACGCGGCGATCCGTTCCCCATTGATGGTCGTGCCGCACAGGGAACCCAGGTCTTCGATCCAGACCTCTTCCTGGCGCAACGACAGGCGCGCATGTCGGCGACCGACGCGCCAGGCGCGCAGAACCAGCCCGCACGCCGCGTCCCGACCGATCAGCAGCGGCACAGCGTAGCGCTCGCGCAGACGGTGGCCGTCCTCGAAACACAGCTCGAGTTCGACGGCGCGGACCGGATCGGCGGCATGCGGTGCGCTCTGATGTTCAGGCTGGGCGAGACTCGAAGTATTCACGGCCTGGTCTCCTCAACCGTGCGCTGCGGTTCGACGGCAGCCCCTTGCCATTGGGAACCGGGGCCGCCGGCGCGCGGGTCCCAGGCTGCCCGAGGCTGCGGGACGGAAGCCAGCGGCAAGGACCGGATGGGTGCCAACAGTGTGGGCGCGGCCGGAAACGCCCGGTCCAGGATCGCATCCGCGCGCCGGACACGGCGGCGCAGATCGGGATGATCTGCCGTCACCAGGTGCGGCGTCACCAGAATGGCCAGCTCCGTTTCGTTGCGCTGAAAACGCGTGGAGCGGAACAAGGCCCCCAGAATGGGCAGATCGCCCAGGCCCGGCACACGGTCCACGTTGCGGGCCGTGTCGCGCGACAGGAAACCGGCCAGCACCAGCGTCTGGCCGGAGCGCACATTGAACTCGGTGGCCGTGCGCCGGGTCTTCAAGGAGGGCCCGCCAGGCACCGACAGCGAAGGATCGATGGCGCTGACCTCGACCTCCAGGCGCGACCGCACGGCGCCGCTGCGCTCGATGGACGGGGTGATGCGCAGCGACACCCCATAAGGCTTGAAGGCCGTTTGGGTATTGCCATTGCCGTCCACGGAACTGTAGGGGACTTCGCCCCCCGCCAGGAACTCGGCAGTCGCGCCGCTGCGGGCCAGCAACTGGGGCTGGGCCAGCACCACCGCCCGCCCATCCTGGGCCAGCAGGTCGATGCGCGCCGACAGCAGCGCGTTGATGCCGAAGTAACCGGCGGCCTGGGGCGACGGGAAGGCCAGGGGCAGCACGGTCTCTCCCGGCCGGTCTGCATAGCGACGAGAGCCCCCGTCCCAGCCCAGGCCGGCGTTCACGCCCCCGGTGCTTTCATTGCCCCAGCGCAGACCGACTTCGCGCAGCAGGGAGCGAGGCACTTCGACCACGCGCACGTCCAGCAGCACCATCTGGTCCCAGCCGACCGTGCCGGTGAAATCCAGCAGTTGCGGGTAGCGGCGCCCCAGTTCCGTCAGGCGCTGGCGGTCGCCATCGGACAGTTCGTCGCCTTCGACCAGCAGCTTGTCGCCCAGGGACGTCACGCGCACGCCCGGGATGCGCTCCAGCAGGCTACGCAACTCGTCCTGCAATTGGCGCGCGCCTTCGGGCGCGACCTCGACGGCATAGCGGTAGGCCTGCCCGTCCGCCGTCCAGGCATGCAAGGTGCTGAAACCCGGCTTGCGGGCAAAGACGATGACCTCGCGGTCGTCGGTGCTGACGGCGTTCAGAATCTTGCCGTCGCCCACAGCCACCCGGGCTACGCCGGGGATGCCCAGCACGCGGACTTCACCTGCCTGCAGCGCCAGCGGGGTTTCGGCGACGGAGGCCGGGGCGGCAGCCCAAACGGGCAGCGGCTGGATCAGGCTCCAGAGCAGGCACAAGGCTGGGAGCACGGCCCGAGCGGCAGACCGGAGACGCCGGAAGCAATGCGGCGTACTCATGAAGCCTCTCCATCCGTGAGCTGACTGAACCGACCGAACTGATCCGACGGCTCTATCTGCTCTGCGGGATCGGTCGGTCCGGGATCACCACCACTGTCCTCACCCGCCGACACGACCTGTTCGGCCAGGGCACGCATCCAGGCGCTGGCCAGCGCCTGCCCCTCGGGCAGGTCGAACCAGCCGTTGCCGGGCCGCGGCGCCTGCCCTTCGGGCTTGGCCCAGGCCGGCAGGGCACGGGCACCCGAAATCCCGTACAAGATGACGGCGCGCCTGGCCGGCATGCGCGGCGGATCGCCCACGCCCAGCAGGGATGCCAGATCGCCCCGGGCGGCCCGGCGATCGGCGCGGGCATCGCCGGGATGGCGCAGGATGGCGGTCAGCGTGCCGGCCTGCCGGGCGGCGACCAGTTTCACCACGTCCTCGGGTGCCGCATCGAGCGTCACGGTGGAATAAGCAGATTCCTCGGCTCCGGCCTCGGAAGTCCGGGTCTCGCGGCCCGTCGCCAGTACCAGCATGCCCTGCAACAGCGGCGCCGTCAGACGTTTGCGCTGGTGATCAAAGGACACGTACAGATCGATCAGATCGCCCGGCTGCAACAGGCCGGACAAGGCATTGACCTGATCCACGGGCAGCGTGATCGCCCGTCGCCCCGGGGCCAGGTGCTCGGAGAAAGCCGGCTGGGGACGCACGGTATGCGCGGGCACCAGCGCGTCGCCGGCCCGCACGGCGGCCCCCAGGACACGGCCTTCGAGCTCACCCAACCGGGCCAGCGGCAGCGTATCGCTACCCACCCAGCGAGCGGGAAAACTGCGCACCGCCAGATCGTCCGGCGCCAGCCGGGTACCGGCCGCGAGATCCCGGGCGGCCACGATGCGCTCGACCATGTCCAGGCGGGCACGGTCCTCGATCTGCCGCTCGCGTTCGTGGACGTGCAAGGCCAGGGCGCCTGCCGCCAGCAGACCGGCTCCCAGGGCCAGCGCCCCCAGGACGGCGGATCGTGGAATGCGCGGGAATGGAAAGTTCATGAGAGCTCCTTGGATCGATGCCAGAACGTCACGGTGACGGCATCCGTCCGAGGGGAGAGATGGACCGTCAGGCGGGCACCATCCGGCCGCGCCCATTCTCCGGCGACCGGGGCTGCCTGTGCCTTCGCGGTCCCGGCAGTTGCAACCTCATCGCCCAGGATCGTCACCGGCCGCCATCGACGGTCCCACAGGGCACGCCGCACCGCCGCAGCCACGTGCGGATACGAGCCCGGGCACAGATAGCTGGCCATCAGACCGGTGCCGCCTGCCAGACGGCTGGACGCACGCAACACGGGTCGCGCACCAGAGGGCGCGAGCTCCGCCGGATCGAAATCGGCTTCACGTCGATCTTTCGGTCCCAGGCTGGACAACAGGCCGATCGTGCCCGGACCGCCGTCATCGGCCGGCCGCAGTTGCGCCAGCCAGTGCAGCCCTCCGTGAATGCCCGACAGGGACAGCACGGCGCCGGAGAACTGCAGGCGATCGAAGCGGGACGCCCCCGCACGCGTCAATTGCCGCGCCGCGTCTGCCGGTGCCATCGGTGTCCGGAAGCGCCGCATTTGCAGGCGGGCACCGGGCAGATCGAAGCCCTGAGGCGCGGCCCAGCGCCAATCCGCCAACCCCGCAGCACGTGCCGGGTCCCACACAGGCGGCGCGGCGCCGGACGGCCCGGCGTACAGCAACAGGATGGTCAGCAGCAGCGCGGACGGATACAGATGCGGGGTGCGTGGTTTCATGGCTGCCTCCAGGTTTGCAGGTGCGAACGCGGCACACTTCCCGTCCAGGACCCGGTCCAGTCCCAGTCAGGCAAGGCACGGCCCCAGGCGGCGTCCACCCCCCTCAGGCGGCTCAGGACCGCCTGGCCTGCCGTTCGGGACGCCGAGGCCGCCGTACCCCAGGCGCGCGGACTGTTCGTCAGAATCGATTGGGCCTCGGCATCGTCGCCCGCCGCACCATCGCCGCTCAGGATGGAGGTATGACGGCTCAAGCCCAGGCCCAGCCGGTCAAAGTCATGCAAAGCGCCGGTCGTATCCACCGCGCCCGCCGTCTCGACCCGGGCGACAGCGCGCCAGACCGTCGGATCGCCCAGCCGCAGCTCCCGGCGCAGGTCCGCAGATCCGGCCACAGGATCACCGGCCTGTCGGCCCGTCATCGCGCCCAGCGACGCGAGGTTCAAGCGTGCCTCGTCCCCCAGGAAATCCTGTCCCTGCCGGGTCCGCCAGCGATGCCCTGGCGCATCCAGATACGCATCTCCGGCGCGGCCCAACGCCGCTGGCGCCAGCCCCTGGTGAGCATGGGCGAAAGCGGCACGGCGGCTGGCATGGGCCAGTTGCAGGCCGACATCCTGCAGACGCCCCAGCCAGGCGATGCCCAGCCACAGGCTGCCCAGGACGGTGAGCACGACCAGGGTTTCGACGAGGGCCTGACCGCCCTGCTGCGCATGAAGCGACATCTCAGTCTCCCGGTGCATCCGACAGCCCGGCGGCCAGGCGCGCATGCCAGTAGGGATGGAACAGGCTGGGGGTTTCGTCCAGGCCGTCCGGGCGCCGCCCTGGCCGGGAAAACAGACTTTCCGCCGCGCTGTGGGCACGGATCGGGTGGCCGGACGCATCCGGCAGTTCCAGACGCACCACGAAGCCCGACACCGCATCCGGACCGGTTCCGGCAGCGACGTCCAGATAATCCCCCAGGCCGCGCGAAGCCCAGGCCTGACGATCGCGCAAGGCATAGGAATTGGCCAGGGGATTGTCCCGGCCACCCACCAGATCCCATGGCGTCGCCGCCCGCACCCAGCGCCAGAAATCCTGGTCGGCGAAATTTTCCGGCGGCGCATCGACGTGATCGGCCTCCATCGCCTGGCCGGGCTGTGCGGGTATCCAGGCCCAGCCCATGGCATATTCGCGGTAGTAGCAGCCGATCCACTTGTTCGAGCGCAACGCGTGGAAGGACTGCGTATCCCCCGACCGCCAGCGGCCCGACTCGTCCAGTGCCGTACCGCCGCGCCGCCGCAATTCGTGGCGCATGTGGGGGCAACGACCACTGACAGGCCAGGGATTGCGCGCCGTCTGGTCGCGGGGATCAAGAAAGGGGTACAGGCTGGCCAGACGCCGCGTCCAGTCGAACAAGGGCGCATCCGGCGCATGACGGCGCAACAGACCGGACCAGGTGTCATCCATCACTACGGGCCGCAGATCGCCCGGCGCGTATTCGGGATAGTGCCCGGCCAGCACGGCCCGCATCGCCTCCAGACGCGCCTGGGGCAGCTCCCGGGCCAGAACGCGGGACAGGTCTGCCGAGAACTCATGCACGAAACGCTCGTGCGTGGCATAGGCCTGGCCCAAGGCCCCTTCGGCGCGCGCCTGGGCCTCCAGGCCGACGGCGCCGGCCGCCGCCAGATAGGCGCGGCCATGGTCGGCGCCGAACAGCAGGCCGATCAGGTGAGCGGGCGGATTGCCCTGGGCCAGACGGCGTGACTCCATGCCGGCGTAGTGCGTCCAACTGCCCAGCGTGACCAGGTGCGCCATGGCCAGTTGATGCGCCATCCGGGCACGATTCAGATAGGCCAGAAAATTCAGGGTCCGGGCCTGAACCAGAGCGCCGCTGTAAGCGGCAGCGTCCAGGCCGTGAACCATCCGGGTCTTGGCCGCCAGAACCTGTCCATTCGCGAAATAGCGCATCCAGGCCAGCCCCAGCACGGCCGCCAACAGCATGCCCAGCACCAGGACCTGACCTTGCTGCCTGCGCAATGAAGGGTGCGGGGCGGCCATTTCACTGCCCCGCCGCAGCGTTGCCGGTAAAGGACTTGAGCGATTTGGCGGCCGCCTGGGCGGCGGCGGATTCAGCCGCCGATTGAGCGATGCGGGACTGTTCCGAACCGTCCTCGCCGGCGATCTCGCGCGCCATGGCTGCCGTCTGGGCGCGAATCACCTGGCCGAACAACTGATAGACCGCGATCGCGGCGACGGCCACCAGGGCGACGACGATGACGTATTCGACGATCGCCTGACCGCGCTGCGCTGCAGCCCGATCGGCCGAACCCGGCTTGGGCACCAGCAGCGCAGGCACGTTCGTGACGCCCGGCCGCAGCGGCGTGCGCACGGCGCCAGAGGACGGCGCACCGGGCAGGATACGGCGGATACGGCCGGCAGACGGACGGATGCGGCGCGACAGGCGAAGAAAAGAGGACATGGCGAGCTCCGGGAGGGGGATGGAGCCCAGTGTGCCCGGCCCTCGCCGGCCCGCCTATTCGCACTTCCCGTCCTGGCTGGAAATGTCCTGCCCGCAATCCGTTGCGTGCAGGACCGCGCCAGTTCACCGTCCGAACCTTTCCTGAGCGGATCAGGCCGGACGGTGCGGAAGCATCAGCCGATGCGCACGCGCAAAGTACCCAGCCCCTCGATGGCGCCTTCGAGCCGGTCGCCGACCACGACGGCGCCGACCCCGGCCGGCGTGCCGGTGTAGACCAGGTCGCCCGCCTTCAGCTCGAACAGGGTGGACAGGTAGGCGATGGCTTCCGGCACCGACCAGATCATGTCCGACAGATCGCCTGATTGGCGCGGCTGGCCGTTGACCGACAGGGTGATCGCACCCTTCGCCATCGCACCGGTGGACGCGACCGGATGCAGCGGCCCGATGGGCGCGCCATGGTCGAAGGCCTTGCCGGTTTCCCAGGGGCGGCCGGCTTTCTTCGCGGCGCCTTGCAAGTCACGGCGCGTCATGTCCAGGCCGATGGCGTAGCCCCAGATGCAGGCGGCTGCCTGCTCGGGGGTCAGGTCACGGCCGCCCGAACCCAGCGCAGCGACGAGTTCGATCTCGTGGTGCAGATCCTGGGTCAGCGGCGGGTACGGCAGCACACCTTCGGCGCCCTCGGCGACGTTCAGGACGGCATCGGCGGGCTTGGCGAAGAAAAACGGCGGCTCACGCCCGGAATCACCCATTTCCCGCGCGTGTTCCGCGTAGTTGCGGCCGACGCAATAGATGCGCCGCACGGGAAAGCGGGCCGTCGTGCCCTGAACGGCCACGGTGGCCGCTTCGGGGCGAGGGATCACGGTTTCACTCATTTGGTCTGCTCGTAGCGCTCGACGGAGGAACGGATTTCCTGCTTGGCGGCGTCCAGGCCCGACCAGCCCTGGACCTTGACCCACTTGCCCTTTTCCAGATCCTTGTAGTGTTCGAAGAAATGCTGGATACGCTGCAATTCTTCGGCAGGCAGATCCGCCGTCGAGTCGATGTGGCGGTACGGCGGGTAGAGCTTGTCGACCGGACGGGCCAGCAGCTTGGCATCCTTGCCGGCTTCGTCTTCCATGTTCATCACGCCCAGGGCACGGCAGCGGATCACCGAGCCGACCTGCACCGGGAACGGCGCGATCACCAGCACGTCCACCGGATCGCCGTCTTCCGACAGGGTCTGGGGAATGTAGCCGTAGTTGCAGGGATAGTGCATGGCGGTCAGCATGAAGCGGTCCACGAACACGGCGCCGCTGGCCTTGTCGACTTCGTACTTGACCGGGTCCGCATTCATCGGGATTTCGATCACGACATTGAATTCTTCGGGCAGCTTATCGCCGGCCGGCACTCGATCTAGGCTCATGAAGTTCCTTGGTAGGTTCGGATTGGATGGGTTCAGACAGAAATTCAGCCAGAAAATAGCTACCTGCGCGCACTGCCGTCCGAGGTCTGGGACATATCCACCCCCGGAATGGGCGCCGTGTCGAAGTATTCGTCCTCGGCAGAGACGTGCGCTGGCGCGGCAGCGGCAGCCGGCGCTTGAGGGGGCGGTGCGGAGACAGGCATCACGTCGGCGCCGGTCTCGTCCTGGACGTAGACACCGCTGGCGGCATACGAGGTGACCAGCGGCGGCGCGTCGGGCGTCGGATCGGCCGCAGCGGCCGCAGCGTCAAAGCGGGGATCGCCACGTGTGTCGGCGGCTGGCAGCAGGCGGGCGATGACGGGAATCTCGTTGTCTGCCGCCTGGCAGGCCAAACGCCAGTTGCGCAGTGCCTGATCGGGATGGCCCATGGCGTCATGCAGATTGCCCAACAGCGCGTGGATATGAGTGTCGGCGCGCAGCGCCAGACTGCGCTCCAGATAGTGCTCGCCCTGCCCCCAGAGCTGGGCCGCCAGACAAAGCTGACCCAGCGCCGCCAGCAGGCCGGGATGGTCGGGATTGGACTTCAGCCACAATTCGGCATGCCCGATACGCTGACCTGCCTGGGTCGCATCGCAATGGGCGTAGAGCCGCAGCAGGCGATCGTCCATCCGACGGCCAAGAGCGGCCTCGAGGATACGGGCGGATTCGGCCGGATGGCCCAGGCGTGCCTGGACCTGGGCACCGGCCAACGCCACGTCGGAATCCAGTCGCTCGTCGGCGCTCAGGTCGCCCCAGATGGCGCTCCAGCCGGATTCCTCGACCTGGGACAGACGCTGCGCCGTCGATTCGCGGATGAACTGGTGCGCCTGGGTTTCATCGATGGCACCCCGACGCAGCAGCAGGCGCGTGAGCTGGTACACGCGATCCGCATGGCCCAATTGACGATGGGCGCGCAGCAGCAGACGCGTGCCGTGCAAAAAACGCGACGAGGCGTCCTGCAGGGGTTCGAGCAGAACCAGAGCCTCTTCGGCGCGATTCTGGTCCAGGTACATTTCCGCCGTCACGGTATCCACGGCCTGGCGCAGGCGGGAATCCTGGCCGGCGCCTTCCTGGGCAAGCCGCAGGACCTGGTCGCGCCGCGCGGTTTCACCCAGCAGGTGCAAGGCGCGCGCCGCACTGAGCCCGGCCAGCACTTTGCGGTCGGCCGAACGGGTGCGCGACAGCAGGTTGGACAGGTCTTTTTCCGCCTGGACGTAACGGCCTTCCAGCACGTTGATCCAGCCGCGCTCGAGCAGTTCGACGTCACGCTTCTGGGCGCGGCGCCCGCGCCAGGCGCGCAGCCGGCCGGGGCTGGTGCCCAGCCAGTTCAACGCACGCAGCAGCCAGTGCAGCGCCAGAAAGGCCACCAGCGCAAGCACGACGGCCAGCGACAGGGACAATTCGATGCGCCACGGCTGGGCGACGATCAGGACGTTGCCGCCGTGTTCACGCAACACCAGGGCCAGCGCCACGGCGGCCGCGAACAGAATCAGGGTCCAGATCCAGGATCGCATCGCGCGCCCCTCAGACCGTGCCGGCGCCGACAGGCGCTCCGGCAGGTGACCGTACCGCCGAAGCCGCATCGTCCGGGCCAGAGTCATCGGGCGTGTTGCCGTCCTGCTCGTCTTCTTCGGCCGCGTCCCGGGCAGCGGCGATCGCGGCCAGGCTGTTGTCCACCGTCGGCAGCCTGACCTCGATCGCGGTGTCGCGCAGTTCGCGGGCGATCTTGAGGGCCTCGCGCGCGGATTCGGCGCGCATGTCGTAGCGCTGGTCGATCGCTGCGGAGAGCTGTTCGAGTTCAGTCTGCCAGATGCGCGACTGGTGCATCATCAAGGCCAGTTGGGCAGTGACGGCCCGCTGCTTCAACACTTCGCGGAAGCGCAGAGCCTGGTCGGGCGACATCAGCAAGGCAGCGGCATCGTCCACCCGGCGCACGTCGAACAGGCTGCGCAGATCCTGCGATACCAGGCCGGCCGCGTCCCGCGTCCAGTGCCAGGCCTCGGCGGCCATGGCGCGCCACCCCTCGGGGGCGGGTTCCGTCGAGGACTGGGGCGCGGCGGGAGTTTCAGGCGTCGGCGCCGGAGCGGCCGGAGCGGCCGGATGCCCGGCAGCGTCCGGCACCAGCAGAGGCGCAGTCCCGATCAGGTTGGACAGGCGGTCGATCCGTGCCGTCAGGGCCGGCAGATCGATGGTCGCCACGGCGCGCAGGCGATCCAGGTCGCCGTTGATCGTCTGCTGCAAGGCCGCCAGTCCGGGACGATTGGCCCGCGCCAGTTGGGCCTGCGCGGCTTCGAGAGAAATGATCGCGTTGGCGACGTTGCCGCCCAGGGCAAGCTGCTGCTGAGCGATGGTGACCAGGTGGTCGATGTCGTTGAGCAGCAGCAGGTCCGAGCCGCTGTCCGTCATCATCCGCAGAGCCTGGTCGAGCTCCTGGACCTGAGCGGAGGTGGTCTCCAGGGCACGGCCCAGTTCCTGCAGCCGGGCAGTCTGCGCCTGGACCAGGGACAGAGCCTGATCCGCCTGGGCACGGGTTTCCTGGACCAGTTGGACGCTTTGCTGATGCTGCTGCTGCAGATCGGCGCGCACGGTGCGGTATTCACGGTTCTGGTAGTACAGCGCGCCCCCCAGCACCAGGGCAAGTACGATCAAGAGGACCACCGCCAGGACAGAGCCCCCCGACCGTGACCGCCCTGCCCCGGCCTGGGCCGTGGCCAGCGCCGAAGCGGGCGTCTCCGGGGCGGAAGTCTGTGCGGGCGAGCTGTGGTCGGTATCGGTCATGGTCGCGTACGGGTCCTTCTAGGCTGATCTCGCAGATGCCAATATAGCCTGAAACAAGGCGGCCTCATCGGGCGCGCTCAGGCGCACCGCGAGCGCGCCCGCAGGGCGGTCGGCATAGAGGCATTGTAAACGCCGCACGATCCGCTCGTGCAGGGTGACGACCCGCAGGACCGACGGCCAGCCCAGGCCCTGCCGACGCAGGCTGTCGTCCACGGCGTCGATGGCCTCGGGGCTGGTCAGCAGCAGCGTGCACACAGCCGGTCCGGCCAGGACGTCGCACGTGGCGCGATCCCAGATCACGGGGCTGCGCCGGTACAGCGCATGAAAAGCCACCTGCCAGCCACGCGCCTGCAGTGCCTGCGCGAGCCAGTCACGCCCCCGCTGCCCTCTGAAAACGTGAGCGCAGCCCGGCGGCAGATGGGCCGCTTCGATGACGGCCAGCAGCGACTCTGAATCGGGGGATGCGTCCTCGTGCGGCGCCAGGATCGAGTCCGGCGGCACGTGGTCGCGCAAGGCCTGCGCAGTCGCTGCCCCCACGGCTGCTGCCCGGACACCTGCCGGCCAGGGCACGGCAGCACGGCCGTCGAAGCAGGCGTCCACCGCCTGACGGCTGACGAAGATGCACAAATCCCCGTCCTGCAAGACTGGCACGGCGGTGTCCAGCCGTTCGATCGCCAGGGCCGGCGCCTCGATCACGGTCAAACCGGCGGCGCGCAGGGCGCAGGCCAGCGATGTATTGCGCCCCTCGGGACGCGTGAGCACGACCGGGGCGCTCAGGTCCATCCAGCCAGCGCTCAGGAGGCGGCAGGTTCGGACAGGCGAGCCAGGATCGCATCCGCCCCCTGGCCGAGCAGGTCCTGGGCGACCGCAGCGCCCAGCGTGTCGGCGTCCCCGGGCGCACCTTCAGCCTCGGCGCGCAGGATGCGGCTGCCATCGGGCTCGGCCACCAGCGCCTGCAAATGCAAACGGCCGTCCCGCAAGACGGCGTGCGCCGCCAGGGGCACTTGGCAGGACCCACCCAGCGTGCGCGACACGGCGCGCTCGGCCACGGCGCAGGCCGTGGTTTCGCCGCAAGCCAGCGGTGCCAGCCAATCGCGCAGATCGGTCCGGTCGGCCAGGATTTCGATGCCCAGCGCACCCTGCCCGGCCGCCGGCAGGCTCAGTTCCACCGGCAAAGTGGCGCGAATGCGATCGGCCAGCCCCAGGCGTTGCAGGCCGGCAGCGGCCAGTACGATGGCGGCGTAGTCACCCCGGTCGAGCTTGCCCAGCCGGGTATCCAGATTGCCGCGCAGCGGCTTGACCACCAGATGGGGATAACGGGCGCGCAACTGAGACTCGCGGCGCAGGCTGGAAGTGCCGATGATCGCGCCCGGCGGCAGTTCATCCAGCGAGCTCGCCGTGTTGGACACCAGCGCGTCACAGGGATCGGCCCGTTCCATGATGGTGGACAGGGCGAACGGCACCGTGAGATCGACCGGCACGTC
The DNA here is from genome assembly GCF_049650445.1 of Castellaniella sp. GTDB lineage: Bacteria > Pseudomonadota > Gammaproteobacteria > Burkholderiales > Burkholderiaceae_B > Castellaniella. Next base: position 31,671 of record NZ_JBASAD010000009.1, on the reverse strand, counting down.
CTTGAGAGAATGCACGGCCAGATCCGCACGGCCATCCAGCAGCGCGGTTTCGAGTTCCTTGACGAACAGGCCCTTGCCGCCGACCTTGGACAGGGTGCGGTCCAGGATCTGGTCGCCGCGCGTGGTCATTTCCAACAGCTCGACGCGACAACCGGGATACAGGGCCTGGAGGCGGGCCTGGACATGATGAGCCTGCCACAGTGCCAGACGGCTGGCCCGGGTGGCGATCACAAGAGTGCGAGGGGCCGGAACGGCGGTCATGCGGTGTACCTCGAAAGCAGCAGACGAAGCAGCAGGCCGATGGCGGCCAGAATGGCCAGGCCCTGCAGCAAGGTAGGACGTTTCATGTTCATCAGGCGCAGCAAATGAAAAGACCCCCACGCCGCGCCCTTCGGGCTTGCGGCCCCCATGGGGGCGCTTTTACCTTGGGGCGGCCCGGCGGTAAAAAAAGGCCCGCAGAGTGGCGGTGCCCACGTCGCGGCTTGCATGCCGCTCCGATTCGTCAGGCGTGGAATAGTCCGCAGAGACTATTCCACGTCCAGGCTCATCCTAGGCGATCGGCACCGGACGGATCGATCCGGTGCCAGCCATTTATTACAGCACGGTTTTGAGCAGCTTGCCCATTTCCGAGGGATTGCGCGTGGTGCGAATCCCGCAGGCTTCCATGATTTCGAGCTTGGCGTCGGCCGTGTCGGCACCGCCCGAGATCAGGGCACCGGCGTGGCCCATGCGCTTGCCCGGAGGCGCCGTGACACCCGCGATGAAGCCGACCACGGGCTTCTTCATGTTGTCCTTGGCCCACTGCGCCGCGTTGACTTCGTCGGGACCACCGATCTCGCCGATCATGATGACGGCGTCCGTATCCGGGTCGTCATTGAACATCTGCAGCACGTCGATGTGCTTCAGGCCGTTGATCGGGTCGCCGCCGATGCCGACCGCGCTGGACTGGCCCAGGCCCAGTTCCGTGACTTGCGCCACGGCTTCGTAGGTCAGGGTGCCGGAACGGCTGACGATGCCGATGCGGCCCTTGCGGTGGATGTGGCCCGGCATGATGCCGATCTTGATTTCGTCGGGCGTGATCAGGCCCGGGCAGTTGGGGCCCAGCAGCAGGGTCTTGCGGTTTTCGGCGCGCATGCGGTTGCGGACTTCGAGCATGTCGCGCACGGGGATGCCTTCGGTGATGCAGATGGCCAGGTCCAGATCCGCCTCGACGGCTTCCCAGATGGCGGCGGCGGCACCTGCAGGCGGCACGTAAATGACCGACACGGTCGCGCCGGTGGCCTGCTTGGCGTCCTTCACGGAGGCGTAGATGGGGATGCCCTCGAAGTCCTCGCCCGCCTTCTTCGGGTGCACGCCGGCCACGAAGGCGGCGCGGCCGTTGGCGTAGTCGCGGCACATGCGGGTGTGGAACTGACCGGTCTTGCCGGTGATCCCCTGGGTGATGACCTTGGTGTCCTTGTTGATCAGAATCGACATGTTCTATTCCCTGTGGTGCTTATTTCGCGGCGGCGACAACGGCGGTCGCGGCTTCGGCCATGGTGTCGGCGCTGATGATGGGCAGGCCCGAGGCCGCCAGCATCTTCTTGCCCTGCTCTTCGTTGGTGCCCTTCATGCGCACGACCAGCGGCACGCTGAGGTTCACGGCCTTGCAGGCGGCGATGACGCCTTCGGCGATCACGTCGCAGCGCATGATGCCGCCGAAGATGTTGACCAGAATGGCCTTCACGCCGTCGTTCTTGAGCATGATCTTGAAGGCTTCGGTGACCTTTTCGGCCGTGGCGCCGCCGCCGACGTCCAGGAAGTTGGCCGGCTCGCCGCCGAACAGCTTGATGGTGTCCATCGTCGCCATGGCCAGACCGGCGCCGTTGACCAGGCAGCCGATGTTGCCGTCGAGCTGGATGTAGGCCAGATCGAACTTGCTGGCTTCGATTTCGGCGGGATCTTCTTCGTCCAGATCGCGGTAGGCGACGATCTCGGGGTGGCGATATAGCGCGTTGGAGTCAAAGTTGAACTTCGCGTCCAGGGCGATGACGTTGCCCTTGCTGTCGCGGTTCAGGGGGTTGATCTCGACCAGCGAAGCATCCGTTTCCATATAGCAGGCGTACAGCTTGCTGCACACGTCGATGAACTGGGCCACGGAATCGGCCGGCATGGCGACGCCCTTGGCCAGTTTTTCGCCATCGGCCTGGGTGAAGCCCTGCAGCGGGTCGATCATTACGGTGATGATCTTTTCGGGGGTGGAATGGGCGACTTCCTCGATGTCCATACCGCCTTCGCTGGAGGCGATGAAGGCCACTTTCTGCGTGGCGCGATCGGTCACGACGGACAGGTAGTATTCCTTCTGGATGTCGGCGCCGTCCTCGATGTAGAGGCGGCGCACTTTTTGACCCTCGGCACCGGTCTGGTGCGTGATCAGCTGCATGCCCAGGATCTGACCAGCCAGGGTGCGGACGTCGTCCAGCGACTTGGCGACCTTCACGCCGCCGCCCTTGCCGCGCCCGCCGGCGTGGATCTGCGCCTTGACGACCCAGACAGGACCACCCAATTTTTCGGCTGCCGCCACGGCCTCTTCGACCGAAAACGCGGGAATGCCGCGCGGGACAGTCACGCCAAACTTCTTCAGCAATTCCTTGCCTTGATATTCGTGAATTTTCATGAGTTACCTGTCAGTGAAAAAAAAGAAAGCCGTCGGCCCGTCGCTTCGACGGACCGGTCCAAGATCGCCATCCGGCCAGCGCCCCGGAGCACGCTAGCTTTCATCGGATTTTGCCTCGGTTTCAGACGCCTCGGCGGGGACGTACCAGGGGGAATAATGCATGCGTACCACAGGACCGTCCAGGCGCAAGGCATGGCAGCCATCCAGTTGAAACGGACGGTCGCCGGTGTCGGCTTTCCGCCGGCGGTCGGCCATGGTCTGCACCGCCACGGTGGGCAGCACATTGGTCAGTTCCGTCACGTGGGTACAGCCGGCCGTGCGGCCGAAGCGCTCGCGCACGCGCTGGCGGAACTGCTTGAGCAGATTCAGGCCGACCAGATCGCCGTATTCCGGCGCGATGGCGCTGCAGAATTCGCCATAGGGCGCGGCTTCGTAGGCGGCCTCGGCGGCCGTGATGGTGAATTGATCGTCGATGGTGATGCGCAGGCACATATGGTGCACCGGCGCGCCCGCAGGATGGACGCCGCCCCCGCGGACCGGAAAATCGTAGGTTTTGGTGTCGACGAGTTCGGCTTCCAGGTCCCATAGCCCGTCATCCCGGGCATAGGAATCGACGCGAATGGAACGCGTATGGACGGGACGGCGTGGACACGCCGGATCGGACAAGGGCATGGGGGACGGAAAGGCCGAAATTCGTGAAACCTTTCGATTATATACCCTGTATAAACCCACGCTTATATCGAGCACTCAGGCCCCGGCCCCGCCCCCTGTCTTGCCCGCTCAAGCCGCTTCGCGCAGCGTCCGGGCAGCCTGCACCATGGCTTGCAGCGCCGCGCGGGTTTCCGGCCAGCCGCGCGTCTTCAGGCCGCAGTCCGGATTGACCCAGAGCCGTTCGACGGGCAGGCGCCGGGCGGCACGGCGCATCAGGTCCACCATCCAGTCCTCGCGCGGGACGTTGGGTGAATGGATGTCATAGACCCCGGGACCGATGTCGTTCGGGTAGGCGAAATTCTCGAACGCCCCCAGCAGTTCCATATTCGAGCGCGAGGTCTCGATCGTGATCACGTCCGCGTCCATCGCCGCGATCGCCTCGATGATGTCGTTGAACTCTGAATAGCACATGTGCGTGTGGATCTGCGTATCGTCGCGCACACCGCTGGTGCACAGGCGGAAGCTGTCCACCGCCCAGTCCAGATAGGCGGCCCAGTCGCTGCGCCGCAGCGGCAGGCCTTCGCGGATGGCCGGTTCGTCGATCTGGATCACGGTCACACCGGCCTGCTCCAGATCCTGGACCTCGTCGCGCAGGGCCAGGGCAATCTGGCGGCAGGTCTGTTCGCGCGGCTGGTCGTCGCGCACGAAGGACCACTGCAGAATCGTCACCGGACCGGTCAGCATGCCCTTGACCGGCTTGTCGGTCAGGGACTGCGCGTAGGCCGACCAGGCCACGGTCATGGGTGCCAGGCGCGCCACGTCGCCATAGATCAGGGGCGGCTTGACGCAGCGCGAGCCGTAGCTCTGCACCCAGCCGTAGGCGGTGAAAGCAAAGCCGGCCAGCAATTCACCAAAATATTCCACCATGTCGTTGCGTTCGGGCTCGCCGTGCACCAGCACGTCCAGGCCGATTTCCTCCTGGAAGCGCACCACGCGCTCGATCTCCTCGCGGATCGCCTTCTCATAAGCGGCGTCTCCCAGCACCCCGGCACGCCAGTCGCGGCGCAGCGCGCGGATTTCCGGTGTCTGCGGGAAGGAGCCGATGGTCGTCGTGGGATAGCGCGGCAGCCCCAGGTGTTCCTGCTGGGCGGCGATGCGCCGGCCAAACGGCGCCCGGTCGCGGCGCACCGAAGCCGAGGCCGCCAGGCGCCCGGCCACATCCTTGCGATGGATGCGGCTGGACGCCGCGCGGTCGCGCACGGCCTGGCGAGCGGCCGCCAACGCCTGCTGGTCGCGCTCGTCAGCGTTGCCGTCCACCAAGGTCCGCAGCAAACGCAATTCGTCGAGCTTCTGCACGGCGAAGGACAGCCAGCTACGCAACTCATTGTCCAGCGCGGTTTCCAGGTTCAGGTCGATGGGCGTGTGCAGCAGCGAGCAAGAAGGTGCCAGCCACAGGCGGTCGCCCAGGCGACCAGCCGCCGAGCGAACCTGTGCATGGATGCGGTCCAGGTCGGCACGCCAGACGTTGCGCCCGTCGATCACGCCCAGAGACAGTACCTGGTCGTCACGCAGCGCGGCCAGCACGGCCGCCTGCTGGCCCGGGACACGCACCAGATCCACGTGCAGCCCCTGCACCGGCAGGGTCTGGATCACATCCAGATTGTGCTCGACGCCGCCGAAATAGGTGGCCAGCAGCACCTTGGCCCCCTGCGCCGTCAGGCGGGCATAAACACCGGCCAGCGCCTCGCGCCAGGTCTGCGGCAGATCCAGCACCAGAATGGGCTCGTCGATCTGCACCCACTCCACCCCCTGGGCAGCCAGGCGTTGCAATACCTGTTCATAGACAGCCAACAGGCCGGGCAGCAGATCCAGCTTGGCGGCGTCAGCGGCACCGCCCGTGTAGGCATCCCCCTTGCCCAGCCACAGCCAGGTCAGCGGCCCCGGGATCACCGGGCGGGCACGGTGGCCGAGCGCCTGGGCCTCGGCCACCTGCTCGAACAGCGAGTCACGCGCGATGCGATAGGTCTGGCCGGGATGAAGCTCGGGGGTGATGGTGTGATAGTTGGTGTCGAACCACTTGGTCATTTCGCAGGCTGCTGCCGGCGTGCCCGACGGAGCCCGGCCGCGTGCCATGCGAAACAGGGTGTCCAGTTCCACCGGGGCATCGTCCGCCTGGCCGAAGCGCGCCGGCACCGCGCCCAGCAGCGTGGTCCATTCCAGAATCTGATCGTACCAGGCGAAATCGCCGACGGGCACCCATTGCGCGCCGGCGTCGGCCTGGATCGCCCAGTGGCGGGCCCGCAGTTCACGGCCCGTGGCCTGCAGGCTGTCCAGGTCGGCCTTGCCGGCCCAATAGGCTTCCTGGGCGCGCTTCAATTCCCGGGTGGCACCGATGCGGGGGAAACCCAGATTATGAATGATCGTCATTATTAATCCTGATAACATTAAAATTATTCAATGATCGACATTCTGCCTTCTGACATGAAAAATAAAAAATCAAATCCCGCACGGATAACATGAGAGAAATTCATGATTGAGGTTCGCCACCTGGAAACCCTGCTGGCCATCCGCGATGGCGGCAGCCTGCAAGAGGCCGCCGAAAGGCTGCACCTGACTCAGTCGGCCCTGTCGCATCAGTTGCGTGACCTGGAAGTACGGTTGAAGACGCCGCTGCTGAACCGTCGCACCCGCCCTGCCCGCCTGACCACGGCGGGCCTGCGGCTGGTGGCGCTGGCCGAGGACGTGCTGCCGCGCATTCGCGCGGCAGAGCTGGAACTGCGCCGCCTGGCCGCCGGCCGTGCCGGACGTCTGCACGTCGCCATCGACTGCCATTCCTGCTTTCAGTGGCTGATGCCCACCCTGGACACGTTCCGCAAGGATTGGCCGGAAGTCTCGCTGGACCTGTCGGCGGCGTTTTCCTTCGCTCCTCTGCCCGCCCTGGCGCGTGGCGATCTGGACGTGGTCATCACCTCCGACCCCGAACCGCTGGAATCGGTGGACTACACGCCGCTCTTTTCCTACGAACTGGTGCTGGCGGCCGCCAGCCAGGGGCCGCTGGGCGCGGCCGACCGGATCCGGCCGGAAGACCTGGCCGACCAGATCCTGATCACCTATCCGGTCGACCGGAGCCGGCTGGACGTCTACACGACGTTTCTGGATCCGGCCGGCGTGGAGCCCGCCGCCGTGCGCACGGCGGAATTGACGCCCATGATCGTGCAGTTGGTCGCCAGTGGCCGGGGCGTGGCCGCACTGCCCAGTTGGGCGCTGGACGAGTACAAGAATCTGCCGGGACTACGAATCTGCCGCCTGGGATCGGGGATCTGGCGCACCTTGCAGGCCGGCATCCGCACCGAAGACGCAGAAACAGCCTACGTCCAGGCTTTCCTGGAGCAGGCGCGGCGCACCTGCTTCGAGACCTTGCCGGGAATCCGGGCGGCAGGATAGACAGCCCCAGGCAGTCCTCACAGCACGCCGCCGGGCATCGGACTCAGGGATTCAGTCCGGCCCCGATTCAGTCCTGTTCGTCATCCGCCGCCGGATCATCCGGGTTGACAGCGCCACGGCTGTCCAGCAGACGCCGGATGCAATCCACTGAGAACCCTCGCCCCGCCATGAAACGGTATTGCCGCGCATATTCACGGGGATCGGCGGGCGGCTGGCCGAATTTACGATGCCAGACGACATGCGCGCGCTCGGCCTCGGAGGCGCGCAACCCATCTTTCAGATCAGCCAACTGTTCGTCGGCCAACCCCTGCTGGCGCAGGGCGCCCAGGATGCGTTGCGTGCCCTGGCGGGCAGCAACGCGGTGGGCATACGCCTGAGCGTAACGCTGGTCGGACTGCCAGTGTTCGCGCACCAGGTCATCGAGTACGGCCTCGATGGCGGCCGGGTCGTCGCACCAGGCGGACAGCTTGCGACGCAATTCCTGGCGGGAATGTTCCCGCCGGGACAGATAGGCCACGGCCCGGGCTTTCAGGCTGAGACCGGAACCAGACCTGGCCCCCGAGCCTCGTCCGGATGGGTTTTCACCGTCCGACGACGAGTCATCGTCGCCGAACACGGTGCTGAACCCGTCGCCGGACCTATTCCCCATCGGCAGCGGCAGCGGCAGAGGCAGAGGCGGCAGGCGTAGCCCGCAGGGCAATGCCCAGTTGTTCGCGCACGCGGTTTTCGATCTCGAAGGCCATGTCCGCGTGTTCCTTGAGGTATTCGCGGACGTTGTCCTTGCCCTGGCCGATGCGTTCGCCGTTGTAGCTGTACCAGGCACCGGACTTGTCGACGATGCCGGCCTGCACGCCCAGATCGATGATTTCGCCTTCACGCGAAATACCCGCGCCGTACATGATGTCGAATTCGACCTGCTTGAACGGCGGGGCGACCTTGTTCTTGACGACCTTGACGCGGGTTTCGTTGCCAACGACCTCGTCGCCCTTTTTGATCGAGCCGATGCGGCGGATATCCAGGCGCACGGAAGAATAGAATTTCAGCGCGTTGCCGCCCGTGGTGGTTTCGGGGTTGCCGAACATGACGCCGATCTTCATGCGGATCTGGTTGATGAAGATCACCATGCAGTTGGCGCGCTTGATCGTGGCGGTCAGTTTACGCAGAGCCTGGCTCATGAGGCGGGCCTGCAGGCCGGGCAGCGAGTCACCCATGTCGCCCTCGATTTCGGCCTTGGGCACCAGCGCGGCGACCGAGTCGATCACGATCAGGTCGACCGAACCCGAGCGCACCAGGGCGTCGGTGATTTCCAGGGCCTGCTCGCCGGTGTCGGGCTGGGAGATCAGCAGGTCTTCCAGATTGACGCCCAGGCGCCCAGCGTACTGGACGTCCAGCGCGTGTTCGGCGTCCACGAAGGCGCAGGTGCCGCCGATCTTTTGCATTTCGGCGATGACCTGCAGGGTGAGCGTGGTCTTGCCGGAGGATTCCGGCCCGTAGACTTCGACCACACGGCCGCGCGGCAGGCCCCCGACGCCCAGGGCGATGTCCAGCCCCAGGGACCCAGTGGACACGACCTGGATGTCGTGTTCGACCTGGTTGTCGCCATAGCGCATGATCGAGCCCTTGCCGAACTGCTTTTCGATTTGCGACAGCGCGGCGGCCAGCGCCTTGGCGCGTTCGGGGTTGGCCTTGCCGGAGCGTTCATCCATGAGGGAGTTCCTATTGAGAGACAAGCTGCACGGGCCATGGCCGGCCGATCCGGTCCGGGTGGCAGCAGCGGGATTCGGGAAATTATTGCATTAAATTATACTGTATAAAAATACAGATACGTCAATTCTGCCGCAGCCAGGCGCATCGGCCCAGGCGCCTGTTCGGCCCCAGGCGCCACATCACGCCACGCTGCGCCATCGTTTACCCTAGATGACCCTACCGCGCCGCGCATGTCAAAATGGCGGCAGTTCGGGTCATGAGAGAACCTCTGGTGCCCGTCTTCCCCTGTGCCCCCTGGATGTCATTCCCGCCATGCGTATCCTGATTGCCGAGGACGACAGCATTCTCGCGGACGGGCTGTCCCGATCGCTGCGCTACGAAGGCTATGCCGTGGACGTCGTCAACGACGGCTCCAGCGCCGATTCCGCCCTGCAATTGCAGACCTTCGACCTCCTGATCCTGGACTTGGGCCTGCCGCGCCTGGACGGCCTGTCCGTGCTGCGCAAGCTGCGCCAGCGCAGCACCCCCCTGCCCGTTATGATCCTGACGGCCGCCGATTCCATCGAACAGCGCGTCGAAGGCCTGGATCTGGGGGCTGATGACTACATGTCCAAGCCCTTCGCCCTCAGCGAACTGGAAGCCCGCGTGCGCGCCCTGATCCGCCGCCACGGCGGTGCGCGCGCGTCCGTCCTGCGCCATGGACGCCTGGCCTTCGACCTGAACGGCCGCGTGGCCACCATCGACGACAACGCTATCGAACTGTCCGCCCGCGAAACCAGCCTGCTGGAAATTTTTTTGTCACGCAGCGGCCGCATGATCAGCAAACACCAGTTGGTGGATCTGCTGTGCGAGTGGGGCGAAGAAGTCACCACCAATGCCATCGAGGTCTACATCCACCGGCTGCGTAAAAAGATCGAACCGGCCGGCGTCCACATCCTGACCGTGCGCGGCCTGGGGTATTGCCTGGAGCCCGACAGCCGCGCCATACCGGTGGACACGGCGGACGTCGGCTGACGCGCGCCCCGCCATGTTCGCCGATCCGGTACCGCACCGGCCCCGCCGCCGGCACGCGACCCTGCTGGGCCGCATCCTGCTGTGGATGATCGTGCCGCTGTTCGTCCTGTGGTCGATCGGCATCGTCATCACCTACTTCATTTCCCTGAACATCGCCAACTCGCCCTACGACCGGACGCTGTCGAGCCATCTGCGCCTGCTGCGCCACGAGGTCGAGCAGCAGCGTCTGGCCCAAGGGGTGACGCTGTCCGAATCAGCCCGCACGGTGCTGGCCGGCGGCGCGGACGAATCCGCCACCAGTTGGCAGATCCTGGACGCCAACGGCCACCTGCTGGCGGGCGACCCTGGAATCCCCACCCCGGAAAACTGGGGCTACGACATCGACCAGATCCGCTTTCGCAACGCGACGCAGAACCACCAGTCCATCCGCATGGCCTACATCTGGGGCGGACGCGACCAGGACGGCACCGGCTTTCTGGCGGTGGTGGCGGAACCGGCCGAAGCGCGCGCCACGCTGCAGCAGGAAATCCTGACCGGCATGCTGACGCCCCAGCTCATCATCCTGCCGCTGGCTGCCATGCTGGCCGGGCTGGGCCTGACTCAGGGCCTGGAGCCGCTCAGCCTGCTCCAGGAACACATGAGGCGACGCAAGCCCAACGACCTGTCGCCCATCCGCGACGATCTGGCGCCGTCAGAGATCGTGCCGCTGATCGCCTCGATGAACAACGTGCTGCAGCGCCTATCGGACTCTATTGACTCCCAGCGGCGCTTCGTCGCCAACGCCGCCCATCAGCTCAAGACCCCGCTGGCCGGTATCCGCACCCAATGCGAGCTGGCCCTGCGCGAGCAGGAGCCGGAACGCATGCGCGACAGCCTGCAGCAACTGATCACCGGATCCCAGCGTGCTACCCGGCTGGTGAACCAGTTGCTGCTGCTGGCGCGGGCGGAATCCATCGACCCCACCCAGCCGCGCACCACCGAATTGCTGGACCTGCTGCCCCTGGCCGAAGCCGTCACCCTGGAATGGGTCGAGACCGCTCTGCGACGACACATCGACTTGGGATTCGAATCCCCCGGCGAGGTCCTGCCGACCTTCGGCAACGCGGTGATGATCCGTGAGCTGCTGAACAATCTGATCGACAACGCCCTGCTCTACACGCCCCCGGGCGGCCAGGTCACTGTGCGCGCCCTGCCCGAGGGCGACCGGGTCTGCCTCGAAGTCCAGGACTCCGGCCCCGGCATCCCGCCCGACGAGCAATCCCGGGTCTTCGACCGTTTCTACCGCATTCTCGGCCACGGTGCCGAGGGCAGCGGCCTGGGCCTGGCGATCGTGCGCGAGGTCGCCGAACACCACCACGCCACCATTGCCTTTCTACCGCCCGGCAACCACCGCGATCCGGTCAGCGCCGGCACCCGGCTGCGTGTTTCCTTTCCTCGCGACGATGCGCCCAGGACCCGATCATGAACCGAGCCCGCCCCATACCGCACGATCCCATGGAAGACGCCAATCGTCCCATGACCCACGAGGAACGCCGCGTCATCCTGGCGTCCTCGATGGGCACCGTCTTCGAATGGTATGACTTCTACGTCTATGGCTCGTTGGCAGCCGTCATCGCCCAGCACTTCTTTTCCGGCCTGAATCCCACGGCGGGCTTCATCTTCGCCCTGCTGACCTTCGCCGCCGGCTTCGCCGTACGGCCCTTCGGCGCGCTGGTGTTCGGCCGGCTGGGCGACATGGTCGGACGCAAGTACGCCTTCGTGGTCTCGATCCTGATCATGGGCCTGTCCACCTTTCTGGTGGGCGTGCTGCCCTCGTCGGCTTCGATCGGCACGGCTGCCCCCATGATCCTGCTGCTGCTGCGCCTGCTGCAGGGTCTGGCGCTGGGGGGAGAGTACGGCGGCGCCGCCGTCTACGTGGCCGAACACGCCCCGCAGGGCCGGCGCGGCTTTTTCACCAGCTGGATCCAGACCACCGCCACCACCGGCATGTTTCTGTCGCTGGTCGTGGTCCTGGGCACCCGCGCCACGCTGGGCCAGGAGGCCTTCGACGCCTGGGGCTGGCGCGTGCCGTTCCTGATTTCCGTATTGCTGCTGGTGATCTCGGTCTGGATTCGTCTGCGCCTGCACGAATCACCCGCCTTCACGCGCATGAAAAGCGAAGGCCTGGTCTCACGCGCACCCATCAAGGAAGCCTTCGGGCGCTGGCGCAACCTGCGCCTGATCCTGCTGGCCCTGATCGGTCTGACGGCAGGCCAGGCCGTGGTCTGGTACACCGGCCAGTTCTACGCCCTGTATTTCCTGACCGAGACCCTGGGCGTGGAAGCCAACATCGCCAACATCCTGGTGGCGCTGGCCCTGCTGCTGGCCTGCCCGTTCTTTCTGGTGTTCGGCGCTCTGTCGGACCGGATCGGCCGCAAGCCCATCATCATGGCCGGCTGCCTGATTGCCGCCCTGACCTACTTTCCCGTGTTCAAAGGTCTGACCCACTACGCCAACCCTGCCCTGGAACGCGCCCAGAATCAGGCTCCGGTGTACGTCGTGTCCGACCCGGAGGATTGCTCGCTGCAGTTCAATCCGGTGGGCATCGCGTCCTTCACCAATGCCTGCGATCTGCTCAAGACCTTCATGGCGAGCCACTCGGTCCACTACGTCAACCAGCCGGCCCCCGAAGGCACCGTCGCCTATGCCCTGGTGGGCGATCAGCGCATCGATTCCTTCGACGGCACGTCGCTGCCCCGGGCCGAATTCGCCCACCGCAACGCGCAGCTGCAGGACGATCTGCGCCAGGCGGTACGCTCCCACGGTTACCCTGCCTATGCCGACCCGTCGCAGATCAACTTCACCATGGTGTTGCTGCTGCTGTTCTTCCTGGTGCTGCAGGTCACCATGGTCTACGGCCCGATCGCTGCCATGCTGGTGGAAATGTTCCCCACGCGCATCCGCTACACGTCCATGAGCGTGCCCTATCACATCGGCAACGGCTGGTTCGGCGGCTTTCTGCCCCCGGTGGCCTTCGCCACGGTGGCCACCACCGGCAATATGTACGATGGCCTGTGGTATCCGATCGCAGTATGCGTGATGACGCTGGTCGTGGGCCTGCTGTTCGTCAAGGAAACCCGGCACAACGACCTGAACGCGCCTTAGGCGGAAGCTCCCCGGCTGTTCTCCAGCCACGCCTGGAACATCAGCACGCCCCACAAGTGGTACTGCGCGTTGCGGCGTCCGGACAGGTGTTCCGCCCAGGTCTGCCGGATCGGCGCAGGATCGAAGAAGCCTTCCTGCCGCAGGCGCGACTCGTCCAGCAGGCTTTCCGCCCAATCGCGCAGCGGGCCACGCAACCAGTCGCCGACGGGCACGCTGAAGCCTTTCTTGGGCCGCTCGATCAGTGCGCGGGGCACGTGCTTGTACAGTACCTGCCGCAGGATCCATTTGGCCGTGCCGTCGCGCAGTTTCATGGACAGCGGAATCCGCCAGGCGAATTCCACCACCCGGTGGTCCAGGAACGGCACGCGGCCCTCCAGGGACACGCCCATGGCGGCACGGTCGACCTTGACCAGGATATCGTCGGGCAGGTAGGTGATGGCGTCCAGGGCCATCAGACGCTGGATGCCGCTCAGGCCCTCCAGCGGCAGCGGCCGGCCATTCAGGCAGGTCGCGGGTTCGTGCCCGCCGATCACCAGACCTGCCGGCTCCCAGCGGGAGATCGATTGCAGGTACAGATCGTCGATGCGCCGGGCAGCCAGCTTGCGGGCGCCCTGGTGCAGTTTTTCACCGGGCGCGGCGCGCAGCGACCCGGGCAACAGCGGGCGCAGCGGCCCGAGCACGGTGTCCCAGGCCTGCGGCGACAGCGTGCGGATGCCTCCGGCCGCCAGTGCCCGCAGGCCGCGTGGCAGGCGGGAGATCCGGTCCCAATGCCGGCTGTTGCGCACGTAGCGGCCGTAGCCGGCAAACAACTCGTCGCCCGCGTCACCCGACAGCGAGACCGTGACATGCCGGCGCGCCAGTTGTGACACCAGGAAGGTCGGAATCTGCGAGGCATCGGCGAAGGGTTCGCTGTACAGGTCCGGCAACCGGGGGATGACGTCCCGCGCCTGCTCGGCGGTGACGTACAGCTCGGTATGCTCGGTGCCCAGGTGCCGGGCGACCGCCAGGGCGTGCTCGGCCTCGTTGTAGCCCGGTTCGTGAAAGCCGATGGAAAAGGTCTTGACCGGCCGTGCGGACTGAGCCTGCATCAACGCCACGACGGTGGATGAATCGATCCCCCCGGACAGAAAGGCGCCCAGCGGCACGTCGGCCAGCATCTGCTGGCGCACGGCGGACTTCAGCAGGTCCTCCAGCGCGTCGGTGGCTTCCTGGTCGGAGCCGGTGAACGGCGCACGATTGCCGGATACAGCGACATCGGCCAGCGACCAATAGGCTTCGACCGACGGTTCGCGCCGATCCAGCGACACCGTCAGCAGACAGCCCGCCGGCAATTTGAAAATGTCCTGGTAGATGGAATGCGGCGCCGGAATGTAGTTGTGCCGCATCAGCAGGCACAGGGCGTCGCGATCGATCTGCGCCCCGCAGCACGGATGCGCCCGCAGCGCCTTGAGCTCGGAACCGAACAGGAAGCACGCCTCGTCCCCGGCGCCCTGCCAGCCGTAGTACAGGGGTTTTTCGCCCAGGCGGTCCCGTCCCAGGGTCAACACGCGCGTCTGCGTATCCCAGGCGGCAAAGGCAAACATGCCGATGCAGCGTTCCACCGTGGCCCGGATGCCCCAGGCCGCAAAGCCCGCCAGCAGTGTTTCGGTATCCGAATGGCCGCGCCAGATCGGTGCCTGGCTGGATTGCTCCAGTTCGCGGCGCAGGTCCAGATGGTTGTAGATCTCGCCGTTGAAGACGATCACGTGGCGTCCCGAGGGACCGGTCATGGGCTGGTGCCCCGCTGCCGAGAGATCCAGGATGGACAGACGCCGATGGGCCAGTCCGATACCCGAACCATCGGCCCAGACGCCGGAGTCGTCCGGCCCACGCAACACGATGGTGTCGGCCATGCGCTCCAGAACGGCGGCGGCTTCACGCACCTCACGCCAGTGGCCGCCGGCCAGAAACCCCACCAAACCGCACATCCTGTTTTCCCTATTCGTCTTCGTATGGCCTCCGGCTGACCCGGAGTGCATGGTACATTTTACGGCCACCGCCTCCCTGCCCACTCTGTCCCCGGCAAATAATTTCGCCGGGTTCCGTCATGGATTTCCAGCCTCTCCACGAAGAACACGACACTGGCTCATTCGAAAGCCATTTCCGCGATCCTGCGTTCGCGGCCGAAGCGCCGCTCGCCTGGCTGCTGGGACAGCGGCTGGAGATCCTGGACGCCCTGCGCGGCCTGCTGTCGGGCGGCCAGGCGACGGCCCGGCTGCGCTTGTGGGTGTTCCTGGAACTGGCCGCCCTGCCCCAGGGCCGGCTGCAGCGGGAAGACCTGAACCAGTTGTTCTTCAGCCTCAGGCCCGAGTCGCTGGACGCCACACTCAAGCGGCTGCGCGACCTGGATCTGCTGGTCTGGGACGCCACCGCGCAGGACTACCACCTGTCCACACTCGCCCAGCAATTGCAAGGCCTGCTGGCACCGCTGGCGCGCAGCGCAGGCGAAGACGACGAGATGGCGGCCATGCTGGCCCAGGTAGCCGGCGCCCAGGCGCTGGGCCTGTCCGACGCTGGCCAGATCCAGCACCTGCACGCCCAACTGGCACGGCGCTACGACGAATTCGCCGATGTGATCGCCAGCGGTTCGGAAGCCCGCCTGCGGGACGCCCAGCCGCGCTTCGAACGCGCCCTGCACCTGGTCGAACAGGCCGGAGAGGCCCTGACGGCGCTGATCCGTGGCGACCATGACGACCCGCGCCTGGAACGCGAAGCGCGCGCCCTGGGGCGAGGCCAGGCACGCCTGCTGTCAATGGCCAGCCAGTTCACACGCGCGCTGCAACAGGCCGACCGCCGCCGCATCACGCTCGGCAGCACCGGCATCACCAGTTCCGACGTCCGCCAGTGGTTGCAGGCGCGCGGCGATCTGCACGAACTGCTGGGCGAAACCCTGTCGGCCAGCCTCCATCCCGTCTTCGTCAGCGGCCACGAACTGATCGACGTGGCCGAGGCGGAATTCGACCGCGACCGCCCCGACCCGGAACGCGTGCAAGGCCTCCCGCCTGCCGCCCAGGCCGAACCCGGCACGCTGGAAGCCCTGCGCATGCCGGAAGAACTGGAAACCCTGATCGGGCAACTGGCCCGCTGGACCGAGGCCGCGCCACCCGACGCGCCGCCACTCGCCCACCCCGTCACGGACGCAGTGCTGGGCGGCCGCTACGCCCAGGCAGCCTACCGGATGCAATTGCTGCCGCTGCTGGGCGACGAACAGGCGCGCGCCCTGCGGGGTCTGACCGGCGATCTGGCGCGTTCACCCTGGCGCGCCACGCTGCAGCCGGAACTCCAGCCTGCACAGGACCCCTACGTTGCCCTCATCAGTGTCGGCACCCTGGAACCCGACTCCCCGGATGAATCCCATGCATGAACCCCTGGACGACGCCGCGCTGCTGATCGCCGAACTGCTGGCCAGCCGCTGGCTGCCCCGGCGACACCCGCGCGTCCGCCGCGCACTGATCGACGCCGAACTGTGGCAGACGGTGCAGGACCGCCTGGCCCTGTCGGGCCTGCGCCTGGTCGACAACATCCACGCCGACCACGTCTGCGTGGCCCTGCTGCGCGGCGCCGAAACGGCGGTTTTCGGCGAGACCGGCCTGAACGCCAACAACAACGCCCGCCTGCCGCGCGACGCGGTCTCGCTGCTGGTGCTGCTGTGGTCGCTGATCGTGCTGCCCAAGCGCGAGCGCCAGGCGGCCCGCGCCGCGACGGCGCAGACCGAAGGACAGACGGAAATGTTCACCACCGAACGCCCGATCCCCAGCGCGGCCAGCGTCAGCCCGGTGGTGTCGTACAAGGCGCTGCTGGCCGATTTTGGTCTGCAACTGGGCCGCAAGACCCGCATGGACGGCAATCTGAAACGCCTGGAGACCCGGGGCTTCATCGTGCGCAAAGGCGACGACATCGGCGAAGGACCGCTACTGGACCTGCTGCTGGACTACGACGCGCTGGCGCCGCGCATCCTGGAAGGCGCGCTGGGTGACGTGCTGGCGCGCGCACGGCGGCAGGCGCAATCGGAGCCGAGCACGCCGGACCAGAAGTCGATCGAACCCGAGGCGCCCGGCGCCGACCTGCACGCGGAGGACGAGGACTGATGTTTCACTTGCAATCCCTGGAACTGCTGCAGTGGGACTACTGCCAGCGCCTGACACTGCCGCTGGACGGCGCCATCATCACCGTGGCCGGCCCCAACGGCTCCGGCAAGACGACGCTGCTCGATGCCATGCGCACCCTGCTGGGTCTGGACTGCTCGGGCGGACGCAACTACAAGACCTACGCGCGCCATGCCAACGCCGACACGACCTGGCTGCGAGCCGTGGTGGACAACCGGCCGCACGGCCGTCAGACCTCCAGCCGGCCGTTCGCCCGCAACCTGCTGTACGCGGATCAGGTGACGCTGGCCTGCCGCATCGACCGCAATGGAGGCGACTGGCAGCGCCGCTATCTGATGGCCGACGGCGACGTGCCCATTGAAACCCTGGTCCAGTCGCCGGACAAGGACTGGCTGGGCATCGAGCACTGGCGCAAGCGCCTGGAAGGCGCCGGGCTGTCGCGGGCTATCGCTCGCGTGCTGGCCCTGGAACAAGGCCAGACTGACCGCTTGTGCGAATACTCGCCCAAGGAACTGCTGCGCCTGGTCTTCGACGTGTTCGGTGACCAGGAAGTGCTGGACCGCTACGAAGAAGCCCGCCGTCATCTGCGCGAACAGGAAGCCGAGGTCGAAGTGGCCGACCGCGAACTGGCGCACGGTCGCGCCCAGTTGGCCGAACTGGAAACCCGCGTCACTCAATACCGCCAGTACCAGATGCGGCTGCGCGAACGCGAAGAACTGGCCACCGAAGTCGTGCCGGTGCTGGAATGGCATGAGAATCGGCGCGAGGTGACCCAGCGCCTGCACGAACTGCGGCGCCAGCGCCTGCAGCATGCGGCTCACCTGCGCCAGCGCACCCAGGATCGGGCCCGGCTGCTGGCCCTGCTGGAAGCCCGCCAGACGGCGGAAGCCCGCGTCGGCGCGCTGGAAAAGGACAAGGATCAGGCCCAGGCCGCGCAGCGCCAGGCTCGTGACGCGGAACGGCCCGTGGAAGACCTGGTCAAGCAGGCCGACGAACTGCAGAAACTGGCCGCCATCGAAGGCGATGCGGCGCAGTTGGCCGAACGTGTCCGCGAACTGGAAACCCGGAAATCCGAACTGGACCGCCGCTGGCACGCCGCCAGCGACCGGCGCACCCAGGCCCGCACGGCCCTGGAGGGCCTGCAAGGGCAGCGTCAGGCACCCATGCCACCCGAAGTCCAGCGCTTTCAGCGCACCCTGCGTCAGCAGGACATCGCGCATCACCTCATGGCCGACGTCATCGAGATCACCGACGAGTCCTGGCGGGCCGCCGCCGAAGGCGTGCTGCGCGCCGCGCGCTGGGTCGTGGTGCTGCATGACCCCCAGGACGAGGGCCGTGCCATGGCCCTGGCCGAAAAGGAACGCTACCGGCACTACCTGGTGGCCGAGGCCGAACACGCCCCCGCGACGCCCCCGGCCGACAGCCTGCTGGCCGTGCTGCGCTTTGCCGATACGGCCCCCAACTGGCTGCTGCACCAGTTGGCCCAGATCCGGCGCGTTGCCGACACTCAGGCCGGCGCCCGGGCAGGCGGCGAATGGATCACCCCCCAGGCCTATTGGCGTGACCGCCGGGGCGGGCGCAGTGCCTGGGTCGATCCGGCCGAACATCAATTCGGCGCTGCCGCGCTCACCGCACGCGCCGACGCATTGCGGCGTCAACTGGCGCAACTGGATGAGCAACTGACCGACCTGGCGCAACAGGACAGGACCTTGCGCCGCGAACTCGAGGCCGCACGTCAGGCAGGCGCAGGCCACCGCGCCGCCGAGACGCTGATCCAGCGCAGCGAAGAATTCGAACGGGCGCGCCAGCAATGGCCCACCCTGAAACAGGCCCGCATCGAGGCCGGCGAACGCTGGCAATCCCTGGAGGAAGCCCACAAAGACGCCCTCATCGAACAGACGCGTGCCGGCAACCGCTATGACAGCCTGCAGCAGCGCCTGTCCGAAGGTGAACGCGAGGCCGAGCGCACCGCACGCGAATGGCAGACGCGGCGCGAGGAACAGCGCACTCGGGCAGCGGCATCGCACACACTGAAACGGCGATTTCCCGCGCACTGGATCAGCCTCGAAAAACTGCACACCTTGCTGGCGCACTACCAGAATGCGACCCAGGCCAGGCTGCGTGCCGAGACCCTGGAACGGGAACTGGCCGAAGGCCAGTGGGAAACCGACGGCACTGTCGAAGAAAAGCAGTTCCTGATGCAGACCACCGTCGGCGACCAGGCGGCCCGACTGGAGACCTGCAAGGCACGCAACGCGGCGGCGGCCACGGCTGTGGGCAACGCCCGCGAGCGCTACATCGACGTGCTGCGTGCCACGGTGCGCCGCTACCGCAAGAACATCACCGACCTGGGCACCCTGGCCGGCGTCGAAGTCATCGCCGATCTGCCCCACCTGGACAACGACGACACCGTGCTGCGCCAGGCCGAACTGAAGGTCAGCTTCAATTTCGACGGCAAGGGCCGCATCGGCCTGAACGACGGCGAGGCCTCGGGCGGCCAGCAGGTGATCAAGTCCCTGATCCTGCTGGTCGGCCTGCTCAAGGACGATGACATGTCCGGCGGCTTCGTCTTCATCGACGAGCCCTTCGCCCACCTGGACGTGCGCAATATCCAGCTGGTCGGCCATTTTCTGAAATCCACCCGCGCGCAGTACGTGTTGACGACGCCGATCACCCACAACGTGGAGGTGTTCGAACCGGCCGACATCACCCTGGTCACGTCCAAGAAACCGCGCGACGCGCGCTGGGCTCCCCCCATCGGCGTACTGCAGCGACGGGCGGAAGCAGCGGTCTGAGGGCCACGACATGGGGACGCCGGACTGGATCGACATGGTCAAAAGCAGGACCAGGCGTGAACGCCGCGCGGATGCACCGGTCCCGCAGACTCTGCCCCTGCTCGACCCGCATCAGCTCGGCCTGCTGCGCCGCTGGGTGCGCAGCGACGCAGCCAGACGGACCTACGGCACACTGATCAAGGAAGCCGGCCCCAGCGGAATCGAGCGCGCAGAAGCCCTCTGCACCTGCCTGCTGCAAGAGGGCTGGATCATCCGCTGCGAACAACTGACGGGCGGCACCTGGCAATGGGACGCCCTGATCTGGCGCGACCTGCTGCGTCTGCAGACGCTGTTGGGTGTCGCCGGACCGGGTCAAAAAGCCGAAACGCGCCAAGCCCTGATCGATCAGGCGCAGGGCTGGCTGCGGAGCTGGAGCGCGTCCGCCACGGAACCCGATCCCGACCTGCTCGACGAACTGGAGCAGGCCACCGATCAACTGGCGGATGACCGGGGCCCGCTCGACCGCCTGACCCGACGGCTGGACGTGCTGCGTGCACTAGCGGCCTGGCATGACGCCGGGGCATCCGGCACGAGGCGCGATTTCGCCCTGCGCGCCGCGGATGGTACCAAGGCGCTGTCTGCGGCCGACTGGCGCTGGCTGGAGTCGGGCTTTGACCTGGAGCGCCTGCGGATCGCGCGTTTCGCCCTGATGGCCTGGATCGCGGGCGACGTGACCCTGTACTGGCCTGCCGGGCAGGCCTTGCCGTTGGCGCATCTGCACTGCATCGGCCTGCCACTCACCGACCTGCTCCGCATGGACGCCGCCCAAGCGCCACAACGCTGGTGGCTGATCGAAAACCGCGCCAGTTTCGAACGTCAGGCGCTGAGCCTGGAACCCGGTACCGCCCTGCTCTGGATGCCCGGCCGCCCGCCGCTGGCCTGGCGGCAAGCCATCCGCCACCTGCTGCGTCTGGCGCCCGCGCCGGCCTGGATCAGCGCGGACGCGGACCCTTCCGGCGTAGACATTGCCTGTTCGGTGGGTGAGCTTTGGCAATCCCTGAGCCTCGCCTGGGAGCCGCACCGCATGGGCGTGACGGAATGGACCGCCACCGCCCAGACCTGGCCGCTGAACACGCACGACCGCCGCCTGCTGGACAACTTGCTGGCACGTGCCGAACTGCCGGTCGGACTGCGCGCCTTGTGCAAGGCCATGCAGAACGACGGCCGCAAGGCGGAACAGGAAGCCTGGCTCTGACCCTGCCGGCACCGGCGTGCCATTCGAGCCGAGCGCCACGCCCGATCCGCGCGATCCGTCTGATCCAGCCCGCGCGTCCGAAAACCGCCGCCTGATCCCCGCATCGCCCTGCCCCGTTCCTCGCTACACTGGCGGCTGGTCCAGTTCCCCTCAGGCGCCCCATGAAAGGCATCATCCTCGCCGGCGGCTCCGGCACCCGGCTGCATCCGATCACGCGCGGCGTGTCCAAGCAACTGCTGCCCATCTACGACAAGCCGATGATCTACTATCCGCTGTCGGTGCTGATGCTGGCCGGCATTCGCGAGGTGCTGGTGATCTCCACGCCCGACGACCTGCCGGGCTTTCGGCGCCTGCTGGGTGACGGATCGGATTTCGGCATCACCCTGTCCTATGCGGAGCAGCCCTCGCCCGACGGCCTGGCGCAGGCTTTCCTGATCGGCGCGGACTTCATCGGCAACGACCGGGTCTGTCTGGTGCTGGGGGACAATATCTTCTACGGCTACGGCTTCAGCGGCATGCTGCGCGAAGCCGCCCAGCGCGCCTCCGGGGCCACCATCTTCGGCTACCGGGTCGCAGACCCGCAGCGCTTCGGCGTGGTGGAATTCGACGCGGCCGGGCGTGCCGTGTCGATCGAGGAAAAACCCACACACCCGAAATCGCCCTACGCCGTCACCGGCCTGTATTTCTACGACAACGACGTGGTGGAGATCGCGCGCCAGGTACGGCCCTCCGCGCGCGGCGAACTGGAAATCACCGACATCAACAACGCCTACCTGCAACGCGGCGATCTGCACGTCAAACACCTGGGCCGGGGCTTCGCCTGGCTGGACACCGGCACGCACGAAAGCCTGCTGGACGCGGGCACCTACGTGCAGACCATCGAACACCGCCAGGGGCAGAAAGTGGCCTGCCTGGAGGAAATCGCCTTCAACAACGGCTGGCTGGACCGCGCCGAACTGGTCACACGGGGCGAACGGCTGGCCAAGACGGACTACGGGCAATACCTGCTGGCCCTGGCGCACGAAGGCGGCGGGCGATGAAGGTCGTCGACACCACCCTGCCCGGCGTGCGCATCATCGAGCCGCGTGTCTTCGGTGACGCGCGCGGCTGGTTTCTGGAGTCGTTCAGCGCCCGCCGTTACCGCGAGGCCGCAGGCATCGACCTGGATTTCGTGCAGGACAATATCTCGCATTCCACGCATGGCGTGCTGCGCGGCCTGCATTTCCAGCGCAGCCGTCCGCAGGGCAAGCTGATCCAGGTGACCGAAGGCGCCGTCTTCGACGTGGCCGTGGACATCGATCCCCGGTCCGCCACCTTCGGGCGCCACGTGGCGGTGGAACTGTCGGCCGACAACCACCGCCAGATCTGGATTCCGCCCGGCTATGCGCACGGCTTCTGCGTCATCAGCGACGCCGCGACCTTCCAGTACAAGTGCACGGACTACTACGATCCAGCCGACGAGGCGGGCATCGCCTGGAACTGTCCGGATCTGGCGATCAACTGGCCGGTCCAGGAGCCCACTCTGTCCGACAAGGATCGGCAGCACCCGCGGCTGAAAGAATGGGCGCGAACATTGGGCGACTGACCTGGATCGCCTCGCCCGCCGCCCAGCGTACACCGCCCTTCCGGCCGCCCGGATTTTTACCGCGTACAATCAAGTCCCGTTTTCACCGCCGCCTGCCGGCCAGCCGTCCAAGATCATGTGGTTCAAGAATCTCAAACTCTACCGTCTCGCTCCCAACGCCTCCCTGACGCCTGCTGATCTCGAAGCGGCGCTGGAACCCCTCGCCTTCCAACCCGGCACCAGCCAGGACAGCCAGGTGTCGGGATGGCTGCCTCCGCGCGAGGAGAGCGGCCTGGCCTACGCACAGCACGGCCAGATCCTGCTGCGCCTGCAGACGGAAAAGAAACTGCTGCCGGCCACGGTCGTGAACCAGGCCAGCCGCGCACGCGCCCTGCAGATGGAAGAGCAACAGGGCTACAAACCCGGCCGCAAGCAGATGAAGGAAATCAAGGAGCAGATGACGATGGAGCTGCTGCCGCGCGCCTTCGTCATCGCCCACGACACCCGTGTCTGGATCGACACCGTGAACCGCTGGGTGGCCATCGACGCCGCCGCCACCGCGCGCAGCGACGAGGTGCTGGGCCTGCTGGCCAAGACCCTGACGCCCTTTCCCATCGTGCCGCTGCACGTGGAAATGTCGCCGGGCGCCGCCATGACGCTGTGGCTGTCCGAGGACGAGGCGCCGGCCGGCTTCACCATCGACCAGGACACGGAACTGCGTTCCACCGGCGAGTCGCGCGCCACCGTGCGCTACGTGCGTCAGACGGTCGAGCTCGACGAGGTCCGGCGCCACGTCCAGGCGGGCAAGCAGTGCACGCGCCTGGCCATGACCTGGAACGATCGCGTGTCCTTCGTGTTGACCGAAAACCTGGACATCAAGCGCGTTGCGCCGCTGGACGTGCTGAAGGAACACCAGGACGCTCAGGCCGCCAACGAGGCCGAGCAGTTCGAGGCCGACTTCGCCCTGATGGCGGGCGAACTGGCGCGCATGCTGGACGATCTGGTCGCGGCGTTAGGTGGGGAGCGCGCGGCGGCGTAAGCGCCTCCGCCTCCCTCTGCGGACGACTTCGAACAGTCGTATTCCGGGCGGCCTGCGCCCACGTCGCGGCTTGCAAGCCACTCCGATTCGTCAGGCACAGGACCGTCCACAAGGGACTGTCCTGTGTCCCGCCTCATCCGCCCGCGTTCAATCCAGCCCGTGGAACACGCTGTCGTCCGGCCCGATGTGGGACGGCGGTGACCAGGTCACGTCGCGCAGCGAATGCTGCACCAGGCCCTCGACCCCCATCAGCACCGCGAAGATCGCCATGCGCACGGGAATGCCGTTGTCCGTCTGGCGGAAAATCGCCAGGCGCGGGTCGTGGTTCAGGTCGGTGCTGAGGTCAAAGGCGCCCTCGCGGCTGTCGCGTGGCAGCGGGTGCATGACGATCGTGTCCGGGCCGCAGCAGGCATCCACGATGGCGCGGTTGATCTGGAAATCGGCCGAGTAGCCCTCCATGTTTTCGCCCGCGAAGCGTTCCTTTTGCACTCGGGTGGCGTAGACCACGTCAGCACCCTTCAAGCCGACCGCCAGATCATGAGTCTGCTCGATGACGTGGCCATTGCGGCTGGCCTGCTCCAGCAGGTATTCCGGCATCTCCAGGCCAGGCGGGGATACCAGGGTGAATTTCATGCCGCGATACAGGGCCAGCAGTTTGATCAGCGAATGCACCGTCCGGCCGTATTTCAGGTCGCCGGCCATGACGATGTGCGCCCCGTCCAGCAGTTTGCCCAGGCGCGAGAATTCCGTCAGGATGGTGTAGAGGTCCAGCAGCGCCTGGCTGGGGTGTTCGCCTGCGCCGTCCCCGCCGTTGACCACCGGGATATTGGTCGCGGCGGCGAATTCGGCCACGGAGCCCTTTTCGGGATGGCGGATCACCATGGCGTCGACGTAACCGCCCATCACGCGGCTGGTATCGTAGATGGATTCACCCTTGGCCATGGACGAGAACGTGAAGCCGGTGGTGTCGCACACCGAGCCGCCCAGGCGGCAGAAGGCCGCACCGAAGCTGACCCGCGTGCGCGTGCTGGCCTCGAAAAACAGATTGCCCAGGACCGCGCCCTCCAGGACGCGGGAGACCTTGCGCCGCCGGGCGATGGGCTGCATCAGATCCGCCACGCGGAACAGTTCCTCGACGGATTCGCGCGTGAACTGGTCCACCGACAGCAACTGGTGTTTGCCGCTGGCCGAAATCCGATCACGCAAAGGGCCGGATTGCGCGCTCTGCGCATATTTTTCCATCAGCGCGCCGTTTTCCACGATCTCGGTGACGAAGCGCGAGACGACTTCCGGCATGGCGCGGGCTTCCTGGGAGCCTTCCGGCAACAGCCAGGTGTCCAGGGCACGGCGCTTGACGCCGATGCGGGCTGCGAACACGTCGCGGGTCAGATTCAGGCGACGCATCGCGTCGCGCAGGAAGACTTGCTGGGAAATCGCCACAATCGGCTCCTATATACGCAATGCGTAGATTTTCACCGATTCAACGTCACCAGCGCAAGAAAAATATGCAGCGGGTTTACAAGATTCCCAAGCGCATGTGGATGGGCCAGCGGATTTCCCGGCCAAGCGCCGGATCGCCCCACGCCGCCGTCAGATCGTCGGCAAAGGCTTGCAGGATGTCCTCGCGCGCCGCTTCGCGCGCGCCGCGCACCGCAGACCAGGTGGACAGATAGCCCAGCAGTGCCTCCAGGGTCCAGGTCTTGCGGATCTCCAGGGGAGGCGGCGTCCGTTCCTCGAAAGGGAACGGCAGGTCCGCATAACCGCTATCGACGAGCTTGCGCTCCGCAGGCCAGTACGGACCGATCTCGTGCCAGTAGAAACGGTCGAAGCGCGGGTTCAGCGCAGCCTCCAGTTGCGGCACTCCGTAGCTGATCAGTGCCAGCACGGCACGCGGCGCGCCGATGCGACGTGCTTCTTCGTAGAAACGCGGCAGATCGAACCAGTGCGCGGCCTGCGCGGCTGTGATGAGCTGGGCGCTGCATGCCGCGATGGGCAACTGCTCCGCCGGTGCGCAGGTGTACACCACGCGCGGATGCGCCGTGGCATGGGCGATCTGATCGGCGCTGGGATCCACCCCCAGCACCTGGTCGAAGTGCGCGGCCAGTTGCGCGGTCAACTGGCCGTTGCCGCAGCCGACGTCGAGCGCAAGCCCCGTGCCGGGCGAAACGGATGCCAGAAACCGCGCCAGTTCGGGCGGATATCCGGGACGAAAGCGTGCGTACGCCTTGCCTCCCTGGTCGAACCAGTTCCGGGGAGGTGTCACATTCAGAACCCGCTCGCGGGCGGCGTCGCCTCCACGCCGGCGACCGAGCGCGCCGCGAGTTCGGCATTGCGCGCCGAGCCCACGCCGAAGGCGAGCTTCTGCTGACTGATCGGCGCGGCATACCCCGGTGCGGCCAGCATGGTGTGGCCCACGACCAGGGCCAGACGCAGGCCGGGATTGGCCGCCGTGGCCGCACGTATCTTTTTCAGGCCCTCGTCGTTCAGGATCAGTACCAGGATGCCATCCCCCTTCTGATCGGTAGCCGACTGGATGCCCATCAAATCGCTGCGGTTGATCACCGCCGTCGGCTGCACGTACAGCACGCCGGACGGCTTCAGCGTCACCGGCGTCCAATCCGGCCGGGAACGGGTATCGGCCAGGAATACCCGCAGATCCAGGGCCTGGCGGTTGTCGGTGATGGCATGTTGCGTCCCGACCGCCTGCGTCTGCGCCGGCGTCGCGGCGGCCGATTGCCCTGCGGCACCCTGCGCGCCGTTCTTTGCCCCGGGCACGGCCTGGCACCCCGCCAGCGCCAGCAGTATCGATCCCGTCAGGGCCGTCATCCACGGTTTCATTCCAAAGCCCGGATTACGCATCCACCGCCTCCTGTTGATCTTGTCCATGACGTCATGATGGCATATTTCGCCGTCATCAATGTTTACGGTGCGCGTCGGAATCGTTCTGGAACCGCCCGCCCCGGACGATGACCCGGGCCCGGTCCAGCACCACGCCTTGCACATCCCGCAGTTCGAATACGTGCGCGCCCGGCCGGGGCGCCCAGTCCGGCGCCTCGTCCTGGCCATAAGGCCGGCCATCCAGAAACCAGCGCGCATCGGCCACCGGCCGTGCACGGGCATCCACCGCTCGCAGGCGCAGACGCTGGCGCTCCCAGGGGATATCGGGGTCCAGGGCCAGAATGGTGCCGTCCACGGGTTCGGCAATGCGCGGGCGACCAGGATCACCCTGGGCATCCGGCGGCGCGAAGCGGGCCTGGGCCGTGTCGCCCAGGAAATATTCGGTCCGCGAGGGTTCCAGCCCCCCGCCAAAGACCACCGCCTGCACGGCGACGCCGGACGGGCGGTCGGGTTCACCGGGCGCATGATCCCGGTAGAGCCAGTCGAACACATCGTGCCAGATGGGGCCGGCACCGCTGACGCCCGAGACGTGCCGCATGCTGGCCCCGGCGCTGTTGCCCACCCACACGCCCACCGTATAGTCCGCCGACCAGCCCATGCACCAGTTGTCGCGCATGTCACGGCTGGTGCCGGTCTTCACTGCCGTCCAGAAGCGCGTGGTCAGCGGACTGTCCAGGCCGAAAGTCCGGGCGCGCGCCGCGCGGTCGGCCAGCATGTCGCCGACGATCCAGGAGGCTTCGGGCGAATACAGCCGGACACCCGTCTGGGCCTCGGCGCCCGGGCGCGCGCGCAGGTTCACGGGCGCGTAATCGCCGCCGCGCGCCAGCGCCCGATAGGCATTGGTCAGGGACAACAAGGTCACATCGGCGGACCCCAACGCCAGACTGTAGCCGTAGTAATCCCCTCCTCGGTCCAGAGGCAGGCCCAGCGCCACCAGCCGATCGGCCAACGCATCGGGGCCGACCAGCATCAGGGTGCGCACGGCCGGCACGTTCAGAGAAGACGCCAGTGCCATACGTGCGCTGACCCAGCCGCCGAAACGGTGATCGTAATTGTCCGGCACGTAGAGCCCGCCGCCCCCGTCCAGTCCCACCGGGCTGTCGTCCAGCAACGAGGCGGCTGTCAGCCGCTGCTGGTCCAGAGCCAGGCTGTACAGAAAGGGTTTCAGGGTCGAACCGGCCTGGCGGACAGCACGCGCGTGATCCACGTCGGCGGCCTCGGACAGCGCACCGGACGAACCCACGTAGGCCAGCACGGCGCCGCTGCGATTGTCCAGCACCACCACGGCGGCGTCGGTCACCCCCGTGCCACGCAATTCACCCAGGCGCCGGCGCACGGACTGCACGGCAGCGGCCTGCAGCCCGCGATCCAGGGTGGACTGGATCGCGCCCTGCGCATCCGCCAGACCGGCATCCCACAAAAGCCGCGCCCAATGCGGCGCCAGTGCCGGCGTGTCAAAACGCGCCTCGCGGGCGCGGGACAGAGCCGCCTGCGTGAAATCCCGCAGGCCCCGGCATTCGTCCGGCCGTCCCAGTTCACGCAGCAGGGCGCAGCCGCGCTGCACCAGGGCCGGGAGCGATGCGTTCGGCCCGCGCAGCAGCACGGCGGCCAGGGCGGCTTCGCGCAAGGTCAGACCCGAGGCGTGTTTCTGGAACAACACCCGGGACAAGGCATCGACCCCGACCAGTTCACCGCGCCAGGCCGCCAGGTTCAGATAGGCTTCCAGAATCTGAGGCTTGGTCCAACGGGACTCGAGCGCCCGGGCCGCCTGCATCTGGTCGAGCTTCTGCAGGATGCCGCGTCCGCCCGGCCCGCGCCGCAGCGCAGGGTCCAGCAGCGCCGCCAATTGCATGCTCAAGGTCGAAGCGCCCCGACGGACGCCGTCACCCCAGGCCGATGACCAGGCTGCCGAGGCGCTTGCCAGCCAGTCCACGCCGCCATGTTCGTAGAAACGCCGGTCTTCGGACGCCACCACGGCCCGCTGCAGGGCGACCGACACCGCACCCAGGGGCAGCCAGTCGCCGCGCCGGCCGGAAAAATCGGTGCGCAGACGCTGCAGTTCGTGCCCGTCCGAGGCCAGCAGCCGCGCATCCGAAGGGCGCCAGGCCTCCCGGACAGCCGCATAGCCAGGCGGAAAAGCGCCTGCCAACGCCTGTGCCTGGACCAGAGGCTGCGCCTGGGCGGACACCGCCGGGAGCAGCAGCCCCAGGCTCAAGGCCAGCGCGGCAGCTCGCCGACGTCGACCCGCCACGCGGCACGGACCCATCCCGCTCACCCGACCCATCCCATCAGGGCTGAGGCCCCGCGTGCAAGGGGGTATTGGGCGTCTCGCCAAACACGTCCGGCTGGTACAGGGCTTCGGCGCGCGTCGGCGGCAACTGGTAATCCCCCGGCACGTTCAGCCGCACGGTGTATTCCAGCGTGCGTTCACCCGGCTCCATGACCTCGTAATAGGCCCGGAACACCCCGGCCTCACGCTCGATGAAGCTGGGCTGGTTCCAGTCGTTCTGATTTTCGCCTGTGGTCGCCAGGCTGGAATCCCGGCCCAGCCCGCTGCCCAGGATGGACGCTCCCGCCGGAACCGGGTCGCTGACCACGGACCAGACCAGGGCCTCCCGGGCCCGGACCCGCAGGCGCACGCGGTAGACGTCACCCACCGACCAACGGTCGGCCTGTGCCTTGAACACCGGCACCACCGTGCGCTCGACCTGCAAGCCGGCGTCCACGGCTTGAGCGACGGGCACCGCGGCGCGCGCCGCGACCGTCGCCCAGCCGCTGCCCTGCCCCTGCTGGGCGATGTCCAGCGTGCCGGTGCGCGTCTGCGGCCAGGGCAAATCCAGAGACTGACGGCGGATACCGTCAGTCTGCGGCATGTCGGCCCAAGACAGTACCGTCGGCTCGCCCGGGGACAAGGCCACGCGCACCGCGCCCTTGCCTGCATGGGTCTCCGTCTTGCGGGCGAACTGATCCACCGCCAGAGTGCCCAGGACATTGGCCGTGGTCGTGGACCAGGCGCCGTCGCGCTGCATGGACAGCAGGCCCGTCAACAGGCGCGGCAGATCCGCACGCCACGCGGGCCGGTCCAGCACCGTCATCAGCAGGCGGGCCTGGGCCGTGGCGGGATTGCTCATCAGCCACCAGCCCGAATCCACCGTCTCGTCGGCCAGCACCAGTGTCGTGCCATGTCGCGACAGCCGTGCGCGCAGCACGGCCTCGGCCTGAGCCGACCAGACCTCGCGGTCAGGCAGATCCGGCACGTGCCGCAGAATCGACAGCCAGGTCACCACGGCAGCCGTCGGCCAGTCGCTGACCTCCAGCGCAAAGCTGTCCAGCATGCCAGGCTGCCAGGCACCGGCCAGCGCCAAGGCGTCGACGGCAATCAACTTGCGCCAGAAATCGTCCCGCACGGGCGCCCAGCCGTCCTCCGCCAGGCGGCCGAACACATAGTTTTGCAAGGCGGCCAGCATGCCCTCGCGCGTCTCGCCGGGCAAACCATAGGCGTCCCCCGAAGCCCCCGCCCGCGTGGCGATTTCCAGCATATGCGCAGTCAGCACCACGCTGCCGCGCCCACCCGGGAAATATGACAGCAGGCCGGACTCGGTCTGGTAATCGGGCAGGCGCTTCATCAAGGCCTGCCACGCGACCGGATCGCGCCGCCCCATCGCCTTGGCGCTGAGCTGTTCGACACAGGTATAGGGATAGGCGCTCAGCCAGTCGCGCACACCCGGCAGAGAACCCGCCAGACTGGACTGCAGGCTGACCCGGACCCCGCCGCGCGGTACACCCGTTGCATCGAGCAAGGCCCGCGCCGAGGCGTCCACCGGCACCTGTTGCGGCACCCCGTCCACGATCTGCAGCAGCGTAGCCTGGCGCACCGTCACCGGCACGGCGGGCAGCAACGTCTGTCCGACCACGATCCGGTCGGACGCCGCCTCGCCTTCGGTGGTCCGCGCCTCGAAGCGCCATTTCAGCGCCTCGGTTTCCGACTGGCCGGACAGCAGCGGCGCCGTCACCGGCCAGACCACGGTCTGCGCCGCACCCGGTTCCAGCCGCAGCGTCTGCCCGGCCAAAGCCTGTTCGGCCCCGCCCGCCGCAGCCACCCCGGCCGACAAGGCCAGCGCCATGGGCCGATCCGTGCGGTTGCGCACCGTCGCCCGGGCCTCGTAGCGGTCCCCTTCGCGCGCCACCTGGGGCAGTCCCGACACTACTTGCAGGTCCTGGGTGCTGACGATATCCGTGAAACCGGTGCCGAACATCCCCTGTCCCTGATCGACCACCGCCACCAGGCGAAAGCGCGTCAGGGAATCATTCAGCGGCACCTCGATGGTGGCCTGCCCCTGCGCGTCCAGCGTCAGGTCGCCGCGCCACAGCAGGCGCGTGTCGAACAGTTCCCGCGTGGCGTTGAAGCCGCCGCCCCCGCCCGCCGCGACCGCTTTGCGGCCGTAATGGCGGCGGCCGACGACCTCGCCCTGACCGGTGGCGGTCTCTACGCCGTAATCACGCTCCACGCGCATGGCCCGCAGCAGGTCCCAACTGTCGTTGTCGCGCAGTTCGAGCAAGGCCTCGTCCACGGCCGCAAAAGCCACGCCGGCCCCGGCGGCCGGTTTGCCGTCGGGCAGCATCGCCTGGATGCGGACCCGGGCCTGCTGGCGCACTTGATAGCTGCTGCGGTCAGCCTCGACCTTGACCTGCAGGCGGTCGGCTTCGCTCTGAACCCGGATGCTGGCCAGGCCAAAGCGAAACGCCGGTTTGGCCAGATCGACCAGGCCGGTGGCTTCGGGCGCAGTATCGGACCGGGCCGCACGCGCATCCATCCAGTCCAGGGGATGACGCCAGCCCCACTCGAAGAACGACGTCCAGGGCACCTGTCGGACCCGGCCACGCACGGCCAGCACAGAGACATAGACGTTCGGCCCCCAGCCGGCCTGCACGGGCAGACGCACGACGGGCTCGTCGCCGTCCAGATCGACCACGTGCGTTTCCAGCACGCCCTCACGTTCCACCGCCACCAGCGCACGCGCCTGGCGGAACGGCATGCGGACCGTGAATTCGGCTGTTTCACCGGGTTTGTAGTCGGCCTTGGCGGGGATCACGTCGATCCGATCGTCGTTGCCCTCGCCGAACCAGGACTCTTCCCCCCACACCCAGATCGAGGTCGAGGCGCGCGACACGCGCGACTGGGCATCGCGGGCCTGGGCGAACAACTCGATCTGGCCGTCCCGATCCAGACTGACCGGGCATTCCAGCCGTCCTTTCGCGTCCGTGTTCCCCTGGCACAAGGTACCCAGAGAGGCCACCTGCTCATGGGAGTCATAGGCATAGAAACCGCCCACCAGGCGCTTGCGGGTGCTGTAGGTCGTGCGCACGCGGCCGTCCAACT
>NZ_JBASAD010000008.1:0-113488 GCF_049650445.1 Castellaniella sp. | reverse complement strand
GACCAGGTGCTGGACCTGTTCGCCGAGGAACTGCGTCTGGCGCACGAGGCGCTGTGCGGGATCACGGGCCAGTTCACCAGCGATGATCTGCTGGGGGAGATTTTTTCGAGGTTTTGTATTGGGAAGTAGCGGGATCAACGCGCCACACGCCCGGCGCGTTGCGGTCGGCGCCCCTTATTCCTCCACCACCACCTCCGAATGCACCACCTCCGGTGCCTTCTCGAAGAAACCGCCCACCAGCCCGCGCCAGGCCTGGAAATCCTCGGACTGGCGGAAATGCACCATGTGGTCGTCCAGGGTTTCCCAGTACACCATCAGCACGTATTGCTCGGGTTTTTCGATGATGTGGTGCAGCTCGACGCGCGTGCAGCCGCGGGCGCGGTGAAAGAGCGGCAGCGCCTGGCGGACGCCGGCCTCGAAGTCGGGCTGGGTGCCGGGTTTCACGGTGATGTGGGCCATTTCGCGGATCATGTCGAGTTCCTGTGGGTAAAGGGTGAAGACGGAGCCATGATTATGCACCGTGTCATGCGCCGTGCTGACCTGCGCCTGCCAGGCACGGGGATCTGGTGCCGTCTGGACGCGAGGTTGCTCCGGCCGCAGGCGGCCGGGCTTCAGCACGGTTCTCGCTGCTTTCACAGATTCGGATACGGGAGAAATGTAGCTTGCTATTAAATAGTGCACTATATAAAATGACTCCATGAATCGCCTCGCCACATCCGTTCCCGCCGAACCGACCGCCAGCCTGACGCTGGATGCTCAGCTATGTTTTGCGCTGTATTCGGCGCAACTGGCGATGGGCAAGATCTATCGGCGGCATCTGGCGGATCTGGGCCTGACCTATCCGCAATACCTGGTGATGCTGGTGCTGTGGGAAGCCGATGGGCAGACGGTCACGGCTTTGGGCGAACGTCTGTATCTGGATTCGGCCACGCTGACGCCGCTGCTCAAGCGCCTGCAGGCCATGGGTCTGCTGCGTCGCGACCGCGCGGCCGACGATCAGCGCCAGGTGCGGGTGTCGCTGACCTCGGCCGGGCGCGACCTGTGGCATCGTGCCGGCGGCGTCCCCAAGGGCGTGCTGTGCGCGACGGGGTGTTCGCCCGATCACGCACGGGTACTCAAGGCCGAACTGGAAGAATTGCGGGCGAACCTGCTGACCGCGTCTGTTGCCCTCTCAAACCGCACGGTGCCGGATTGACCCCGGCCCGTTCACGGGATGCCGCCGATCGTGGTGCCGGCCGTCTCCCTGGAATCGCACCACAAGGAGTCCAAGCATGACAGTTGAAAACGTTCTCTACACGGCCCACGCCTCGGCCACCGGTGGCCGCGACGGCAGCGCCAAGTCCTCGGATGGACGCCTGGACATCAAGCTGTCCGTGCCCAAGGAATTGGGTGGTGATGCTGGTCCCGGCACCAACCCCGAACAGTTGTTTGCCGCAGGCTATTCGGCCTGCTTTCTGGGCGCCCTGAAGCTGGTCGCCGGCAAGGAAAGCGTCAAGCTGCCGGACAACACCCAGGTGTCGGGCGCGGTGGGTGTCGGCCCCATTCCGACGGGCTTCGGCATTGCGGTGGAACTGACGATCGCCGCTCCCGGCGTCGATCACGCGAAGCTGACCGACCTGGTCCAGAAGGCCCATATCGTCTGCCCGTATTCCAATGCCACGCGCAACAACATCAAGGTCACGCTGACGGTGGCGTAAGCTCGCGCAGTGCAGTGAATGAAGACGGCCGGTGTTTTAGAACCGGCCGTTTTTTTATTCGGACACGGAGCAGCCCGCAGGGACTTCTCAAATTGGGATATCCCTCCACCTCGCCACCTGCAGGTGGCTCGGATGATTCCGGCGGCAGACAGCCCGCAGGGGCTGTCCGCCGTCCGGAATCATCCCCCACATCCCCCGCAGCAGTTGCCGTCTTCGCCATGGGCTGGTTTCAGGGCCTCGTAGCCGGCGTCCTGGACGGCGACTTGCAGGCGCTGGACGGAGACCTGGGCGGTGTCGAAAGTGACGGTGACTTTTTCATCGGCAAGGGATACCGAGACCTGGGAGACGCCGGGTACGGCGGCCAGGGCGCGGTCCACCGTGTCGGCGCAGGAGGGGCTGCGCAGGCCGACCAGGCGCAGGGTGGCGGTTTTCTGGGATGAGCGCTTCAGGGTTGCAGCTTCCATGGGGTCCTCGCGTGCGGGGAAAGCCCTTGATAAGGGCAAGGTTATAGATTCATTTGAAATACATCTTCTCTGCCGGCTAGTATAGCAGGGGTACATCGTCCCGGATTCACCCGGACGATGTACCCAGACTTACGCCAGGCCCATGTCCCCCGCACCCCCCGTCCGCCGTATCGCGCATCTGGACATGGACGCGTTCTACGCGTCCGTGGAATTGCTGCGCTATCCCGATCTGCGCGGCCAGGCCGTGGTGATCGGCGGCGGCGGTGCGCGGCCCGAGGGGGGAGAATATCTCCGCTTGAGGGACTATGTCGGGCGCGGGGTGATCACGACGGCCACCTACGAGGCCCGCGC
This sequence comes from Castellaniella sp., assembly GCF_049650445.1. Taxonomy (GTDB): domain Bacteria; phylum Pseudomonadota; class Gammaproteobacteria; order Burkholderiales; family Burkholderiaceae_B; genus Castellaniella. Next base: position 110,976 of record NZ_JBASAD010000008.1, on the reverse strand, counting down.
CCTGGGTGTGCATTCGGCCATGGGCATGATGAAGGCCGCGCGCCTGGCACCCGACGCGGTGCTGCTGCCGGTGGATTTTCCGGCGTATCGCCACTATTCCCGGCTGTTCAAGGCTGCCGTGGCGTCCATCGCGTCCTGCATCGAGGATCGCGGCATCGATGAGATCTACATTGATCTGACCGATCTGCCGCAGCCCTCCGCCGAACTGGCCCGCGTGTTGAAGCGGGCGGTGCGCGAGGCCACGGGGCTGAGCTGTTCCATCGGCATTTCGCCGAACAAGCTGCTGTCGAAGATTGCGTCCGACCTGGACAAGCCTGACGGCATCACGCTGATCGGCCCAGGCGACCTGGAGCGGCGCATCTGGCCGCTGCCGGTATCCAAGGTCAACGGCATCGGCCCCAAGGCCACGCGCAAGCTGCAGGACCTGGAGATCGAGACCGTCGGCCAGTTGGCGCAGGCCGCGCCGGCGCTGCTGCAGCAGCACTTCGGGTTGGGCACGGCGCAATGGCTGCTGGACGTGGCGCACGGCATCGACGACCGGCCGGTGGTGACGCAGTCCGAGCCCAAGTCCCTCAGCCGGGAAACGACATTCGAACGGGACCTGCACGTGCGCCGCGACCGGCCGCTGCTATCGCAGATCTTCCGGGATCTGTGCGAGCGTCTTGCGCAAGACCTGGCCCGCAAGGGCGTGCGCGGTGCGACGGTGGGCATCAAGCTGCGCTTCGACGACTTTCGGGTGGTGACCCGCGACCTGACCCTGGACGCGGCGGTCGGGGATGCCGAGGCCATCCACCGGGCCGCCGGGCAGTGCCTGAAGCGGGTGCCCCTGGAACGTCGTTTGAGGCTGCTGGGCGTGCGGGTCAGCAAGCTGGAGCCGGCGGGGGCGGACGAGCGGCCACATCCGGTACAACTGGATTTGTACTGATAAGGAAAGGCCCCCACGCTGATTAAAAATCGTATTCCGGTTCGATGGCGTCGCCCACCTGAAGCCAGGTTTCGCCCTGCGGCAGGGCGGCGATGGCGTTCATGCCGAACAGCACGCCTTGCTCGAACTGCCGGTGTCGTGCCAGAGTGCGACCGGGCTCGACCGCCGTGCCGCCGGTCTGCGGATCGACGTTGGGGATGGGGCAGCGGGCGCAGGCCTTGACGAAGGCGAAGCCGGCGTCGTTCGTGCGAAATCCGGCCAGGTGGTCTTCGTCGTAAGGCTCCAGGCCCTGGAGCACGATGTTGGGGCGGAAGCGGATCATGTCCACCGGCGTGACGCCCTGTCCGGCCAGTTGGCCATTCAGCTCTTCCAGCGAGTGCTGGTTGGCGATCAGGAAAGGAAAGCCATCGGCAAAGGCGAAAGCGTGCCGCTCCACAGGCAGAAACGAATCCGGCCAGTCTGGGTGGGTCTGGATCCAGCGGGTGACGTACGGCAGGCTGGCCAGGCGGTGCGCCTGGGGGTGCAGATGCAGCAGGCGGCAGGATTCACCGATGAAGGCGCTCAGCCACGCGGCGGCTTCGTCGCCCTGGTCGGCGCCCAGGGTGGGGGTACCCCAGATGGTGACCGACACGGCCTCGGCCTGAGCGGGTGGGGGCGGCACGAAGCAGGCGGCCTGACCGGGCGCGCGCAGCCACAGGCCGTCCGTGACGGGTTCCGGGCGGATCAGCACCATGCGGGGATGCTGGCGTTGGGTCATGAAGCCGCCTTGAGCATTGACGATGACCCAGTGCCGGTCGAAGTCCAGACCGGACTCGGTGACGCGGACGCGCTGATGAGCGATGCCGGCGCAGGATTTGACGGGGTAACTGTACAGGCTGTGAATGGCCAGGCGCATGAAAGTCTGCCGGTGACGGGAGAAGGAAGATATTCTAGAGCGATCAAAGGAAAATGCAGGCATTTGAAATGCCGTAGCATGCGGGATTCGCGGGAGTCCGCACGCATCCTGGCGTGCATCCCAAGCGCCCCGCAGGAGATTCCATGCCCTTGAAAGACATTCTGGCCGCCCTGGTCGTCATCGTGCTGTGGGGGCGGTTGCTGGCCCGCCACCCGGTGACCCGGATCGCGCCGCTCAGCTTGCTGGTTCCGGTGGTAGGGCTGTTGTGCGCCGACTGGTTCCTGGGGGAAAAGCTGGGTTTGTGGCAGTGGCTGGGCGGCGGTGTGGTGCTGATCGGACTGGTGGTGAATCCGAGCGGCATGCAGGCCGCGAGGTGGGCCGCAAGCCGAAGGCGCAGCGTGGGGGCATTTTTTTGGCGCTCGTTGGGCGGGCAGAGTCCGGGAAATCCCGCGGGCGTCTTAGAATAGCGGTTTGCGCGGCGCGCTGCCGCCGGAACCTCGTTTTCAGGAATTTGCACTCATGTCGATCGATCGCGCCGGGCTGAACGCCCTGATGGAAATCACTTCGCGTCCGGAACTGGTGTTCGTCCGAGGCCAGGGTTCCTGGCTGGAAGACCACAATGGCAAACGCTATCTGGACTTCATTCAGGGCTGGGCCGTGAATGCCCTGGGCCACAATCACCCCGCCATGATCGATGCGCTGGCTCGTCAGTCGCAGTTGCTGATCAATCCTTCGCCGGCCTTCTACAACCAGCCGTCCATCGATCTGGCCCGTCGTATCGTGGAATCCTCCTGCTTCGACCGCGTGTTCTTCGCCAACAGCGGGGCCGAGGCCAACGAGGGCGCCATCAAGCTGGCCCGCAAATGGGGTCAGTTGCACCGCAAGGGCGCCTACAAGATCATCACCTTCGATCACAGTTTCCACGGCCGTACCCTGGCCACCATGTCGGCTTCAGGCAAGGCCGGCTGGGACAAGAAGTTTGCGCCGCAGGTCGACGGCTTCCCCAAGGCCGAGCTCAACGATCTGGACTCGGTGCGCGCCCTGATCGACGATCAGACGGTCGCCGTGATGCTGGAGCCGGTCCAGGGCGAGGCGGGCGTGATCCCCGCGACGCGCGAATTCATGCAGGGCCTGCGCGCGCTGACCCGTGAACAGGGGCTGTTGCTGATCGTGGACGAGGTCCAGAGCGGCATGGGTCGCACGGGTCGGCTGTACGCCTACCAGCATGCCGGCGTCGAGCCCGACATCATGACGCTGGGCAAGGGCATCGGCGGCGGCGTGCCGCTGTCGGCGCTGTGCGCGCGCGAGGCCGTCTGCTGCTTCGAGCACGGCGACCAGGGCGGCACCTACAACGGCAACCCGCTGATGACGGCGGTGGGCGTGGCGATCTTCGACACGCTGGCAGCGCCCGGCTTCCTGGACGAGGTCAACGCACGAGGGCAGCAGTTGTCGGAAGGCCTGACGGCGCTGTCGGACAAGTGGGGCATGCACGGCGAGCGTGGTCAGGGGCTGCTGCGCGCGCTGGTGATGAACCGCGATGACGGTCCGGCGCTGGTTCTGGCCGCGCGTGACCGCACGCCGGAGGGCCTGCTGCTGAACGCGCCGCGCGGTAACCTGCTGCGCTTCATGCCGGCCCTGAACGTCACGGCCGACGAGATCGACACGATGCTGGCCTGGCTGGATGAACTGATCACGAAAGTGCGCGCCTGAACAGCCTGAAGCGCGCAGCCGCGCAGGCGTCTCGCGCCTCAGGCCGGCAGCAGGCGGCGCAGCAGCAGCAGGCGTTCGCGGACCAGCCGTTCACGCATCGGCACGCGGGGACGGCCCGAGGGCGGGTCAGCAGCATCGAGTTCAGTGATCGCCCGATGGATCTGCGTTTCGTGCGCCGGCCACCAGGCCGCCAGTTTGCGATCCGGCGTCAGTGCGGATAAGCCCAGGCGGCGCAGTTCGGAGCGGTTGAAGTCCTTCAGGTTCAGCGTCAGGATTTCCACCGGGCTGCCGGGATACCGTTCACGCATTTCCCGGGCGACGGCAATGACATGCCAGTCCTTGGGATCGCTGTAGCGCAGCCCCTGTTTGTATTGATCGACCTCATGCGCCATGGCGCCGGGAAAGGCGGACTGCATGGCATCCCAGTCGGCTTGCAGGTTTTCCGCGGGGATGTCCCACAGGCGTCGGGCATTGCGCATCCATTCGTCGCCGATGCGTTCGCTCCAGGCGGGTTGAAAGAGGCCGCACGCACCCAGCGCCAGCATCAGGCGGCGTTGCAGGCCGGACATCATGACGCAGGCGTCGATCACCAGGATGGCGGACGGCATCAATTCAGCCACGCCAGCGCGCCTTTGGCTGCGGCGCGGCCTGCGGCAAAGCAGGCGGTCAGCAGATAGCCGCCGGTGGGCGCGTCCCAGTCCAGCATTTCGCCCGCGCAGAAGACGCCTGGCAGGGTGTGCAGCATCAGCCGTTCGTCCATCGCCTGCGGGCGGACGCCGCCTGCCGTGCTGATGGCTTCGTCGATGGGACGCATGCCGGTCAGCCGCACGGGCAGTCGCTTGATCGCCGCCGCCAGCCGGGCGGGATCGGCGTAGTCATCCCTGCTCAGGCATTCCCGCAGCAAGCCGGCCTTGGCCCCGTGCAGGTTCAGGCGCGAGCGCAGATGACTGGACAAGGATTTGGCGCCGCGTGGATACGTGACCTGCTCGGCCACCCAGGCAGCATCGCGGTCGGGCAGCAGATCGATGGTCAGCACGGCTTCGCCGGTCTGCTCCAGCGCCCGGCGCAAATCCGCGGACAAGGCGTAGACCAGCCCTCCTTCCAGGCCGTCTTGGGTCAGCATGAGTTCGCCGCGCTGCCAGGAGGCATCGGCGTCGCTGTCCGGCGAGACCGTTTTGAGTACACAGGCGGCGATCGATTTCAGCGGCTCGCCCGCGTGGCGTTCCTGGAAATGCGCGCTCCAGTCCGCCTGGAATCCGCAGTTGGCGGGCCACAGCGGCGCGACGTCCACGCCTTTTTCCGCCAGCATGGGCACCCACGCGCCGTCCGATCCCAGGCGGGACCAACTGCCGCCGCCCAAAGCCAGGATGACGACATCCGCCTTGAGGTGCGTTTCGCCTGCCGGGGTGGCGAAGCGCAATAGGCCGGACTCATCCCACCCGGTCCAGCGATGGCGGGAGTGGATGCGTACGCCTTGCTCGCGCAGACGACGCAGCCAGGCGCGCAGCAGCGGTGCGGCTTTCATCTCGGCGGGAAAGATCCGCCCTGAAGTGCCGACGAACGTGTCCACCCCCAGACCATGCGCCCAGTCGCGCAGGGCTTGCGGGCCGAAATCGGCCAGCCAGGATTCCACCCAGGGGGCCTGTTCGCGGTAGCGCGACAGGAATGCGGGCAGGGGTTCGCCATGGGTCAGATTGAGCCCTCCGCGTCCGGCCAGCAGGAATTTGCGGCCCACCGAGGGCATGGCGTCGTAGAGATCGACGCGTGCGCCCGAGGCCGCCAATGTCTCAGCCGCCATCAGCCCGGCCGGGCCGCCGCCGATCACGGCAATCGAATGCGATGGCAAAGGAATCGTCCTTGAAAACCCGCGTTGTGGAGGTCAGCGGGGGGTGGGCGGAATTGTAGAGGGTTGGTGCAGCCCTTGTCAGCGGCGCGCACTTGACGCAGAATCCAGAGGTCATTCTTCAGTGTGCTGAATAATTTCTACAAGGAGTCTCCGGATGTCCACACGTACTCTCCCGCCGTTTCGCGCCGACCATGTCGGCAGCTTTCTGAGGCCCGTCTATCTGCTCGAGGCGCGTGATCGCCATGCCAGGGGTGAAATCGATGCCGCCGCCCTGCGCGTCGTCGAGGACCGCGCCATCGCCGAGGTCGTGCGGTTCCAGGAGGACATCGGCCTGAAATCGGTGACGGACGGCGAATTCCGCCGCACGTACTTCCATCTCGATTTCCTGCGCCAGCTCGATGGCGTGACCACCGACGATCCCAAGGTGGTGACGGGGTCGGACGGCAAGGAGCACCTGGCGCCGCCGTCGATCCTCGTGACCGGCAAGGTGCGCCACGCGCGCGATATCCAGCGCGCCGATTTCGAGTATCTGGCAAGTCAGGTGTCGGCCGGACATACGCCCAAGGTCACCATCCCCTCGCCCACCATGCTGCATTTCCGGGGCGGGCGAGCCGGCATCGACGCCGTGGCCTATCCGGAGCTCGATCCCGATTTCTACGAGGACGTGGCCGAGGCCTATGGGCAGGAATTGCGCAGTCTGTACGACGCCGGTTGCCGCTACGTGCAGATGGACGATACCAACCTGGCCTACCTGTGCGATGGGCGCATGCGCGAGGCCGCTCAGGCGCGCGGCGACGATCCGAATGAGCTGCCGCACCGGTACGCCCGCTTCATCAACCGGGTGGTGGCGCGCAAGCCCGAGGGCATGGTGCTGGCCATGCACCTGTGTCGTGGCAATTTCAAGAGCACCTATGCGGCCGAGGGCAACTACGAGCCGGTGGCCGAGGCGCTGCTGTCGGAAATGCATCTGGACGCCTATTTTATGGAGTACGACGACGATCGCAGCGGCGATTTCAGGCCCCTGCGCTTCCTGCCGAAGGGCAAGATCGTGGTGCTGGGCCTGGTCACGACCAAGTTCGGCGCGCTCGAGTCCAAGGATGATCTCAAGCGCCGCATCGATGAGGCGGCGAAACACGCGCCCCTGGAACAGCTCGCCCTTTCGCCGCAATGCGGTTTCTCGAGCACGGTGCACGGCAACAATGTGGCCGTCGAGGATCAGCGTGCCAAGCTGCGGCTGGTGGTCGAGACCGCCCGCGAGGTCTGGGGCGACGCCTGAGGCGCTACGAGGGCTTGCCTTTGGCCCCGGTGGCGGCATGATCCGCTGCCGGCGTCGGGGCCCGCCGCCATTCGATGATGCCGATCACGATGCCGCTGCCGCAGACCACCGCGATGCCCAGCCAGGTGAGGGCGTCGGGAAAATCGCCCCAGACCAGCCAACCCAGGATCGAGGCTGCGACGATCTGCAGATAGAGAAAGGGGGCGAGCAGGGAGGCCGGCGTCAGGCGGTAGGCCTGGATCTGCAGGATGTGGCCCAGGGCGCCCCAGAAGCCGGTGCTGATCATGATCAGCCATTCCAGGGGGCCGAACGTGCTCAGGGCGGGCAAGGCCGCCGGTACGATGAAAGGCAGCGCTACGGTCAGGCCGATGGTGCCGACGCCGCCGCTCCAGACCAGGGTGGTCATGGGGCTGTCGACGGCGACCAGGCGGGTGCATACGTACTGGACGGAGAACAGCAAGGCGGTCATCAGGCCGAAAGACACCCCGACCGGGTCCAGGCCGCTGCCCGGGCGGATGATGATCAGAATGCCGGCGAAGCCGACCAGGGCGGCGACCCAGCGCGACAGCCGGGGGGGCTCGCGCAGGATCCACGGCGCGCAGGCCAGCATGATCAGGGGGGCCAGGAAGTTGATGGAGGTCGCTTCGGCCTGCGGCATGTGTTGCAGCGCGGTGAAGAACGTGAAGGTCGCGGTGACCATCACCGCGCCGCGCAGGAACTGGGCGTAGGGGCGCTTGGGGCGCAGCGCCGCCCGCAGCTCCGAGGACGGGATCAGGACCGCGACCAGGGCCAGGTGGACAGTGAACCGCACCCAGCAGACGAAGGCCAGGGGCAGGCCGGCCGCCATGATCCATTTGCCGCTGGTGTCCAGCGTCGAAAGAGACCAGGAGGCCAGGATCACCAGGGCGATGCCGGCGAGGGGCGACGTGCTTGACGCGCGGTGGACGATGCTGGGCAGACGCATGCTGTAAGAAAAGAGCCTGGCGGATTCAGGCATGCAGCATATCAGGATTCCACAGCGGTCAGGACGTCGTGTTCAGGGATGAGGGCGAGGGCAGTCCTGATGCCCTCGCGGGGCCGTGTCAGGGTTTGGCGGCGTGCCAGGCGTTGTTGAGGAAACCGTCGCCCGTCTTGTCGCCGGGCTTGGCGTCCTTGCTCCAGTAGTAAAGCGGCCGGCCCTTGTAGGCCCATTGCTTGCCGCCGTCGTCGCGGGTCACCACGCTCCAGTCGCCGGCGGCGGCCCCTGTGGCCACCATCAGCGGCGGCCAGTTGGTGGCGCAGCCGCCGTTGCACACGCTCTTGCCGGAACCCGTGGCGTCCTTGTCGAAGACGTAGAGCGTCATCTGGTTGGGGCCGACCAGCACGCCGTTCAGGGCGGTGGCCGGAGTTTGCGCCTGGGCTTGAGGCGCCAGGGCGCAGGCGGCCAGCAGCATCGGGCCGAGGGTGGAAAAGGAAGCACGACGTGTCATGACGGTTCTCCTTGCTTGGTTTGGTCTGCGGGAAGCAGTCCGGCCAGGCGGCGTATTCCATTGGACGCCGTATTTTTGGCTCTGGCAATAAAAAACCGCCGGGACCGTGGCCGGTCCGGCGGTTTTCAGCGACGGGGCGGATACCCCGGGGCGATCAGGCCCTGGCGGCCAGTTCCGCCTTTTTCACCTGGCGCCAGTGGTGCAGCAGCGGCTCGGTGTAGCCGTTGGGCTGTTCCAGACCCTTGAAGATCAGGTCGCTGGCGGCCTTGAAGGCGCAGGACGTGTCGAAGTGACCGTCCATCGGTTCGTAGGCGGCATCGCCGGCGTTCTGCTTGTCCACCACGGCGGCCATGCGGCGCAGGGTTTCTTCGACCTGCGCGCGGGTGGCGATGCCGTGCAGCAGCCAGTTGGCGATGTGCTGGCTGGAAATCCGCAGCGTGGCGCGGTCTTCCATCAGGCCCACGTCATGGATGTCGGGGACTTTGGAGCAGCCCACGCCCTGGTCGATCCAGCGCACCACGTAGCCCAGGATGCCCTGGCAGTTGTTGTCCAGTTCCTGCTGGATCTGCTTGGGCGTCCAGGTGGGCGCGGCGGTGACCGGCACGGTCAGGATGCGGTCGGTGTAGTCCTCGTGGTGGTTTTCCAGGGACTTCTGCACCTCGACCACATTGACCTGGTGGTAGTGCAGCGCGTGCAGGGTGGCGGCGGTGGGTGAAGGCACCCAGGCGGTGTTGCCGCCGGCCTTGAGCTGGCTGACCTTCTGTTCCAGCATGGCGGCCATCAGGTCGGGCATGGCCCACATGCCCTTGCCGATCTGTGCGTGGCCGCGCAGGCCGCATTCCAGGCCGCTTTGCACGTTGTTGGGCTCGTAGGCCTGGATCCAGGTCTGGGACTTCATGTCGTGCTTGCGTACCATGACGCCGGCGCGCATGGAGGTATGCAGCTCGTCGCCGGTGCGGTCCAGGAAGCCGGTGTTGATGAACGCCACGCGTTCGGCGGCGGCGGCGATGCAGGCCTTGAGGTTGACGCTGGTGCGGCGTTCCTCGTCCATGATGCCCATCTTGATCGTGTTGGGCGCCAGGCCCAGCAGTTGTTCGACGCGGCCGAAGATTTCGTCGGCGAAGGCGACCTCGTCGGGGCCGTGCATCTTGGGCTTGACGATGTAGACCGAGCCGGTGCGGGAGTTCTTGCGGGCCTTCAGGTCGTGGATGGCGATCAGCGAGGTGCAGACGGCGTCCAGGATGCCCTCGGGCACTTCGTTGCCGTCGCGATCGAGGATGGCCGGGTTGGTCATCAGGTGGCCGACGTTGCGCACGAACATCAGCGAGCGGCCGTGCAGCGTGGCGGCGCTGCCGTCGCGCGCGGTGTATTCGCGGTCCGGGTTCAGGCGGCGGGTGATGGTCTTGCCGCCCTTGACCAGGTCTTCGGTCAGGTCACCCTTCATCAGGCCCAGCCAGTTGCGGTAGGCGACGACCTTGTCGTCCGCGTCCACGGCGGCGATGGAGTCCTCGCAGTCCATGATGGTGGTCAGGGCCGCCTCGACGACCACGTCCTTGATGTGGGCGGAGTCGGTCTTGCCGATGGGATGGCTGGCGTCGAACTGGATTTCGATGTGCAGGCCGTTGTGGCGCAGGATCAGCGCCTGCGGAGCGGCGGCGTCGCCGCGGTGGCCCAGGAAGGCGCCGGTGTCGGCCAGGCCGGTGACGGCGCCGCCGCGCAGCGTGACGCGCAGATCGCCGTCGACGACGGCATAGGCGGCGGCATCGCTGTGCGAGCCGTGGGCCAGGGGGAAGCTGCCGTCCAGGAAGCGGCGGGCGAAGGCGATGACGCGGGCGCCGCGCACCGGGTTGTAGCCGCCGGCGCGGATGGCGCCGTCGGATTCGGAAATCGCGTCGGTGCCGTACAGGGCGTCGTACAGGCTGCCCCAGCGGGCGTTGGCGGCGTTCAGGGCGTAGCGGGCGTTCATCACCGGCACGACCAGTTGCGGGCCGGCCTGGGCGGTGATTTCGACGTCGACGTTGGCGGTGGTGACGGCGACCTGTGCGGGCGCGTCCTTCAGGTAGCCGATGTTCGTCAGAAAGGCGCGATAGGCGGCCGGGTCGGCGATGGGGCCGGGATGCTGGGTGTACCAGCCGTCCAGCGCGGCCTGGAGGCGGTCGCGTTCGGCCAGCAGGGCGCGGTTCTTGGGGGCGAGGTCATGAATGATCGCGGAGAGGCCTTCCCAGAAGGCGGCCGGCTGTACGTCCGTACCCGGCAGGGCTTCCTGTTCGATGAAGCGGTGCAGGGAAGCAGCGATCTGGAGTCCATGGCTGGAGATGCGATCGGTCATGATGGTCCTTGGGTAATCTTGAATGAAGTCGAAGTCTATCTATCAATCCTGGATTATAGGCAGTCTTCTATAAGAGTTAAAGAGGCGGGCGTCCCGCCGCCTGACCCTTGTCCCGCTTTCAAGTCATTGATATGAAATAAAAAAGGGCGCCTCGAAAGAAGCATGCGCGCTATATGCCTGTATGGATAATGCGTATTTTGCGCGGGTCTAGAGCATCGGTTTGTCGCAGTGCATGAATGCGCCTGCGCCGGGCGTGCCGACGAATTCGAAGTCCTTGCTGACGAGCTTGCCGCGAGAAAGCGTCATGACGGGCCAGCCTGTGACCGTGCGCCCCTCGTAGGGGGTGTAATCGACGTCATGGTGCAGCATGCTGTTGCGGATGGTGACCTGGCGCCTGGGGTCCCAGAGGGCGATGTCTGCATCGGAGCCCACCATGAGCGAGCCCTTGCGGGGATAAAGCCCGTAGAGCTTCGCCGGCTGGGTGGACGTGAGCGCGACGAATTGGTGGAGGCTGATGCGCCCGTCGTTGACGCCGCCCGAAAACAGCAGCGGCAGGCGGGTTTCCAGCCCGGGAATGCCGTTGGGAATGTATTGGAATTTCTGTTCGCGGCCTTTGAGTTTCTTGCCGTGCGGATCGTCGTAGTTGAATGGGGCGTGGTCCGAGGAAAAAACGGAAAAGGTGCCTTGTGCCAGGCCTTGCCAGACGGCGTCCTGGTTTGCGCTGTCGCGAGGGGGCGGGCTGCAGATGCATTTGGCACCCTCGTAGTGCCCGTGCCCCAGGTCTTCCGCCGTGAGGTAGAGATACTGAGGGCAGGTTTCGGCGAAGATCCGTTGGCCCCGCTGGTGTGCCCAGCGGATCTGCTCGATGGCTTCGCTGCCCGAGACGTGGACGATCAGGATCGGCACGTCGACCAGTTCAGAGAATGTGATGGCCCTGTGGGTGGCCTCGCGCTCTACGGCCTGGGGGCGGGATGTCGCGTGATATTGGGGGGTGGTTTTTCCCTCGGCGACCAGGCGGTCCGTCAGCCAACTGATGCAATCGGAGTTTTCCGCGTGCACCATCACCAGCGCCCCGCCCTGGCGGGCGACGTCCAGCACGTCCAGTATCTGGCGGTCGTTGAGCTTCAGGTCGTCGTAGGTCATGTAGATCTTGAACGAGGTATAGCCCTCGCTGATCAGCGAGGGCAGTTCCTGTTCCAGGATCTCGGGCGCGGGGTCCGAGACGATCATGTGGAAGGCGTAGTCGATGCACGACTTTCCGTTGGCCCGCTGGTGGTAGTCGTCCACGGCGGCGCGCAGGGATTGGCCCTTGATCTGCGCCGCGAACGGAATGATCGTGGTGGTGCCGCCGCAGGCCGCCGAGCGTGAGCCGCTGGTGAAGTCATCGGCCATGCGCAGGCCAAAGCCTTGGGGTTGATCCAGGTGGCAGTGTGCATCGACGCCCCCCGGCAGGGCCAGCAGGCCGCGGGCGTCTATGGTTTCCCGTGCGGGACCGAGATCGGTTCCCAGTGCTGCGATGATGCCGTTTCGTATGCCGATGTCCGCGTTGAAACGGTCCGCTGCCGTGATGATCTCGGCGCCGGTGATGAGGAGGTCCAGTTCTTGTGCCATCGTTGCCCTTGGGGTGATGTCCCGCTGGTCTTGCCAGGCGGATCATTGCCGGAAATAGTGTGTAAAAGGCTAATGTGACGGAAATATTGTAGACATTAGTGTTTACACCTATTCGACAAAATTAATGCTCTTGATGAAGCGGTTTTATTTTTATTTTATTTAATTGAATCAATATGATATGAGGAAAATCATGCATAAGAAAAATTGCAGAATCATGCCTTAAATTGTCTGATAAATACATTTCAAGGTAGGTAACAGCAGGATTGTTTTGACGAATTGTACACACGTTGTTTATGCTCTGATCATCAGGCTGTTCATGGTCTGCACCGCAGCGTCCCGGGATGGGACGTCACGACTCATACGTATATCCGGCGAGGAGACAATCATGGGATTTCAAGCAAAACGCCTTTTGATGGCGACGGCGATGGCGTTCACTTGCGTCGCGTCGACTGCAGCGTGGGCTGATCCGGAGACGCTCAAAGTGTTGGGCAACTTCACGGGGAACAAAAAACAGGTCGATCTGGTCGAGCGGCCATTCTTCACAGGGCTTGCCAAGGAAACCGGGATTTCCTCCCAGGTCTCCTACAGCCCCATGGATCTGGTGAACGTCAAGGCGGCTGATGCCATGCGCCTGCTGAAATCCGGCGCGTTCGATATCGCATCGGTGCAGATCGGCATGGCTGCGCGCGACAATCCGTTCCTCGAAGGCATCGATCTGGCGGGTGTGGCGACGAATGTCGCGGATCAGCGCAAAGTGACCGACGCCATTCGCGGCGAGTTCGATAAAGAAGTACAGAGTCGCTTCAATGTGAAGACCCTGGCGCTGTGGCCCTTCGGCCCCCAGGTCCTGTTCTGCAAGGATCCGATCGAACAGGCGGCTGACTTCAAGGGCAAGAAGATCCGCACCTTCACCACGTCCATGGCGACTCTGATTCAGGGCCTGGGCGGGTCGCCTGTGACCCTGCAGTACGCCGAGGTCTATCTGGCCCTGCAGCGCGGCGTGGCGGATTGCGGCGTGACAGCCGCGTCGGCGGGCAACGGCGGCAAGTGGCCTGAAGTCACCAAGTATCAGGTTCCCCTGGCGGTCTCGAGCTCCATGCAGGGGCACTTCATCAATCTGGATGTCTGGAACCAGTTCTCCCCGGAGAAGCAGCAGGCTTTGATCAAGTCTTTCAAGACGATGGAGGACGCCATGTGGGGGCTGGCAACGGATGGCGACCAGGACGCCGTCCGTTGCAACACCGGCCAGGCGGATTGCAAGGACCACACCAAGTACAGCATGACGCTCAACCCGGTCACCCCGGAGGAACTGTCGCAGCTCAAGGGGATCGTCGACCGCCTGGTGCTGCCGGAGTGGGCCAAGAACTGTAACGCGGTCGTGCCGGATTGCTCGGATCGCTGGTCCGCGACGGTCGGCAAGGCCATGGGTTACGGGCGTATCGCCGTCGCTCGCTAGCCTGACTTCCTGAGGAGCTCTCCATGGCCAGATCGAATGTGATCGCGAGTGCCTGCCTGCCGGCGGCTCGCGTGGCGGCATGCGTCGCCGGATATGCCTTGGTCGTGTTGTCGGTCATGATCACTTATGACGTCATCGCCCGTAAGCTGTTCAATGCCCCATCCATCGGGACGGACGAAATAGGCGGTTATATCGTGGCGATCATGGCGGCCTTCGGCTTCACGTATGCGCTGTTGCAGCATGCACATACGCGGATCGATATCTTCTACCAATGGTTCCCGGTACGGGTGCGCCTGCTGGCCAATCTGTTGGCCATGACCGCCATGGCGTCGTATGCCTGCTTCCTGGCCTGGCGGGCCTGGGCCACGCTGGCGGAAAGCATCGAGTACAAAAGCACGGCGAATACGCCGCTGCATACACCGCAGTGGATTCCGCAATCCGTCTGGTTGTTGGGGCTGCTCCTGTTTGCGATCGTGTCGGTCGCTCTCCTGGTCCACGCAGTCTGGCTGATGGCGCGTGGCAATGCACCGCAGGCGCTGCAGTTCTATGGGCCGAAGACGCTCGACGAGGAAATCGAGGAAGAGCGTCTCGACATAGACGATTTCGAGCAGCAGTCATCGTCCGCGCAGGCATCGGGAGCTCGTCATGATTGATTTCGGCACGGCCTTCATCGGCTTTCTCATGATGCTGGTGTTCATGCTGCTGGGCATCAGCATCGCCGCATCGCTGTTCCTGACGGCGGCCATCGGGGCGCTGGCCTATCTGGGCCTGCCTACCCTCCTGTCCTTCGGCAATACGATGTGGGGGGCCTTGAATGACTTCATCCTGACGTGCATTCCTTTGTTCATCCTGCTGGGGGAAATCCTGGTGCGCGCCGGTGTGACCGACCGGATGTACCGGTCGCTGTCGGGGTGGTTCTCGCGCCTGCCGGGGGGATTGCTGCATACCAACATCGTTTCGTGCGGCATCTTTGCGGCGATTTCGGGTTCTTCGGTAGCGACGGCCGCCACGATCGGAACCGTGGCCATGCCGGCCATGAACGCCCGCGGGTACAACGAGAAAATGGTGCTGGGGTCGGTCGCTGCGGGGGGAACCCTGGGCATCCTCATTCCGCCCAGCATCAATATGGTCGTCTATGGGGCGATCACCAACACCTCGATCGGCAAGCTCTTCATCGCGGGCATCGTCCCCGGTCTTCTGCTTGCCGGCATGTTCATGCTGTTCATCGCCGTGTACTGCATCGTCAAACCTTCCCTGGCGGGAGAGCCGGAAAAACTGGCGCCCTTGTCCCAGCGCCTGCGCGATCTGGGCGACCTGATTCCTCCGGCCATGGTCTTCATCGTCGTCATGGGCGGGATTTACATGGGTTGGGCGACGCCCACCGAAGCGGCGGCGATCGGGGTCGTGATGTCCTTGGGTGTGGCCGCCTGGTACCGCAAGCTCAGCTTCGCCATGCTGCACGAGTCCTTCCTGGCCGCGACGCGCACGACCGCCATGGTGCTGCTGATCATCCTGGGCGCTTTTTTCCTGAACTATGTGGTCGGCATGCTGGGCGTTCCCCAGGCGGTGTCCAGCTACGTCGCCGCATTGGGTACCACACCGCTGGAGACGATCTGGATTCTGGTGCTGCTCTATCTCGTCCTGGGCTGTTTTCTGGAAACCCTGTCCATGATGATCGCGACGGTTCCCGTGATCGTGCCGCTGGTCGTGTCGCTGGGCTACGACCCCGTCTGGTTCGGCATCTTCCTGGTGATCATGATGGAACTTTCCCTCATCACTCCGCCCGTCGGCATGAACCTCTACGTCGTTCAGGGAATTCGCGGCAAGGGTTCGATCATCGACGTCATCAGGGGATCGTTGCCCTTCGTGCTGGCGATGCTGCTGCTGGTCACGCTGGTGATTTACTTCCCCGGCCTTGCGTTGTGGCTGCCGTCGAAAATATAAGTCGGGCCGACCCCGCCCCGACGTTCAAGCTGTGGAGATCATGGATATGACAAAACGAGTCCTGCTGGGCATGCTGACACCGTCGTCCAATACGGCGCTGGAGCCGCTGACCAGCGCGATGGTCAGCGCAATCCCCGGGGTATCCGCGCACTTCGCCCGCTTTACCGTGACGCAGATTTCGCTGGATCGGCAGTCGCTGGGGCAGTTCGACATCGGGAAGATACTGGACGCCGCCCGGCAGCTCGCGGACGCACGTGTCGATGTGATCGGCTGGAGCGGGACCGCGGCCAGCTGGCTGGGATTCGAGACCGACGAGGCCCTGTGTCGCGAGATCTCGGCCGCGACCGGGATTCCCTCCACGACCTCCGTCCTGGCGCTCAACGAGATCCTGGAAAAGACGGGCGTCAGGAAGCTGGGCCTGGTGTCTCCGTATATCGAGTCGGTGCAGCGGCGGATCATGGCCAATTACGAGGCAGCCGGTATCCAGGTCCCCGGAGAGCGGCATGCCGGCCTGCAGGTCAATTTCGACTTTTCCGAGGTGGCCGAATCCGAGGTGTTGCGCATGGCCCGTGAGGTTGCGGGATACGGCCCCGATGCCTTGACCGTGATGTGCACCAACGTCAAGGCGGCGCAACTGGCCGAGCGCATCGAAAGCGAATTGGGCATCCCTTTGTATGACTCGGTTTCGACCGTGGTCTGGAAGGCGCTGAAGATGGCAGGCGTCGATCCCGCAGGCATACAGAACTGGGGGCGTCTGTTTCGCGAGGTGGCTTGAACGCATTTCGCTCAAGATGCTTTGTATTCAATTTCCTGAAGAAACCTGAGTGAAAAACGCTGATTTTTCAAGAACGACGGATCAGCTTCTCAGGGGTGATTCAGGGGCATTGTGTACAATGTGGCTCCACAAAATTCAGAACCGCGTTCATCGGATATGGCGGCCTTTGGGCTGTTCATGAGCGGTGCATGCCATCGGTGCCGAGTTCCGACATCATGCTGACTCAGATCAAGAAAAATGCAGGCCGCCGCAAACAGGCAAAAAATGCCATGGATGCGGAGGGAATCTATCAACGGATACAGCTTGGGATACTCGAGCGGCGCCTGCTGCCCGGAGCCAAGCTGGCAGAGGAACGGCTGGCCGAGGTCACGGGCGTGAGCCGGACCAAGATCCGCGAGGTTCTGGCACGTCTGGCGCATGAACAGGTCGTGACCCTGATTCCGAATCGGGGCGCCTATGTCGCGCAGCCCACGGTCGAGGAGGCGCGTGAAATGTTCGAGGCGCGCCGCTTGCTCGAGCCGCCGCTGGTGGCCAAACTATGCGGCCAGGTGACTGCGCAGGACCTGGCGGTCTTGCGTGCCCATCTCGACGAGGAGCGCAAGGCGCGCGAGCAGGAAGACATGCGTGCGGTCATCCGGCTGTCCGGCGTGTTTCACATCCACCTGGTCGATATGGTGGCGGGCGGCTTTCTGGCCCGGGCCATTCGTGAACTGACGGCGCTGACCTGCCTGATCATCACCCTGTACGACAGCTCGGCCGCATCGGCCTGCCCGCAGAACGAACACGTCGAGCTGGTCGACCGCATCGAGGCGCGCGATGCCGCAGGCGCCCAGCGCCTGATGCTGACGCACCTGATGCATATCGAGGGCTCCCTGAATCTGAGCGGCGGGCAAGTGCTGGAACCGGATTTCGAGGCGATCTTCGGGCATTGATCGCCCGGGCACGGAGCCGCTTCAGGGCACCTGGGCAATATGCAGCAGGTTGGTGCTGCCGCTGCGTCCGAATGGCAGGCCGGCGATCACGATCAGCATGTCGCCCGTTTCGGCCAGACCGGCCTGGCGGGCGGCGGCCGTGGCGCGGTCGATCATTTCGCTGGATTCGTGCAGTTGTTCCGGGAAGTGGACCGGGCGCACGCCCCAGGCCAGCGCCAGGCGCCGGGCTGTTTCCGGCTGCGAGGTCAGGGCCAGGATCGGCGTGGGGGGGCGTTCGCGACTGGCGCGCAGGGCACTGAAGCCCGAGGCCGTGTAGGCCACGGTCGCGGCGGGCTCCAGCAGGCCGGCGACGCGGCGCAGGGCGCAGCAGATGGCGTCCGGGATGTTGGCTTCGGCCGGACTGTGGGTGGCTTCCAGATTGGCGCGCCAGGACGGGTCGGCCTCGACCTCGTGGATGATGTGTTCCATGATGGTGACCGCTTCGACCGGATACTGGCCGGACGCCGATTCGGCCGACAGCATGACGGCGTCGGCGCCGCTGTAGACGGCGGTGGCCACGTCGGAGGCCTCGGCTCGGGTGGGTACGGGCGCGGTGATCATGGATTCCAGCATCTGCGTGGCAACGACCACCGGCTTGCCGGCGGCGCGTGCGCGGCGCACGATGCGTTGCTGCAGCACCGGCACGCGTTGCGGAGGCAGCTCGACACCCAGATCGCCGCGCGCCACCATGATGCCGTCGGCCTGTGCCACGATGGCGTCCAGGTGCTCGATGGCGGCGGGTTTTTCCAGTTTGGCCATGATCCAGGCGCGGTTGCCGATCAGGCCGCGCGCCTCGACGATGTCTTCGGGGCGCTGCACGAAGGACAGCGCGACCCAGTCCACACCCAGTGACAGACCGAATTCCAGGTCGGCGCGGTCCTTGGCCGTCAGGGGCGAGATCGGCAGGATGACGCCGGGCACGTTCACGCCCTTGCGGTCGGACAGCGGGCCGCCCACCATCACCGTGGTCTCGGCGAAGTCCGGACCGTGGCGGTCCACGCGCAGGCGCAGTTTGCCGTCATCCAGCAGCAGATCGGTGCCGTCTTCCAGGGCGGCGAAGATCTCCGGGTGCGGCAGGTTGGCGCGGGCGGCATCGCCTTCGGCGGGGTCCAGGTCCAGGCGGAAGGCCTGGCCCGTCGCCAGCACGGTCTTGCCGCCGGCGATCTTGCCTACGCGCAGCTTCGGTCCTTGCAGGTCCATCAGGATGCCGATGGGGCGGCCCAGTTCCTGCTCGACCTGGCGGATGATGCGGTAGCGTTCGGCGTGGTCTTCGTGCGTGCCGTGGCTGAAGTTCAGGCGGAACACGTCGGCCCCGGCCCGGGCCAGGGCGCGGATCTGTTCGAAGGTGGAGCTGGCCGGCCCCAGAGTGGCCAGGATGCGGGCGCGACGATCGGATTTCATGACTGGACCCCGGGGAGATGACCGGTGCCATCCAGGGCGGCGACGCCGGCACGGGCCACCTGGGCGTCCTGCACGGCCTGCACGCCGGACACGCCGACCGCACCGATGACGTGGCCGTCGAAATAGAGGGGCTCACCGCCTTCAAGCGGCATGACCGGCATGGACAGGGCGGCGATGCGGCCCTGGTTGACCATGTCCTCGTAGACCTTGCTGGGTTTGCCGCTGAGCACGCAGGTGCGGGCTTTTTCGGGGGCGATCTGGGCGCTCATGAGGGGGGCGCCGTCCATGCGCTGCAGCCACAGGGCGTGGCCGCCGGCGTCGCAGATGGCGATGCTGACGTTCCAGCCGCTGCGGCGGGCTTCGGCCTCGGCGGCGGCGGCCATGCGGCGCGCGTCTTCCAGGGTCAGGACTCGGATGGTCTTCATGATGGTGTGTCTCCTTGGGTGCGCCGCCGGGCTCAGAGGACCAGGATGGCGCGGAAATCGTTGACGTTGGTAAGCGTGGGGCCGGTGATCAGAGAATCGCCCAGGCGTTCGAAAAAGCCGTGGCCGTCGTTGTCGTCCAGGTGCGCGCGCGGCGGCATGCCGGCCGCCCAGGCGCGCGGCAGCGTGTCCGGGCCGATCAGGGCGCCGGCGATTTCTTCCTGGCCGTCCACGCCGTCGGTGTCGCCGGCCAGGGCGTGCACGCCTTCGGCGCCGTCCAGGGTGATGGCCAGGGACAGCAGGCATTCGACGTTGCGTCCGCCGCGGCCCTGGCCGCGCACGGTGACGGTGGTCTCGCCGCCGGACAGCAGCACGCAGGGCGCGGGGATGGGTTGATTGTGGGCGCGCACCTGCAGGGCGATGCCACCCAGGACCTTGCCGACGTCGCGCGCTTCGCCTTCGATGCGGTCACCCAGCAGCAGCGGCATGATGCCGGCTGCGCGGGCCACCGAGGCGGCGGCTTCCAGGGCCATCTGCGGGGTGGCGATCAGGTGGGTTTCGACGCGGGCCAGGCGTTCGTCGCCGAGCTTGAGGGTTTCGCCCGCGCCGGACTCCAGCAGCGCGCGAGCGCCTGCCGGCAGTTCGATGCCGTAGCGGCGCACGATGTCCAGTGCGTCGGCGCAGGTGCTGGGATCGGCCACGGTCGGGCCGGAGGCGATGTCGCAGGGCTGGTCGCCCGGTACGTCGGAGATCAGCAGATTGATCACGCGCGCGGGGGCGCAGGCCGCTGCGAGCCGGCCGCCCTTGATGCCCGACAGGTGACGGCGCACACAGTTCATTTCGGAAATCGTCGCGCCGGACTTCAGCAGGGCGCGGTTGATGGCCTGCTTGTCGGCCAGTGTGACACCGGCGCCGGGGACGGGCAGCAGCGATGAGCCGCCGCCCGAGATCAGGCAGATCACCAGGTCGTCGGCCGTCAGGCCGGCCACCTGTTCGAACAGCCGCCGGGCGGCGATTTCGCCGGCCTCGTCGGGCACCGGATGGGCGGCCTCGACGATTTCGATGCGTTCGCAAGGTACGGCGTAGCCGTAGCGGGTGACCACCAGCCCCTCGATGGGGCCGGCCCAGTGGCGCTCGAAGGCCTGCGCCATGGCGGCCGAGGCCTTGCCCGCGCCGATGACGATCGTGCGCCCCTTGGGCCGTTGCGGCAGGAAGGCGGGGATGCAGTGCTCGGGCTGAGCGGCGCGCACGGCCGCCTGGAACATGCGGGTGAGGAGCTCGCGGGGCGAGAGGTTCATGGTGCGTCCAGGTGGATAAGCGAAGTCGCAAACCGCGACGACCGGGCGGCCGCCGTGGTTTGCGGCCTGTCCGGCGGGTGGACCCATGGCTGGGCGGGGCCGCCGACAAGCTGCGGGGGTTCAGCTTACGCTGATTGGCCGGGTCATTGGCCGATTTCGTGGTTCGCCATGATTTCCAGCGCACGCACCATGCCGGAGTGATCCCAGCCGGCACCGCCGTGGGCCACGCAGGCGTTGAACAGTTCCTGGGCCACGGCCGTGCTGGGCAGGGACAGCCCCAGTTGGCGGGCGGTGGACAGGGCCAGGTTCAGGTCCTTCTGGTGCAGGTTGATGCGGAAGCCCGGGTCGAAGGTGCGCTTGACCATGCGTTCGCCGTGCACTTCCAGGATGCGCGAGCTGGCAAAGCCGCCCATCAGCGCCTGGCGGACCTTGGCCGGATCGGCACCGGCCTTGGAGGCCAGCAGCAGGGCTTCGCCCACGGCTTCGATGGTCAGGGCGACGATGATCTGGTTGGCGACCTTGGTGGTCTGGCCGTCGCCGTTGCCGCCGACCAGGGTGATGTTCTTGCCCATCAGCTCGAAGATCGGCTTGCACTGGTCGAAGGCAGCCTGGCTGCCGCCGATCATGATGGTCAGGCTGGCGGCCTTGGCGCCGACTTCGCCGCCGGACACCGGAGCGTCCAGGTATTCGCAGCCCAGCGCGTTGATCTTCTTGGCGAATTCCTTGGTGGCGACGGGCGAGATCGAACTCATGTCGATGACGATCTTGCCCTCGGACAGGCCGGCGGCCACGCCGTTTTCGCCGAACAGTACGGCGTCGACGTCAGGCGTGTCAGGCACCATGACGATGATGATGTCGGACGCCCGGGCGACTTCGGTGCTGCTGGCGGCGGCCTTGGCGCCGGCGTCCAGCAGGCTTTGCGGAGTCTTGCCGTGGGTGAAGGTGACCAGGGTGTGACCGCCCTGGATGAGATTGGCGGCCATGGGGGTGCCCATGATGCCCAGACCGATGAAACCGATAGTGGCCATGTGAATTCTCCTTGTGGATTCGGGTTTGAGTGCCGGGATGGGGGTTCAGGCCAGCGCCTTGATCCAGCCCAGGCCGTCCTCTGTGCGGGCGGCCGGCTTGTATTCGCAGCCGATCCAGCCGTCATAGCCGGTGGCGTCGATGTGGCGGAACAGCCAGTGGTAGTTGATCTCGCCGGTGCCCGGTTCATTGCGGCCGGGGTTGTCGGCGAGCTGGATGTGGCCGATGGCGCCGAGCTGCTTGCTGATCGTGTTGCCCAGTTCGCCTTCCATGCGCTGCGCATGGTAGATGTCGTACTGCACGCGCAGATTGTCGGAACCGACTTCGGCGATGATGGCCAGCGCCTGATCGGTGCGCGACAGGAAGAAGCCCGGGATGTCGAAAGTGTTGATGGGTTCGATCACCAGGCGGATACCGGCTTTTTTCAGTTCGGCGGCGGCGTAACGCAGGTTCTCGACGAACGTCTTGTGCGCCGTGGCGGTGTCCACGCCCGCCGGAACCTTGCCGGCCAGGCAGTTGACCTGTGGGCAGTTCAGGGCCTGGGCGTATTCGATGGCGCTGGCGACGCCCCGCTTGAATTCCTCGACGCGGTCGGGGTGGCAGGCGATGCCGCGTTCACCGGCGTCCCAGTCGCCGGCCGGCAGATTGTGCAGCACCTGGACCAGGCCGTTGTCTTTCAGGCGCCTGGCCAGTTCCTGCTTGTCGTAGGCGTAGGGGAACAGGTATTCCACACCTTGGAAACCGGTTTTCGCGGCGGCCTGGAAGCGATCCAGGAAGTCGATTTCGGTGAACAGCATCGACAGATTGGCGGCGAATTTGGGCATGTCGTGTACTCCTGATTCTGTTGGCCGCCGCGCGGTGGCGCGGCGGCCGGGGCTCTGTTCAGTCCAGCAGGGTGATGGCGGTCGGGGCGTCCGCGCCGCTCTCGGCCAGTTCCTCGAATTCGTTGACCGTGTCGATGTCGTTACCCATGGAGATGTTGGTGATGCGCTCCAGGATGAATTCGACTACGACGGGCACGCGGAATTCCTTGATCCAGGCACGGGCCTGGGTGATCGCGGGCTGGATGTCCTCGACCTTTTTCACGCGGATGGCCTTGCAGCCCAGGCCCTCGGCGACCTTGACGTGGTCCACGCCGTAGCCGTCGGTTTCCGGCGCGTTGATATTGTCGAAGGCCAGTTGCACGCAGTAGTCCATGTCGAAGCCGCGCTGCGACTGGCGGATCAGCCCCAGGTATGCATTATTGACTACAACGTGGATGTAAGGCAGGTTGAACTGCGCGCCCACGGCCAGTTCCTCGATCATGAACTGGAAGTCATAGTCGCCGGACAGGGCGACGATCTCGTCGCCGGTGTTCGCGGCCACCACACCCAGCGCGGCGGGCACGGTCCAGCCCAGGGGGCCCGCCTGGCCGGCGTTGATCCAGTGGCGCGGGCCGTAGACGTGCAACATTTGCGCGGCAGCGATCTGCGACAGGCCGATGGTGGTGACGTAGCGCGTGTTCTTGCCGAAAGCCCTGTTCATTTCTTCGTACACGCGCTGCGGCTTGAGCGGCGACTGGTCGAAGTGGGTCTTGCGCTGCATGGACTTCTCGCCCTTACGCGCACGGCATGCGCCGGCCCAGGCGGTACGGTCGCGCAGCGTGCCGGCGGCCTTCAGGCGCCTGGCTTCTTCGATCATCAGGCGCAGCGCCGCACCGGCGTCCGAGGCGATGCCGTAGTCGGGGCCGAAGACTTTGCCGATCTGGGTCGGATCGACGTCGATGTGCACGAAGGTGCGGCCCTTGGTGTAGACCGGGGTCGATCCCGTGTGGCGGTTGGCCCAGCGGTTGCCGATGCCCATGACGAAGTCCGAAGCCAGCAGGGTGGCGTTGCCGTAGCGGTGCGAGGTCTGCAGGCCGACCATGCCCGCCATCAGGGGGTGGTCGTCGGGGATCACGCCCCAGCCCATCAGGGTCGGGATGACCGGCACGCCGGTCAGTTCGGCGAATTCCCGCAGCAGGTCCGACGCGTCGGCACTGAAGATCCCGCCGCCCGCGACCAGCAGGGGGCGCTCGGAGGCGTTCAGCATGGCCATGGCCTTGGCGGCCTGGGCCGGGGTGGCCGTGGGCTTGTACACGCCCAGCGGTTCGTAGGTGTCGATGTCGAATTCGATTTCGGCCATCTGCACGTCGAAGGGCAGATCCACCAGCACCGGGCCGGGGCGGCCGGAGCGCATGATGTGGAAGGCCTGTTGCAGGATGCGCGGCACCAGTTCGGGTTCGCGCGCCATCACGGCCCACTTGGTGACCGGCTTGGCGATGGTCTCGATGTCCACGGCCTGGAAGCTTTCCTTGTGCAGTTGCGAGCGCGGCGCCTGGCCGGTGATGCACAGGATGGGGATGGAGTCTCCGGACGCCGAGTACAGGCCGGTGATCATGTCGGTGCCGGCGGGGCCGGAGGTGCCCAGGCAGACGCCGATGTTGCCGGGGTGGGCGCGGGTGTAGCCTTCGGCCATGTGCGAGGCGCCTTCCACGTGGCGGGCCAGCACGTGCTTGAAGCCGCCGTGTTTGCGCAGGGCGGAATACAGCGGGTTGATGGCGGCGCCGGGCACGCCGAACAGAGTGGTGATGCCTTCTTTTTGCAGGACTGCGGCGGCGGCGTCGACTGCTCTCATTTTGGCCATGATTTCTCCTGGATCGGTCAGATTGGTATGGGGGTATTCGTTGACAGGGCCAGAATAAAGAAAGCATCCAGATGCAGGAATCCCATTCACCCTCTGTTCTGTCGATACTATATGTATGTAGTTGGGAAGGTTTGGGGTGGAATTCAATCGATCTCAGGCAGGCTTGTTTTGTTTGAATTCTGCTTTTGTGACAGTGTCTTGGGCGTTTTTTAACCAGCGGGAGATCCTCTTGAGCCGCTATACCGAGCTTCGCAGTTTTGTATTGATTGCCGAGCAGGGCAGCTTCGCCGCCGCTGCTTTGGTCGAGGGTGTGACGCCGGTCATCATGGGGCGGCGCCTGACGGCGCTGGAAAAGCGCCTGGGGGTGCAACTGGTGCACCGGTCCACGCGCGGCCTGGTGCTGACGGACCTGGGGGAACGCTATCTGGAGCACTGCCAGCAACTGCTCCATGATTTCGACGCCGCCGACGCCAGCATCATGTCCCGGCGCCGTTCGCTGACCGGTCATCTGGTGGTGTCGGCGCCGGCTTCGTTCGGGCGCCTGCACGTGGCCCCGCACGCGCTGGCGTTCCGTGAACGCTATCCGGATCTGGCGCTGTCCTTCAATTTCACCGACAGCGTGGTGGATCTGGTGCGCGAGGGCTACGACATGGCGATTCGGATCGGCGAGGTCACCGATCCGAACTACGTGGCGGTGCGCCTGTTCCCGAACCGCCGCGTCGTGTGCGGCACGCCTGCCTATTTCGAGTCGCACGGCGTGCCGCGCGTGCCGGAAGACCTGGTGCGGCACAACTGCCTGGCGTTCAACCTGCAGGGCGGGCAGCATCGCGGCTGGACCTTCGTGCGTGACGGCAAGCCGTTTGCCGTACGGGTGCGCGGCGCTCTGGCCTGCAACGATGGTGAATTGCTGTACCGCTGGGTGTGCCAGGGCCTGGGCGTCGGCTGGCGGTCCACCTGGGAGATCCAGCGCGAACTCAAGCGCGGCGAACTGGTGACGGTGCTCGATGAATTCGCCCTGCCCGCCTACGACATCCAGGCCGTCTACCCGCAGCAGCGCTACCTGCCGGCCAAGGTGCGTTATTTCATCGACGACCTGAGAAACCATTATCATGAATCCGGTTACTGGGAAGGACAGAGAACATCTTGACTGCTGAAAAAACGCCGCCGCGTGGCGACGGGAATCGCCGCAACGAACGGCTCGCGCTGATGGCGCTGGCCGGCATGGCCCTGGTCTGGGGTTACAACTGGGTTGTCATGAAGCGGGTGCTGGCCTATGTCGGCCCCTTCGATTTTTCCGCGCTGCGCACCCTGTTCGGCGCCGTGGCGCTGATGCTGGTGCTGAAGATTCTGCGGCGCCCCATGCGCATCCGGGCCTGGCCCCGCGTGGTGCTGCTGGGCGTGCTGCAGACCGGGGCGTTTTCCGCCCTGATCCAGCTCGCGCTGTTGCAGGGCAGCGCGGGCAAGACTTCGATCCTGGTGTACACCATGCCGTTCTGGGTCATCCCGCTGGCCTGGGCGGTGTTCGGTGAACGGATCCGGGGTGCGCAGTGGCTGGCGCTGGCGCTGGCGGCGGCGGGCCTGCTGCTGATCCTGGAGCCCTGGAATCAGCACGCCGGCATCGTCAGTGAAGTGCTGGCGGTCTCCTCGGGCCTGTGCTGGGCGCTGGCGACCCTGGTCGCGAAATGGATCAAACGCGACCATCCGATGGATGCGCTGCCGCTGACGGCCTGGCAGATGCTGTTCGGCGCCCTGGCGCTGTGCGTCGCCGCCTGGGTGGTGCCGGAACGACCGATCGAGGCCGTGCCCTATTTCTACGCCGCGCTGGCCTACAACGCGATCCTGGCGACGGCCCTGGCCTGGTTTCTGTGGCTGTTCGCGCTGCAGCACCTGTCCGCCGGGATGGCGGGGCTGTCGTCGCTGGGTGTGCCGGTGGTCGGGGTGCTGTCCGGCTGGCTGGAACTGGGCGAGACCCCGGGCGGGCTGGAATTGGCGGGGATGATCCTGATCGGCGTGGCGCTGGCGGTGATCAGCCTGCAGTCGGTGGGCGGGCGGAAATAGGCCCGCCATGCTGTCGGACCAGAGCCTGGCGCGCGTGCGCGATCTGAAATTCAAGCAGTTGCTGGTGTTCGAGCGCGTGGCCACCCTGGGGTCCATGCACAAGGCGGCCGAGGCCGTGCACATGACCCAGCCCAATGTGGTCAAGGTCGTCCGGCAACTGGAGGAGCTGCTGGCGGTCACGCTGTTCGAGCGTCACAGCAAGGGCGTGCGGCTGACCGTGTTTGCCGAGCATCTGCTGGAACGCATCCGTCCCATGCTGGGCGATGCGCGTGCCTTGAGCGAGGAACTGGAGGCGCTGCGCAACGGCGAGGGCGGTCAGGTGGCGGTCGGCACGCTGATTTCCGCGTCGGCCTGGCTGCTGCCCGAAAGCGTGGCCCTGATGAAGAGCCGCCACCCCAAGGTGGGCCTGATGATCCAGGAGGCCACCAACGACATTCTGTACCCCATGCTGCAGGTCGGCGAACTGGACGTGATCGTCGGCCGCCTGCCCGAGAATCCGGGCGAAGGGGTCGAAGTGCACGCAATCTACGACGACGAACTGATGATCGTGGCGCGCGCCGGCCATCCCCTGTCCCATCGGCCGGAGTGCGCGCCTGAGGATCTGCTGGTCTATCCCTGGATCGTGCCGTCCAATGCCTCGCCCGTGCGCAAGCAGGTGGATCGCTTCTTTCGCAGCCGTGATCTGCCGATTCCCCATAACCAGATCGTCTCGCTGTCGATGCTGACCAACCTGGGCATTCTGGCGCGCTCCGATACGCTGGCCATGCTGCCCAGCGTGGCGGCCCGGCCGCTGATCCAAGCGGGGGTGCTGTTCGAAGTCCCCATCCACGTGCGCGTGCCGTTCGGCACGATAGGCTACAGCCTGCGGGCCGACCGCGAACCGGTGCCGGCGGCGGCCACGCTCATCGGCATCCTCAAGGAAGTCGGGGCGCGGGCGGGGCGCGGCGTCGGCGGCCTCGGCTGAACGCTCCGGCAGTTCGTGCTTCCTGGTTGGATGTTGGTTGAAGCGATTCCATTATGGAATCGCAACATTGTTTTTATTGATTAGAAAATAATCTCGACTCCCCCTACAGTGTCTCCATACGCACATTCACACAGCACGAGAGACCAGCACTGTGGCCGAACTCATCACGCACTACATCGGCGGCCGTTTCATTGAAAGCGTCCAGCGGTTCCCCAATGTCAATCCGGTGGACGGCACCATCGTCGGCGAGGTCTGCGAGGCCTCGTCCACCGAGGTCGATCTGGCCGTCCAGGCCGCCCGGGATGCTTTGGCGGGCGACTGGGGGCGGTGCAGCCCGGTCGAGCGGTCCGACTGGCTGCGCAAGCTGGCCGACGGCATCGAGCGGCGCTTCGATGAATTTGTCGAGGCCGAGGTCCGGGACACCGGCCGCACCGTGCGCCAGGCGCGCACGCTGGACGTGCCGCGCGCCATCGCCAATTTCCGTTTCTTTGCCGACCTGGTCCGCCAGGCCCACACGGAATGCTTCGAGACCGTGACGGCCGACGGCGGACGGGCGCTGAACTACACCGTGCGCAAACCCCTGGGCGTGGTCGTGGCCATTTCCCCCTGGAACCTGCCGATTCTGCTGTTCAGCTGGAAGGTCGCGCCCGCCCTGGCGCTGGGCAATGCGGTCGTGTCCAAGCCTTCCGAGGAGACCCCTTCGTCCGCCTTCCTGCTGGCGCAGGTGGCGCACGACATCGGCTTTCCGGCGGGCGCCTTCAACGTGCTGCAGGGCTTTGGCGGCCAGTCCGCCGGACAGGCCATGATCAGCCATCCGGACATCGATGCCGTGACCTTCACGGGGGCCTCGGCCACCGGGGCGCACATCATGAAGACCGTGGCCGACGGCGTGAAGGACGTGTCTTTCGAACTGGGCGGCAAGAACGCCGCCATCGTGTTCGAGGACGCGGACTTCGACGCCGCCGTGGACGGGGTCGTGAAGTCCTCCTTCACCAATTCGGGCCAGGTCTGTCTGTGCAGCGAACGGGTGCTGGTGCAGCGGCCGATCTTCGACCGTTTCGTGGCGGCGCTGAAAGCGCGCACCGAAGCCCTGGTGCTGGGCCGCCCGGACGCTCCGGCCGCCGACATCGGTCCCATGATCTCCAAAAAGCATCAGGCCAAGGTCCTGTCCTATTTTGAACTCGCCCGCCGGGAAGGCGCCACCGTCGTCACCGGCGGCGAAGCCCCCGTGTTCGGCGATGCGCGGGATCAGGGATTCTGGGTCAAACCGACCATCTGGACCGGCTTGCCGGATGATGCCCGCTGCCTGCGCGAGGAAATCTTCGGACCGGTCTGCCACGTGGCGCCGTTCGACACCGAGGACGAGGCCGTGGCCCGTGCCAATGATTCGGACTACGGCCTGGCCACCGCGATCTGGACGCAAAATCTGTCGCGCGCCCACCGGGTGTCGCCGCGCATGCGCAGCGGCCTGGTCTGGGTCAATACCTGGTATCTGCGCGACCTGCGCACCCCCTTCGGCGGCGTGCGCCAGTCCGGCATCGGCCGCGAAGGGGGGCGTCATTCCCTGGATTTCTATTCCGAGATCACCAACATCTGCATCAAGGTCTGAGGCGTTTCAGCACCCGGACTTTTACAGGAGACCGCATCCCATGAGCACCGCATCCGCCCAGGTCGTTCCCGGCAAGGCCACGCCGCGCGGGAAGTTCCCCCATGTCAAGCGTGCGGGCGACTTCCTGTTCGTCTCGGGCACCAGTTCCCGCCGTGCCGACAATACCCTGGCCGGCGTGGAGACGGTGGACGCCATGGGGGCGGTGCGCATGGATATCCGCGAACAGACCCGCGCCGTGATCGAGAACATCCGCGACATTCTGGCCAGCGCCGGTGCCGGCCTGGAGGACGTGGTGGAGATCAGCGCCTACCTGGTCGATATGGGGGACTTCGCCGGCTACAACGAGGTCTACGGGGAATTCTTCGGTTTCGAGGGGCCGGCGCGCACCACGGTCGCCGTCCACCAACTGCCGCACCCGCATCTGCGGATCGAGATCAAGGCCATCGCCTACAGGCCGCCGGTCGCCTGACGACGGGCCGGACACGATGACTGGCGCCCGGGACGGGCGCCGGCACACCACCAGCGTGCGCCCTGCGCACGACAAGGAGACAGACATGGATGCCAAGTACGGTTTGCCCAAGAATCTGATGCAGTGGGTGGACAATCATCGCGACCGGCTGAAGCCGCCGGTGTGCAACGCGGCGATTTTTCCCGACGGCAACTACATCATCAATATGGTGGGCGGCGGCAACCAGCGCACCGACTTCCACGACAACCCGACCGAGGAAATCTTCTACCAGTTGCGCGGCGAGGCCTTTCTGGTCGTGTGGGATCGCGGGCGCTTCGAGCGCATCGACCTGAAGGAAGGCGACATCTTCCTGCAGCCGCCGCACCTGATTCATTCGCCCCAGCGCCCCGACCCCAATGGCCTGTGCCTGCTGATCGAACTGCCCCGCCCTCAGGGCAAGCAGGACAGCCTGCAATGGCATTGCGCCCACTGCGGCGCCGAGGTCTGGAAGGCCACGCAGCAACTGGAAAGCCTGGTGGACGACCTGCCCAAGGTCTATGACCGGTTCTATGCCCTGAAGGACGAGGAGCGCGTCTGCCCGGACTGCGGCACCCAGCACCCGGGCAGGGACTACCGCATCTGGCACGAACAACTGCGCCATTCCAAGGTCCGGGACTTCTGAGCGTGAAACGATAGATACCAAAGGCCATCGACATGATAGATATCCACGCGCACATCTTTCCGGAGATTTCCCGTGCGCAGGCCCATGCGCTGGACCCCGCGCAGGCGCCCTGGCTGAAGATCACCGGTCCGGACACGGGCATGATCATGAAGGGCGACAGCGAATTCCGTCCGGTCGTGCCCGTGCTGTGGGATGCGGATCTGCGCGTCGCCGACATGGACCGCCTGGGCCTGGACGTGCAGATCGTCAGCGCCACGCCGATCATGTTCGGCTACGAGCTGGATGCCCCCAAGGTCGCCGACTGGGCCGCCCGCATGAATGACCTGACGCTGGCGTATTGCGCCGGCCACCCGGACCGCCTGAAGGCGCTGGCCCAGGTGCCGCTGCAGGACACCGGACTGGCGTGCCGCGAGGCGTCGCGTGCCAAGGCGGCGGGCCACGTCGGTGTGCAGATCGGCAACCACGTCGGCGATCGCGATCTGGACGACGCGCAACTGGTGGAGTTCCTGCATCACTGCGCCGTGAGCGACATCCCGGTGCTGGTCCATCCCTGGGACATGATGGGCGGGAGCGGGCGCATGCGCCAGTGGATGCTGCCCTGGCTGGTGGCCATGCCGGCGGAAACTTCGCTGGGGATTCTGTCGCTGATCCTGTCGGGCGCCTTCGAACGCTTGCCGCGCAGTCTGAAGCTGTGCTTCGCGCACGGCGGCGGCTCGTTCGCCTACACCCTGGGCCGGGTCGACAATGCCTGGAAATACCGTGACATCGTGCGCCAGGACTGCCCGAATCCGCCGTCCTCCTACTGCGACCGGTTCTCGGTGGATTCCGCCGTCTTCGATCCCGCCGCCCTGCGCCTGCTGGTGGACGTGATGGGCAGTGAACGGGTGATGCTCGGGTCCGACTACCCCTATCCGCTGGGCGAGCAGCGCATCGGCGCACTGGTGGGCGAGACCGCCCTGCTGGACGACGCCGAGAAACACCGCATCCTGACCGGGAACGCCCGGACCTTCTTCAATCTTGCCTGAACGGAGCCTCTTTTCTATGGAACCCGCGCTGATCGAACGACTGGGCGACGAACTGTACGCCGCCTGGACCGACCGCCAAGCCATCGATCCCTTGACGAGCCGCCACCCGGACATCAGCATCGAGGACGCCTATCACGTGCAGCAGCGCATGGTGGGCCGCCGCCTGGACGCGGGCGCCCGCGTGGTGGGCAAGAAGATCGGCGTCACCAGCCAGGCCGTGATGGACATGCTGGGCGTCTATCAGCCGGACTTCGGCTATCTGCTCAGCGACATGGTGGTTGCGCCGGGCGAGGCGATCTCCATGTCCGGCCTGATCCAGCCCAAAGCCGAGGGCGAGATCGCCTTCATTCTGAAAAAAGATCTGCGCGGGCCGGGGGTGACGGTCAGCGACGTGCTGGCCGCGACCGAAGCCGTGACCGTCTGCTTCGAGATCGTCGATTCCCGCATCCGCGACTGGAAGATCAAGATCCAGGACACCGTGGCGGACAACGCATCCTGCGGGGTGTTCGTGCTGGGCGACCGGCTGGTCAGCCCGCGCGGGCTGGACCTGCGTACCTGCGGCATGGTGTTCGAGAAGAACGGCGAACTGCTGGGCACGGGGGCGGGCGCCGCCGCGCTGGGGCATCCCGCCAATGCCGTGGCCTGGCTGGCCAATGCGCTGGGGGCGCTGGGGGTCGGTTTGAATGCCGGAGAAATCATCCTGTCCGGGGCGCTGGCGGCCATGACGCCGGTCGTGGCCGGGGACAGCCTGCAGGTGTCGATCGGCGGCATCGGCGCCTGCGGCGTGCGCTTCATCGCATAGCAAGCGCGCATCGCAAGCAAAGGAAATCACAATGGAAAAGATCAGATGTGCCTTGATCGGATCGGGCAATATCGGCACCGACCTGCTGTACAAGCTGAAGCGCAGCACGGTGCTGGAGCCGGTCTGGATGGTGGGCATCGACCCCGAATCCGAGGGCCTGGCGCGCGCCCGCGAACTGGGTCTGAAGACCACGGCCGAGGGCGTGGATGGTCTGCTGCCGCACATGACGCAGGATCGCATCCAGATCGTCTTCGATGCGACCTCGGCCTACGTGCACCAGGAAAACAGCGACAAGGTGACGGCGCGCGGCGCGCTGATGATCGACCTGACGCCGGCGGCCATCGGCCCGTACTGCGTGCCGCCGGTCAATCTGCAGGCGCATCTGGAACGGCGTGAGACCAACGTCAACATGGTCACCTGCGGCGGCCAGGCCACCATCCCGATGGTGGCGGCGGTGTCGCGCGTGCAGCCGGTGGACTACGCCGAGATCGTGGCAACCGTGTCGTCGAAATCGGCGGGGCCGGGCACGCGTCGCAACATCGACGAGTTCACCGTCACGACGGCGGGCGCGGTCGAGCGGGTGGGCGGCGCCAGGAAGGGCAAGGCCATCATCATTCTGAACCCGGCCGAGCCGCCGCTGATCATGCGCGACACCGTGCACTGCCTGACCGAGTCGGATCCGGACGAGGCGGCCATCACGCAATCCGTGCAGCAGATGGTGGCCGAGGTCCAGCGCTACGTGCCGGGCTATCGCCTGGTCAACGGGCCGGTGTTCGAGGGCCGCCGGGTGTCGATCTACCTGGAGGTCGAGGGCCTGGGCGATTACCTGCCCAAGTATTCCGGGAACCTGGACATCATGACCGCGTCGGCGACGCGAACCGCCGAAATGTTCGCCGAGCGCATCCAGAAGGGCGAATGGACGCTGTCCGCCGCGTAAAGGAATCATCATGAGCACAGACAAGAAGACCATCACCCTGCACGACATGACGCTGCGCGACGGCATGCACGCCATGCGCCACCAGATCACGCTGCAACAGATGAAGGACGTGGCGCGAGGGCTGGACGAAGCCGGTGTGCCGCTGATCGAGGTCACCCACGGCGACGGCCTGGGTGGTGCGTCGGTCAACTACGGCTTCTCGCTGCACAGCGACGAGGAATACCTGAGCACCGTGATCCCGCTGCTCAAGCGTGCCAAGGTGTCGGCGCTGCTGTTGCCGGGCATCGGCACGGTCGGGCACCTGCGCATGGCGTACGACCTGGGCGTGCACACCATCCGGGTCGCCACCCATTGCACCGAGGCCGACGTCTCGCAGCAGCACATCGAGGCCGCCCGCAAGCTGGACATCGACACCGTGGGCTTTCTGATGATGAGCCACATGAACACGGCCGACGGCCTGGTCGCGCAGGCGAGGCTGATGGAAGGTTATGGCGCCAACTGCATCTACATGACCGATTCGGCCGGCCACATGCTGCCGCATCAGGTGACGGAAAAGATCGGCGCGCTGCGCCAGGCGCTGAAACCGGAGACCGAACTTGGTTTCCACGGCCACCACAATCTGGCCATGGGCGTGGCCAACAGCATGGCGGCCATCGACGCGGGCGCCAATCGCATCGATGCCGCATGTTCGGGCATGGGCGCCGGATCGGGCAACACGCCGATGGAGGCGCTGGTGGCCGTCTGCAACCTGATGGGCATCGAGACGGGCGTGGACCTGTTCAAGGTGCAGGACGTGGCCGAGGACATCGTGTACCCGATGATGGAAGAACCAGTGCGCCTGAGCCGCGACTCGCTGACGCTGGGCTATGCCGGCGTGTACGGTTCGTTCCTGCTGTTTGCGCGCCGCGCAGAGCAGCGCTACGGCGTGCCGGCGCGGGAAATCCTGGTGGAGATGGGGCGTCGCGGCATGGTCGGCGGCCAGGAGGACATGATCGAGGACACGGCGCTGAATCTGGCGCGCAAACGGAGTGCGGCATGAGTTTGAATACGGCAACCATCCAGGCCCTGGCCGAGCGTCTGGAGGACTGCGAACTGCAGGCGCGCGACACCCTCAAGATCACCCTGGACCATCCGGACATGGACTGGGACGATGCCTACGCCGTGCAGGACGCCATCCTGCGGCGCAAGCAGTCCCGGGGAGCGCGGATCGTCGGCCTGAAAGCCGGCCTGACCTCGTTTGCCAAGATGCGCCAGATGGGCATCGAGACCCCGATCTTCGGCTTTCTGACCGATGCATTCGTGGTGCCCGACGGCGGCAAGTGCCGTCATGCCGATCTGATCCACCCCAAGGTCGAGCCGGAAATCGTCTTTGTGACCAAGGCACCGCTGACCGGGCCGGGCTGCACGATCGCCGAAGTGCTGGCCGCGACGGATTTCGTCCTGCCCGGCATCGAGGTCATCGACAGCCGTTACCGCGATTTCAAATTCGACCTCAAGAGCGTGGTGGCTGATAATTGTTCGTCCTCACGCTTCGTGGTCGGCGGCATCCCGTGCGATCCGCGCGATCTGGATCTGCGCACCACGGGGGTGGTGATGGAAAAGAACGGCCAGATCGTCGCGCTGGGCGCCGGAGCTGCGGTGCTGGGCCATCCGGCCAACGCCGTGGCCATGCTTGCCAATCACCTGGGTGCGCGCGGTGCTTCGATTCCGGCCGGCACGCTGATTCTCTCCGGCGGCATCACCGAGGCGGTGTCGGTGGCGGCGGGTGATCATGTCATGTTGCATATGCAGGGCATGGGTTGCACATCGCTGACTTTCGTGTAATATCAACAAAACTTTACAACTAAACTATAAATTCTTCAGGAGACAAACATGGCATTTCGCACAACCATGCTGACGACCGCCCTGGCCCTGTCCCTGGGCCTGACCGCCGGATCGGCGCAGGCCGAGGTGAAGATCGGCTTCCTGGCTACCCTGTCCGGCTCCGGCGCGGCCCTGGGCCAGGATATGGTCGACGGTTTCAACCTGGCGCTGGAACAGAATGGCGGCAAGCTGGGTGGTCAGGACATCGTTTTCCTGAAGGAAGACGACCAGCTCAAGCCGGACGTGGGTGTCCAGGCGATCCAGAAATTCATCGAGAAGGACAAGGTCGACATCGTCGCCGGGGTGACGTTCTCCAACGTCATGATGGCGATCGCCAAGCCCCTGGCCGACGCCAACATGACCTTCGTCGGTTCCAACGCGGGGCCGGCTCCTCTGGCCGGCAACCAGTGCAACGCGGGTTTCTTCTTCGCGTCCTGGCAGAACGATGGACAGGCCGAGGTCATGGGCCAGTACGCCACCGACCAGAAGTACAAGGACGTCTACATGATCACGCCCAACTATCAGTCGGGTCGTGACCAGGTCAAGGGTTTCACGCGCTTCTACAAGGGCCGCGTGTCGGGCGAGATCTATACCCAACTGGGTCAGCAGGATTACTCCGCTGAGCTGCTGGCGCTGCAGGCCGCCAATCCCTCCGCTGTCTGGGTCTTCCTGCCCGGCGGCATGGGCGTGAACTTCGTCAAGCAATACAAGCAGTTCGGCCTGATGGGCAAGATCCCGCTGCTGACGGTCTCCACCGTGGACGGCAGCACCTTGCCGGCCCTGGGCGATGCCGCTCTGGGTGCCTACGCCGGCACGTTCTGGGGCCCTGACTTCAAGAACCCCACCAGCGAGGCCTTCGTCGCCGCCTTCGAGAAGAAGTACAAGCGCATTCCCTCGCAGTACGCCGCCCAGTCCTATGATTCGGCGCTGCTGATCGATAGCGCCCTGAAGAAGACCGGGGGCAAGGTCTCCGACAAGAAGGCGTTCCGGGATGCCTTGCGCGCGGCGGATTACGCGTCTCTGCGCGGGGCCTACAAGTTCAACACCAACGGCTTCCCCATCGAGGACTTCTACGCCTTCCAGGTGGCCAAGGACGATCAGGGCCGTGTGTCTCTGAAGACCATCGGCAAGCCGCTGACGAACCACGCCGACGCCTACGTCGGGAACTGCAAGTATTGATCGGTTCGTCCAGCGAGCCCTGAACGACGGGCGGCGTGCGCCGCCCGTCACGGAGGACGGACATGAGTCCGCAGTTGTTGTTCATGCAGGCTCTGAACGGCCTGCAATACGGTATTTTGCTGTTCCTGCTGGCCGCCGGCCTGACCCTGGTCTTCGGCATCATGAGCTTCATCAACCTGGCTCATGGCGCGCTCTACATGATGGGGGCCTATTTCGCGGCCGCCGCTTACAGCCATACGGATTCGTTCACGCTGGCCATCCTGGCGGGCCTGGGCGGCGCCATGGTGCTGGGCGTGGTGCTGGATCGCTGCGGGTTCTCGCGCCTGTACCCCAGAGAGCACCTGGATCAGGTGCTGGCGACCTTCGGGCTGATGCTGTTCTGCAACGAGGCCGTGCGCATGATCTGGGGCTCGGCGCCGATCTTCATGAGCCTGCCCGACGCGCTGAGCGTAACCGTCATGGTGTTCGGTACGCCCTACCCGCTGTACCGCCTGCTGATCATTCTGGTGGGCCTGCTGGTGGCCCTGGGCCTGTATCTGTTGATCGAACGCACCCGCGTCGGCATGCTGATCCGCGCCGGCGCCAGCAATCGCACCATGGTCGCGGCGCTGGGCGTGAACATCGGCTGGCTCAATACCTTCATCTTCGCCCTGGGGGCCGGTCTGGCGGGCCTGGGCGGCGCCATGGTGGGGCCGATCCTGTCCGTGCAGCCGGGCATGGGCGATTCCATCCTGATCATGACGCTGGTGGTCATCGTGATCGGCGGGATCGGATCGATCCGCGGCGCCTTTCTGGGCGCCCTGGTGGTCGGCCTGGTCGATACGCTGGGGCGGACCGTCGCGCCGACCCTGCTCGGCCGGATGCTGGAACAGGAACTGGCCAGCACCCTGGGGGCGGCGGTGTCGTCGCTGGCGGTCTACGTGTTGATGGTGATCGTGCTTGCCGTCAAGCCCGAAGGCCTGTTCCCTGTGAAGAAACGTTGAGTCCCGGATGAAAATGGAATCCTCGACCCTGAATACACGCGCGTCACGCGCCCCCGCCGGCGTGTCCTGGCCGGCGGCGCTGACCGCCCTGATTTTCGTGCTGTTGCTGCTGGTGCCGGTGTACGCCAGCGTCACGGACAGCGCGTACGTCCTGCTGCAGTTCAGCCGCATCCTGGTGTTCGCCCTGGCGGCCGTGGGCCTGAACCTGGCCCTGGGCTATGGCGGCCTGGTCAGCTTCGGTCATGCCATGTACATCGGCATCGGTGCCTATTGCGTCGCCATCGCGTCCCATTACGGCGCCGACAGCGGCGTCCTGCACCTGCTGCTGGTGGTCGTCGTCACCGCTCTGATTGCGGCACCCGTGGGCCTGATCGCCTTGCGGACGCACGGAATCGCTTTCATCATGATCACGCTGGCCCTGGCGCAGATGTTTTATTTCCTGGCGGTGGGGCTGAAGCAGTACGGTGGTGACGAAGGCCTGCCGATCCAGCAGATCAGCCGTTTCGGCGACCTGACCGGCAGCCACGTCGGTCTGTACCTGGCGCTGCTGGCCTGCCTGGGCGCCAGCCTGTTGCTGCTGCGTCGCGTGATCCGGTCGCGCTTCGGACTGATCCTGCGGGCCTCCAGCATGGATGCCCGGCGTGTGCGGGCCGTGGGCACTTCGCCGCTGGCCTACCGCCTGCTGGCCTATGTGCTGTCGGCCGAACTGTGTGCGCTGGCGGGGTTCTTTCTGGCGAATCTGACCGCCTTTGCCTCGCCTGCCTACATGGCGTGGACGGCGTCCGGCGAACTGATCATCATGGTGCTGCTGGGCGGCGCCGGCACCCTGATCGGACCGGTGGTGGGCGCCGCCGGCTTCCTGCTGCTGGAAGAGGTCCTGAAAGGCGTGACCGACCACTGGATGATCATCATGGGACCGGTCATCGTGCTCATCGTGCTGTTCCTGCGCAATGGGCTCTGGGGCATGATCGTTTCGTCCAAGGAGGAGCACTGACATGCAGCCCTTGCTTTCGATCCGCGGCCTGGTCAAACGCTACGGCGGCCTGCTGGTCACGGACCACGTGGACCTGGACATCCTCCCCGGCGAGATCCACGCCATCATTGGCCCCAACGGCGCCGGCAAGACCACGCTGATCAGTCAGATCATGGGCGAAGTCCCTTGCGATGCCGGCACCATCCGCCTGGGCGACCAGTCTATCGACGCGCTCGACATGGCGCAGCGGGTCCGCGCCGGGATCGGGCGGTCCTATCAGATCACCTCGGTGATCCAGCGCTTCACCGTGCTGGAAAACGTGGTGCTGGCGGTCCAGGGCTGTCGGGGGCACGGGTTTCATTTCTGGACGCCGGCGGTGGAAACCCCCGCGCTGACGGACCGGGCGGACGAGCTCATCGAATTGATGGGACTGACGGCCCGGCGGGACACGCCGGCCATGTCGCTGTCCTACGGGCAGCAGCGCCAACTGGAGATCGCCATGGCGCTGGCGGCAGAACCCAAGGTGCTGCTGCTGGACGAGCCCATGGCCGGCATGGGGCATGGCGATACCGGCTCGGACATGATGGTGGACCTGTTGCGGCGCCTGAAGAGCCGCTACGGCATCCTGCTGATCGAGCACGACATGGATGCGGTGTTTTCCCTGGCGGACCGCATCAGCGTGCTGTTTTACGGCAAGGTCATCTGCTGCGGCGACGTGGACACCATCCGCCGCAGCCCCGAAGTCCGCGAAGCCTATCTGGGTGACGAGGAGGTGCCGGCATGAGCGAAAATCTGCTGAAGGTCGAAGGCCTGGAGTCCGGCTACGGGCGCAGCCAGGTGCTGTATGGCATGCACCTGCAGATCGATGCGGGGCAGTGCGTGACCTTGCTGGGCCGCAACGGCATGGGCAAGACCACGACCATCAAGAGCATCATGGGCATGCATCCGGCCTGGAAGGGCCAGGTGCGGTTCAACGGCGCGAATATCCAGAACCTGCCCAGCTACCGGGTGGCGCAGCGCGGTGTCGGTCTGGTGCCGGAAGGCCGTCAGATTTTCCCCAATCTGTCGGTCGGGGAAAATCTGATCGCAACGGCTGCGGACCGCCGCAAAAAGGCCAATCCCTGGACGCTGTCACGCATCTATGAACTGTTTCCGCGCCTGCGGGAGCGCGCCGGCAATTTCGGCAACCAATTGTCGGGCGGGGAGCAGCAGATGCTGGCCATCGGCCGGGCCTTGATGACCAATCCCGAACTGCTGATCCTGGACGAAGCCACCGAAGGCCTGTCGCCCCTGGTGCGCCAGGAAATCTGGACGGCGCTGGCGCTGCTGCGCCGCGAGGGCATGGCGATTCTGGTGATCGACAAGAATCTGGCGCCGCTGCTGCACCTGGCCGACCATCATTACGTCGTGGAAAAGGGCCGGATCGTCTGGAGCGGCGATTCGGACGCACTCAAGGCCGACGAGGACGCCCGGCAGAAATATCTGGGGGCTTGATCGCCGTTGCCGCGCGCTTGCCGGACTCCGAAAACATCAGGGCCGCCCGCGGGCGGCCCTGTACATGTCGGCGGCAGCCGGATCAGCCCGGTTCGGGAATCACGCCGGGCGCTTCCATCTGCACGATGTCGCAATTGTCGCCCGGGCCGGCGCGATCCACGATCAGGAAGTCCGACACGGCTTCCAGCCCCAGCAGCGGGTGGTGCCAGACGCCGCGCGCGTAGTTCACGCCCTGGTCGCCGTTGCACAGGAACACGCGCAGATCGGCGACCGTGGGTGTGGCGTCGGGCTTGGCCACCACGACCAGATAGGGCCGGCCGTTCAGCGGGATGAAGGCCTGACTGGCCTTCGGGTGGCGTTCCATCATGGTGACGGTGAACGGCAGCGTGCGCGGCAGGCCCCGGAAGATCGAGACGATGGCGCGGCCGTCCGCGCCCGGATCGACATGGGCCAGGTCGTGATAGCGCTCGGTGTTGCCTTCGTTGATGGTGAAGTGCTGGACCGTGTCATCGGCCTGGATCACGTCGCCAAAGGGTGCGAAGGCTTCCCGCGTCAGGGGCTCGATGGTCAGGGTTGTCAGCGTGGCGGTCATGAGGGACTCCGTGAAAATCCCGGCGCGGCGCCGGGATCGGCCGATATCAGGCGGCGAAGCGGGCGTCGAGGCGAAAGCGCGCGATCTGCCCGATCTGATCCAGGCAGGTGTCGAATTCGGCGTTGCGTTCATTGTGCAGCCGTTGTTCGACGGCGTCCATGATCTGGTAGCGGCTGCGGCCCTTGACGGCGATCACGAAGGGAAAGCCGAACTGCTGGCGGTAGGCGGCGTTCAGGGCACGCAGGCGTTGCAGCTCTTCGGGGCTGCACTGGTCCAGGCCGGCGCCGCGCTGTTCGCTGGTGGAGTCGCTGGTCAGGGTGCCGGCTGCGGCTTCCTTGCCGGCCAGTTCCGGGTGGGCGACGATCAGGGCGAGCTGTTCGGCCGGATCGGCTTCGCGCACCACGTGCATCATGGCCTGGTGCAGGGCGTCGACGTCGGCGAAGGGCCGGGCCGCCCAGGCGCGTTCCGGAATCCAGGGGGAGTGTTCGAAGATCGACCCGAGTTCCCGTGAAAACTCGGCCTGGGTCAGTGCGGACAGTTCGTTCAAGGTCATGACAGAAAGAGGTGAGTGCATCATGATGGAAAGTCTACGGTGTATCGTGCGTCAAATGAAGGGCGCGACTCGGTATAAGTGGTATATGCTGTGCCGAATTTCCGGGGGCGCCCGCAGGTCGGCGAGCCTCCGCCCGAACGGAGACCCCCACGATGGCGACACGACGCGGTAGCGAAACGCTGGATACGTATCTGCTGAAGGTGTTCAGCATCCTGATGGCCGAACGCAGCGTGTCGCGTACGGCGCTGAAGCTCAACCAGTCCCAGCCCGCCATCAGCGTGGCGCTGAAAAACCTGCGCCAGATCCTGCAGGACCCGTTGCTGGTGCGCGAAAAAGGCGGCATGGTGCCCACCGACCGGGCGCTGGCCATTCTGGAGCACGCACGCACGGCGCTGAGCTCGATCGATTCGATGCTGGAGACCGGCGAGGCCTTCGAGCCTGACAGCAGCCGCCAGGTCTTCCGCATCGGCTCGCCGGACTATCTGGCGCCGGCCTTCGCCGCGTCGGTCGTGGCGCGCTTCCGCCGCGAGGCGCCGCATGCGCGGCTGGTGCTGCATTCCCTGGGGCCGGATTTCGATTTCGAGCATTCCCTGGCCGAGGGCGAACTGGATGTGGTGATCGGCAACTGGCCCGAACCGCCCGACCGCATGCACCTGTCGGTGCTGCTGGAAGACGAGATCGTCTGCATGGTGGCGGCCGACCATCCGCTGGCGCGGCGCGGCATGACGCTGGACGACTACCGGCGCGTGCCGCACGTGGTGCCGACGCCGTATTCCATCACCCAGCGCGGCATGATCGACACGGTGCTGACGTCCCTGCGCATCCAGCGCGAGGAATGCGTCGAGGCGCAGTCCTTCATGCTGGCGCCCTATCTGCTGCCGGGCACGGACCTGGTGTTCACCACCACACGGCATTTCGCCCGCTATTACACGGAACTGCTGCCTCTGGCGATCCTGGAGCCGCCGGTCGAATTCCCGCCGATGCGGTTCTATCAGTTGTGGCATGCGCGCAATCATCATGCACCTTCTCATCAATGGCTGCGTCACCTGCTGGGAGACTGTGGGCGAACCATGGCTCAGATGGCCCAGCCGCCCAGGTAGAACACGGCCAGCGCAATGGCGATGACCAGCGTGCCGATGTTCAGCCTGCGCCATTCGCCGGCGAACAGACGGCCGATCACCAGGGTGCAGAAGCCCAGCATGATGCCGGTGACGATGTTGCAGGTCAGCACGATGAACACGGCGCAGACCATGCCGGCCATGGTGTCCACGGTGTCGTCCAGGTGCAGCTTGCGCACGCCGCCCAGCATCAGCAGGCCGACGTACATCAGGGCGGGAGCGGTGGCGTAGGACGGCACCAGGCCCGCCAGCGGCGACAGGAAGATCAGGGCAAGAAAGCCCAGGCCGACGATGGTGGCGGTCAGGCCGGTCTTGCCGCCGGCCGCCGTGCCGGCCGCCGATTCGATATAGGCCGCCGCCGGGGCGCCGCCCAGGCCGGCCGACACGATGGAGCTCACCGAGTCTGCCGTCAGGGCGCGGCCGCCGTTGATGATCTGGCCGTTTTCGTCCAGTTGGCCGGCCTGGCCGGCCACGGCGCGAATGGTGCCGGTGGCGTCGAACACGGCAGTCATGACCAGGGCGAGGACGCTGGGAATGACCAGCGCGTTGAGCGCGCCGCCGACGTCCATGGCACCGATCAGCGAGTGCTCACCGCCGAAGGACGGCAGGGCGAACAGGCCGTTGAAGGTCACGGCCGGGTCCCAGATCAGGCCGGCGGCCGACAGCGCCAGGATGACCAGCAGGATGCCGCCGGGCACGCGCCGGCGCTCCAGGCCGAAGATCGCCGCCAGGCCCACGACCGACAGCAAGGCCGGCATGGCGTTGATGGCGCCCAGGGACACCGGCAGGCCGGGACCGGGGTTCTTCACCACCAGACCGACTTCGTTGGCGGCGATCAATAGCAGGAACAGGCCGATGCCGATGCCGGTGCCGTGCGCGATGCCGGCCGGCAGGTTGCGCAGGATCCAGCTGCGTACGCCGGTGGCGGAAATGGCCGTGAAGATCACGCCCATCAGAAAGATGGCGCCCAGTGCGACGGCGGGCGACAGGCCCTGGCCCAGGACCAGGTCGAAGGCCGTGAAGGCCGTCAGCGAAATCGCGCAGCCCACGGCGATCGGCAGGTTGGCCCACAGGCCCATCAGCAGCGAGCCGAAGGCGCTGGTGAGACAGACCGCGATGAAGACCGAGGAGGTGTCGAAGCCCGCCTTGCCCAGCATCGCGGGGACGACGAACACGGAATAGACCATCGCCAGGAAGGTCGTCAGCCCGGCCAGGGTTTCCTGGCGCACATTGGTGCCACGGGCTGCAAGCTGGAAGCGTCGTTCCAGCCAGGGGGTGGAAGATGCGGGGGTCGCGGGGTTGCCAAGCCCTGTCGGCAAGGCGTGTTCCTGTTCGCTCATGAGCGGTGTCTCCTGAATGGTGGGCGCCTTCTGATGGGTGGGCGCTTGACGGTCAGACCATTCTAGGGACGGGTTTTTCGGATTTGTGAGCGTCGTCCTGATGACGACTATCAAGCCCGGATGATGTTTTCTGGGGAGGCTTAGGGTTTGTCTGAATGCGGCGCAGGCGCTTGGTGATCGCGGTCGCGGCCGCTGTCCAGGCTGGCCTGCAGCATGGCGGCGACCTTGGCGATGCACTGGCGCAGCCAGACGACTTCCGGGGCGCCGTGGCAGCGGCGGTGCCACAGCAGGTAGAAGCGCATGGGCGGAAACGGCAGCGGCGCGGGCAGGATGGTGATGGGCAGATAGCGCGCGTAGTGCTGGGCGAATTGCCGGCCGGTGGTGAAGATCAGGTCGGTGCGCAGCAGCATGCCGGCCACCTGGCCGAAATACGGGATGGTCATCTGGATGTTGCGCCGCAGGCCCTGGGACGCCAGATGGCCGTCGATGAAGCTCTGGCGTGCGGTCACGTGGGGGAAGGGCGCCAGATGCGGCAGTTCCAGGTACTGCTTCAGGTTGAGTTCGCGGTGGGCAGCCGGGTTCTGGCTGCCGATCATGCAGACGACCTCGTCGTCGAACAGCCGCGCCATGTGCATCTGCGGCGGCGGTTCCAGCCAGTTGCCGATGACCACGTCCAGGCCGCCGTCCTCCAGGCCGCCGGCGTAGTCGTACTCGGCGTTGATCGGGTGTACGATGAACTTGGCGTGTGGCGCCTCCCGGCGCAGGATTTCGGCGATGTTCGGCAGGAACATCGCATCCAGATAATCCGGCGCCCCCAGGTGAAATTCGCGCGTGGTCCGGGCCGGGTCGAACGCCCCCGGCGGCTGGGTGATGCGCTCGATCGCGCTCAGCGCCTCGTTGGCGTGCGCCAGCAGTTCCAGGCCGCGGGCGGTGGGTACCATGCCGGTCTTGCCGCGTACCAGAATCGGATCGCCGGTGATGTCGCGCAGACGGCGCAGCGAATTGCTCAGGGCCGGCTGCGATAGCCCCAGCTTGATGGCGGCGCGCGAGACGCTTTGTTCGGTCAGCAGGATCTGCAGGATGCGCAGCAGATGCGTGTCCATGGGGTCGCGGGTTCGTTGCATCGGCCTATTATTCACGGGCCCGCCCTGCCCGTCTACCGAATCCCGGCATGATGTTCCCCATCATTGCCGGTGAATGGTCGGGGCGGTTGCGCGGTGATATTGTGGACGCAAGGGAACCGCAGACCGCCCGAGCCCGCAGAG
Organism: Castellaniella sp.; assembly: GCF_049650445.1. Classification (GTDB taxonomy): domain Bacteria; phylum Pseudomonadota; class Gammaproteobacteria; order Burkholderiales; family Burkholderiaceae_B; genus Castellaniella. Next base: position 67,073 of record NZ_JBASAD010000008.1, on the reverse strand, counting down.
GCACGCGGCGCGAGGACTTGTTCAGCGGTTCCAGACCTGCTCAATGAAAAGAGGGATGCGATGGAGACCGAGGTGATTCGCTTTCACTATCGTGGCCAGACCCACGAAGTTGCCGACCAACCCACGACCCGCACGGTGCTGCAGTATCTGCGCGAAGACCTGGGCTGCATGGGGACCAAAGAAGGCTGCGCCGAAGGCGACTGTGGCGCCTGTACCGTCATGGTGGCCGAGCCTGATGGTCACGGCGGTGTGGCGATGCGGGCGGTGAACGCCTGCATCCAGTTCCTGCCTACGCTCGACGGCAAGGCGCTGTACACGGTCGAGGACCTGCGCGGCGAAGACGGGGCGCTGCATCCGGTGCAGCAGGCCATGGTCGATTGCCACGGCTCCCAGTGCGGCTTCTGCACGCCGGGTTTCGTCATGTCCCTGTGGGGCATGTACCTGGCGCACGGCGCCAACGATCCGGCGCCCACGCGCACCGAAATCGACGATGCGCTGTCGGGCAATCTGTGCCGCTGCACGGGCTATCAGCCCATCGTGCGCGCCGCCGGCGAAATGTTCGACTATCCGGCCGTGACCTTCGATCGCGCCGCCCTGGCGGACATCCTGGCCGCGCTGCAGCGCGACGAGGTCTTCACCTACACGCATGACGGCCATACGTTCCATGCGCCGCGCACTCTGGCGCAACTGGCGCAGTTGCGCGTGGCCTATCCGGACGCCCGCATCCTGGCCGGCAGCACCGACGTGGGCCTGTGGGTGACCAAGCAATTCCGCGACCTGCCGCACCTGATCTACATCGGCCAGGTGGCCGAACTGCGCGATATCCACCTGGAAGGCGATGACCTGCTCATCGGCGCGGGCGCGCTGCTGAACGACGCCTTCGACGCGCTGGTCGAACACCTGCCGGAACTGGCCGAAATGCGTCAGCGCTTCGCGTCCTTCCCGATCCGCAACGCGGGCACGCTGGGCGGCAACGTGGCCAATGGCTCGCCGATCGGCGACTCCATGCCGGGTCTGATCGCCCTGGGCGCCAGCATCATCCTGCGCCAGGGCGACCGCGTGCGCGAAATGCCGCTCGAGGACTATTACCTGGGCTACCAGAAGAACGCGTCCGAACCCGGCGAGTTCGTGCAGGGCCTGCGCGTGCCCGTGCGAGTGGCCGGCCGTCAGTTCCGTCACTACAAGCTGACCAAGCGTTTCGATCAGGACATCTCGGCGGTGTGTGCGGCCTTTGCCGTGGTGCTGGACGCATCCGGCGTGGTCCGGTCCGTGCGCACCGGTTTCGGCGGCGTCGCGGCCACGCCCAGCCGTGCGCGCGCCGTGGAAGCCGCCCTGCAGGGCCAGCCCTGGGACGAAGCCCATGTGCACGCCGCGATGGATGCCGTGGGGCAGGATTTCAAACCCCTGACCGACATGCGCGCCAGCAGCGAATACCGCCTGCTGGCCTCGCGCAATCTGCTGTACCGCTTTTATCTGGAAACCGCCCCTGGGGCGCCGTTGGCGACGCATCAGGTCAGTACGGCCGCGCTGGCCGACATCGCTTGAGGGAGCCGTCATGAACATGCGTATCCATTTGCCGGACGAACTGGACCGGCTGGCCGTCGGCAACGACAGCATCCCCCGGCCCGTCGAGGGCGAACTCGCCGCGGGCGCCTCCAGTCCGCACGAGTCCGCCGTGCTGCACGTCACCGGCGAGGCCGTCTACACCGACGACATCCCCGAACTGCGCGGCACGGTCTATGGCGCCCTGGGTCTGTCGGCCAAGGCGCACGCCCGCGTGCGCGGCATGGACCTGGACGCGGTGCGCCGCGCGCCGGGCGTCGTCGCCGTGTTCACGGCCCGCGATATCCCGGGTGAGAACAACTGCGGCCCGGTGGTCCACGACGATCCCCTGCTGGCCGACGGGCTGGTCCAGTACGTGGGCCAGCCCTTGTTCCTGGTGGTGGCGCGTTCGGTGGACGCCGCGCGCCGCGCTGCGCGCCTGGGCCAGATCGACTACGAGGAACTGCCCCATCTGCTGACACCGGTGCAGGCCAAGGAAGCCGGTTCCCGCACCCTGCCCGACATGCGTCTGGTCCAGGGCGACGTCCAGGCGGCGCTCGCCGCCGCGCCGCGCCGCCTGCAGGGGACGTTCGACTGCGGCGACCAGGAGCAGTTCTACCTGGAAGGCCAGATCGCCTACGCGGTCCCGCGCGAAAAGGACGGCATGCTGGTCTGGTGCTCCACCCAGCACCCGACGGAAATGCAGGCCGTGGTCGGCCATACGCTGGGCTGGCATGCTCACCAGGTTCAGGTCGAGTGCCGGCGCATGGGCGGCGGCTTTGGCGGCAAGGAATCCCAGTCGGCGGTCTTTGCCTGCCTGGCCTCGGTCGCCGCGCACCGACTGCAACGTCCGGTGAAGCTGCGGGCGGACCGCGACGACGACATGATGATCACCGGCAAGCGCCACGGTTTTCATTACGACTACGAAGTCGGCTACGACGACGAGGGCCGGATCCTGGGCATGCGCCTGGACATGACGCTGCACTCCGGCTTTTCCGCCGACCTGTCCGAGGCCGTCGCCAGCCGCGCCGTGTGTCACTTCGACAATGCCTACTACATCCCGGCGGCCGACGTGCGCGCCATGTGCGGCAAGACGAACACACAGTCGAACACGGCCTTCCGCGGCTTTGGCGGCCCGCAGGGCGCGCTGCTGACCGAGGTCGTGATCGACCGCATTGCCCGTGAACTGGGCCGTGACCCGCTGGACGTGCGTCAGACGAATTTCTACGGCATCGACGAGCGCAACGTCACGCCCTACGGCCAGGTGGTCGAGGGCAATCTGATCGAACCGCTGGTGGCCGAACTGGTCGCCAGTTCCGACTACCGGGCGCGCCGCGAGGCGGTGAACGCATTCAATGCCTCCAGCCCCATCCTGAAAAAGGGCCTGGCGCTGACGCCGGTGAAATTCGGCATTTCCTTCAACGTGCCGGCCTTCAATCAGGCGGGCGCGCTGGTGCACATCTACCGCGACGGCTCGGTGCTGGTGAACCACGGCGGCACGGAAATGGGCCAGGGCCTGAACACCAAGGTCGCTCAGATCGTGGCCAATACCCTGGGCCTGGATCTGGACTGCGTGCGCGTCACGGCCACCGATACGTTCAAGGTGGCCAATACCTCCGCCACGGCGGCCTCCACGGGCACTGACCTGAACGGCAAGGCGGCCGAGGACGCCGCGCTGCAATTGCGCACGCGCCTGGCTGATTTTGCCGCCCGAAAATACGGCGGCAAGGCCGAAGACGTGGTCTTTGCCTGGCGCCAGGTCAACGTCAACGGCCGCAATATTCCGTTCGGCCAACTGGCCGACGAGGCCTACTGGGATCGTGTGCAACTGTGGTCCGACGGTTTCTACGCCACCCCGGGCATCGTCTGGGACAAGGCCACCATGCACGGCCGGCCGTTCTTCTATTTCGCCTTCGGCGCAGCGGTGTCGGAAGTGGTGGTGGACACGCTGACCGGCGAATGGAAACTGCTGCGCGCCGACATCCTGCATGACGTCGGGGCGTCCATCAATCCGGCGATCGACCTGGGTCAGGTCGAAGGCGGCTACATCCAGGGTACGGGCTGGCTGACCACCGAGGAGCTCTGGTGGCGCGACGACGGCCGTCTGATGACGCATGCGCCGTCCACCTACAAGATCCCGGCCATCAGCGACTGCCCGCGCGATTTCCGCGTGCGCCTGTTCCGGACGCAGAACCTGAAGGACACCGTGCACCGTTCCAAGGCCGTGGGCGAACCCCCGCTGCTGCACGGCATCAGCACCTTCAACGCCCTGTGCGACGCGGTGGCGGCGGTGGGCGACGGGCGGACTTCGCCCGATCTGCGGGCGCCGGCCACGCCGGAAGCCATCCTGAAATCGGCCGAGAACCTGCGCAAGCGCAGCGCGGCCTAGCCGCCTGTACCCATGCAGGATCAAAGGAGCCAGTGATGCACGCATGGATCGATCAGGCCCTGTGGTGCCTGGATCGGCAGCAGGCGGTGGTGCTGGTCACGGTCGCCTGGGTCCAGGGATCAGCCCCGCGCGAGGCCGGGGCGAAGCTGCTCGTGTCCGCCGACCGCCAGTGGCTCACCATTGGCGGTGGGCACCTGGAATGGAAGGCTGCCGAGTTCGCCCGGGCACGTCTGTGCGCGGACGATGGCCCCGACCGCTGGGTCGAGGCCCTGCCCCTGGGACCGGCGCTGGGTCAGTGCTGTGGCGGCATGGTGCATCTGCTGTTCGAGCGCCTGCGGGAATCCGACCGGACCTGGTTGGGCGCCTTGCGCACCGGCTTGCAGTCACCGGCCGGCTGTGTCCGCGAAGTCGGCCTGGGCGGCCCGGGTGTGGAGCCCTGGGTGCGCGTGTCCGCGCTGGACGCGGCGGCCGACGACCTCTCTGCGGCCGGCCCGGATACCGACCGGTTGCTGCGCCCCGATCCCGTCCCGGGCTGCCTGACGCTGCGCGAGGCCGTGCGCCCCGATCCCTTGCATGTGGTGGTCTTCGGCGCGGGCCACGTCGGTCAGGCGCTGGTGCACATCCTGGGTACGCTGCCGTGCCGGGTGACCTGGGTGGATGCGCGCGACGATCTGTTCCCGGATGGGGTGCCTGCCAACGTGACGATCGAGGCGACCGACACGCCCGAAGCCGTGATCGACGCGGCCCCGCCCGAGAGCTGTTTTCTGATCATGACCCATGACCATGCGCTCGACCAACGGCTGTGCGAGCAACTGCTGCGGCGCGACGACGTGGCGTATTTCGGCCTGATCGGTTCGCAGACCAAGCGGCGCAAGTTCGAGCACCGGTTCCGCGCGCGCGGCATCGCGCCCGAACGGGTCGCGCGCATCGTCTGCCCCATCGGCGAGCCCGGCATCGAGGGCAAGCAGCCCGCCGTGATCGCCGTCGCGGTCGCCGCCCAGTTGCTGCGCCTGCGATCCGAACGAGAACGGCAGGCCGCCACGCCGGTACGCGCCGAAGCCCCCGCTCATTAAAGGAGACACGATGACCGCTACGCCCCCGTCCGCAGCCCCGGACACCGCCGGCCCGCAGGCCTACCGCGCCCAGTTGCTGTATTTCCGCGATACCCCCAAGGCCGAGGATGAAGCCTGCGAATGGGTCCACGACGGCCTGCTGGTCGTGCGTGACGGCCGCATCGAGCAGTGCGGCGACTACGACCGGCTGATCGGCGGCCTGCCCCCCGGCACGCCGGTGCATGACTGGCGCGGCCGCCTGATCACCCCGGGCTTCATCGACACCCACATCCACTATCCGCAGACGGACATGATCGCCTCGCCGGCGCCGGGCCTGCTGCCGTGGCTGGAAACCTATACCTTCCCGACCGAGCGGCGCTTCGAGAACCCGGAATACGCCCAGGACGTGGCGCGCTTCTTCCTGGATGAACTGCTGCGCTGCGGCACCACCACCGCGCTGGTGTACTGCACCGTGCACCCGGGGTCGGCCCAGGCCTTCTTCGAGGAAAGCCACACGCGCAATCTGCGCATGGTGGCGGGCAAGGTCATGATGGATCGCAACTGTCCCGAATACCTGCGCGACACGGCCGAATCCGGCGCCCGCGACAGCGAGGATCTGCTGCGCCGCTGGCACGGCACGGGGCGCCAGTCGTACGCCCTGACGCCGCGTTTCGCGCCGACCTCCACGCCCGAGCAGCTCGGCCTGTGCGGCGAATTGGCCAAGCGCTATCCGGACGTGTTCATCCAGTCGCACGTGTCCGAGAACCGCGACGAGGTGAAGTGGGTCATGGATCTGTTCCCCGGCTATCGCAGCTACCTGGACATCTACGACCAGTACGGCCTGCTGCGGCCCCGCTCGGTCTACGGGCACTGCGTCTGGCTGGACGATGACGACCGCCGCCGCATGCGCGACGCGGGCGCCGTCGCCGCCCACTGCCCCACGTCCAACCAGTTCCTGGGCAGCGGCCTGTTCGACTTCACTGCGGCCAGGAACTTCGGCATGCCGGTGGCCCTGGCCACCGACGTGGGGGGCGGCTCGTCCTTTTCCATGCTGCTGACCATGAACGAGGCGCACAAGGTCGCGCGCCTGTCCGGCCATTACCTGACGGCGCGGCGCATGTTCTGGCAGGCTACCCAGGGCGCTGCCAAGCACCTGGGCCTGACCGGCCAGATCGGCACGCTGGAGCCCGGTGCCGAGGCCGACTTCATCGTCCTGGACCCCAAGGCCACGCCGCTGCTGGAGCGCCGCAGCGCCCTGGCCGACTCGCTGGAAGAGCTGCTGTTCGCCCTGGCGATGCTGGGCGATGACCGCGCCATTGCCGCGACTTACGCGGCGGGGCGGGAAGTGCACCGGCGGCGGCAATAAAGACCTGCCATAATCGGGCGCATGGAAAAATTCATTGATTCTGCGCGTCCGACCCGGCTGCCGCCGCTGATTCCGTTCTCCAGCTACGAGGACGCCGACGCGGCGGTGGACCGGCTGCTGGAAATCTACCGGCGCAATACGGCGTTCATCCGCGACGCCTTTCGCGAATACTGCGTGAATGGCCTGGAAACCGGCCAGCGGGTGCGCGCCTGCTATCCGGCGATCCGCATCCGGGTGAATTCCTACCAGGAAGTCGACAGCCGCCTGTCCTATGGACACCTGGTCGAGCCGGGCATCTACATGACCACGGTCACGCAGCCCGCCCTGTTCCATGACTACCTGCGCGAGCAGGTGCGTCTGCTGCTGCGCAACCACGGCGTGCCGGTGGAGATCGGCGAGTCCGACATGCCCATCCCTCTGCATTTCGCCTTCCCGGAGGGCGAATACGTCGAGGGCGAGTATTCCGAGGCCCCGGGCCATGCTTTGCGCGATCATTTCGACGTGCCCGATCTGGCGGTGACCGATGACGCCATCGTCAACGGCACCTGGCGCGGCCGCGCCAATCAGCCCCGGCCTCTGGCGCCCTTCACTGCGCCGCGCATCGACTATTCCCTGCACCGGCTGCAGCACTACACCGCCACGTCGCCAGGGCATTTCCAGGACTTCGTGCTGTTCACCAACTACCAGTTCTACGTGGACGGCTTCGTCCAGTGGGCGCGCGAGACCCTGGCCTCGGGTGCGGGCGGCTATACGGAACTGGTCGAGCCCGGCAACCGCATCGTCACGCGGGACACGCTGGACGAGACCCGCGAAGGGCCGGCCCCGCTGCCGCAGATGCCGTCCTACCACCTGAAACGGCCCGGGCACACCGGCATCACGCTGATCAACATCGGCGTGGGGCCGTCCAACGCCAAGACCATCACCGATCACGTCGCCGTGCTGCGGCCGTCGGCCTGGCTGATGCTGGGTCACTGCGCCGGGCTGCGCACCACCCAGCGGCTGGGGGATTACGTGCTGGCCCACGGCTACGTGCGCCAGGATCACGTGCTGGACGATGACCTGCCCCTGTGGGTGCCGGTGCCGCCGCTGGCCGAGGTCCAGGTCGCCCTGGAACAGGCCGTGGCCGACGTGTCCGGACTGTCGGGCTGGGAACTGAAGAAAATCATGCGCACCGGCACGGTCGCCACGATCGACAACCGCAACTGGGAACTGCGCGACCAGCAGGAACCGGTGCAGCGCCTGTCGCAGTCGCGCGCCATCGCCCTGGACATGGAATCCGCTACCATCGCGGCCAACGGCTTCCGCTTCCGCGTGCCCTACGGCACGCTGTTGTGCGTGTCGGACAAGCCGCTGCACGGCGAACTGAAGCTGCCGGGCATGGCCACCGCCTTCTACCGCACCCAGGTCAACCAGCACCTGCACATCGGCATCCGGGCGCTGGAACTGTTGCGCGAGATGCCCGGCGAGCGCCTGCACTCGCGCAAGCTGCGCAGCTTCATCGAGACTGCGTTCAAGTAGACGGCGGCGTCTGCGCCCGGCGGACGGCACCCAGATCCGTCACTCCGCTCAGACGCGGCCGGTCGGGCTCGATCTCGCGCAGCGGCGGTGTCTCGATCATGCTGCCGGCGCTGCGTCCGACCAAGGCCTGGTATTCCTGGGTGGCCAGACCTTTCCAGCGCAGATCCTCGTCGGTGATGGCGCGGACGACGCGTGCGGGCGAGCCTGCCAGCAACTGACGGGGCTGGCCCTGGAAGCCGATCTTCACGAAACTCATGGCCGCCACGATGCTGTCGGGTCCGATCACGGCACCGTCCATGACGACCGCGTTCATGCCGACCAAGGTGTTTTCTCCGATCTCGCAGCCGTGGATGATGGCGCCATGGCCGATGTGACCGTTGCGCCTGACGATGGTTTCAGCGTCGCTATAGCCGTGCATCATGCAGTGATCCTGCAGATTCGAGCCTTCCTCCAGGATCAGGCGCCCGAAGTCGCCGCGCAGGCTGGCCAGAGGGGCGACATAGACGCCGGGGCCGACGATCACGTCGCCGATCAGGACAGCGGTGGGGTGGACGTAAGCGCTGGGATGGACAACCGGCGTCAGGCCTTCGAACGAATAACAGGGCATGGGAGACTCCGAAAAAGGGGATTCCAGATGGGACGCGATGCGACCGTCAGGTGGGCCTTGATGTGGCCCCTGGTGAGGGGATGGATTATCATCCGGATGCCTCAAGGGAACGTTTCTTGCCCTCGCTCACCCTTCCGCCGGATCATCCATGGCTCTGCGCGCCACCATTTACAAAGCCGAACTCCACGTCGCGGACAATGACCGCGCCTATTATGGCACCCATGCCGTCACCGTCGCCCGGCATCCGTCCGAGACCGACGAGCGCCTGATGGTGCGGCTGCTGGCCTATGCCCTGTGGGTCGAGGCCGACGAACGGCTGGTCTTCACCAAGGGCCTGAGCGACACGGACGAGCCGGACCTCTGGAACCTGGATCTGACCGGCGCGATCGTGCAGTGGGTCGAGATCGGCCTGCCCGACGAGCGCCGCTTGCTGAAAGCCTGCGGCCGGGCCGATCAGGTCATCGTGCTGGCCTATGGCCGGGGCGCGGACGTTTGGTGGGCCGGGGTGCGCGACAAGCTGGGCCGGGCGGCCAATCTGCAGGTCTGGGTCCTGGAGACCGAGGCCTCGCGCGCGCTGGCGGCGCTGGCCGAGCGCAACATGAGCCTGAGCGTGAACATCACGGATCGCACGGCCTGGGTGTCATGCGAACGTGGGGACGTCAGCCTGGAAGTGCGCTGCCTGCGCGAGGCGGGCTGAGGCGGCCGGGCCCCGGACGCACGATGTGGCGCGGCCCGTTGCGCGGCTCACTCCAGCAGCATCTTCACTGAGACGATCAGCGCCATGACCACCATCAGGACGCGGATCAGTTTGTGGCCGCGCGTGACGGCCAGGCGCGCGCCGATGGTGCCGCCGATCCATTGGCCCGCCAGGATCGGCAGGCCGAAGGCCCAGGCGATGTTGCCGTGCAGGGCAAAAAAGACCAGGGCGGCGCTGTTGCTGCACAGGTTCAGCAGCTTGGCGTGCGCCGTGGCCTTGAGCAGGTTGAAACCCAGCAGCGTGACGCAGGAGATGGCCAGGAAGGTGCCCGTGCCCGGGCCGAAGAAGCCGTCGTAAAAGCCGATCAGCGGCGCCACGGCGGCGGCGTACAGGGCGGGGGCGATGCGCTGGGCGCGGTCCTCGGCGCCCACGCGGGGCGACAGCAGGAAATACAGGGCGAAGCCGATCAGCAGAAAGGGGATCACCTGGCGCAGCACGCCGCTGTCGATGCGTGTCAGGGCGATGCCGCCCGCCAGCGATCCCAGGAAGGCGCCCAGCATCATCCAACGGCTGCGCTTCAGGTCGATCTGGCGCATGCGCAGGAAATGCAGTGTGGCTGCGGTCGCTGCCGCGACGCCTCCGACCTTGTTGGTGGCGATGGCTACCCCGGGAGGCAGGCCCGCCGCCAGCAGCGCCGGGATGGTGATCAGGCCGCCGCCGCCGGCGATGGCGTCGACGACACCCGCCAGCAGCGCGACGAAGAACAGCAGAACAGCGACGTCGAAGGTGATTTCCATGGGGTGCCGCGCAACGGGCGTGTTCAGCCCCGCGGGGCGTCGATAAAGGTCGTGAGCAGATTCAGGAAGGCTTCGGGCTGCTCGAACGGCGCCAGGTGGCCGCTGTCCAGTTCGGCGTAGCGGGCGCCGACAATGGCGTCCGCCAGGGCGCGGGCGTGCTCCTTGGGCACCATGGCGTCTTGCGTGCAGCCGATGACCAGGGTAGGTGCCGTGATACGGTGCAGCAGCGGGCGGATGTCCAGGCGCGTGTCGAGCAGGATCTGGCGGGTGATGCCTTCCCAGCGGTTGGAGACGACGACGGCATCGGCCCATTGCCGCAACTGGGCCGCGTCCATGCGCCCCAGAAAAGCGGGGCTGAAGCCGGTCAGCAGGACCAGCCGCGCGAAGTCGTGGGGGTCGTGGCGGATCAGGTTGAGCCAGAGTTCCGACTGCATGCGCAGGCGGGGATCGTCGCCGGTGGGAAATCCGGCCAGCAGGGTCAGGGAGCGGACACGCTCGGGGTGTTCAGCGGCCAGATGCGCGGCCACGCAGGCGCCCAGCGAAAACCCGGCCAGATCGAAGGTGTCGGCGCCCGCCGCTTCGGCTGCCGCGAGCACCTGGGCCGCCAGCAGCGCCAGGCTGAATTCGCCGGGAGGATCGGTGGTTTCACCCGAACCGGAGTAGTCGGGTCGGATGACCGTTCGGCGGGCCGACAGGGGTTCGACCAGGTGGCCCCAATTGCTGTGCAGTGTGCCACCCGTGCCGGCCACCAGCACCAGCGCCGGCCCTTGTCCGTCGACGGCGTAGGCGACGTGAGTACCAAGAATTTCGACAGTGCGCATGCGGGCTCCTGAAGGCGCGAAAAACCGGCGGACCGTGGCCCGCCGGGTGAGGAACTGAATCCGGGATTCAGCGCTTGGCGATGTCGGCCTGCGCCTGCTTCACCAGGTCGGGGCCGATCTGCTTGGCCCATTTGTCGAACACCGGCTGGGTGGCCTTGGCGAAAGCGCCGATCTGCTCGGGCGACAGCACGGTGACCTTCACGCCGTGGCTTTCGATTTCCTTGAGCAGGGAATTGTCGGTGTTGGTCACGCCTTTGCGGGCGATGACGATTTCCTGGCGGCCGGCCTCGATGGCGGCTTCGCGCACGATTTTCTGGTCGGCCGGCGTCCAGGAGTTCCAGACGTCCTGGTTGACCACGAAGACCAGCGGATCGGCCACGTAGTTCCACAGGCTCAGGAATTTCTGGCCGACGTCGTAGAGCTTGGCCCCGGCGTAGATGGACAGCGGGTTTTCCTGGCCGTCGACGGCGCCGCTGGCGAGCGCGGGCTGGGCGTCGGCCCAGCTCATCTGGGTCGGGTTGGCGCCCAGAGCGGTGAAGATGTCGATGTACAGCGGCGAGCCGACCACGCGCAGTTTCATGCCCTTGACGTCCTCGGGGGTCTTGACCTCGCGTGCGGAGTTGGACAACTGGCGGTAGCCGTTTTCACCCCAGGCGAGCGGCACCACGCCTTTTTTGGCGATGATGCCGAACAGATCCTCGCCGACCTTGCCCTGGGTCAGGGCATCGATGGCGGGGTAGTCCGGCATCAGGAAGGGCAGGGAGAAGATATTCAGTTCCTTGACCTGCGGGGACCAGTTGATGGTCGAGCCGATGGCCATGTCGATCACACCCTGGCGGATGGCGGTGAATTCGCGCGTCTGGTCGCCCTGGACCAGGGAAGTGCCCGGATAGACCTTGATGTTGATGCGCCCGCCGGTGCGCTCGCGCACCAGATCGGACCAGATCACCGCCCCCTGGCCCCAGGGGAAATTGGTGCCCACGACGATGGACAGCTTGTATTCGGATTTGTAGTCGGCGGCCTGGGCCGGCAGGGCGGTGACCAGGGCCGTGCAGGCCAGAGCGGCGGCGCCGATGAGTTGTTTGAAGCGCATGTCAGTCTCCTCTTTGAAAAATCAGTATCCCAGATAGTGCGGCAGCCAGAGCGCGATCTGCGGAAAGATCACCACCAGGACCAGAGTGCAGAGCATGCCGCCCACCAGCCACATGACCCACGGCACCGTGCTTTCCATCGGGATGCGGGCGATCTTGCTGGAGACCATCAGGTTGACGGCCACCGGCGGCGTGAACTGGCCCACCGCGACCATCAGCGTCAGCACCACGCCCAGCCACACCAGATCCCAGCCGAAGGCCTGGGCGACCGGCAGGATCAGCGGCACGAAGATCAGGAAGATCGAGATCCCGTCCAGGAACATGCCCGCCGCGATCAGCAGCAGGATCAGCAGCGTCAGCACGCTGTACTGCCCCAGGCCCGAATGCACGATGGCATTGGTGATGGGATCGATGATGGACAGGGTGGACAGCGACCAGGCGAAGATCCCCGCCAGCGTGACGATCAGCATGATGACGGCGGACAGTTCGCCTGCCTCGCGCAGGATGGGGAACAGGTCGCGCACGCGGATGGTGCGATGCACGCACATGCCGATCAGCAGGCCGTAGAACACGGCGACCACGGCGGCCTCGGTGGGCGTGAAATAGCCCATGCGCATGCCGCCCAGGATGATGACGGGGGCGGCCAGGCCGGGGATGGCCTCGAACAGGCTGCGCCAGAAGGGCGGACGGGGCTCGGCGCGGGCGGCCGCGCCCATCTTGTGGCGCCGCGCCAGCCAGACGGCCGGGATGATCAGGCCGATGCCGGCCAGGATGCCCGGGAACATGCCCGCCGCGAACAGCGCCGGCACCGAGGCCTGCGGCACCAGGACCGAATAGACGATCATGGCGATCGAGGGCGGAATCAGGATGTCGGTGGCCGCGCCCGCCGCCACCACGCTGGCCGAATAGGCGCGCGGATAGCCGGCGCGGTTCATGGCACCGATCATGATGGCGCCCACGGCGGCGGCGCAGGCCGGGCCGGAGCCGGAGATCCCGCCCAGGAACATGGCGACGGTGATGGCGACCACGGCCAGCATGCCGGGGCCGTTGCCGGTGATGGCCTGGGCCAGGCGCACCAGCCTGGCGGCGACGCCGGAGCGGTCGAAGATCGAACCGACCAGCACGAACATGGGGATGGCCAGCAGCGGGTATTTGGCCAGGCCGGCATAGAAGCTCTGCGAGACCGCCATCAGGCCGAACCAGTGCGTGTCTGGGTTGGCCAGGGCGATGGCCAGCGTGCCGGCCGCCCCCAGGGCGATGCCCACGGGCACGCCGATGACCATCAGGATGATGAACAGCGCGAACAGCAGCGTGGGGATCATGGCTGCCCCCAGGCGCGTCGCAGGATGCCGGCCAGCCGCAGGGTGATGACCGCCGACAGCACCGGCAGCCACATGGAATACCACCAGGTGGGCACACCGATGGCCGGCGAGGTGTCGCCCCAGTTGTATTCGTCCAGGGCCATGCGGCCCAACAGGATGGTCAGACCGGCGAAGAACAGCAGCGATACGGTGCCTGCGGTCAGGGCAAAGCGCCGCCGCCGTTCAGGGCTGCCGCCGTCGGCCAGCAGCTCGATGCGGATGTGCAGCAGGCGGACGAAGGCCGAGGAACTGGCGCTCAGGGTCAGCACGATCAGCAGGAAGATGGAGATTTCCTCGGTCCAGGCGAAGGACTCCGCCGTCAGGTAGCGGACAATCACATTGGCCAGGGTGATGCACGCCAGGGCGCCCAGGGTCAGTACCGTCAGCCAGTCCTCGAATCGCAGCGGGACACGCAGGGGGGGATCGGCGGGCGAGGCGAAGTCGGAGAGGTCGTCGGCGCCGGAATCGGCAGCGTGGTCGTCGGGCATGGATCAGGACTCGTCGGTCAGCGCCAGCATCGTGCCCCGGCAGGCGGATGCGCCGCAGCGGCAGCGGTAATGGCGTTTCAGCGTGCGGGTGAGAGGCTCGTCGATTACCAGACCGTAGTCGTAGAGCAGTTCCGTGCCCGCCGGGATGTCCCGCAGCGCGTAGATCGCCACGCGGGTGCCGTCGTCGTTTTCGCGCGCTTCGCAGTTGGGCGCGCAACCGTGGTTGATCCAGCGGGCATCGTTGCCGCGTTGGCCGCCATCGATCACCCGCCCGCCGCTGAGCGCGAAATAGAAGGTGTGGTAGGGGTCGTCGGGATTGACCGGCCAGCGGGCGTCGGCCTGTTCCGGCGTCAGGCGCCGCCCGGCGTAGTCCAGGATCCGGGTGTCGGCGGGGATGTCGCGCGCGGCGAAGACGCCGGTGCCGTGCAGGGTCGAGACGCGCACGATGTGCCAGGACAAGCGGGGGGTGGCCATGGGATGCGATCGGAAAGGGACAGGATCGAAAAGGGATAAACTGGCCCTCATTATCCTTGGGATGTCGTCCGCAAGTCCACTCGTCCCGGCGGTGATCCCGCCGGGTGCCACTGCGCATGAGGGGCCGGCCCGGTATCCCCGATCCTTCCGTCCAGGTGAACCGCCCGTGAATGCTCCTCATCCCGTCCAGGCCGCTCAGGCCGCCGCTCCCGCCCTCGACCGCAATGGCGCCGAAGTCCTGCTGGACACGCTGATCGCCCTGGGGGTGGACACGGTGTTCGGCTACCCGGGAGGCGCGGTACTGCCACTGTACGACGCCCTGTACGCCGAGCCGCGCATCCGCCACATTCTGGTGCGCCACGAGCAGGCCGCCATGCACGCCGCCGAGGGTTACGCACGCTCCACGGGCCGCCCCGGCGTGGTCTTCGTGACTTCGGGGCCGGGGATGGCGAACACCACCACCGGCCTGCTGGATGCGCTGTGCGATTCGATCCCGGTGCTGTGCGTCAGCGGCCAGGTGGCGACCGGCGCCATCGGCACCGACGCCTTCCAGGAGTGCGACGCGGTCGGGATCTCGCGCCCGGTCACCAAATGGAACGCCCAGGTGCGCCGGTCCGAGGACATCGCCGATCTGGCGGCCAAAGCCCTGCGCCTGACGCGCGCCGGTCGTCCGGGCCCCGTGCTGCTGGACTTTCCCAAGGATCTGCAGATCGCCCGCGTGCCGCCGGAGCACGCCGTCGCGGACGTGGAGCCCGAGACCGCCGCCGAGCCGCTGGCCCCGGTCACGGAAGCCGCACTGAAACGGGCCGCTGCGCTGATCGCTCGCGCCCGCCGTCCGGTGTTCTACGGCGGGGGCGGCCTGATCAATTCCGGCCTGGACGCCTGCCACGCCTTTCGCGGCCTGGTGCAGGCGACCGGCGCGCCCTGCACCCTGACCTTGATGGGTCTGGGGGCCTATCCTGCGGACGATGCCCAGTTCCTGGGCATGCTCGGCATGCACGGCACGCTGCAGGCGAACCTGGCCATGCACCATGCCGATCTGATCGTCTGCGTGGGCGCGCGCTTTGACGACCGCATCACCGGCCGGCTGTCGGATTTCTGCCCGCACGCCGACAAGATCCATCTGGACATCGACCCGGCCTCGATCGACAAGGTCGTGCGCGCCGACGTGGCGCTGGTGGGTGACTGCTATCCGCTGCTGCGCGCCCTGCACAAGGAACTGGGGCAGTATCCGCTGGAATCCGGACGTCTGGACGAATGGTGGCAGCGCATCGCCGTCTGGCAGGCGCGCGACTGCCTGAAGTTCCCCCCCTCGGACGAGGTGATCCTGCCCCAGGACCTGATGCGGCGCATCGACCGGCTGCTGGCCGGGCGCGACGCCGTCGTGTCCACCGACGTGGGCCAGCACCAGATGTGGGCCGCCCAGTACATCGGCATCGACCGGCCCAACCGCTGGTTGACCTCCGGCGGGGCGGGCACCATGGGCTACGGACTGCCGGCCGCCATCGGCGCGCAGATTGCGCATCCGGACAAGCCGGTGGTCTGCGTCAGTGGCGACGCATCCGTGCTGATGAACATCCAGGAATTGGCCACGGCCACGCAGCATCGCGCTCCGGTCAAGCTGATTCTGTGCAACAACGGTCACATGGGCATGGTGCGCCAGTGGCAGGAACTGATCCACGAGGGCCGCTACAGCCACAGCTACAACGCTTCGATCCCGGATTTCGTGGCCCTGGCCCAGGCCTTTGGCTGGGGGGCGGCGCGGGTCGAACACCCGCGCGACCTGGACGCGGCGCTGGCCGCCTGCATGGCGCACGACGGCCCGTATTTCCTGGACGTGGCGGTGGTGCCGCTGCAGAACTGCTTCCCGATGATGCCGGCCGGCTACGGTCACCAGCAGGTGATGCTGTCGGAAGACACCTGGTATGTAGAAGAATAGTCAGGCGTCAGACACACCGCCCGCCGTCCACTTCCAGACAGGTGCCGGTGATGAAGGAGGCCTCGTCCGAGGCCAGATACAGGCAGGCGTGGGCGACGTCGTCCGGGGTCGAGAACCGGCCCAGCGGGATGCCGGCGGTGAATTTCGCGCGGTTTTCCGGCGTGTCCGGCATGCCCATGAATTCCGTCAGCAGGCCGGTGGCGCCCACCACGGGATTGACGCAGTTGACGCGGATGCGGTCGGGACCCAGTTCGGCCGCCATCGAGCGGCTGAGGGTCACCACGGCGCCTTTGGTGCCGTTGTACCAGGTCAGGCCGGGACGCGGCCGCAGGGCCGCCGTGGAGGCGATGTTCACGAACACGCCGCCGCCCTGCTGGCGGAAATGCGGCACAAAGGCCTGGGCGCTGAGGTAGATGCTTTTGACGTTGATGGCGTAGATGCGATCGAACTCGGCCTCGGTGACTTCGAGCATCGGCCGGTTGCGGTGCGTGGCGCCGGCGTTGTTGACCACGATGTCCAGGCCGCCGAAGTGTGCCAGGGACTGGGCCAGCAGGCCGTGCATGCTGGCTGCGTCGGCGACGTCGACATGGGCGAATTCGGCCTGGCCGCCGGCTGCCCGGATCTGCTCGACGGTCTCGCGGCCGTTCGTATCGTGGATGTCGGCCACGAGCACCCGGGCGCCCTCGCGGGCGAAGACCGAGGCGATTCCCCGGCCGAATCCGGAGCCGGCCCCGGTGATGAGGGCGGTCTTGTCGCGCAAACGCATGGGTCTGTCTCCTGGCGTGTGAAGGGTCTCAGGCATCCTGGCCGTAGCGGATCGCCACGGTCTTCAAGGTGGTGAATCCCAGCAGGGCCTCGAAGCCCTTTTCGCGGCCGTGGCCGCTGGACTTGACCCCGCCGAAGGGCAGTTCGACGCCGCCACCTGCTCCGTAGTTGTTGACGAAGACCTGGCCGCAGCGCAGATGGCGGACCATGCGCAGTTGCCGCGCCCCGTCTCGGGTCCAGACCCCGGCCACCAGGCCGTAGTCGGTCGAATTGGCCAGTGCCAGGGCGTGCGCTTCGTCGCGGAAGGCCTGCGTGATCAGGACCGGACCGAAGATTTCCTCGCGGGCCAGGGCGCTGTCCGGGGGCACGTCGCGCAGCAGGACGGCCTCCTGGTAGTAGCCGTCCGGCGGTGCGTCGTCCAGGATGCGGCCCCGGGCGGCTTCGATCAGGCCCTCGTCGTGGGCTGTGTTCAGCAGCCGGCGCACGCGGTCGTATTGCGTGCGGTTGATCAGCGGCCCCAGGTCGGCGTCCGACGCGGGCGGCCCGGCGCGCAGGGCGCGGAAGCGTTCGGCGACGCGCTCGACGAAGGCGTCGTGGATGCCGGCGTGGACCAGCAGCCGGCTGCCTGCCGAGCAGGTCTGGCCGCTGTTCTGGATGATCGCATTGATGACCGCCGGCAGGGCGGTGTCCAGATCGGCGTCCTCGAACACGATCTGCGGCGACTTGCCGCCCAGTTCGAGCACCACCGGGCAGTGATGCCGCGCGGCGGCCTCGGCGACCCGCTGACCGGTGAGGGTGGAGCCGGTGAAGGACAGGTGGCGGATGCCGGGGTGGGCGCTCAGGGCCGCGCCGGCCTCGGCGCCGTAGCCGGTGACGACGTTCAGCGCCCCGGTCGGAAAGCCCACGCGGGCGGCCATTTCGGCCAGGTACAGGGTGGACAGGCTGGCGTCCTCGGCGGGCTTGACCACGCAGGCGTTGCCGGCCGCCAGGGACGCGCCGACGCTGCGGCCGAATATTTGCGCCGGGTAGTTCCAGGGGATGATGTGGCCAGTGACGCCGTGCGGCTCGCGCACCGTCAGCGCCAGGGTGCCGGTGTCGTAGGGCAGGGTGTCGCCGTGCAGCTTGTCGCAGGCGCCGGCATAGTATTCGAAGTAGCGCGCCAGGGCGACGATGTCGTTGTGCGCGGTGCGCAGGGTCTTGCCGGTGTCGCGCGCTTCCAGGTGGGCCAGGGCGTCGGCGTCGTCCAGCACGGCGCGGCCCCAGGCTGCCAGCAGGCGTCCCCGGTCGCGGGCGCAGGTCATGGCCCAGGGACCGTCGAAATGTTCCCCCATGGCCGCCTGCGCAGCCCGTACGGCCAGGTCGATGTCTTCCGCCGAGCCCCGGGCGATGTGGCCGAAGATCTGGCCGTCCGCCGGATCGATGACCGGGATGGTGCGCTCGTCAGGCACGGGCCGGCGGGCATTGGCGATGAAGTGATGGGCAGTCATGTCCGGGATCGCGAGAGTGGGCCTGTTCATGACTCTAGCGGGTTTCGGCGCCGCGCGATAGGGCGGCCGCCGGCTGCGCCTACAACTGCACTTGTGCCGCGCCGATGCCTTCAAAGACGGCAAGCACGCGCTCACCCGCCTGGGCATCCTGAATGCCCACCCAGGTGCCCGTGGTGACGACCGTGCCTGCGGGGACGACGTCGCCGTGGCGGGTGGCATGACGCAACCAGGCGGGCAGGCACCAGGTGGGCGAACCCATCGGATGGGTGCCGCGCCGTTCCACGACGGCCCGGTCGCCGATTTCGACGCGGCAGCTTTGTTGCGCCCAGTCGCGTGCCTGCCAGGGGTGCCATTCGCCCAGGACCAGGGCGCCGTGGCATTGCAGATCGGCCAGGCGCATGAGCGGGGGAGCCTGCATGCATTCCTGCCAGCGCGAGTCTACGACCTCGATGGAAACGGCCATGGCGTCGATCAGTGCGCTTGCGCTGGCCTCGTCCAGTCCCGCAGCCGTGGCCTGGTCGACGTCCCGGCCCAGGCGCAGCGCCACTTCGGCCTCGATGCCCCGTTGGTGGAAGAGGAACGCGCCCGCCGCGGCCGGGCTGCGCCACACACCGGCCGGCGGCAGCGGTGCATGCGTCAGCACGGCTTCGCGGTTCGGGCCGCCCGATTTCCAGCAGGCGGGAACGCGGGTGTCGAACCAGCCGAACGCGTCGGCGATGGCTGCCTGGACTGCATAGGCCTCGTCCGCCGTGGACAGTGCGCGATCGCAGTCGGCCGCCGCCGTGGTTCGGCCCTGGTGCCGCGCCTGGATGAGTGCATCGATGACCGGTTGGAGCGCAGCCTGGGAGGGGATGGAGGACAGCGTAGAGGGCATGGGTAAAGGTTCCGGAGAAAGAAGAATGGGGTGCGAGCGGCGAAGCCCGCGCGGTCAGAGGTCGGGCCAGCGGTGCGCCCAGGGAGCGGCCGCTTCGTAGGCTTCGCCCAGGTCCAGCAGCCGGTCGTCGGCGCCGAAACGGCCGATCATCTGGATGCCGATGGGCAGGCCGTTGGCCGCCGGCGCCACCGGCACGGCCAGGGCCGGCAGGCCGGCCGCGTTGACCCAGCCCGTGAACACGGCGTGACCGCGCGGGCCGACCGGCTGGCCGTCGATGACGGGAGGGTAAGCCTCGTGGGCCGGCCAGGGCAGGGCGGCGGCGGCGGGAGTGACCAGTACATCGTACTGCGCGAATGCCCGCTCGCAATCGCGCCGCAGCAACTCGATGTCTTCCAGCACCGCCCACAGGCGCGCCGCGCTGTGCCGCGCGCCCTGATCGGCCATGTCATGGTATTTCGCCGAGGCCTGCGCGCGCCACTGGGGGAAGCGCTCGAACAGCCGCGCCACGCCCGCCTGCCCGATGATCGGCCAGGCCTGGGTCATGAATGCCAGGTCCAGCGGCATGGAGCCTTCCCGGACATCGTGCCCCAGGTTGCCGAGCACGTCCATTGCGCGGCGGCAGTGGCTGGCGATCTGCGGATCGACCGGCGCGCCGTCCAGGGCCGGCACGTACAGGACGCGCAGCGCCTGGCGGTCCGCTGTCTGGCGGCTTGCTTCGGCGGCGCCCAGAGACTGGCGGTCCTGCGCTTGCGGCCCGCGCAGTGCGTCAAACATGAGCCGCGTGTCGGCCACCGTGCGCGCCAGCGGGCCCACCACTTCCAGGTCGAGCAGCAGGGAGGGCAGGCCGCCGCCGCGCGCGATGGCGCCGATGGACGGTTTCAGCCCCACCAGTCCGCAATGCGAGGCGGGTCGGCGGATGGACCCGCCGCCGTCGGTGCCCAGTGCCAGCGGCGTCACCCCCGCCGCGACGCTCGCGACTGCGCCGCCGCTGGAGCCGCCGGGCGTGAGCGTCGTGTTCCAGGGGTTGACGGTTGCGCCGAACAGCGGGTTGTCGGTATAGCCTTCGAGCGCGAATTCCGGCAGGTTGGTCTTGCCGATGAACAGGGCACCGGCCGCCCGCAGGCGCGCCACGGGCAGTTCGTCGGCATCCGCCCGGTGGTCCCGCAGCGCGGGCGAGCCCCACGTCGTCGGCTGGTCGCCCGTCCGCAGGTTGTCTTTGATGCTGACGGGGATGCCGTCCAGCGCCGACAGCGGGCGGCCCGCCGCCAGGCGTTCAGTGGCCGCCTGCGCATCGCGCAGCATGGCTTCGTCGCGGCGGGCGATGACGGCGTTGAGCGTGGGGTTCACCGCATCCAGGCGCCGCAGGCAGGCCTTGGCCACCTCGGTGGGAGTCAGTGCGCCCTGGCGGTAGCGCCGGCCCAGTTCCGCCGCCGACAGGCGCCAGACTTCGGACAGTTCGGTCATGGTTTCCTCTCGTGTCCTACATGTGGGCCGGCAGCCAGGTGACCAGGTCCGGAATGGTCAGCATCAGCAGCGTGAACAGGATCATGATGATCGCATACGGCACCGCCCCCCAGATCGCGTCCTGGATTCCGCCATTGTCCGGGCGGATGCCGTGGACGACGAACAGGTTCATGCCGACGGGCGGCGTGATCATGCCCAGTTCGCAGACCAGCACGATGAAGATGCCGTACCAGATGGGGTCTACGCCCAGCGCCATCGCAATCGGATAGGTGATGGGAATCGTGGCCACCTGCATGGACAGCACGTCCATGAACATGCCCAGGATCAGGTAGAACAGCAGCAGCGCCAGAATCAGGCCGGTGGCGGAAAAGCCCAGGCCCACCACCCACTTGGTCATCGCCTCGGCCACGCCTGTCAGGCTGATGGTCAGGTTCAGGATGAAGGCGGCGACCATGATCAGCAGAATCATGCCGCTGATGCGCGCGCTGGAAATGAAGCAGTTGCGCATCAGTGCCCAGTTCATCTTGCCGGACTTCCAGACGAAGAACAGGGCCGCAATGACGCCGAGCGCCGCGCTTTCGGTGGTGGTGGCGATCCCGAAGTACAGGCTGCCCATGACCACGCCAAACACGATCGCAGGCGGGACGAAGTGACGCAGCAGGCGGATGCGCTCGTCCAGAGGCACCTTTTCCTCGCGCATGGTCTCCTTGCTCCACAGCGCCGCCCCGGCGATGTAGAGCATGAAGAGCAGGGTCAGCAGGATGCCGGGAATGATGCCGGCGATGAACAGCTTGCCGATGGAATTGCTGGTGAGCGACCCGTAGACGATCATGTTCAGGCTGGGCGGGATGAGGATGCCCAGCGTGCCGCCGGCGGCCAGCGAACCCAGCGAGGACCGCATGGAATAGCCCCGCGCCTGGAGCGACGGCAGCGCGACCGTGCCCACCGTGGCGGCCGTGGCCACCGAGGACCCCGACGTGGCGGCGAACAGGGCGCTGCTGCCGATGTTGGTGTGCAGCAGGCCGCCGGGCAGGCGGCCCAGCCAGGCCGCCAGCGTGGTGTACATGCGGTCTGCGATCCCCGAGCGCAGCAGCAGTTCGCCCAGCAGCACGAACAGCGGAATGCAGGTCAGCAGGTTGTCGTTCTGCACCCCCCACACCACAGGTGCGATGGAATCCAGGAAAGGGATACCGTAGGCGGCGATGCCGCCGACGATGCCCACTGCGGCCATGGATGTCACGATGGGCAGGCCCAGGAGCATCAGCGCCAGCATGGCGCTGAACCCCAATCCGATCATGGCGATACTCATGATGCCTCCTGCTGGCGTTTAGCCAGATCGTCCAGTTCTTCCTTGACTTCTTCCTTCACGCTCTTGGGCGAGAACTCTCTCAGCAGTCCCGCCTCGTCTCCGCGCAGCAGCAGGCGGATGGCGCGCACGCCATACACGGTGCTGATGGCCGCGAATGCGCCCAGTGCCACGAACCAGACCAACTGGGGATAGATCAGCGGCGTGGCCCAGGGCGTGGGCGCGGTGCTGCCGAAGGTCAGCGTGTCGATCAGCACCTGGATCGCGTTCCAGCCGATGAACAGGCCGAACACGGACAGGCTGAGCACCGACAGCACATTGAGCCAGGCCTGCATGCGCTTGGGGAAGAAGTCGTGGAAGACGTCGACGCGGATGTGGGTGCGGCCGATCAGGGCAAGACTGAAGGCCAGCGTCGAGCCGACGGCAAGCGCGTAGCCCCCCAGTTCGTCTGCCCCCTGCAACGAAAAGTTGAACACTTTCCGGGAGATGGTCTCGACCACCACGACCACGGACAGGGTCAGGAAGATGAGCCCGAACAGCGTGCCGAGTACGGTTTCGACACGTGCCAGGCGCCGACCTTGCGGCGGGGCCGCAGTCACGGCTTTGCCGTGACCTGGCCTCGCTGCGGGGCCACTCCGGTCCGCCGCGAATCGCGGCAGGTCTTTGGAGGGCGCGGCGCTCATCATTGGATCCCCACGACCGGCCCGACGGTCTTTTTCCAGCGATCCACGCAGCCCTTGTTGACCTTGTCGCATATCTCGGACCACGAGGGCAGGGACACCTTGGTCACCGCCTGCTTGAGCAGCGCCCGGTCGGCGCCAGAGATCGGCACGTCGACCAGCTTGAACTGCTTGCCGGTCTCGCAGGCCCCGCCGGTGTTGCAACTGACGGCGTCCTTGAACAGGGCTTCGGAATAGACCCAGATGTCGTTCGTCAGGTCGGTGACGGCCTTCTGCAGCGTGGCTTGTTGTTCCGGCGACAGTTTCTGCCAGGCCTTCAGGGTGATGGCGTAGCCGTTGATGGCCATCTGGAAGCCGATCGCCAACTGGTGCGTGGAGACCTCGGGCCAGCCGGACGAGTTGGCCGAGCTGGGGCCGGTGATGGCGCAGTCGACCACGCCCAGCGACAGGGATTGGTGCGTGTCGGCAAACGAGATGGGCACGGGCGTGCCCCCGATGGAGTCGATGAACTTGGCCAGGTTCTGGTCGTACACGCGGACCTTCAGGCCCTTGATGTCGGCGAGCTGGGTGATGGGTTTGTTGCAGAACAGGACCTGTGGCCCGAATGGGAAGACGCCCAGCAGTTTGACGCCGAACTGCTTCTGCAGCCGTTCATCGGCCTGGGGGTAGAACGTGTCCACGACTTTGCGCGCAGTGGCGTAGTCGGGATTCAGGCCCACCAGATCGAAGCCCAGCAGCGTCGGCTCGTCGCGCGCATTCTGGGGAAAGCGCAGCGAGGCGATTTCGAACAGGCCCGACTTCAGCACCCGCAGTTCTTCGGTGTCCTTGATGCCCAGCGTGTCGATGGGCTTGTAGTCCATTTCGACCGGCAGGCCGGTGACCTTGCCGAAGTTCTCGAAAAAAGGCTGCTCTTTTTTGGCCTGGATCAGGCCGGTGGCCAGAGGCTGGCCGATGACCCTGAATTTCTGGGCTTCGGCAGCCGATACGCCCGCGCAAAGCCCTGCGGCCAGTGCGGCCGCCACCATGATGCGTGCATATTTTTTCATTGTTGTCTCCTCGGATGTGGAATTGTGGCGTTTGTCGACACTTATGTATACAGAGGGATTGTCCGGGTCGGATCAGGACGCGTTTTCCAGTGTTTCTTCCCTGTGCGACGCAGAGATTGCGGCTGCGGGTGCGGGTTCGCGCGGGTGGCGGGCCTGCGGCCTGGCGGTCGTGCGCAGTTGTTCCAGCGCGGCGGCCACGCCGTCGCCCTTGAGCTTGACCCCGGCCATGGTCAGGCCCATCTGGCAGCCGCCCAGGGTGGCGACCAGCGTCAGGTCGTTGGCGTCGCCCAGGTGGCCGATGCGGAACATCAGGCCCTTGAGCTTGCCCAGGCCGGCGCCCAGCGACATGTTGAAGTGCTCGTAGATGAGCCGGCGCACCTGATCGGCGTCCACGCCCTGCGGCATCATCACGCCGGTCAGCACCGGGGAATGGCAGGCCTCCTCCACGCACTGGATTTCCAGGCCCCAGGCCCGTACGGCCGCGCGGCAGGCGGCAGCCAGGCGCTGATGGCGCGCGAACACGTGATCCAGGCCTTCTTCCTGGATCATGTCCAGCGCTTCGGACAGGCCGTACAGCAGATTGGTATTGGGCGTGTACGGCCAGTAGCCGGTCTTGTTCATTTCCACGATCTCGTCCCAGGCCCAGAACGAGCGGCCCAGGGTGGCCTGCTCGCTGGCGGCCAGAGCCTTGGGCGAGAGCGCGTTGAAGCTGATGCCGGGCGGCAGCATCAGGCCTTTCTGCGAGCCGCTGACGGTCACGTCCACGCCCCACTCGTCATGGCGGTAATCGGCCGAGGCCAGCCCGGAGATGGTGTCCACCATGAGCAGAGCCGGGTGGCCGGCGGCATCGATCGCCCGACGCACGGACGCGATGTCCGAGGTCACGCCGGTGGACGTTTCGTTGTGCACGACGCAGACCGCCTTGATGAGGTGTCCCGTGTCCTGCCGCAAGCGTGCCTCGATCAGGTCGGCCTGGACGCCACGGCGCCATCCCTCGATGCCGGGCAGGCCCAGGAATTCGGGCTTGAGCCCCAGGCGCTCGGCCATCTTCTTCCACAAGGTGGCGAAGTGGCCGGTCTCGTACATGAGGACGGTGTCGCCCTTGTTCATGGTGTTGCTGAGCGCGGCTTCCCATGCGCCGGTGCCGGAGGCCGGGTAGATGACGACCGGGTGGCGGGTCTTGAAGATCTGGCCGATGCCGCCCAGGACCTTGCGGCCCAGCGCGCCGAATTCCGGGCCGCGGTGGTCGATGGTGGGGTAGCTGATGGCTCGCAGGATGCGATCGGGGACCGGGCTGGGTCCGGGAATCTGGAGGTAATGGCGGCCGGCGGGGTGGAAGTTCAGATTGGGCATTGCGAGCATCTCCTGGCAAGGAATCAGGGGTCAATTCAAAGCAACGTTATACGTTATACAAAATACAATACCAGAAAGATCGTAGGTATAGTGAGTAGGTGATTACCCTATAAACGTGAATTTTGAATATATAATTCAAAAATGAACACACTTTCCATCAACGATCTGAGCGTGACGCGTGACACGCTCCATCAACGTGTCGCCGCTCGCCTGCGTGAATTGCTGATCCAGGGCACGCTGCAGCCGGGTGCCAAGCTCAATGAGCGTGAACTCTGTGAAATCCTGGGGGTGTCGCGCACACCCCTGCGCGAAGCCATCCGCCTGCTGGCGGCCGAAGGGCTGGTCGTCCTGGATCCGGGCCGTGGCGCGTTCGTGCCCGTACTGACCCGGGAGGACATCGCGGGCGCGTTCGACGTGCTGGCCTCACTCGAAGGCCTGGCGGGCGAACTCGCTGCGCAGCGCATCACAGACGAGGAACTGGCCGAGTTGCGCGCGCTGCAGCATGAAATGCAGGCGGCGTTCGAGCGCCGTGATCTGCCGACGTATTACGGGCTCAATGCGCGTGCACACGATCTGCTCAGCCAGGCGGCCCGCAATCCCGTCCTGCGCGAAATCTGGGGCCAGTTGAACAGCCGCATGCATGCGCTGCGCTTTCGCTCCAACCAGGATGAGAAGAAATGGACACATGCGCTCGATGAGCACGCGCGCATCCTGGCCGCGCTGCAGAAGCACGACGCCGCCGCCGCACGGGCGCTGCTGGAGCAGCACCTGCACCGCAAGCGCGACGCGGTGCTGGAACACCTCGAGGCGGTAGAGCGCAAGGTGGCCGCGCAGTAAGACGGAACAGGCCCTCCCCTCACCCTGTGATAACCCGAACTCACAGGTGGTTTTCATTGCGACCCGGCCGGACTTCATGTTAGAACACGAAGGCCTTACCGCTTTGCGCGGCCGCGCGATTCGAGTGGATCGCGCCCGGGCTGCGGGCTGAACAATATTTATATCGAATTCGGGAGACGACACGATGTTCCAAGGGAAAAAGCTCACGGGCTGGCTGGCGGCCGCCGTACTGGCCGGCATGACGGCGTCCGCGCCGGCGCTGGCACAGACCACGCTGAAGATGGCCTACGCGCTGTCCGAAAACTCGCACTATGGCGCGGGTGCCGCCGCCTTCGCCAAGGCCCTGGAAACCAGCGCGCCGGACTTCAAGGTGCAGCAGTTCCCGAACAGTGCCCTGGGCGGCGAACGCGAGGTCATCGAGGGCCTGCAACTGGGCACCATCGACCTGGCCATCGTGTCCACGGGCGCCACGCTGAATTTCGTGCCGCAGGCCGGGGTGTTCGACATCCCCTTCCTGTTCCGTGATCTGGCCCATGCGCGCAAGGTCCTGGACGGCAAGGTCGGCCAGGACATGCTGGCCGAATTTCCCAAGCGCGGTCTGGTGGCCCTGGCCTGGGGCGAGCAGGGCTTCCGTCATCTGACCAACAACATCCGCCCGGTGAAGGAGCCTGCCGACATCAAGGGCTTGAAGATCCGCACCACGGAAAACCCGATCCACATCGCCGCCTTCAAGGAACTGGGCGTGCTGGCCACGCCCATGGCCTGGCCCGAAGTCGCCACCGCCTTGCAGCAGGGCACCATCGACGGCCAGGAAAACCCACTGTCGGTGATCGTCTCCGTGAAGATGTGGCAGTTGCAGAAATACCTGTCGCTGACGGCGCACGTCTACGGCCCGGCGCTGATTCTGATGGCACCTTCCGTCTATGACGGTCTGGACGATGCCGGCAAGGCCAAGTTCAAGGCTGCGGCCGCTGCGGGCGCCGTGGCCATGCGCGGCTACGTCGATCAGGTCGAAAAGGACGGCATCGAAACCCTGAAGTCCAACGGCATGCAGGTCAACACGGTGGATCACGCCGCGTTCGTCCAGGCGGTTCAGCCGGTCTACCCGCAGTACTACAAGCAGTTCGGCCAGGAACTGGTCGACGCCATCCGCAACACCCAGTAAATCCATGCGCGCGCTCGGCCTGATTGACCGGGGCTTGTCCCGGCTGGTGTCCTGGGTCGCCCAGGGCCTGCTGTGGTCCGCCGTGGCGGCGGGTTTCTATCAGGTCCTGGCGCGCTTCGTCTTCGCATCGCCCGCCGCCTGGTCCGAGGCCTGGACGCGGGCCGCCATCATCTGGGCGGTGATGCTGGGGGTGGCCCTGGCCTTCCGCCAGGGGGCCATGCTGGGTGTGGACCTGCTGCACAATCTGCTGGCACCGCGCCGGGCGCGGCTGCTGGAGCACGGCATTCTGCTGATCGTCGTGGGTTTTCTGGGGTTCCTGCTCTGGATCGGAATCGAGATGACCTGGCGTGTCCGCTTCCAGACCATGCCCAGCCTGGCCGTGTCGATCTCCTGGGTGTATCTGGCGATTCCCGTCGGCGCCGCGCTGTCGTTGTTCGCGGCGCTGGCTTATTGGGCCGAAGGCCCGCGCCGTCTCCACATCGAAACCATCTGACCGGGGAAACGCCTCATGTCGCAGTTGATGGTCGTTTCCATGCTGCTGTTCTTCGGCCTGACCGTACCGGTGGCCGTGTCGATCGGCCTGGCCTCCATGGTCGGGGTCGGCTTCGACGGCCACATGACGTGGCTGGTGATCGCGCAGCAGCTTTACGCCGCGCTGGATAAGTATCCGCTGGTCGCCGTGCCGTTCTTCATCCTGGCCGGCAACCTGATGGAGGAAGGCGGCATTTCCGAACGCATGGTGGAATTCGCCAAGAGCGTGGTGGGCGGCATGCAGGGCGGGCTGGCCTGCAGTTGCGTGCTGACCTGCATGATCTTCGCCGCGGTGGCCGGGTCCAGCGTGGCCACGACCTTTGCGGTGGGGGCCATCCTGATCCCCGCCATGGTCAAGCACGGCTATCCGGCGCCCTTCGCGGCTTCGCTGCAGGCCTCGGCGGCGGAACTGGGCGTCATCATTCCGCCGTCCATTCCCATGATTCTGTTCGCGGTGTCCACCGACACCTCGGTGGGCGAGGTCTTCATCGCCGGCATCGGGCCGGGCCTGCTGATCGTCATCGCGCTGATGGCCTATGTCTGGCTGTACGCGCGCCGCAACGGCCTGGGCAAGCATGACGGCGACGGCCGTCTGCCGGTCTGGACGGCCTTCAAGAAGGCCTGGTGGGCGCTGCTGATGCCGGTCATCATCCTGGGCGGCATCTACGGCGGGATATTCACCCCCACCGAGGCTTCGGCCGTGGCGGTGGTGTATGCACTGTTCGTGGGCATCTTCATCTACCGCCGGCTGACCTTTTCCACGCTGGGCCGCACGTTTCACCGCTCGGTGGTGTCCACGGCGATCATCATGTTCATCATTGCCAACGCGGGTGTGTTCGGCTTCCTGCTGAACCGCGCCGGGGTGCCGATGATGCTGGGCGAATGGCTCAGCCACCTGTTCGGCAGCGAGATCACGTTCCTGCTGGGGGTGAACATCGCCCTGTTCATCATCGGCATGTTCATCGAGACGTCCGCGTCCATCGTGGTGCTGGCGCCCCTGCTGCTGCCCGTGGCGACCCAGTTCGGCGTCGATCCGGCGCACTTCGGGGTGATCATGGTGGTGAACCTGGCCCTGGGGATGGTGACGCCGCCCTTCGGCGTGAACCTGTTCGCCGCCTGCACGGTCGCCAAGGTGCCCATCGAGCGCCTGATCCGGCCACTGCTGCCCTTCGTCGGCGTGGTGATGGTCTGCCTGATGGTGATCACCTACTGGTCGGACCTGTCGCTGTATTTCCGCGATCTGGTGTATCGCTGACGCGGCCCGGGGGCGCCGCGTGTCGCCCTGGGGGTCAGGACCGCGCGCCGGGCGGGTTCCGCTGATCCCGCAGCCATGCGGCGGCGTGCGCAAGCAGTGCTTCCAGGGGCTGTTCGCTGTCCAGGCGCAGCACGCCGGTTTCGCCGTGGGGCGGTTCCAGTGTGTCGAACTGGCTGTCGATCAGGGTGGCGGGAAAGAAATGGCGGTCGCCACGGCCGGCGACGCGCCGGTAGGCCGCGTCGCGGCCGACTTCCAGCCAGATGAAGGTCAGGCCGGGCACGTGCACGCGCAGTTGCTGTCGGTAGGCCTGTTTCAGGGCCGAGCAACTGAGGACGACGCCGTCGGCGGCACGGCGCGCCAGTTCCAGGCCCAGCGCCTCCAGCCAGGAGGCCCGATCCTCGTCCGTCAACGGGACGCCGGCGTGCATCTTCGCGTGGTTCGCCGCGCTGTGGAAGGCATCGCCTTCGACGAAGGTCCAGTTCTGGCGCTGCCCCAGCAGGGCGCCGACGGTGGATTTGCCGCTGCCCGAGACCCCCATGACGATCACCGCGCGGGCCGGGCGGGGCCGCTGGACTGGTTCGGCGGCCCGGGATGCGGAAGACGTCTGCGCGTGCATTGACATTCAGAAGGCCGGGCCGTCGTCGTCCTGCGCCGCCGCGACCTTTTTGGCGGCGGTTTTCTTCACGGCGGCCTTTTTCGCGGCGGTTTTTTTGACCGCTGTTTTCGTGGCGGTCTTGGTTGCGGATTTGGCGGCGGTTTTGCTTGCGGTCTTGGTAGTGGACTTGGTGGCTGTTTTCGTCGCCGTTTTGCCTGCCGCAGCCGTCTTGGCGCCCGCCTTGGCCGGACGCGGCTCGAACTCGAAGCCGACCTTGCCGTCGTCCTGGCGCACCAGGAAGGCCTTGAACTTGCGGTTGGTGCGGCTGGACACGAAGCCGTCGAGCAGGTCGGTCTTGCCGGTTTCCAGCAGCTTGCTCATTTGCGCGGCGGGGATTTCCTGCTGCAGGATGACCTTGCCGCTGCGGAAGGTGCAGCTCTTTTCCGGGCCCACGGCGCGCTCGCAGACATAGTTCATGCCGTGCTCGAAGACGCGGCCGCCGCATTTGGGGCAGGTGCCCAATGGGCTGTGGCCGGAGAAGTCCACGGGCTCGGCGTCTTCGTCGTCACGCTGGCCGAAGTCGAATTCCAGCTTGTATTCGTCGGTGATGCGCAGCACGGCCGCGAAGGGCCGTCCCATCTTGCTGATGAAGCCGGTCAGCGGACCCAGCGTACGCTGGGCCAGCAGTTCTTCGACTTCGGGCACCTCGAAGGTGCGTCCGCCCGGATGCTTGCCGATGGAAAAGTCGCAGGCCGTGCAGGCGTAGCGGCGATAGTTTTCCTTGACCACGCTGCCACATTTCGGGCAAGGGGTCTGCAGGGTGGCGTAGTCGCCGGGCACCGTGTCGCGTTCGTATTCCTTGGCGCGCTTGACGATCACCTGGGTCATCTGGGCGATCTCGCGCATGAAGGATTCACGGTCGAGCTGGCGCTGTTCGATCAGCTTGAGCTGATGTTCCCATTCGCCGGTCAGCTCGGGCGAGGTCAGTTCGTTGACGCCCAGACCGGACAGCAGCGTCATCAATTGGCGTGCCTTGGCGCTGGGCACCAGATCGCGGCCCTCGCGGCGCAGATAGGTCTCGTTGATCAGGCCTTCGATGATGGCCGCGCGGGTGGCCGGAGTGCCCAGGCCGCGCTCGGACATGGCTTCGCGCAGGGCCTCGTCGTCCACCAGCTTGCCGGCGCCTTCCATGGCTGACAGCAGCGTGGCTTCGTTGAAGCGGGCGGGCGGCTTGGTGGCCAGGCCGCGTGCCTCGATGTCCTCGGTACGCACGCGCTCGCCGTCGGCCACGGCCACCAGCGAGGCGTCTTCGCCCTGGGTTTCGCGGCCGTAGATGGCCAGCCAGCCGGGCGACACCAGCACCTTGCCTTCGGTCTTGAAGTGATGGCCCGAGACCTGGGTGATGCGGGTCGTGACGCGGAATTCGGCCGCCGGGAAGAACACCGCCAGGAAGCGGCGCGTCACCAGTTCGTAGATCTTGAATTCGGCGTCGCTCAGTTCGCGCGGTACCTGCAGGGTGGGGATGATGGCGAAGTGATCGGAGATCTTCTTGTCGTCGAAGATGCGCCGGTTGGGCTTGACCCAGTCCTGTTTCACGACCTGGGCGGCGTAGGGCCGCACGGAACGGGCCACGCCCGAGTCGCTGTCGGACAGGACACGCATGGTCTGCTGTACGGTGTCGACGTAGTCCTGGGGCAGGTAACGTGAATCGGTACGCGGATAGGTCAGGGCCTTGTGGCGCTCGTACAGCGACTGGGCCAGCGACAGTGTGGTCTTGGCGGAAAAGCCGAAGCGCGAGTTGGCCTCGCGCTGCAGCGTGGTCAGGTCGAACAGGGCCGGGGACATCTGCGTGCTGGGCTTGGATTCCTCGGTCACGCTGCCGGGCTGTTCGCGGCAGGCGGCGACGATGGTCTGGGCGGCCGCCGCGGACCACAGACGCGAGTCGCGAACTTCGGGGTCCTGTTCGTTTTTCTTGAATTCGGGGTCGAACCAGCGGCCTTCGTACAGGCCGGCGGCGGCGACGAAGGTGGCGTGGACTTCCCAGTAGTCGCGCGAGACGAAGCTGCGGATGCGGTTTTCGCGCTCCATCACGATCGCCAGCGTGGGCGTCTGGACGCGGCCCACCGGGGTCTTGAAGAAGCCGCCGTCCTTGCTGTTGAAGGCCGTCATGGCGCGGGTGCCGTTGATGCCGACCAGCCAGTCGGCCTCGGCGCGGGACCGGGCGGCGGCCTCGAGCGGCTTCATGGTCTCGTCGTCGCGCAGGTTGGCGAACGCATCCCGGATGGACGCCTGAGTCATGGACCGCAGCCACAGGCGCTGTATGGGCTTCTTCACCCCCGAATACTGGACGATGTAGCGGAAGATCAGTTCGCCCTCGCGACCCGCGTCACAGGCGTTGATGACGGCGCCGACGTCCTTGCGCTTGAGCAGCTTGACCAGCAGCTTCAGCCGTTCGGCGGAGCGCTTGTCGGTCGGGCCCAGCTCGAACTGGGGTGGGATGACCGGCAGGTGGGTGAAACTCCATTTGCCGCGCACCGGGTCGTTGGGCGCCACCAGGCTGAGCAAGTGGCCGACGCTGGAGGACAGCACGTATTGCTCGCTTTCGAAGTAGTCGCCTTCCCGGGTGAAACCGCCCAGCGCCCGGGAGATGTCCAGGGCGACCGAGGGTTTTTCAGCAATAATCAGAGTTTTGGTCATGAGGTTTCCGAGGCGGCCGCATTTTGGGCCGCATTAGCGCGGATCATACGAGGGGGTATTACACCATGCAAGTCGTCTCGTCTCAGACGGATGCCGGCGATCCGGTCCAGTGGCGTCGTATTCTGGCCCTGGGCATCGGCTTTCTGAGCGTGCTGCTGGCCGGATCCGCCCTGGTGTTCTGGATCGCGTCCAATTGGCCGCAGATGAGCCCGGATGGCCGGCTGCGGCTGGTGCAGGGGGTTTTGGCGCTGCTGGTGTGCGTGACGACCGGACTGGCCTGGCGTGGCAGTCCGTGGGCGGAACATGCGGCAGGGCTGGCCGCGCTGGCGACGGGCGCTTTGCTGGCGCTGACGGGGCAGATCTATCAAACCGGTGCGGATGCCTGGGAATTGTTCTTCGCCTGGGCGATGCTGCTCCTGCCCTGGCTGGTGCTGCTGCGTTCCGCAGTGCTGGCGCTGTTGTGGGTGCTGCTGCTGAACCTGACGTACGTCACCTGGGCCGGCACTTCGTCCATCCTCTGGTGGGGTGACTGGTTCGGGCTGGCCTTGATGCTCCTGAACGGCGCCCTGCTGGCGCTGGCGGAAGGCCTGCGCACATGGCTGCGGGACCCCTGGCATCTGGCGCGGCGGGTGCTGGCGGGGTGTGGCGTGCTGTTCTGGGCCTGCAGCGCGATCATGCAAGGGTCTTTTGGGGGGCTTGACGGGTGGGGCTCCGACGGCTTGTGGCAATGGCAGGGGACGGTGGGCCCGGGTCTGGGCGTGCTGGCGATCGGGGCGGTGTATGTCTTTTACGCGCGTGTGCGCCGTGATCTGGCCGTCGTGTCCATGGCACTGCTGGCGGGGATCGTGTCGGCGGGCCTGTGGCTGGGGCCTCGGGTCTCGTCGGAGCTTGGACTGATCGGCCTGGCCGTGGTGATGTTGCTCCTGGGCATGCTGGCGGTCAAGCATGTGCTGTGGCTGCGGCAGCACGAGGCGGCGGGGGATGGCTCGGCCGATCCGGCATGGGTGACTCGGGGCGCGCTCGATGCGGAGACGGCGCTGGCGGGGGATGCCGCCGTGCCGTGGTACCTGATCGCCCTGCGGGTCGGGGTGCTGATCCCGGCGGTGTCGCTGCTGGCTGTCGGGGTGGGGATCGCGTTTCGCCTGGATACGGCCGCGGCGGTGCTGGGGGCCGGGGCGGTGGCGATGTTGCCGGGGCTGTTCATCAGCCGGACGGCGGGCAGAGCGCTCGGGCGCGAGTTTGGCGGAGTGCTGGCGGCGCTGGGTCTGCTGCTGTGCGCGGCGGGCGTGGTCTGGCTGGCCGTGGACGAATCCGGTGGTCTGGCGCTGCATCTGGCGCTTCTGCTGGCGGCCGGCGGGGTGGTCTACGCCGGGACGCGGCAATTTGCCGTCCGCCTGCTGGCTGCCGGGGTGGTGCTGGGCATCGGCTGCTATCTGACGTTCCCGCAGCGGTGGGGGTGGCACGATGAGCCGCTCATGTTCGATGGCCTGGCGTGGCGCGCAGTGTTTTTCGTCGTGTTCGGGGCAGCGGCCTGGTTGCTGTCGATGCGGGCAGGCTTGCGGTTGTTCTGGCGTCCGCTGGGGTGGGCGTCGATGACGGTGGCGGCGGTGCTGGCAGGCCTGGTTTCCGAGTCGGCGGCCGGCCCGGTCTGGGTCGGCCGGTTGCCGGTGCATGGGGCTCTGGCGGCGCTGGCCGTGCTGCCCGGTGTGTTGCTGGGGGCCTGGATGTCGACCGTCCGGCCCGCTTTGCCGCCTTTGCTGCGCTTCGGTGTGCCAGCGGTGTGCTGCGCGGCGGGCCTGGGCTGGATGGGCGCGCCGCTGCTGGCGGTGGCGCTGACGGGTGTCGTGCTGGGCGGGTGGTCCAGGGATCGCCTGCCGCAGGTGTGGTCACTACCGCTGGCGCTGGGGGGCATCGCGCTCTATTACTTCAACACGACGCTCGACGGCGGTCTGATCGCCAAGTCGGTCTCGCTGGGCCTGGCGGCGGCCGCGCTGGCCGCGCTGACGGGGGTGCTGGCGCTGCGCTACCGGCTGACGGCCGGGATCGTGGCCGGCCGGCGGCATGGGAGGCTGGCGGCGGGCGTGTTGGCGGGTGGCGTGCTGATCCTGGGACTGGTGCTGGCCCGCGTGCAGTACTACAAGACCATTCTGTCCGAAGGGCGGGCCGTGGCACTGGCTTTGGCCCCGGTGGACCCGCGTTCGCTGATGCAGGGGGACTATATGGATCTGGACTATGCCATCCGCCGACAGGTGGAGGGCTGGCTGGACGAGCATCCGCCGGTGAAGGACGCACTCGACGCATCGGGCCGGGGCTGGCTGCTGCTGCGGCTCGATGACCAGGGCGTCGGGCAGTTGCAGGAGGTGACGGCGGAGGCGCCTTCGGATGCGGATGACCAGACCGTGGCACTGGTCTTCCGCTGGCGCCCGCGCGAACGGTCGGGCTGGCAGTCCAGCGGCGCGGATTGGGGCGGGCGGAACTGGTTCTTCCCCGAAGGCCAGGGGGCGCGTTATGAGAAGGCCCGTTACGGCGTGCTGAGGGTGGCGCGGGATGGAAAATCGCTGCTGGCCGAGTTGCTGGACGAGGGGATGAAGCCGCTGTAGGGGGCCGGGTCAGGCGCGATCGGTCGCCTGCATCCCGAACCGCTGCGACCAAGCTGCCGTCGCCAGCGGCCAGAACGCGTCCGGCGTCGCGGCGGGCAGTGCAGCGAAGCCCAGGGCCTGCCAGGCCGCGTGCAGGCAGTCCAGGGGCCGCGAGACGTCCAGCGCGGGCGCGTGGTTCTGTTTGGACAGCTTGTGGCCGGCGGCGTCCAGGATCAGCGGCACGTGCAGCACGCGCGGCGCCGGCAGATCCAGGGCGCGGGCCAGTTGCCGCTGGCGGGCCGTGGAATCCAGCAGGTCGGTGCCGCGCACCACGTCGGTGACGCCCTGGTCGCCATCGTCCACCACCACGACCAGTTGATAGGCCCACAGGCCGTCGGCGCGACGGACGATGAAGTCCCCGACCTCGGCCGCCACGTCCTGGACCTGCGAACCCAGCCAGCGGTCGGTGAAGGTTTCCACGCCGGGATCGACGAGAAAGCGCCAACTGCGGATCGGGCGGCTCCCCGTGCCCTTCGGCGGGCGGCAGGTGCCGGGATAGGGGCCGGGCGGCAGTTCGCGCCGGACGCAGGCACAGCCGTACAGGCGCCCGGCGGCGCGCAACCGTGCGAAGGCGGCTTCATATAAAGGATGGCGCTGCGTCTGACGGACGGGTTCCCCGTCCCAGTGCAG
This sequence comes from Castellaniella sp., assembly GCF_049650445.1. Classification (GTDB taxonomy): domain Bacteria; phylum Pseudomonadota; class Gammaproteobacteria; order Burkholderiales; family Burkholderiaceae_B; genus Castellaniella. Next base: position 31,607 of record NZ_JBASAD010000008.1, on the reverse strand, counting down.
GCCCAGGGTTTCCAGTTGTCCCAGGATGACGCGCTCGGCACCGGGGACGGTGCGGGGTTCGTCGATGTCCTCGATACGCAGCAGCCAGCGGCCCTGGTGCGCCCGGGCGTCCAGATGGCTGGCCAGGGCCGCCACCAGCGATCCGGCGTGCAGGGGTCCGCTGGGGCTGGGCGCGAAGCGACCCACGTAGGGGCGGGACATCAGTGTGACAGCCGGCCTTCGTCGTCGGTCAGCAGTTCCTCGAACACCAGATGGTCGACTTCGGCCTCCTGGCTCCAGAGGACCATCAGCGCCAGGACCTTGATTTCGGCCAGGGACAGGGGGGAATGGTCCGCCGCCTGGGCCGCTTCGATCAGGATTTCGCGCAGAACCGGGGGCAGGCTGCCGGAATGTTCCAGGAAGCTGATGAAGCCGATCGCCTCGGTGCCCAGCGTCGCGTATTCCGTGTCGGTGTAGACGCGCGCGGCATCGCGCCGGGCATCGCGCATGACGGCCAGCGGCAGGCAGCGTTCGGTGGTGCTGGCCAGGTCGCGCAGCCAGTTCAGCGCGTCGTCGATGTCCTCGTGCTCGAATCCGGCGGCCGCCAGCTTGCTGGCCAGGACTTCGGCGCGCGGGCAGGCCTGGGGCGTGTAGTAGTTTTCGAACAGGTAAACCAGGATGTCGTACATGGCGGGTGGTGATGCGGTGGTGCCCATAGTGTACTTGTCCGGGAGACGCTGTGCCGCCTGGGCGCTCAGTCGGTCAGCGCCAGCGCCTCCGTGGCCTGTTTGTTGGCGCGCCGCAGGGCGACCGCGTCAGCGTGCGCGTGGGTGCGGTCGCCTTCGGCCAGCTTGAAGATACGGAGGTTGTCCAGCGAAGCCTGGGCATTGTCCTCCATCGTGCCGGCGATCCGCGAGAGTTCGGTTGCCAGTTTCGTGTTGGTGTCGGTGATCTGATCCAGTTGACTCAGGGCGTCGCTGACCTCCTGGATGCGGGTCGTCTGTTCGCGGGCCGCCTGATGGATGTCCTGCAGAATCTCGACCTGGCGCTGGACCGTGGCGGCGACTTCGCCCATGCGGGATTCGGCCTGCCGGCTGCGATCGTTGCCTTGCTCGATGTGCTTGCGGGACTCGGAGATCAGTTCGTGGATTTGCTGTGCCGCGTCCGAGGTGCGCTTGGACAGGGCCCGGACCTCGGAGGCGACCACCTCGAAGCCGCGGCCGTGCTCGCCGGCCCGTGCCGCCTCGACCGAGGCATTGAGGGCCAGGATGTTGGTCTGGAACGCCACGGATTCGATTACCTGGGTGAAGTCGTTGATGTGCTGCGAGGACTCGGTGATGCGCTCGATGATCTGGGCCAGGTTCTGGATGGCCTGCTGGCTGCGGTTGACGGCGTCCAGGGATTCCTGGGCCAGTTCGGTGCCGTTTTGGGTCATCGTCGAGGTCTGCTCCACCGCATGGCTGATCTGGTCGATGGCCTCGGCGGATTGGCTCAGGTTGGCGGCCTGCTGTTCGGCCCGTACGACCATGTCGTCGCTGTGCTGGGACAGCACGTGGGAGTCGGTGCTGAGGAACTGCCGGACATCGGACATGGCGGTGCGGATGCCCAGGGCCAACTGGTTGATCGACAGGATCAGGCGGCGCGTGGCGCGGTAATCGTCGAGGCGGATCGTTTCGGACAAATCGCCGCTGGCCAGTTTTTCGATCAGGGCCGTGACCCGCCGGATCGGGAGCAGCAGGAAGCGGTCGACGCCCAGCGTGGCCAGGGCGATGCCGACGACGCCGGCCAGTGCCTGAAATGTCCAGGGCAGATTCAGGGCAGAGGCCAGCAGAGGGCAGGCGGCGGCCAGGCCGGTCAGCAGCACGGCTTTGCGCTGCGGGGTCAGGTGCAGGGCGCGGCGCAGCCGGGGCAGCAGGCCGCTGCGATGGATTTGCCCGCCCTGGAGCCGGTGCTTGAGCTTGCCGTTGGCGGCCTCCTGGCGCATGGTGGCGAACAGGGCTTCCGCTGCCACGATGACCTCGTCGGGCAGGTGGGTGCGTACGGAAAGATAGCCGATGATCTTGCCGTTTTCGCGGATGCAGGTGGCGTTGGCGTTCACCCAGTAGGTATCGCCGTTCTTGCGCCGGTTCTTGACGGGCCCGCTCCAGAGCCGGCCGGCCTGGACGGTATCCCAGAAATCCCGGAAGGCTTCTTCGGGCATGTCCGGGTGACGGAGGATATTGTGCGGCTGACCCAGGAGATCCTGTTTCGAATAGCCGCTGACGATGGTGAAGTCCTTGTTGCAGTAGGTGATCCGGCCCTTTTCGTCCGTGATGGAGATCAGGGTCATGTGGGCCGGATAGGCGTGGACGTGCTGGGTGACGGGCAGGTTCTGTCTCATGAGTCTTTTTCGAGTCGGATACGTGGCGTTTGTGTATCGCCTGTTGTATCGCGGACTATACCCGGCAAATCAGTTTTCGTGCGGCTCCAGATCGATCAGCGTCACGCCCTCGGTCACCTGGTCACCGACCGCGTAGAAGACTTCCTTGACTACTCCGTCGTGAGGCGCCTCGATGGTGTGCTCCATCTTCATGGCCTCCATGACGAGCAGGGGCGCGCCGCGCGTGACGGTGTCGCCCGCCGCCACGGCGACCGACAGGATCTTGCCCGGCATCGGGGCGGTCAGGCCGCCGGCCGTGTCGTCGGTGGACGCGGCCGCCAGGGTGAGCGGATCGCGCCATTCCAGGGTCTGGCGCCGGCCGTAGTCAAAGACGTCCAGGCGCGAACCGCCGCAGTGGACGTCGCCGCGCGCTTCGGTGTCACCCAGGCGCACGCGGACGTGGGCCGGGTGGTGGCCTTCGGCCTGCCAGTGAAAGGCCTGCGCAGGGTGTTCGTCCACCGCCAGGGTCCAGTTGCCGCCGTTGCGGCGCAGGTGCACGGTGCGTTCGCCCCGGTCGTCTTTCAGGGTCAAGGTGCGGGCGTAGTGGCCGCCGATGCGCCAGCCGTCGGCCTGGCTCCAGGGGCCGCCGGTCATGGCCGTGGCGCCAGGACGGGCGAGACCGTCGTGATGCAGCAGAGTGGCGGCGGCCAGGGCCAGCGTGGTGTCCTCGCTGTCCCGGGGGGCCGGGAACAGGCGGTCGTGCTCGCGCTCGATGAGCCCGGTGTCCAGATCGGCGGTGGCAAAGGCCGGATCGTCCATCAGGCGGCCCAGGAAGGCGATATTGGTGTGCACGCCGGTGCAGCGCACCGCGCCCAGCGCGCGCAGCATCCGCTGCCGGGCCTGTTCGCGGTCCTGACCGTGGACGATCAGCTTGGCGATCATCGGGTCGTAGTGCGGAGAGATGGTGTCGCCTTCGCGCACGCCGCCGTCCACACGCACCGGGCCGGTCTGAAAGACGACGTGCGGCGGCCACTGCAGGGCGTCCAGGCGGCCGATGCTGGGCAGGAAGTCCTTGTCCGGGTTCTCTGCGTAGATGCGGGCCTCCAGGGCGTGGCCCTGGATGTGCAACTGGTCCTGGCGCAATGGCAGCGGCTGGCCGGCGGCCACGCGCAACTGCCATTCCACCAGATCCTGGCCGGTGATGGCTTCGGTGACCGGGTGCTCGACCTGCAACCGGGTATTCATCTCCATGAAATAGAAGCGCCCGTCGGGCTCGGCGATGAATTCCACCGTGCCGGCACCGACGTAGCCGACGGCCTGGGCGGCGGCCACGGCGGCCCGGCCCATGGCCTCGCGGCGGTCCGGCGTCATGCCGGGCGCGGGGGCTTCCTCGATCACCTTCTGGTGGCGCCGTTGCACGGAGCAGTCGCGCTCGAACAGGTGCACGCATTGGCCGTGCGTGTCGGCGAAGACCTGGATTTCGATGTGGCGCGGCTTGGTCAGGTAGCGCTCGATCAGGACCTGGGCGTTGCCGAAGCTGCTGGCCGCCTCGCGCTGGCAGGAGGCCAGGGCCGCCTGGAATTCGGCGTCGGCGTGGACGATGCGCATGCCCTTGCCGCCGCCGCCTGCGCTGGCCTTGATGAGCACGGGATAGCCGATGGCGCGCGCCTGTTCCTGCAGAAAATCGGCCTCCTGGCGTTCGCCGTGGTAGCCCGGCACCAGGGGCACGTCGGCGCCGGACATCAGGGTCTTGGCGGCGGACTTGCTGCCCATGGCGGCGATCGCATCGACGGGCGGGCCGACGAAGGTCAGGCCGGCGGCTGCGCAGGCGCGGGCGAAATCGGCGTTTTCCGACAGGAAGCCGTAGCCCGGGTGGATGGCCTGGGCACCGGTGCGGCGGGCAGCTTCCAGAATGGCGTCGGCGCGCAGGTAGCTGGCGGCGGGTTCCGGGCCGCCGATGTGCACGGCGCGGTCGCAGGCCTGGACGTGGCGGGCGTTGGCATCGGCGTCGGAATAGACGGCGACGGTGCGGATGCCCATGCGGCGGGCCGTGGCGGCGATGCGGCAGGCGATCTCGCCCCGGTTCGCGATCAGGAGGGTATTGAACATGGCGCTTTCCTTACATTCTGAACACACCGAAGCGCGTGGCTTCGGCCGGGGCGTGACGGGCGGCGGCCAGGCCCAGGCCCAGCACCCGCCGTGTGTCGGACGGCGCGATGATGCCGTCGTCCCACAGTCGCGCGGTGGAATAGTAGGGATGGCCTTCGTGCTCGTACTGGGCGCGGATGGGGGCCTTGAAGGCTTCTTCCTCGTCGGCGGACCAGGCGCCGCCCTTGCGTTCGATGTTGTCGCGCTTCACGGTGGCCAGGACGCTGGCGGCCTGTTCGCCGCCCATGACCGAGATGCGCGCGTTGGGCCACAGGAACAGCAGGCGCGGGCTGAAGGCGCGACCGCACATGCCGTAGTTGCCGGCACCGAACGAGCCGCCGATCAGCACCGTGAATTTGGGCACCGAGGCGGTGGACACGGCCGTGACCATCTTGGCGCCGTGGCGGGCGATGCCCTCGTTTTCGTATTTGCGGCCCACCATGAAACCGCTGATGTTCTGTAGAAAGACCAGGGGGATGTTGCGCTGGCAGCACAGCTCGATGAAGTGCGTGCCTTTTTGTGCGGCTTCGGAAAACAGGACGCCGTTGTTGGCGATGATGCCGACCGGCATGCCGTAGATCCGCGCAAAGCCCGTGACCAGGGTCGTGCCGAAGCGCGCCTTGAATTCCTCGAAGTCGGAGCCGTCCACGATGCGGGCGATCACCTCGCGCACGTCGTAGGGCTTGCGTGTGTCCTGGGGGATGATGCCATCCAGTTCGGCCGGGTCGTACAGGGGTTCGGTCCAGGCGGCGGTCGCAGGCAGGGCCGGGCGGTTCAGCCGGGCTACCGCGTCGCGCGCCAGGCGCAGCGCGTGGGTGTCGTTTTCAGCCAGATGATCGGCCACGCCCGACAGGCGGGTGTGCACGTCGCCGCCGCCCAGGTCTTCCGCCGAGACTTCTTCGCCGGTGGCGGCCTTGACCAGGGGCGGGCCTCCCAGAAAGATCGTGCCCTGGTTGCGCACAATGATGGATTCGTCGCTCATGGCGGGCACGTAGGCGCCCCCGGCGGTGCAGGAACCCATCACCACGGCCAGTTGGGCGATGCCCAGGGACGACATCACGGCCTGGTTGTAGAAGATCCGCCCGAAGTGATCGCGGTCGGGAAAGACCTCGTCCTGGTTGGGCAGGTTGGCGCCGCCCGAATCGACCAGATAGACGCAGGGCAGATGGTTCTGCTGGGCGATTTCCTGGGCGCGCAGGTGTTTTTTCACCGTCAGGGGGTAGTAGGTGCCGCCCTTGACCGTGGCGTCGTTGCAGACGATCACGCATTCGGTGCCGCCCACCCGGCCGATGCCGGTGATGAGGCCGGCGCCGGGCGAGTCGTTGCCGTAGACGTCGAGCGCCGCCAGCGGCGACAGTTCCAGGAACGGGGTGCCGGGATCGAGCAGGCGCTCGACCCGTTCGCGCGGCAGCAGTTTGCCGCGCGCCAGGTGCTTGGCGCGGGCCGTTTCGCTGCCGCCCTGCGCCGTATGCGCGATGCGTTGGCGCAGGTCGTCGACCAGCGACCGCATGACGCGGGCGTTGTCCTGGAATTCCTGGGATCGTGGGTTGACGCGGGACTCGATGACCGGCATGTCGGTTCCTGGAAAAAACGAGCCGGTCGCTCGTGACGGCCGGCTGCGTGGGGCTGCGGAGATTTACAGCATTTCGATGGCCAGGGCGACGGCTTCGCCGCCGCCGATGCACAGCGTGGCGAGGCCGCGCTTGCCGCCGGTCTTGCGCAGGGCGCCGATCAGCGTGACCAGCAGACGCGCGCCCGAGGCGCCGATGGGGTGGCCCAGGGCCGTGGCGCCGCCGTGGATGTTGACGCGGTCGTGCGGCAGCTTCAGGTCGGCCATGGCCGCCATGGTCACCACGGCGAAGGCTTCGTTGATTTCGTACAGATCGACGTCGCCCGTTTTCCAGCCGGCCTTGTCCAGCACTTTCTGGATCGCGCCGACCGGGGCGGTGGTGAACCACTGCGGTTCGTGCGAGAACTGGCTGTGGGCGACGATGCGCGCCAGAGGCTGGACGCCGAGCGACTTGGCCTTGGAGGCGGTCGTCACCACCAGGGCCGCGGCGCCGTCGGAGATCGAGGATGCGTTGGCCGCCGTGATCGTGCCGTCCTTCTTGAAGGCGGGCTTGAGCGTCGGGATTTTCTCCGGCATGGCCTTGAGGGGGGACTCGTCGGTGTCGATCACCGTGTCGCCTTTGCGGCCCTTGATCGAGACCGGAGCGATTTCCCACTTGAAGCTGCCGTCCTCGGTGGCCTGGCGTGCGCGGCGCAGCGATTCCAGCGAGAAGTCGTCCTGCTGTTCGCGCGTGAAGCTGTACTTCGCAGCGCAGTCTTCGGCGAACACTCCCATGGCCGTGCCGCGCTGGTAGGCGTCTTCCAGGCCGTCCAGGGCCATGTGGTCATAGACCGTGGAATGGCCGTAGCGGTATCCCTGACGGCCGCGCAGCAGCAGGTAGGGGGCGTTGCTCATGCTTTCCTGGCCGCCGGCGACCACGACCTCGGCCGACTCGGCCTTGATGATGTCGTGAGCCAGCATCACGGCCTTCAGGCCGGAGCCGCAGACCTTGTGCAGGGTGCTGCACGCCACGCTTTTGGGCAGGCCGGCGCCCAGGGCGGCCTGGCGGGCGGGCGCCTGGCCCTGGCCGGCCTGCAGCACGTTGCCCATGATGACTTCCTGGATGGCGTCACCCGCGATGCCGGCGCGTTCGACGGCGGCCTTGATCGCAATGGCGCCCAGTTCGTTTGCGGCCAGACCGGAAAGGCTGCCCAGCATGCCCCCCATGGGGGTACGGGCGGCAGAGACGATGACGATGGACTCGGACATGGTGTTGCTCCTTTTGTTCGGGGTGTGTTCCTTGGTTTGCTCCGGACGGCCTCTCAGTGGCCGTCCGGTGGCTGCAGTCTGCGCGTTTGGTCGTAAGGAAAAATGTCTTCGATGCGGCCCTGGGCGGCGCGCGCACGGCAATCCTGCCACCATTGTGCATCCAAAAGCGGTGCGTGGTGTTTGAGGAACGCGGCGCGCACCCGGGGGTCTCCCAATAGAAAGTGCTCGAATTCTTCCGGGAATACATCGTTGGCTCCCACCGGATACCAGGGTTCGCCGGACATCTCGGCTTCTTCGTTGGGGGCGGGCGGGATGCGGCGGAACTGCATTTCCGTCATGCGCTGGATTTCGTCGTAGTCGTAGAAGACCACGCGGCCCAGGCGGGTGACGCCGAAATTCTTGTACAGCATGTCGCCGGGGAAGATGTTGGCGGCGGCCAGTTCGCGGATGGCCTGGCCGTATTGCTGCACGGCGGTCTCCAGGGCTGCGTCGGAGGCGCTGCTCAGGAAGATGTTCAGCGGCGTCATGCGGCGTTCGATGTAGACGTGGCGCAGCACCACCAGGTCGTCGGTTTCCTCGAGCAGGCTGGGGACCTCGTGGCGCAGGCCTTCGAGCAGGCGTGGCGAGAAGCGGTTGCGCGGCAGGGCGACCTGGGAGTATTCCCAGGTGTCGGCCATGCGCCCGACGCGGTCATGCTTCTTCACCATCTGGTATTTGAGCCGCACCGTGGCTTCGTCCATGCCGTCCTTGGCGATGCGGTCGCGGATCAGTTTGAACACGTAAGGGTAGGACGGCAGCGTGAACACCGTCATCACCATGCCCTGAATCCCCGGCGCGTAGTCGAACGCGTCCCGAGAATGCGACAGGTGGTGCAGGAAGTCGCGGTAGAACAGGGTCTTGCCCTGTTTCTGCAGACCGATGGTGGTGTAGATCTCGGCCTTGGGCTTGCGCGGAAATAGCGACGCCAGGAAATCGACGTAGGCCGCCGAGGCCTCCATGTCGACCATGAAATAGGCGCGCGTGAAGCTGAACAGCGTGCTCAGGTCGTCGCTGGAGTGCAGCAGAGCGTCGAACTGGATGTGGCCCGAGGGCGTGTGCAGCAGCGCCACGGCGAACGGGTGGATGGCGGTCTGGTTGATCAGGCGGCCGACGATGTAGGCGCCCTTGTTGCGGTAGAACAGGGTGTTGAGCACCTGGATCTGGCAATCCGGCGCCAGACGCTTGCCCTGGCCGCGCGGCAGGGTGTGACGCAGATGACGCAGGCCCATGCGCGCCATGCGCCGCACGTCGGCCGGCAGGTCGTGGTAGGGCGCAGCCAGGCCAAAGTCGGCCGCCATGCGGACCAGGCTGGGCAGCAGGCCCTCGGTCAGCGGGTAGTAGGCCCGGTAGGAGGGCTGTTCGTCATCGATGTAGTCGGTCGCTACCGCCGGGCGCACGAACAGGAAGTCGTTGTTGAAGTAGTTGCGATGCAGGATGCGGCAGGACACCGAATTGAAGAAGGTTTCCGCGCATTCGGGCTGATGGTGGCCGGCCAGCAGCGTGATGTAGCAGGTCTTGGCGGCCTGCCAGAACTCGATCTGCTCGCTGGTCAGGGCGGTGTCGGGCGCGGTGCGCGCGGGCGTGGTGCCGCGCAGCGCCTGGCTCAGGGCCGCCGCGCATTCGCGCACCCGGGTGTCGTAGTATTCGATGCGTTCGCGCGAGAGCTGCTGGATGCCGTGCCAGTCGCCCGATTCGAACAGGGCCTTGGCCCGCTGTGCACTGTAGCGAAACAGCGAGTAATGGCGGTCGAATCCGGCCAGGATCATGCGCGCCACGGCTTCCGGGGACTGGCCCCGGGGCGCGACGGGCTGGATGTGGCGATGGTCGCCGGTGTCGTCCATGGCGGCGTGGCTCCCGGGTTGGATCAGGCCGTTTCGCCGAACAGTTCGCGGCCGATCAGCATGCGGCGGATCTCGCTGGTGCCGGCGCCGATCTCGTAGAGCTTGGCGTCGCGCCACAGGCGGCCGGTGGGGTAATCGTTGATGTAGCCGTTGCCCCCCAGGATCTGGATGCCTTCGCCAGCCATCCAGGTGGCTTTTTCCGCGCAGTACAGAATCACGCCGGCGCAGTCCTTGCGCACCTGGCGCGCGTGCCCGGCGCCCAGCGCGTCCAGGTTCTTGCCGACCGTGTAGCAGTAGGCGCGGCAGGCCTGCAGGGTGGTGTACAGATCGGCCAGCTTGCCCTGAATCAACTGGAATTCGCCGATGGCCTGGCCGAACTGCTTGCGTTCGTGCACATAAGGCACGACCACGTCCATGACCGCCTGCATGATGCCCAGGGGGCCGGCCGCCAGCACGGCGCGTTCGTAGTCCAGACCGCTCATCAGGACCTTGACCCCGCCGTCGACCTGGCCCAGCACGTTTTCGGCCGGGACCTCGCAGTCCTGGAACACCAGTTCGCCGGTGTGCGAGCCGCGCATGCCCAGCTTGTCGAGTTTTTGCGCCACGGAAAAGCCGGGGAAAGTCTTTTCGACGATGAAGGCGGTGATGCCGCGCTGATGGGCTTCGGGGGTGGTCTTGGCGTAGACCACCAGGGTATCGGCGTCCGGTCCGTTGGTGATCCACATCTTGGTCCCGTTGAGCACGTAGCGGTCGCCGCGTTTTTCGGCACGCAGCCGCATGCTGACCACGTCCGAACCCGCACCGGATTCGCTCATGGCCAGGGCGCCGATCCGTTCGCCGGAAATCAGTCCGGGCAGGTATTTCTGTTTCTGGGCTTCGGTGCCGTTGCGGTGGATCTGGTTGACGCACAGATTGGAGTGCGCGCCGTAGGACAAGGCGATGGACGCGCTGGCACGCGAGATTTCCTCCATCGCGATCATGTGCGCCAGATAACCCAGGTTTGCGCCGCCGTAGGCTTCGTCCACGGTGACGCCCAGCAGGCCCAGGTCGCCGAATTTGCGCCACAGGTCCATGGGGAACTGGTCGTCGCGGTCGGCTGCCGCCGCGCGCGGGGCGATTTCGGCCTGGGCGAAATCGCGGACCGCCTCGCGCAGCATGTCGAGGTCGGAGCCAAGGTCGAAGTTCAGGCCGGGCAGGTTCATGGGGTGGTCTCCTGGTGTCGTGGATGGCGCGCCAGCAGCAGCGCTTCGCAATCGGCTTGCTGACGGCGGATTTCTTTCAGGGTCTCGTCCAGGTCGCGCCGCTGTTGTTCGAGTTTTTCGCGGTGGCTGGCGAGGACGTCGGCGTACTGCCGCAGTTGTGCGTCACTGCTGGCGCCGCCGCGGTCGTACAGATCGATCAGGGTGACGATTTCGGACAGTTGCAGCCCCAGACGCCGCCCGCGCAGGGCGAGCTTGAGCCGCGTGCGGTCGCGCGCTGCGTAGATACGGTTGCGGCCTGCGCGTTCCGGGCTGACGATGCCCTGATCCTCGTAGAAACGGATCGTGCGCGGCGTGATGTCGAACTCGCGGGCAAGTTCGGAAATCGTCCAGGTGGCTTGGCTCATGGTCGGTCGCGGCGTGAAACCGTGATGCAAAGACAGGGTGCAAAAGCAGTGCTCATTATGAATGACGTTTACGTCAACGTAAAGAATGAACTCTGACATAATAGTGAGAGAAAACCCGAATCTTCATGGAGACATGGCATGAATCCGCTGGAAAACGAACTGGACTACCCCTGGGGCGACGCCCTGCCCGAGCCCGGCCGTGCGCAGGACGTGGCGGCCGGTGTGCGCTGGATCCGCATGCGCTTGCCGTTCGCCCTGGATCACATCAATCTGTGGCTGCTGCGCGATCGCATCGATGGCCGCGAAGGCTGGACAGTGGTCGATTGCGGCATCGACAAGGCCGAACTGCGCGCGAGCTGGGAAACCGTGTTCGAACAGGCGCTGGATGGCCTGCCGGTGCTGCGCGTGCTGGTGACCCACATGCATCCGGACCACGTCGGCCTGGCCCATTGGCTGTGCGCGCGCTGGCAGGCACCGCTGTGGATGTCGATGACGGACTACACGCTGGCCCGGATGTGGTCGGGGACTGCGGTGCCCGATTCCTCGGTCGAGGGCAGTGGGCCGGCGGGCGGGGCGGCCGCGCGGCATTTCGTCCGTCACGGCCTGATCGACCCGCAGGCGCAGGACATGATCCGCGCCCGCCATGCGTACTACACCGGTCTGGTCCCCGACATGCCGGCCCGTTTCCACCGCCTGATGGACGGTCAGGACGTCGCCATCGGGGGGCATGCCTGGCGTGTCATCGTCGGTTACGGCCATGCGCCCGAGCACGTCTCGCTGTGGTGTCCGGATCTGGATGTGCTGATCTCGGGTGACATGGTGCTGCCGCGCATCTCCACCAACGTCAGCGTGTTCGACCTGGAGCCCGAGGCCGATCCCCTGCGCCTGTACCTGGATTCGCTGTCCGCCTATGACGCGCTGCCCGAGGACACGCTGGTGCTGCCGTCCCATGGTCGGCCATTCCGGGGCTTGCATCGGCGCATCGCCCAGCAGCGGGAACACCATGCGGATCGTCTGGCCGAGGTCCTGGCAGCCTGCGATCAACCGCGCAGCGCCCATGACCTGCTGCCGGTGCTGTTCCACCGCAAGCTCGACATGCACCAGCTTTCTTTCGCCATGGGCGAAGCCATCGCCCACCTGCACGCCCTATACTTCCAGGGAACCCTGCAGCGCATCCTTGGCGAAGACGGGGTGTATCGCTTTCAGAAGGTATAGCCCCCACGCTGCAGCGCCTGCCGTCCACCTCGCAGCCTGCATGCCGCTCGGATTCGTCAGGCGCGCAATCGTCCGCAGGGACTATTTCGCGTCCTGGCTCGTCCCGGCGGCCAAAAACCCTATGCAACTATCATGACAAGCCACGATTCCGACCGCATCGACACGCTGCTGCAGCACACCGGCCAGGCGCCCCTGGACCCAGTCACCGGCACGGGGCCGGTGGCGCTGCCCTCGTACCGCACCAGTACGGTGCGTTTCGCCTCCATGGATGTGCTGGACCACGCCCAGGCCGCCAAGCAGCGCGGCGAGCGTGTGCCCACCTACGGCCGGGTCGGGCTGCAGACCCACGAGGCCATGGAAACGCTGCTGTGCCGCCTGGAGGGCGGGGAACGGGCGTTCCTGGCACCGTCGGGCATGGCGGCCATCAGCATGACGCTGATGGCGCTGCTGAGCCAGGGCGATCATGCGCTGGTCGTGGATTCCGTGTATGGGCCGGTGCGTTATTTCCACAAGACCATTCAGTCGCGCATGGGCGTGGCCATGGACTTCGTGCGTGGCGATCTCGACAGCCTGAAAGCCGCGCTGCGGCCCGAGACCCGGGTGCTGTACCTGGAATCTCCGGGTTCGCTGCTGATGGAAATGCTGGACATGCCCGCGCTGTCACGCTGGGCGCACGAGCACGGCCTGACCGTGGTGGCGGACAATACCTGGGGCTCGGGCTACATCTACCGGCCCCTGACGCTGGGGGCCGACGTGTCGGTGATCGCGGCCACCAAGTACATCGGCGGGCATTCCGACCTGATGCTGGGCGCGGCCGTGGCGCGCGATCCGGCGCTGGTCGGCAAACTGCACGAAACCCACTATGCCCTGGGCAATACCGTCAGTGCCGACGACGCCTGGCTGGCATTGCGCGGGGCGCGCACCCTGGGGGTGCGCATGCGCGCCTGCGCTGGCAATGCGCTGGAAGTCTGCCGCTGGCTGGATGCCCAGCCCCAGGTGTCGCGCATCTTCTTCCCCGCCTGGCCGGGCGACGCGGGCCACGCGCTGTGGCAGCGCGATGCGACGGGCTCCAACGGCCTGCTGTCCGTGGCCGTGGATTTCGACGCGGCCCAGGTCCGCCGTCTGATCGACAGCCTGCGGCTGTTCGGGATCGGCTATTCCTGGGGCGGTTACGAAAGCCTGGTCACGCAGGTCGAACCCTCCGCCCTGGCCTCGCACGGCTATTGGGCGTCGGTGGCCGACGCCCGCATGAAGGCCGGCACGGTACTGCGCCTGCACATCGGCCTGGAAGACCCGGCCGACCTGATCGCGGATCTGACGCAGGCGTTCGAGACGGCGTCGCGCCGCTGACGTGGCCGAGGGGCATCACGCCCCCCGGTTGTCTGTCTTATTGCTTTCCGGCCAAGAGCTGTTTGACCAGCTTGTCGGCTTCGTCGATGGCGCCCTGGTAGGTGCCGGTCTGCGCGGGCGAGGTCAGGTAGCGGCCGCCGATGGCGATCGTCGGCGTGCCTTCCACGTGGTAGGACTTGGTCAACTCGTCGGCGCGGGAGACCTTGGTCTGGATGCCGAAGGAATTGAACGTGTCGGTGAAGGCCTGGCGGTCCATCCCCTGGGCAGCGGCCCAGTCGATGATGTTTTTGGCCTGGGTCAGATCCTTGTTTTCTTCATGGATGGCCTTGAAGACCGCCGGCTGCAGGTCCAGGCGATCCAGGGCGTCCAGGGTGTAGTACAGCTTCTGCATGTCGCGCATGCTGGCGTTGAAGGCGACCGGCACGCTCTTGAAGACCACGCCCTCGGGCAGGGTCTTTTGCCATTTCATGATCATCGGCTCGATGGTGTTGCAGTGCGGGCAGGTATAGAAGAAGAACTCCAGGACCTCGATCTTGCCCGGGGTGTCCGAGGGCTGGACCGGATCCAGGGTGCTGTAGGGCGCCGCCTGGGCGGGCGTCATGGCCAGCGCGGCCAGGCCCAGAACCAGGCCCGGCAGCAGACGGGAAAACAGAGTGATCTTCATGGAGACTCCTTGGGGAGACGATTCAAGGGCGGACGACGGTGGATTCGATCTTGTCGTCGCCCAGACGGGTCCGCGCGCGGTTCATTTCGTCGATACCCTTGAAGGGGCCGACGCGCACGCGGTTGATGGGGGCACCGTTGGATTCGCCGGTCTCGACGCGCACCGGCAGGCCCAGCAGCACGACCCGGGCCAGCATGGCCTGGGCCTCTTTCTGCGAACGGAAGGCGCCGGTCTGCAGATAGTAGGTGGTCTGTGTACCGGGTGCCGGGCGGGCGGCGGGCGGCGGCGGGGGCGGCGGCGGAATGGGCTGGCTGGTCTGCGGCGGGGCCGGAGATGTGACCGGGGCCGGCGCCGGCTTGGTTTCGGGCTTGTCCAGTCCGGCGATGATCTGGCCGATGGCGTCGGACAGGGGGTTTTCGGGCGACGCACCGGGTTCCGGCGCCGGGGCGGGCGGGTTGGTGCCGCTGCCGCCCTGGGCGGTCGAGCGGGTGCCGGCCGGGCCGTCCTTGCCGTACAGGGCGATGTTGGGGTCCGGGGCGTTCTTCACGTCCGGCAGCAGCGTGGTCGGCGCGTCGCGGCTGGCCTTGTCCTTGAAGGGCATGGGTGCCTTGGTGACGAACAGCGCCACGGCCACGGCCGCCGCCACACCCAGCACCATGCCCAGGACCAGGCCGAACCAGGCGCTGCCGGATCGCGAAGAGGATTTCTTGCGGGTGGCCATGATGCTACATGCGCTCGGGGGCGCCGACCCCCAGCAGGCCCAGGCCGTTGGCGATCACCTGAGCGGTGGCGCGGGCCAGACGCAGGCGGGCGGCGCCCAGGGCGGGGTCGTCCACCAGGATGCGCTCGGCGTTGTACCAGGCGTGGAAATCGGCGGCACAGTCGCGCAGCCAGAAGGCCAGGTGGTGCGGGGCCAGTTCGCGGGCGGCCTGCGTCAGCACGCCGGGGTATTCCGCCAGGCGTTGCAGCAGCGCGATTTCGGTGGGAGCCGTCAGCAGGGACGGATCGGCCTCCTGCGTCTGGCTGCCGGTGTCGTGCTGGCGCAGCAGCGAGTGGATGCGGGCGTGCGCGTACTGGATGTAGTAGACCGGGTTTTCCTCGCTGCGCGACAGGGCCAGATCGATGTCGAAGACGAATTCGGAATCGGCGCGGCGCTGGGCCAGGAAGAAGCGCACGGCGTCGCGTCCGACCCAGTCGATCAGGTCGCGCAGCGTGACGTAGCTGCCGGCGCGCTTGGAGATCTTGACCTCGGCGCCGTCGCGCATGACGCGCACCATCTTGTGCAGCACGTAGGCCGGATAGTCGGCCGGGATGCCCAGGCCCAGACCTTGCAGTCCGGCGCGCACGCGCGCGATGGTGCCATGGTGGTCGGTGCCCTGGATGTTGATGGCGTGGTGGAAGCCGCGTTCCCATTTGGCGACGTGGTAGGCCACGTCCGGCACGAAATAGGTGTAACCGCCCTCGGACTTGCGCATCACGCGGTCCTTGTCGTCGCCGGTGCCCAGTTCGGTCGTGCGCAGCCACAGCGCGCCTTCCTGTTCGTAGGTGTGGCCGGCGTCGATCAGGGCCTGGACGGTGCGGTCGACGCGCCCGCTGGTGTAGAGCGAGCTTTCCAGGTAGTAATTGTCGAAGCGCAGGTCGAAGGCCTGCAGATCCAGGTCCTGTTCTCGCCGCAGGTAGGCCACGGCGAAACGCCGGATGGCGTCCAGGTCGTCCAGGTCGCCGCTTGCCAGGATGGGCTCGCCGTCACTGGCCTGCACCGTGGCGCGGGCCCGGTAGTCGCGGGCGATGTCCAGGATGTATTCGCCCTTGTAGCCGTCTTCGGGGAAGTCCGGGCTGTCGGGCTCGATGCCACGCGCGCGCGCCTGTACGCTGATCGCCAGATTGTGGATCTGGTTGCCGGCGTCGTTGTAGTAGAACTCGCGCGAGACCTGGGCACCCTGGGTGGCGAACAGGCGGCAGATGGAATCGCCCAGCGCCGCCTGACGGGCGTGGCCGACGTGCAGCGGGCCGGTCGGGTTGGCGGAGACGAATTCCACCAGCACGCGCTCGTCGTTGGCGGGGCGGTGGCCGTACTGTTCGCCCTGGGTCTGGATGGCATCCAGGACGGCCTGGTGAGCGGCGGCCGACAGGCGGAAATTGATGAAGCCGGGGCCAGCGACCTCGGCCGAGGCGATCAGGCCGGCGGCGTCCGGGTGGGCCAGCACGCCTTCCACGACGGCCTGGGCCAGTTCGCGCGGGTTGCGGCGGGCCGCGCGGGCCGCCTGCATGGCAACGTTGCTGGCCACGTCGCCGTGGGCGGCGACTTTCGGGCGTTCGAGGGTGATGTCCAGCGTCTGTTCGGGGATCAGCGTGTCCAGGACGGAGCGCAGGAGGGCGATGAGCCGGGTATGTTGCTCGGGTAGCATGGTGTCCGCATCTGAGGATATCCCGAAATGATAGCCCGATTTCAGGGGGCGGACATTCCGGGCAGACCCCGTTCGGCCTTCAGCCAGGCGCCGTAGGTCGTCATGTCCACGGTGCCGGCGATGGTCCCCGAGCCTTCATCCGCCGCGTCGGCGCGGCGGATGAAGGCCTCGACGATCCGCCGCTGCGCATCGCCCAGGCGCGTGTCGGCACCTTGCGGGCCGATCGCCTGCGTGTCGACACCTTGCAGCGCCCGGTCGCCCGGCAGGAGTCGCAGGGCCGGGCTGCGTTCATCGTGCAGCAGCGGGTTCGTCACCGTCCGGTCGCTCGGTGCCAGTTCCGCCAGCGGCACCAAAGCGGCCAGGGCCTGCCAGCGCATCCAGTTCAGGGCCACGTCCGACAGGTCGCCCTCGGGGATGGGTTGCAGCCGCTCGTCCAGCAGCAGGCCGCCGCCGATGTCGGCGTGGGCGCCGATGAAGGGCGCTTCGACCGTGTTGCCTGCGTCGCCGGCCGCCGAGACCAGGGGGAACAGGGTCCGCAGTTCATGCAGGGCCACGGCATGCGCCACCCAGTGCCAGGCGCCGGCGATGCCCAGGTCGAAGCCCGCATTGGCCGCGCCCAGCAGCCCGAACTGCGCCACAGTGTCGAACAGTCCCAGGAAGCGCAGGTCCACGCACAGGCCGATGGTTCCGCGCAGCGGATCATCGTAGGAAAACCAGCCGTCGCGGGTGTGCTGCGCGATGCGGTTGGCGAAATCGCGGGCCAGGGCCGCCCCGCGCGAGTACCCCAGGATGTCGATGGGCACCGGTGTGGCCGCGCCCTGCGCGCGGTTCAGGGCGTTCAGCAGGGACTGCCATTGATTCCTCAGGATCTGGCGGCTGCCGGCGGCGGTGATCGCGTTCCAATCGGTGTAATAGCTGTTGCCCGGGCCGGCATGGTAGTAGGCAGGGCCGTCTTCGTAGGCTTGGGCGAGTTTCCAGACATTGCCCTGGTTGCGCGGACCATAGCGCGTGCCGTCGAAGGCCAGCAGGATCAGGCCCAGCGGATCGACGTGGCGCAGGGGCTGCTGGGCGGCGTAGCCCAGGGCCTGCAGGCCGGGCAGCGGTCCCAGCGGGTCGGGCTCCAGGTAGTGGCCGCGTTCGGGCAGGTAGGTGCGAAAGACATTGTCGTGCCAGCCGGTCGCGGGGTCCTCGTCCTGACCCGGCCGCCGCAGCGGCAGCGTCAGGTCGCCGCGCAGGCGGGTCGCGCGGCCCAGTGCGTCGTAGTCGGCCGTCCAGCGCACCGCCCGCGCGTCGTCGGTCGCCAGGACGGGGGCGCCCAACAGGTCGGCGTGGAGGTAGTACAGGCGGGTCCGGCCGTCGGCTTCTGTTTGCAGCAGCCCGACCGGGACTTCGTGGGCGTACAGGTAGCGTTGGGTGACGCCGAAGGTGGGGGCCTTGGCAGCCGAGGCGGCGTGGGCCGTGGAGGGCGCGGTCCCGGAGTTCGGTGGCTCCGGGGACGGCCGATGCCAGACTGCCGCCAGACGATTGTCCAGGTAATAGCGTTCGGTTTCTCCGCCGTCCCAGGTACGGCGGATCTGCTGGCCCCGGGCGTTATAGGCATAGCGGGCCAGGGTTCTGCCGGTTTCCCGAACCTCGGCCAGCCGGCCCTGAGTCTGATAGCGCAGCGTACGGCCGCCGACTGCCCGCGCCAGGCCGCCCGGGTCGCGAGGGATGGCAGGCAGCCTGGAATCTGCGCGCTGGCCCATGTCGCCGCCCCTTGGCGCGGCGTCCACGTGGGGGCCGCCGGGGGGCAGGGAGTACTGGTCGTGGCGGGCGCTCAGGTGGCCGTCCTCGTCCCAGGCGAACCAGGCCTGGGTAGCGTCAGCCCGGGCACCGATGAGGCGGTCCTGCGCATCGTGCGCCAGCGCGTGGTGCCGCCAGGCGCCGTCCGCCTGGAGTGTGGACCAGTGTGCGATCCGGCCGCGCGCGTCATGCCGCCGCCGCTCACCCCACACAATACGCGGCCCGTTGGACAGGACCAGGGTGTCGGCGCGTCCGTCCGGTCCCGCCGCCGTGCGCAGCCACAGACCGTTGCCGTAGCGGTAACCGGCCAGACCCGCTACGGAATCGATGACGGTGCGGCGTGTGCCGTCGGCGGCGTCCCAGTCCAGGCGGCTCAGGCGACCTGTGTCGGACCAGGTGTAGCGCAGCGTTCCGCCCTCCGGCAGATCGTGACGCGTCAGCCGTCCCCGCGCATCGTAGGTGTAGCGTTCCCGGTAGCTCAGTGCGCCCCGGGGATGGGGCCGGTGGATGGCGCGGGCCGTCACCCGTCCGTGGGCGTCGTGTTCCAGGTATTCGGTTTCTTCGGGATGTGTCAGGCGGATCGGCTGATCGCCTCGCCAGCGCAGGCCGATCTCCAACGGTGGTGCGTCCGGTGCCGTGTGCCGCAGCGCCACCGGGCGGCCGATGGTGTCGCGGCGGATGTCCAGGCGGCCACTGTTGGCCTGATGCCGGCTGATCAGGCGGCCGTGCGCGTCGTGTGCCAGCCGGGTCGTGCCTGTGAGCCGGCTGGACCAGCGCGCCAGGCGGCCGTCGGGGCCGTAACGCAGGCGCAGGCCGGGCCATCCGCCGCGCGCCTGCGCCAGCGCGCGGATGCGTCCGTCCGGTGCGCGGCGGATGACCAGATCGCCAATGGCGCTCAAGCGGCCCCGGGCGTCGTAGCCGAGGCGCTGAGTGGTTTCAGGACAGCCGGGGCAGACCGCTGTGCGCACTGCACGCGGGACGGTCAGGCCACTGCGGGTCTGCGTGTCGATTTCGGCCACGCTCCCCGCGGTGCGGATCCGGGTGGTGCGAGTGCCGTGCGGCCCGTCCAGATAGTCCAGGTCCAGGCGATCCGCCGTCGCGTCGGGAGCGCCCGGGATCGCCTGGATGACACGGCCATGTGCGTCGTAAGTCCAGGTGCGGGCGCGCCAGCGCCGGCCGTCGGTGGCTTCCAGCGTGACGCCGGTCAGGGCGGCGGCGTGGCCGGCCTGCCGCTCGGGTTCGTAGTGGTAGTGGCGGCGCATGCCATCGGGACGTTGCACCGTGGTCAACAGCGCGGGTGCGTGTGCGTAGCGAAAGACGCCCAGCGGCGTATCCAGCGCGATCAGGCGGGGATGTGGACCCGCCTGATCGTAGTCGAGCCGCAGCGTGGCATCACCGCGCCGGATGGTCCGGATCAGCCCGCCCAGCGGGCCGTCGGCATGACGGTCGATGACGATGTCCGGTCGTCCGGGGGTGGTGATCGTCCGCAATCGACCTTGCGCGTCGAAGATCAGCCGGCCGCCATCGGCTCCCCGCCAGGATGTGGCCGAAGCTCCGGTCCCCGCATCGTTCTCGGCGCGCCCGGATCTTTCCGCGTTTTCGCCGGCCGGCGCACCCCGGACCTGCGTGCCCTCCGGAACTGGAGCCAGGATGCGCCCCTGGGTGGGTTCAGCCCCTGAACCCTGGGCGTCGAAGCGCACGCGGCGCCCGTCGGGCAGGTCCAGCCGCCAGCCGTCCGGCGCCGGCAGCAGCCGGATGTCGTATTCGCTGCTCCAGCCCCGGCCCAGCGGTCCGTTCTCGGCGGACCCCGAACGGTACAGGCGGATGAAGGACGGATGGGTGTCCGAGACGGGTTCGGGCAGGTCTGTTTCCCGCAGAAATTTCTCGCCGGTGGCCAGATGCACGGGATTGGCGATGCCCGAGTCGGGAGCGGGCGCCGCCGCCGGCCCCCGGGTGGCCCCCGCGCCGCAGGGCGTCTGGGTCTGCGGCACTGCGCAGGTCAAGGCGGGTGCGGTCTGCGCGAGGGCGGGCGGGGGCCAGGCGGCAAGCGTCAGTGGCAGGCCGGCCAGCCAGCGCGGCAAGCGGCGCGGGGCAAGGATTTCGGGCATGGAGCGTCTCCTGTCGGAGCACTCATTGTGTCGCTTGGCAGGGGGTTGAAGATCGGTTAGTGTATGAATGTGTCCATTGCAGGAAGTCCATCATGCTCATTTTGTTTCAGTCGAAATCCGCAGCGGAAGTCCTGATGTTCGCCCAGCATGCCCGGCCCATCCTGCTGGCCGCCGGCAAGACCTTCGACGAGCCCGGCCTGCCGGAACGCGGTGTCATCACGCGGGCGCAGTTGGACACGGCCATTGCCGGTATCGAGTCCTTGGTGGCGGCCGATCCCGGCCACGACGACGCCTCCAGCGACCACGACGACACGGTCGAGCACCCCATCTCCCAGCCGGTCGGCATGCGCCGCCGGGCCTGGCCGCTGCTGACCATGCTGCGCCTGGCCCGCGAAAAGGGCGAAGACGTCACCTGGGAACCCGCGCCGTCCTGGTAGATTCTCGTCGTCCACACACGGAGAAGCCCCCATGCAGGGTCATGTGATCGTGATTTTCGATGCCCATCGCTCGCTGGAACTGTCCGTCGACGCGCCGGTGGACGCCGCCCTGTCGCACGCCGCCCGCGACTGGTTCGAACAGACCTGGGAATCCCTGGGGTGCGAGCCCTTGCGGGTCAGCGGCAAGGTCCTGCTGTTGGACAAGATTCTGGGCGTGGCCGACAGCCTGGGCTACAAGCGTCTGTCCTCGCAGCCCGATCTGGCGCGGGAATTCGCCGGCCACGCCGTCCAGGCGCTGGAAAAACCCCGGGTGACGGTCGATCTGCCGGGGTTGGCTATCGTGTATTGATCAGGCCGCGACCGATGCGCGCGGCCGGACGTCGCCGCCCGCGGCCGCGTGGCGGTTGACCGCGCTCAGGATCGCCAGGAAGGACGAGGTCACGATGTCTTCGTGGACGCCGACGCCGTAGCCGCTGGCGTTGTCCTGGATACGCATCTCGATGTAGGACGCCGCGCGGGTGTCGGTACCGGTGCCGATGGCGTGTTCCTGGTAGTCCATTACGCGGGCGTCGATGTCCAGCGCGTCGACGAAGGCCGAGATCGCGCCATCGCCCTGGCCCGACAGGTGGCGGACCTGGCCGTCGACTTCGAGTTCGACTTCGATCACGAACTGTTTCTGGCCGGTGGTCTTGGGGCTGCCGGTGATGCGGTGCCGGATCAGCTTCATCGGCGCTTCGCGGTCCAGGTATTCGCTGGAGAAGACCTCGAACACGTCCTTGGGCGTGACTTCGCGGCCCGTCTCGTCAGTGACGCGCTGGATGGCGCGGCTGAATTCGATCTGCAGGCGGCGCGGCAGGACCAGGCCGTGTTCCTGTTCCAGCAGGAAGGACACGCCGCCCTTGCCGGACTGGCTGTTGACGCGGATGACCGCATCGTAGCTGCGGCCCAGGTCGGCCGGGTCGATGGGCAGGTAGGGGACCTCCCAGACGGTGCCTTCCTGGCGGATCGCGAAGCCCTTTTTGATGGCGTCCTGGTGCGAGCCGGAGAAGGCCGTGAAGACCAGGTCGCCGGCGTAGGGGTGGCGCGGGTGCACGGGCAACTGGTTGCAGTATTCGACACAGCGGCGGACTTCGTCGATGTCGGAGAAGTCCAGGCCCGGGTGAATGCCCTGGGTGTACAGGTTCAACGCCAGGGTGACCAGGTCCACGTTGCCGGTGCGCTCGCCGTTGCCGAACAGGCAGCCTTCGATGCGGTCGGCTCCGGCCATGACGGCGAATTCGGCGGCGGCCACGGCCGTGCCCCGGTCGTTATGGGGGTGGACACTGACGATGATCTTGTCGCGCTGCGCCAGGTTCTTGTGCATCCATTCGATCTGGTCGGCGTACAGATTGGGCGTGGTGGCCTCGATGGTGGCCGGCAGGTTCAGGATGATCTTGTCCTGGACGGTCGGCTGCCAGGTGTCGACTACGGCGTTGCAGACTTCCAGCGCGAAATCGGGTTCGGTGGTGCTGAAGACTTCCGGCGAGTATTCGTAGCGCCAGTGAGTTTCCGGGTGCTTGGCGACTTCGGCCTTGACGAGCCGGGTGCCTTCGACGGCGATGGCGCGGACTTCGTCGCGGCTCATGCGAAAGACGATCTTGCGGAAGGCCGGCGCGCAGGCGTTGTACAGGTGGATGATGGCGTGCCTGGCACCTGCACAGGCTTCGACGGTGCGCTGGATCAGGTCTTCGCGTGACTGGGTCAGGGCGATGATGGTGACGTCGTCGGGGATGCGTTTTTCGTCGACCAGCTTGCGCACGAAGTCGAAGTCGGTCTGGGACGCGGAGGGAAAGCCGACTTCGATTTCCTTGAAGCCGATCTTGATCAGTTGTTCGAAGAAGCGCAGTTTGCGTTCGACGCTCATGGGTTCGATCAGCGCCTGGTTGCCATCGCGCAGGTCGGTGCTCATCCAGATCGGGGGAGCGGAAATGCGGCGGCTGGGCCAGGTGCGTTCAGCGAAGTCGCGCGTGAACGGGGCGAACGGAACGTATTTTTCGGCGGGATTCTTGATCATGTCGGGACCTGTCTGGGTGGTGCGCCCGGATCACGGGCGCAGAAATGCGAGGGTGTGGCGAAACAGGTTGCCGAACTACCACGCGGCGCTAGGCCCGGCAACCGGTCGCTAGCAGCAGTAGACCCGACAGAGAGAGGGTGAACGACGGACGCACGCACCCGGCAGCGGAGAGCCGCAGGGAGTCACGAAAGGAAGCGCGCGTGGTGTTCATAAATATAAGTCGAACATATTTCCCGTATTTCCGCAAGTGCCGGAGGGGGCGGATTTGGGCACAATGGCGGGTTTACCCAACATTGCATTGCGTCCAGCGGGCCGGTCCGGCCCGTGGCGGACGTGCGAGGACATCATGAATCGACAGGTTCTTCAGCTTGCTTCCGCGTACATGAGCGTGATCATCGGCGGCGGCTTCGCCTCCGGGCAGGAAGTGTTGCAGTTTTTCACGCACTTTGGTCTCTGGGGAGTGGCGGGTACGCTGGTGGCGGGGCTGTTGTTCGCCTTTCTGGGCATGCAGGTGGCGCGTATCGGTACCCAGTTGCAGGCCCATTCACACAAGGTCGTGCTGAATGCGATCTTCGGCGACAGGCTGGGATCGGTCATCGACCTGGCGCTGATTTTCTTCTTGTTCGGCGTGGGGGTTGCCATGCTGGCGGGCATGGGCTCCCTGTTCCAGGAGCATTTCGGCCTGTCGAAGCTGGCCGGCGGCCTGTTCATGGCCGTGCTGGTGTCCTTGACGCTGTGCCTGAATGTGCAGCGCATCGTGGATCTGATCAGCGCGGTGACGCCGTTGCTGCTGGCCCTGGTGATCGTGCTGGTGATCTATGCGCTGTTTCGCAGCGATACGGACATCGAGACCCTGAACGCCCTGGCAGCGCAGCAGCAGGACCGTGCCGCGCCCAACTGGTTCCTGGGCGGCGTGCTGTATGCGTCCTTCAACATCGCCGTCGGTTTCCCGCTGCTGGCCGTCTTGTCCGGCGGCAGCACCAATCTGCGCAACACCACGCGCGGCGGGGTGTTGGGCGGGCTGGGCCTGGGCGTGCTGATCTTGCTGCTGAACGTCGGCCTGTTCGCCACGCTGGACCAGATCGAGGGCGCCGAGATGGCGACCGTGCTGCTCGCCAAAAGCCTGAGCCCCTGGCTGGGCTGGCTGATGATGGTGTCGCTGTGCTGCATGATCTACAGCACGGCGGTGGGCATGTTCTTCGCCTTCAGTGCCCGCTTCGCCGATCCCGAGACGCCGAAATTCCGCCTGATCAGCGTGGTGTCCAGCTTCGTCGGCCTGGGGCTGAGCTTCGTGGGCTTCACCACCCTGGTGGGCACGGTGTATCCGTTGCTCGGCTATCTGGGGCTCGCCCTGATCGTGGGGGTGATCGTGTACTGGTGGCGGCATCGCCACGCGTAATCGTCATTCGTCACATCAGTCTTCAGCCACACTCTGGTAGATTTCTTCTTCCTGTGCGAAGTGCAGGCGCAGGATGGCATCCAGCGCGTGCAGGATGCGTTGCAGGTCGTACAGCGTCGCGCGGTCCTGCGGCTGTGCCGCCAGCCGCGTGACCCCGGCGCCGAGCGACCGGTGCAAGCGGAATATTTCCCGGTGGGCATGGCTCATCGCTGCCATTGGGTCGTCCCCGCCCAGCAGACCGGCGATGGCTGGATACACGTCGCGGTCATCTGCGCTCTCGTGGGGCAGCAACTGTTCTTTCAAGACCGTGTCGAGCTCCGTCAGCATGGGCAGGGCCTCTTCCGGACTCATCGACGGGAGGCGGTCGATGGCCGCGTCGAGATGTTCGAGCACCGGAGCCAGGCGCTGGTGCTCGGCGTGCAGCCGTTCGAGATCTCCGGCCGCCATGCGGTAGCGTGCCGCCCGCAACGGGCGAATGCGCAAGACACGCAATGCATTGATGATCACCGCGACATCGATGGCTTCCTGCACCAGGGCGCCATAGACCGGAGCCAGGAATCCGAAGGCGGCGGCCAGCATCGCCAGCAGTGAGAATCCCATGCCGGCGAATACGCTTTGCATGGCGATGCGGCGCGTCTGGCGCGCGATATGCAGGGCTTCGGCGAGCCGGTCGAGGCGGTCCGCGAGCAGCACGATGTCGGCCGCTTCGGCCGAGGCGGTGGCGCCGCGTGCGCCCATGGCGACGCCCACCGTCGCCGCCGCGAGGGCCGGCGCATCATTGATGCCGTCGCCCACCATCACCGTAGTCCCGGAGTCGCGGGCGGCTTTGATGGCGGCGAGCTTGTCGGCGGGCGTTTGTTCGGCCAGCACCTGGTCGACGTTCAAGCCGGCAGCGACGGTCTCCGCCACCTCGCGCCGGTCCCCGGTCAGCATCACGATATGCCGGACGCCGGTCCTGCGCAGCAGCCGCAGCGCCCGGGGCGCTTCCACGCGCAATGAGTCCGCCAGCAGCAGCGTGCCTGCGTACTGCCCGTCTATGGCCACCAGGACGGCCGCCGTGCCGTCGACGCTGGTGCGGTCGAGCAGATCCCGGACGGGCGGCGGCACCGCCGCCGCGCGGGCCACATAGTCGTGCGCGCCGACCACGAGGCGCAGCCCGTCGAGGGTGCCGCTCACGCCCGCGCCGGGGATTTCGCTGACGTCGCTGGGGATGCCGAGGGTCAGGGCCCGCGCACGCGCCGCAGCGACCACCGCCCCCGCGATGACGTGATGGGACATCTGCTCGAGCGACGCGGCCAGTCTGAGCAGTTCCGTGTCATCGATCCTGTCGGCTGCCGCCGTCCGGTCGATGCGGATCAGTCTTGCCCGTCCGTCCGTCAGGGTTCCCGTCTTGTCGAAGAATAAATTGCGCGTCGCCGCCAGCGCTTCCAGGGCGCCGCCGCCCTTGACGAGGATGCCGCGCTGCGCGCAGCGCGAAATCGCCGAGACGACGGCGACCGGCACGGCGAGGATGAGCGGGCAGGGGGTGGCCACGACCACCACGGCCAGCGCCCGCAGGGGGTCGCCGCTGATCAGCCAGGCCGCACCCGCCACGCCGAGCGACAGCGGCACGAACCACAGGGCATAACGGTCGGCGAGCCGCGTCGCCGGCGCCTTCGATCGCTGCGCGGCTTCCACCAGCTTCACGATGCCGGAAAATGTGCTGTTCGCGGCGGTCGCCGTGGCCACCATCTCGAAGGCGTCGCCCGCGTTCACGCTGCCGCTGCGCAACGGGTCGCCGCGCTGATAGGTCACCGGCAACGCTTCGCCTGTGAGCGCCGATTCGTCTATCACGGCGTGCTCCGTGATCGTCGTGCCGTCGGCGGCGATGATCTCGCCCTGGCGCACCAGCAGACGATCTCCGGCTCGGATGTCGCTCAGCGGCACTTCCACCAGAGTGCCGTCGCGGTAGCAGCGGGCGCTGCGCGGGGCGCGTTCGAGCAGGGCGGACATCTCGCGCCCGGCCCGGCGCTCGGCGAGGCCCTCGAGCAGGCGGCCACTGGCCAGCATCACGGCAATTACCGACGCCGTCAGTTCCTGGCGCAGGAATAGCGCGCCGGCAATCGAGATCAGGGCCAGCACATCCACCCCGGCCTCGCGTCTGCGCAAGGCGGTCCATATCCCGTGCAGCAGTGCGACGAGTGCCGGGATGCTGCCGATCATCCAGGTCTGGGATGCCAACTCCCGGGCGTTCGCCAGCCACAGAATCCCGCCGCCCAGCAGGCCCGCGAGACAGAAGAAAAAAAGGGCGAGGGCGGTGTGCCAGCGATTGTGCATATGCGTGTTTTACGTGCAGAACCCGATATCGGTACCGGGTCGTCGTCGGTCAACCACTGGCGCTGACGGTGCGATGGCACCCTGGCGGGGCGCGCAGCGCCTTACTGGCGCTGGCGGGCGTTTTCCAGGACGGCGAGCTGTTCGGCTGCGCGGTGCAGTCGTGCGGCGCGGCCAGCGGAGAGTTCGTCCCGGGTTTGCATCAAATCGCCTACGCGCAGAGGTTCGTCGCGGGTCTGCCAGGCCCACAGCAGCACGTCCAGCGAGGCCTTGGACAACTGATCGGCCAGTTGCTGGAAAGAGGCGGGATCGACGGGCCGCAGGCGGGCGCGTGTCAGGATCGCGCGCACGGCCAGCCAGGTCAGGTAGGCCAGCAGCAGTGAACAAAGCGTGACCAGCGCGCCCCAGAAGTAGGGGTTGTAGCGTTGCAGCAGGGCGGTGGCCTCCGCACCCATGATGCGGTTTCCGGCATAATCGATGCCGTTGCCGAACGCCAGCAGACGGTTCAGCGCGTCATACCAGATCAGGACAACCACCACGACCAGCGCGGCCGAC
The DNA here is from genome assembly GCF_049650445.1 of Castellaniella sp. Classification (GTDB taxonomy): domain Bacteria; phylum Pseudomonadota; class Gammaproteobacteria; order Burkholderiales; family Burkholderiaceae_B; genus Castellaniella. The sequence goes on along the minus strand of NZ_JBASAD010000008.1, from coordinate 4,533 downwards.
AGGATCCTGGATGTGGCGGTGAGCTTGAGCAGGACCCGGCGCAGCAAGGCGTGGTCCCGACGACTGGGAGATTCGTTTCGTTCTGGTTTCATAACCGTATTTTAGATTGAACATGCGCGCGCAACCATCCCTGGAACTGGGCCAGCATCAGCACTTGACGCTGACGCCGCAGTTGCGCCAGGCGCTGGCCCTGTTGCAATGCTCGTCCCAGGAGCTGGATCAGGAGATCGCCCAGGCGCTGGCCGATAATCCGCTGCTCGAAGCCGTCGAGCCGGAACCGGAACCGGAATCGGCGGCCCAGGCCGAGCGGTTGGATCGCCTGTGGGCGCAGCCCGCGCGCGCGGCCCTGCCCGACGATCTGCCGGAGCCGGGTCAGCCGCTCAGTCTGATCGACCATCTGCTGCTGCAGTTGCACACCACCCGTGCCACGCAGCGCGATTGCCTGCTGGTGATCCGGTTGATGGGCGAGCTGGACGAGCGCGGCTACCTGGAATTCGATCCGGCGGCGCTGACCGCCGGCCTGCCGCCGGAACTGGAGGTCGAGGACGAGGAATGGCGCACGGCGTTGCGCCTGTTGCAGTCCTTCGATCCCGCCGGGGTGGCTGCGCGCGACCTGCCCGAATGTCTGCGGCTGCAACTGCGGACGCGCGCCGATGAATGGCCCACGGACGTGCTGGCCTGCGCCCTGCGGCTGACGGATCATCTGGAGGAGTTGGGGGCGGGCCGCTGGGGGCGCCTGTGCGAGGCGCTGGCCTGTGATCGTGTGCTGCTGGACGCCGCCCATCGGGCCTTGCGCTGTCTGGACCCCCGTCCGGCGGGCGCCTGGCAGACCGACCCCATCCATTATGTGGTGCCCGACGTGCTGTTCCATCGCGCAGCGGACGGATGGCGGGTCAGCCTCAATCCCGCCGTCGAACCCCGCGTGCGCCTGAATCCTGAATTGGTGGACGGCCTGGCGGGCCAGGACCTGTCGCCCGACCTGCGGGACCGGGTGCGCCAGGCGCGCAGCCTGATCCACAATCTGGATCAGCGCCGACAGACGATTCTGCGGGTGGCGGAGTTCATTGCACGGCATCAGCAGGCGTTCCTGGAGTCCGGTGTCGGGGCGCTGCGGCCGCTCACGTTGCGCGAAGTCGCTCAGGCGCTGGAACTGCATGAGTCAACGATTTCCCGCGCCACGCGTCTGAAGTACGCACAGACCCCCTGGGGCGTGCACGAACTGAAATTCTTCTTCGGCACGGTGGTGCAGACCCGCTCGGGCGATGAGACCTCGGCGCTGGCCGTGCAGGCGCTGATGCGCACGATGCTGGCATCGGAGCCGGCCGGCAAACCGTTGTCCGACATGCGGCTGGCGCAACTGCTGGCCGACCAGGGCGTGGTGATCGCCCGGAGGACCGTGGCCAAGTACCGTGAGGCCATGGGCGTGCCGCCTGCCAGCATGCGCAAGGCACGTGGGCAGGCGGACGCCTGAGGCACGCTCTGAGCCGATGTGCCCGGGTCCGGTAAAACTCGGTATCATCTGCTTTTCGCTCGTTCCTGCCCATGTGGAATCGCCCGTCTTCTTCCGCACGCCCCGCCACCGGCCCGCTGCTCCAGTACTGGCAGGCCGAGGCCGTGCGTCTGCGCGAAGCGCATTGGGGGCCGCTGGAAGACCGTGCCGCCTGCCAGGCCGCCCTGCGCCTGCCGGCTGACCTCCAAGTCCGCATCCTGGCGCGCGCCGCCTGGCTGGCCGAACATGGCGAACTGCATGACCGTCTGATCCAGTGGTCCGTCGGCGCCCGCTGGGCGTTGGCCGCCCTGTGGTTGTGTGCTTGTCTGGCGGGCATCGGCACGGCCGCTGCCGTTCTGGGGCAGGGGCAGGTCAATCTGGCATTGGCCTTGCTGGGGCTGCTGGGGCTGCATGCGCTCACCTTCCTGATCTGGCTGGGCAGTTGGTTGCCGGGTCTGCCCGACTCGACCGCCTTGTCGCGCCTCTGGCTCTGGCTGACGCGGCGGCTGGTCCGGGGGCCGGACGCCGCCCTGGCGGCTCAGGCCTTCCTGTCCCTGCTGGGTCGGGCGCGGGCCTGGAAGACCGCCATCGGGCTGATCAGCCACGGGGCCTGGGCGGCCGCCTTTCTGGGGGCGCTGCCCACGCTGCTCCTGTTGCTGAGCGCGCGTCGCTATACCTTTCATTGGGAAACCACGCTGTTGTCGCCGGACGCCTTTGTCGACGCGACCCGGGCGCTGGGTTCTCTGCCCGGGCTGCTGGGCTTTCCGGCGCCGGGCGACACCCAGATCGCCGCCAGTCTGGGGGCGCAGCCCTTGGCGGCCGGTGTCCAGGCCGACTGGTCCCTGTGGTTGATCGGTTGTGTCGTCGTCTGGGGACTGCTGCCCAGGCTGCTGGCGTTGTTCGCCTGCGTTTTGCACCTGCAGCGCCGCCTGGCCGGACTGACCGTGGACCCGGGCCTGCCGGGCTGGCTGGACCTGCGTGAACGCCTGCTGCCCACCCATGCCAACCTGGGCATCGACCGGCCCGCGCCGGCGCTCGACGGCATGGCCGGACCCATCACGCCGGTCGTCGCTGTCGACGGCCGGGCGGCGGTCCTGGCTTACGAACTGGGCCCCGATCTGGCCTGGCCCCTGGATGGGCTGCCGGCCGGCGTGGTGGACCTGGGCCGCTGCGATAGCCGCGAAGACCGCGCGCGCATCCGCGCGCTGCTGGGCGCGCCGCCTGCGCATCTGTTGTTCGTCTGCGATGCGCGCCTGACGCCGGATCGGGGTGCCGCCGCCTGGCTGGACGAACTGCGCCGGTCCTGTCCTGATCTGCGCGCCCTGTGCCTTGGAGGCACCCCGCCCCGTTTGCAGGCCTGGCAGGACATCCTGTCGCAACAGGCCGTTGCCCGTATCCCCAGCCTGGACGGCTGGCTCGAACACATCGGAAAGCACCGCCATGACTGACGCTTCGAAGCCCATCGACCTGGCGGTCGTCGGCCATACCAATACCGGCAAGACCTCATTGCTGCGCACGCTGCTGCGCGACGAGTCTTTCGGCGAGGTCGCGGATCGCCCCGGCACCACCCGCCACGTCGAAAGCGCGCAACTGCTGACCGAGACCGGCCAGGCCATCCTGGTACTGCGCGACACGCCGGGCCTGGAGGACGCCATGGGCGTCCTGGACTACCTGGATCAGTTGTCTCCTCCCCAGGAACGGCACGACGGCCCGGAACGCATTCGTCTGCTGCTCGACAGCCCCGAATCCGCCGGCCGCTTCGAGCAGGAATGCCGGGTCCTGGCGACGGTGCTGGAGACCGACGCCGCCCTGTACGTCATCGACACCCGCGATCCGGTTCTACCCAAGCATCGCGACGAACTGATGCTGCTGACCGCCTGCGGCCGGCCCATTCTGCCGGTGCTGAACTTCACCCGCACGACGCTGTCGGACACGGCTGCCTGGCGCGACGCGTTGGCCCGCCTGGGGCTGCACGCCACGGTGGATTTCGACACGGTGGCGCCCGCGCTGGACGGCGAGGGCCAGCTACTGGACCGTCTGGCCCTGATGCTGGACCATCACGCGGCTGCCCTGCAGACCCTGCGCACCGACCTGGGCCTGCAGCGCTTGCGCCGGCTGCAGGACGCGACGCGCCTGATCGCCGAACTGCTGGTGGATGCGACCGCCCTGCGGCTGCCCTGCTCCCAGGACCCGACCGACATGGCCGCCATTGCCCTGAGGCTGCGCAAGCGTACCCGCGACCGGGAGCAGGACTGTGTGCATGCGCTGCTGAAACGCTATCGCTTCAGCAAGATGACCTTTCCCCACCATCCCCTGCCCCTGGAAGGCGAGCGCTGGGGCATGGACCTGTTCAATCCCCAGGCGCTGCGCACCTTCGGCATCCAGGTCGGCAAGGGCATGGCCACCGGTGCCATGGCGGGCGCCACCATCGACGTGCTGACCGGGGGGTTGAGCCTGGGGGCCGCCGCGTTGCTGGGGGCCGCCATCGGCGGCGCCTGGCAGGGCGCCAGCCAGTGGGGCAAGCGCCTGGTGGGCCGGCTGGCGGGCAATACGGAAATGACGGTGGATGATCCGGTGCTGCATCTGCTGGGGCTGCGTCAATTGGCCCTGGTGCGGGCGCTGGAGTGCCGGGGACATGCCGCCATGCGGCCCATCGACGGTGATCTGCTGGCGCGGATGGCGCCGCCCGAGCCGACCGTGCCGGTCGAGCCTGAGGTGCAGGCCGTCCCCGAAGACGGGGCTCCGGCATCCGATGCCGCGCTTGAGCCCCTGCGGCGTCTGCCGCCGGACGTGCAGCGCATGCTGGGCGAGGTCCGCGGTCACCCGAACTGGTCCTCGATTGGCGAGGACCCTGTGCCCGACGCCCGGCGCGAGGCCCTGGTCGGCGCCATGGCCCAGGCGCTGTTCGCCGCACTGTAGTTTCTTTCGGTGCTGGTGTCCTGTCCGGCTGGCAGGACACCAGCAGGCGCGCCGTCGATTACCAGCTACCGGACGCGCCGCCGCCCCCGCCGCGTCCGCCCCCCCCGCCGCCGCCACCTGAGGAG
>NZ_JBASAD010000007.1:0-33617 GCF_049650445.1 Castellaniella sp. | reverse complement strand
GGGCAAGATCCTGACACACATGTGCCACGTCCGCGCCTGTTCGGCGAAGGGCAAACCCGCTATCGTGTGATCCATTCGTGCGGATTCCATGGAGATCGAAAACATGAGGCGTTGGATCGGAGGGCTGCTGGCGGCCTGGATCGGGGTCGTGCCGGCTTGTGTTCTGGCGGCGGGCGTGGCGACCGTGCAGGCGGGTGACCGCACCCTGACGGTATCCTTCGACGGACCGGATGCGCGGGTCGATGTCTCGGGCATCAGCCAGGGTTATCTGCTGATGCGCGACGGTAAGTTGTATTCGGTGATGCAGGCGGGGGGGCGGCCGCTGGTGATGGATGGGACCGCTGCAGCGCAGTTGCTGGGCGGCGGTCTCAAGACGGCGCCCGAGATGGTCAGTACGCTGACCCGCATTGAACCGACTGGCGCCCGCGAGACGGTGGCCGGCCGCGCGGGTGCCGTCTATGCCGCGTCCTACCGGGACGAGCAGGGTCGTGACCGCACGGGGCAGGGTGTTCTGGGCAAGCAGCCCGAGGTGCGGGAACTGACGCGCGCTCTGGGGCGGATGGCCGTTTTACTGCAGACGGCGGCCGGGCAGTCGCCGGATGGCGTACGGCAGGTCCTGGATACGCTGGAGGAAAAGGGCCTGGGGCTGTTGGCCTACGAAAAGCAGTTCCGGGTCGAGCGGCTGGCGGCCACGCCGCCCGCGCCGGGCAGCCTGGATCTGCCGGCGCAGCCGGCGCAATTGCCGCCGGAACTGGGGCAATTGCTGCAGGGCCTGCGGCGGCAATGAACGGGCGGTGTCCCCGGAATCAGGGCACGATGTGGAAGTCGATGACGATTTCGCCGGGGTTGCGGGCCAGGTATTCGAACTGGATGTTTTCGCCGAAGTGATTCTTCAGTTGTTGCAGCAGCGGCAGGGGATCATGGTCGTTGCAAAAGCGCATGGTTTCGCCCGGCTGCAGCGCCGACAGCGCGCCGAAGATGGCGGCGTGGCGGAAGCGTTTGGCGATGCCGCGCGCGTCGAGAGGGTAGGTGTTTTCAGCGAACATCGGGATAGCGTCGGAGGCCACGGTGCGTCATTCCTGGAGAGGTGGTGAGAGCTTCCGATTATAGGAACGCGCCCCTGGAAAACCGGCGGGAACCCTATGCTCAGCAAGGTTGTCGGGTGGTGGGGCGAACGGGGGCACTGCTGTCTGCGAGTGCTGCCGGACCGGCGGGTGGCATTCGTCAGGTAGGGGGGTCCCGGTGGCGTTCTTCCCATGCCTTGACCGCCTGTTGCCAGGCGCGCCGTTCCTCGGCGTAGGTGTCGAACACGCAGGGTTCGCAGCCGTTGCCGCAGCATTCATTGAGATCGGGTTCGACGGGTTCCTCGGGGCGGGGATCGTCGGCGGGGCCGGTCGAGATGCTCATCGCGGCGTCAGACGCAGGCCAGGTTGGCCTGGTTGCTGCGCCGGATGTCTGCGGGGATTTCGATGATCCGGCCGGACTGGGGCCGGCCGTCGACGAACATCATCAGTTCGCCCGGCTGGAAGGCGGTCCAGGTCTCGTTGTCGGTCAGCGGCTTGGTCGTGATGACCGAAACGCAGTCGCCGCGCGCATTGGTCTGGGAGAAATCCACCGACATGTCGGCGTCCACCAGGTGTGCCACCTGGAAAGGCCAAGCGCGCACGATGTAATACAGGTTCGTGGAGCAGTGCGCCAGCAGGCAGCGGCCGTTGGAGATCAGGAAATTGAACACCCCATGGTGGGTAAGTTCGGCCGTCATGTCGGCCACGGCGGTGAACAGCTCGGTGTCGTCCGGTTCACGGATGCCGAAGCGGGCGCGCAACCCGTCCATCATGACGCAGAAGGCCCGTTCGCTGTCGGTCTGGCCGATCGGCCTGTAGCCGCTGCTCAGGTCGGGGTCGAACGCCTTCAGGTCGCCGTTGTGGGCGAACAGCCAGTGCCGGCCCCACAATTCGCGCACGAACGGGTGGCAGTTTTCCAGTTCCAGAGCGCCTTGGGTGGCCTTGCGGATGTGGGCGATGACGTTGCGCGATTTGATCGGGTAGCGTTTGATCAGGTCGGCGACCGGCGATTGGCAGCAGGGCGCGTTGTCCAGAAAGCAGCGCGATCCGCGATTTTCGTAGAAGGCGATGCCGAAGCCGTCAGCATGGTGATCGGTGCCGCCGCCGCGCGCGGCGAATCCCGTGAAGGAAAACGTGATGTCCGTGGGCGTGGCGCAATTCATGCCCAATAACTGACACATGGCTGGCAGATTCCCGTCAGGCACGGGGCGGTGCGCCCCGAATGGTTCATGCCTGAATTGTAATCTTGCCCGTAGGGATATAACCGTGGCTTGGTATGAGAATCCACGATGAGCTGATGCAGTGTCCTTTCTTAGCCACACGCCTCAGGTGTGCCGCAGTTGCAGCATCGCCTGACGGTAGCCGCTGGCCGGGTAGATCGCCGGCATGGGCGGCTGGTCGGCGACCGGCTCCAGAGCGCGCGTGCCCGCCAGCAGGGCCTGGATCATGGCTTCGATTTCCAGGCGCGCCAGGGGCGCCCCGGGGCAGACGTGGATGCCGGCGCCGTAGAGCAGGTTCAGGGACGGATCGCGATCCAGGCGGAATTCGTCCGGATCACCGAAGACGGCCTCATCGCGATTGGCCGAGGCCCAGATCAGCGTGAGCCGTTCGCCGGTCGGGATCTGCGTGCCGCCCAGGCGCACCGGACAGGTGGTGGCGCGGCGGTTGGCGATCAGCGGGGCGTGGATGCGCAGGATTTCGTCGTTGGCCGACCGGACCAGTTCCGGATGACGGCGCAGGCGGTGCTGCAGATCGGGGTGAGTCGCCAGGTAGTGGGAGATGATGCCGATGCTGGAAGCCATGGTGCCCAGTTCGCCCACGGTCCAGTTGCGCAGGATGCTGACGATTTCGTCCTCGGCCAGCGGTCGGCCGTCCACGGTTTCGCGCAGCAGGCGCGTGGTGACGTCGTCGGGCGCCTGGTCGCCGGCGTCGCGGCGGACTTTCAGCAGTGAGCGGATGGTCTCATCGAATTCTGTGGCCACGGCGGCGATGGCGTGGGCGTCGCCGGACAGCGTGGCGATGTTCTTTTTATGGATCCACTGGCGCAGCGGTTCGTGCAGACTGTCGGGCCAGCCCAGGAAAGCGCATTGCATGCGCAGGGCGAAGGGATGCGCCAGGCCGAACATGATCTCGACGTGCTCGTCGCGCGGCAGTGCGGCGACCAAGTCCGTACACAGGCGGCGGCAGACCGGCTCGAAGGCTGCCATGCGGTCCGGGCCGAAGTACGGCTCGATCAGCCGGCGATAGGCCGTGTGTTCGGGGGGATCCATGCTGTTGGGCACGGACACGTGGCGTGATGCCTGGCTGCTGAAAGTCTTATGGTCCAGCAGGATCCGCATGACATCGGCGTGGCGGAACACGGAGTGATGCAGATAGTCGCTGTGCGCCACCGGGCAGCGGCGGCGCATGCGGTCGTAGGCGGCGATCGGATCGGCAAGGACTTCGGGGGCGCGGGGGTCCCAGTCCTGGAGTGCGTTCATGGCGGTTCTTTGGGTGATCGGGAAGGGTGGCCTTGAATCAGGCGTATCTGACTGCAATACCAGGGTAAACCCCGGGTGCGGTTGCGGTCGGCCGGACGGCGGATTTATCTGGCGGGGGATTGATTTTTCTCAATGGAACGGGGTCTGACGACCTGGCCGGCCCGCCAGCCTGTGCTGGTATGGAGACCATGTGCCCATCATGCCGGAAGTCTATCGGCGCTATGGGTTGCCGTCCGGCCGCGTGCCGTACGTCTGCTGGAACAACTGGTCATCCGGCCCGGGCCGGTCGCTGGACCTGGCCGCCGAAGACCTGTCACGGCACTGGTTGCGAGGCGCCGGCCTGATGCAGTGATCGTTTTTGATATTGCAGGAATATCGCGCTATCGTCTACCGTGGTTGGCTGTTGCATCTCAGTCCTGGAATACATCTTCCAGTGTCACAGCGTCCAGAATATTCAGCGACCACGCTTGCAATTGCGCGGTTTATGCCGTTTGAATCCGCCGGGTGACGTCTTCGGGCACTGGGCCGAAACGGCGTTGGATCAGGCGCAGCAGCAGATCGGCCTGCCCTCCCGTCCAGCCCTCCCGTCCAGCCCTCGGCCAGTCCCTCAATGCGGCCCTTCGCAATCCCATGCCGTTCGGCGATCGTGACGTAGCTCATCGTATGCTCCTGTTCCAGTTGCCGGGCGGCCCGAGGCCTGTAATTGCGCCATGACCAGAACGGCAAAAGGGGTTGCGCAGTGTTCTGGTACGCAGGCTGGTCGATCAGAATTCCCAGGCTGTAGACCGGCGGCGGCAACAGCGCCTTGTGCTTGCGCCGTTCCCGGTGCCGGAACAGCACGCTGTATTCCAGCATCCGCCAACTGAACACCTGCAGCGCCTGCGGGCCGGACAGGCGGCCATGGCGGGTTTCCAGGATGACGGGAAACCCGATTCTGGGTGAGTCCCCAGCCCTTCGCCAGATTGGATAATCCGAACGGATGAAAACGTCCTATGGGCTACGAGCCCGATTTTGGGGGCATTTCATGCGTGTGCCTTGCTGGGCATCCCGGCGCTCCGGGCCCTTCCTCCCGGATCGTTGATGAAAAACGATCTGTTGTTGGAATTGTGGCGCTGGTGGCGGACAAGAGGCCTATGCCGTGCTTTCAATACAGCACGTCGCGCAACTGGATGGTGGCAAGCAAGTAGCGCAGGGCCTCGCGGGTGCCCGAGCCCTCAGGAGCCAATTCGACGACGCGCGCGAGCCTGGGGTGCCAGTACGCGTCGGGAACATGGCTGAGCACGAAGCGCCGGGCGAAGATGGCCTCAGGGTGACGGTGCGCGGTCTCGATCTGGTCGAGCACCACGCCCAGCGTGACGGCATCCAGGCCGCAGGCCTGGGCCAGCACGGCGCAGGTGTTCATGGCTTCCAGCAGCAGGTCGCAGCGCACATCCACCGAGCGCCGGCCATCGGCGCTGAACAACTGCACGTACAACCCTTCGGACATGATCCATTCCAGATCATCGATGCTGCGCACCGGAAGCTTGTCCAGATCGAGTGCTTCCAGCGCCTTGTATGCCACCAAAGACACGGTTTGCTCCAGAAATGCCTGCGGGCACGGTGCTCGTAGCCTCATTGTGCGCTGATCGGGACGAAAAAGTGTAATCGGCCTGACGCTGACCGCGTCTTGAAAATCTCCTCGTCAGCCGCATATATCGCATATCGGGGCGCGACGCCCCCTCCCATATAAGGGACCCACTCATGCGATTCGACAAACTGACGACGAAGTTCCAGCAGGCGCTCGCCGATGCCCAGAGCCTCGCGGTGCGCCACGACCATCCCTATATTGAAAACGCCCATCTGCTGTCGGCCCTGCTAGCCGATGCGGACAGCGGCGCGACCAGTCTGCTGGCCCGTGCGGGCGTGGCCGTGCCGCGTCTGCAGGCCGAACTGGACCGCCAGATCAAGGCCATGCCCACGATCCAGGGGGCCGAGGGCAATGTCCAGGCCGGCCGCGACCTGCAGGCCGCCCTGGCGCGCACCGACAAGGAAGCCGGTCAGCGCGGTGACGCCTACATCGCCAGCGAACTCTATCTGCTGGCCCTGGCCGATGACAAGGGCGAGGTCGGCCGCGCCCTGCGCGAATCCGGTCTGCAGCGCAAGGCGCTGGAAACCGCCATCGAGGCGGTGCGCGGCGGGGCCTCCGTGTCGGGCGCCGAGGACGAGGACAACCGCCAGGCGCTGAAAAAGTACACCCTGGACCTGACCGCCCGCGCTCGTGAAGGCAAGCTCGATCCGGTGATCGGGCGTGATGACGAGATCCGCCGCACCATTCAGATCCTGCAACGGCGCACCAAGAACAACCCCGTGCTGATCGGCGAGCCCGGCGTGGGCAAGACGGCGATTGTCGAGGGCCTGGCGCAGCGCATCGTCAACGGCGAAGTCCCCGAGACCCTGAAAGGCAAGCGCGTCCTGACGCTGGATCTGGCCGGGCTGCTGGCCGGGGCCAAATATCGCGGCGAATTCGAGGAACGCCTGAAAGCCGTGTTGAAGGAACTGTCCCAGGATTCGGGCCAGACCATCGTCTTCATCGACGAACTGCACACCATGGTGGGCGCCGGCAAGGCCGAGGGCGCCATGGACGCCGGCAATATGCTGAAACCCGCGCTGTCGCGCGGCGAACTGCATTGCGTGGGCGCAACCACGCTGGACGAATACCGTCAGTACATCGAAAAGGACGCCGCGCTGGAGCGCCGTTTCCAGAAGGTGCTGGTGGACGAACCCGACGTGGAATCCACCATCGCCATCCTGCGCGGCCTGCAGGAACGCTATGAACTGCACCACGGTGTGCAGATCACCGACCCCGCCATCGTGGCGGCGGCGGAACTGTCGCACCGCTACATCACCGACCGCTTCCTGCCCGACAAGGCCATCGACCTGATCGACGAGGCGGCGGCGCGCATCCGCATGGAAATCGATTCCAAGCCGGAAGTCATGGACCGGCTCGACCGGCGCATCATCCAGTTGAAGATCGAGCGCGAAGCCGTCAAGAAGGACAAGGACGAAGCCTCCGAGCGCCGCTTGAAGGCGATCGAGGACGAACTGGAGTCGTTGCAGCGCGAGTACAACGACTACGAGGAAGTCTGGAAGGCGGAAAAGGCCGTCGTCCAGGGCTCGCAGGCGGTGAAAGAGGAAATCGACCAGGTCCGTGCCGAGATGGCGGAACTGCAGCGCAAGGGGCAGTACGACAAGCTCGCCGAACTGCAGTACGGCCGTCTGCCCGAACTTGAAGCCCGCCTGAAGGCGGCGGAATCCGCGCCCAAGGCGGAAGAGGCCGACAAGCCGCGTCTGCTGCGCACCCAGGTCGGCGCCGAGGAAATCGCCGAGGTCGTGTCGCGTGCCACCGGCATCCCCGTGTCGCGCATGATGCAGGGCGAACGCGCCAAGCTGCTGGGCATGGAGACTGTGTTGCACGAGCGCGTGGTAGGGCAGGACGAGGCCGTGCGCCTGGTGTCCGAGGCCATCCGCCGCTCGCGCGCCGGGCTGTCGGATCCGAACCGCCCGTACGGCTCGTTCCTGTTCCTGGGGCCGACCGGCGTGGGCAAGACCGAACTGACCAAGGCGCTGGCGCGTTTTCTGTTCGATTCGGACAGCCACCTGGTGCGGATCGACATGAGCGAGTTCATGGAAAAGCACTCGGTGGCCCGCCTGATCGGTGCGCCTCCGGGCTACGTGGGCTACGAGGAGGGCGGCTACCTGACGGAGGCCGTGCGCCGCAAGCCCTATAGCGTGATCCTGCTCGACGAGGTCGAGAAGGCCCACCCGGATGTGTTCAACGTGCTGCTGCAAGTGCTGGACGATGGCCGCCTGACCGACGGCCAGGGCCGCACCGTGGATTTCCGCAACACGGTGATCATCATGACGTCCAACATCGGCTCGCAGCACATCCAGAACTTGGCCGACCAGCCCTATGACGTGGTCAAGGAAGTCATCCGCGACGAACTGAAGACGGCGTTCCGGCCGGAATTCCTGAACCGGATCGACGAGATCGTGGTTTTCCACGGCCTGGACGCGACGCACATCGAGCCGATCGCCCGCATCCAGTTGAAGCGTCTGGCCGAGCGCATGGCCCAGCAGGAAATGCGCCTGGAAGTGTCCGAAGCCGCAGTCCAGGAACTGGCCCGTGCGGGCTACGACCCGGTGTTCGGCGCGCGGCCCCTGAAGCGCGCCATCCAGCAGTACGTGGAAAACCCCGTGGCGCGCTTGATTCTGGAAGGCCGCTTCGGCCCGAATGACGTGGTGCCCGTGGACTGGGACGGCGAACGGTTCGTGTTCGAACGCACGCTGCAATAAGGAAGGACGGGACGTTGCGGGCGGGATGCCGGGGTTGCCGGCATCCCGCCCGCGCGTTTTGGCTGGTATTGCCTGCGTGCTCCGGCCTAAAGCTGGGATTCCAGCGGTAACAGGCCGATGAAGCGCGCAGCCAGCCGGCGCAGCAGCGAGGTTTCCGGTTCCTGGTCGTAGCGGACGGTCTCGCCGTTGTGGCGCGCGATCCAGCTCAGCTTGCCCTGAGACGTCAGTTGAACCGCATAGCTGTGCTCGGGATCGGTTTCGCCCTGCCAGATGGTGTCCATTTTTGCCGCCAGCGCTTCGGAGTCGAAGAGCACCCCCATCTCGGTATTGAGCGAGGCCGAACGCGGATCGAGGTTCATCGAGCCGATGAATCCCGAGCGTCCGTCGACGGTGAAGGCCTTGGTATGCAGGCTGGCACGGCTCGATCCACGCAGCGAAAAGTTGTGTCTCCGATCCTCGGGCTGCAGCTCCCACAACGTGATCCCCGCCGCGAGCAGCGGGACGCGATAGCGCGCGTAGCCGCCATGCACCGCTGCGACGTCGGTCGCCGCCAGGGAGTTGGTCAGGATGGACACGGACACGCCCCGGGCGGCCAGGGCGGTGAGCTTCGCCGTGCCGAGTTCTCCCGGAATGAAATAGGGCGAGGTGATTTCGATGCGCTCTTGCGCGTGTTCGAAGACCGGCAGCAATTCGTTGATCAGCCAGTTTTCACCGCCTTGGCCGAGCACCTTCTGTGGCGGGTCGGCGATGATGCGCGCGTTGCTCATCCAGTCGGGTTGTTCTGTTTCGGGATCGAGGAGCGAGAGGCGCTCGGCCAGACGCTTCAGGTAGGGACGCGCTCCGGGCTCGGTGAGGGCGGCTCGCAGTCCGGGGGCGGCTTGCCCCAGCGCGGCTGACGGGTCCTGCAGCGGCGAGAGTTTGTCCAGTGGCAGTGCCATGCCGCTGTTCCAGTAGTCGTCGAACACCTGCTCCGTCTGCCCGACGACGGGCCCGATGGCCAGCACGTCCATGTCGCGGAAGTTGGTGTCTTCGGCGGCGTCGAAGTATTCGTCGCCGATGTTGCGCCCGCCCAGGATGGCAAGACGTCCGTCGACGATCCAGGCTTTGTTGTGCATGCGCCGTGTCACGCTGAAGGCCCGCAAGGCCATTTCGATGCCACGCCGTAAACCGCCCGCACGGGCGCGGGTCGGGTTGAACAGGCGAATTTCGATCTGCGGGTGATGCGCCAGCGCGATCATCGCGTCCCCCGTGTGGCTGGTACCGATGTCGTCGATCAGCATCCGCACGCGCACGCCACGTTCTGCCGCAGCCAGCACTTCGGACAGCAGCAGGCGGCCCGTCAGGTCCTCGTGCCAGATGTAGTACATCAGGTCGAGGGAACGCCCGGCTTGCCGGGCTGAGAGTCCGCGTGCTGCAAAGGCGTCCAGATTCTGATCCAGCAGGCGCAGGCCGCTTTCGTCCGGATGCGCGGCCGTGACGGCGCCGATTTGCAGATCGAGCGGCGTGTGCCCGCCCTCGGTAGACAGTGCGTAGGCGTCTTCTCCCTGGACGCGTGCCGCAAAGGCGCCATACAGCCAGGTCGCCAGCGTGGAGGCTGCAGCAAAGCCCAGGCAGGTCAGGATGATGTATCGAATCATGATGATGAGCTGTCAGGTTGCAGGGTGAATCCGGGGCAGATTGATTTCGATCCAGTCGGCCAGGATCCTCACCTTTTCGGCGGCCTCTCGGCCCAGCGGGGTCAGGCTGTATTCGACGTGGGGCGGCACGACCTCCAGCGCGGTGCGCAGCACCAGACCGTCGCCTTCGAGCCACTGCAGGGTCTGCGCCAGCATGCGTTCGCTGACGCCGCCGATGGCGCGCCGCAGCTCGCTGAAGCGATGCATCCGGGTTTCCAGGACGATCAGCACCAGGACGCCCCAGCGGCTGGTGACGTGCTTGAGCACTTCGCGTGAAGGGCAGTCGGCGGCCAGCAGGTTGCCGGGCCTCAACTGCTGCGACAGGGGCAGGGGGGCGGCAGGGGGCGGAGCGGGCTGTTTCATGAGCGTGTCCGGATTGCGTGGGTCGGTGATCCGACGGGATTGATCAATGAATACTAACATTTACGTTCGTACTTACTAAAAGTTTGTTCGTGGGATAGAGTGACGCCTCACTCACTTTCAAGGACGAAACATCATGATCATTGCCATCACCGGCGCCACGGGACAACTCGGCCGCCTGGTCGTCGAACGACTGAAGATCCGTGTGGAACCCTCCCGCCTGCGGGCGCTGGTCCGCACGCCCGCCAAGGCGGGCGATCTGGGCATCCCGGTGCGCGAGGCCGACTACGACCGGCCGGAAACCCTGGTGGTGGCGCTGACGGGGGTGGACACGCTGCTGCTGGTTTCATCCAGCGAAGTCGGCCGCCGCACCGAACAGCACCGCCATGTGATCGAGGCGGCCCGGGCGGCGGGCGTGCGGCGTATCGTCTACACCAGCCTGCTGCATGCCGACACCTCGGCGCTCAGTCTGGCGGGCGAACACCGGGACACCGAGCGGATGCTGAAGGATTCAGGTCTGGCCTGGACCATTCTGCGCAACGGTTGGTACACCGAGAACTACATGGGGGCTGTGGCGGGTGCGCTGGCGGGTGGCGCTCTGGTCGGCAGCGCCGGCCGGGGCCGGATCGCCTCGGCCGCGCGCGCCGATTATGCCGAGGCGGCCGCCGTGGTCTTGGCGGATGCGGGCCACGAAGGGCAGACCTATGAACTGGCCGGCGACGCAGCCTACACACTGGATGATCTGGCTGCCGAGATCTCGCGCCAGTCGGGCCGGACGATTCCCTACCGCGATCTGCCTCAGGCCGATTACGCCGCCATCCTGGCCGGCCATGGCCTGCCGCCGGATCTCGCCCAGGCGATTGCCGGTTGGGATGTGGATGCGTCGCAGGGCGCCTTGTTCGATGATGGCCGTCGCCTGTCGACGCTGATCGGCCGGCCGACGACGCCGCTGTCCGAGTCCGTGGCGGTGGCGTTGAAGCAGGCCTGACGAGGCGCATCGCCTGGCCTGCCGGCTCCGCTCAGGCTCTTGCGGCCACAGACTCCACATCCGCCGCCGGATGGTTCCTCAGGCAGCGATGGACGTAGAACAGCAGCGCCAGGCACAGCGTGATGCAGACCAGATTGGTGCCGGTCCATCCCAATCCCTGCAGCAGCAGGGCGGGCAGGAAGGCGCCGGCGGTTGCCATCACGGACAGTCCCAGGTCGTTCAGGCCCTGCACCTCGATCGCCTGGGGCTGCTCCCCCAGAATCCGGGCGAGCAGGGCGCTGCCGCCCACGTAGGTGAAGTTCCACCCCAGGCCCAGCACCACCAGGCTGGCGACCAGCATGAGGTAGTCGTCGGACAGAAGGTTCAGGATGCTGGCTGCGATCAGCAGGATGATGCCGCTGGCGATCACGGTCCGGAGCCCGAGTCGGCCGATGATCGCGCCGGTGAAGAAGGAGGGCGCGAACATCGCCACCACGTGCCATTGGATGGCCGTGCCGACGGCCGAGAAGTGCATGTGCAGACCGGCCATGTGCAGTGAAGCCTGCACCATCAGCAGATTCATGATGCCGTAGCCCAGTGCGCCCACGGCGATCGCCGCCGCCAGGGCGGGGGTGCGCCGGATGGTGCCCCAGGCTGCGCTTGCGTGTCCGCCCGTGGCAGCCTGGGGCCGCGCAGCATCCGGTGCTTCTTTCACCGTCAGGTGAACCAGAAAGGACAGCAACGCCAGGCCGGTGAAGGCGGCGTAGCACAGCGCGAAGGGCGCATAGCCGGCGGCGTCCTTCAGGCGGTCGGCCAGCAGGGGGCCGGTCAGCGCCGCCAGGACGCCGCCCGCCACGACCAGTGAGATGGCCTTGGGCTTGAGCCGGGCATCCAGGCCGTCCGTGGCCGCGAAGCGGTTGAAATTGGCAAAAGCGATGTAGGTGCCCAGCAGCGCGTGCGACACGGTCAGCAGCGCGAACGAGGCCTGACTGACGGCGAGATAGCCCGTGACGCCGGACAGCGCCAGGGGCAGGGTCGCCAGCAGGAACGCGGGTTTGCGGCCGATGCGCTTCATCAGCCGGGACGCGGGCACCGTCATCAGCATCACGAACAGGAACTGAAACCCGTAGGGCACGGTCGACAGCCAGAGGCTGGGGGTCAGCGACGCCCCCACGATGGCCGCCATGGCCACCGACATCACGGCAGTGGTCAGATTGATGGATTGCGCCAGGAAGTACAGGTAGGTCCGAAAGGGCAGCGTGGGGGTCATCGGGTGTTGTCCGTTTGCATGTCGTTGGAGAGCATTGTGTTCAGCACCACCCCCCACAATTCCCCCACGGCCTGCCGCTCACGCACGAACTCCGTCTGCGGTACCCGCGCCTTGTCCGCGCCCTGCAGCCGCAAGGTGTGCTGACGCCGGCGGAACACCCGATAGGCATCCGCCGCCTCGGCCGCCAGCGGACCGGGGATCAGACCGGCCCGGGCCGCCAGACCCAGCAGCGCAATGTTGCCCAGGTTGCCCAGCAGTTCCGGATGCGCGCCGGATTGGCTCAGCACCAGGAACTGGGTGATGAACTCGATGTCCACCATGCCGCCCCGGTCGTGTTTCAGGTCGAAGTCGCCGCTGTGGTTGGGGTGCCCCTGGGAAATCTTGTCGCGCATGGCGCGCACCTCGCGGCCCAGGGCCTCCGGGTCGCGAGGCAACAGCAGGATGCGTTCGCGGATGTCCTCGAAGCGGGCGCCGATGGCGGCGTCGCCCGCCACGAAGCGCGCCCGGGTCAGCGCCTGGTGCTCCCAGGGCCAGGCCTGCGTCAACTGATAGTGTTCGAACGCGTCGATCGGCAGCGCCAGCAGCCCGGCATCGCCGTCCGGCCGCAGACGCAGATCGATCTCGTACAGCCGGCCCGACGACGTCAGGGTGGAGAGCCAGGACGCCACCCGGCGCCCCAGCTTGGCGTAGCGTTCGCCGGCCTCCTGGTCCGGGTCGTCGTACAGAAAGACCAGATCCAGATCCGAGGCGTAGCCGATCTCCTTTCCGCCCAGCTTGCCGTAGGCGATGATGGCGAAGCGGGGTTCGCCCGGGTCGGCGCGGCGTTCGCGTGGCAGCACCTGAGGCCAGACTCGGTGGATGGCCTCGGCCAGCATCAGGTCGGCCAGGGCCGACAGGTGATCGGCCAGCCCCTCGACACTGATGACGTTTTCCAGATCCTGGGCCAGAAGCTGGAAGGTGATCTGGTGCTGGACGTCGCGCATCAGGTTCATCTGCTGTTCGACGTCGGGTTGCCCGTCGGGCAGCAGGCAGGCGTCCAGGTCGCTGCGCAGTTGTTCGGCCAGGGCGGGGAAATCGGGCGCCTGCATCAGGCTGCGCCATTCGATCAGGCTGTCGAGCAGCAGCGGATAGCGGGTCAGGTATTCCGAGGCCCAGGGGCTGGCCTGGACGATACGCGCCACGCGAGCCAGGGTTTCCGGATATTCGGCCAGCAGGGCCAGATAGGCGCTGCGCTGGGCGATGTGCTCCACCAGATTCAGCAGCCGTTGCAGTGCGACGAGTGGCTCTTCGGTGCGAGCGGCCGCCTGGATCAGGCCCGGCAGCAGGGCCTGCAGGCGTTGCAGGCTGGCGCGCGGCAGGCTGCGGACCCGATGGCTGTCGAGCAGGGTGTCGATACGAGCCTGCATGGCGTCGGCCTGGTCGTTCGACAGGGGCGCAGCGGGGGTTCCCGTGGCCTGCGAGGGCTCTGGCTCCTGTGTCTCGCCACCCATGCCGGCAATACGGAAGGCGTCGCGAAAGCAGTGCGCGACGCAGGTGCGGTGCCGGTCCAGTTCGGACAGGAATCCAGCCGTGTCGGCATGGCCCATCGTCCGGGCCAGTGCGTCCAGTCCTTCTTCCGTGCGGGGCAGCAGATGGGTCTGCTCGTCCTCGCGGTATTGCAGCATGTGCTCGACCCGCCGCAGATAGATGTAGGCGGCCTCCAGGCCGGCGGCTTCGGTCTCGTCCAGAATGCCGGCGCGGCGCTGCTTGTGCAGGGCGGCCAGCAGATTGCGCTGTTGCAGGGAAGGCTGGCGGCCCGCCCGGATCAACTGGTTCAGTTGGACGACGAATTCGATTTCGCGGATGCCGCCTTCACCCAGCTTGATGTTGTGGCGGGTGTCCAGGCCCTTGCGCGCCTGGGCGCGGCGTTGCCAGTCCATGCGGATGCGCTCGCGCAGACCGCGCAGGGCCGACAGCGCATCGAAGTCGAAATACTTGCGGTACACGAAGGGCCGCCGCAGGGACTCGACATCGCGCGCCTGATCGCCGAAGGCAGTCTCGTCGAAGATCGGGCAGGAGATCAGTCGCGCCTTGAGCCAGGCGTAACGCTCCCATTCCCGTCCCTGGACCACCAGGTAGTTTTCCAGCGCGGCCAGGCTCCAGGCCAGCGGCCCGCTGTCGCCGTCGGGGCGCAGGCGCAGGTCGGTGCGAAACACGTAGCCGTCGGCGTCGGGCTCCGACAGGATCGGCATCATCAGCCGGCAGACCTTGCCGTAGAACTCGTGATTGCTGATGCGCCGCCGGCCGTCGGTCTCCCCCTCCTCGTCGTAGAGCATGATCAGGTCGATGTCCGAGGAGACGTTCAGTTCCTTGCCGCCCAGCTTGCCCATGCCCAGAATCAGCATGTCCTGGGGCGCGCCGGTGTCGGCGCGGCGGGGGATGCCGTGGGTCTCCATCAGGGCATGCATGGCGCAGGCATAGGCCTCGCCCACCGCCAGGTCGGCCAGTTGCGACATGGCCGCCACGACTTCGTGCAGCGGAGCCAGCCCGGCGATGTCGCGTACCGTCAGCGTGGCAAAGACCCGGGCGCGCAGGCACCGCAGGGCGCGCCGCAGGTCTGCCTGGGGGATCGGCCGGGTCGCATGGGGGCCGAGCAACTCGGCGTACCAGTCGTTCAGGGTTTTGCGGGAGACGGGCTGTGCGGCGTCGACCGCCAGGCGCGATTCCTGGTCGGGGTGGGCCGTCAAATAGCGTCGCAGGGCACCGGACCATTGCAGGGCGGGCTTGAATATAATGGTCTCGGGCATGGGGCCTGCTTTTTAAAAGCCCCTAACATACTGCAAAAGGTGGCATGCGCCAATTCATTTCACGCCATGGCTCCACCTGGGGCCGCCGGCTTCTCGTGGTCGCCGTCGGCCTGTACTTCTGCCTCGGGATCGCCTTGCTGGCCCTGCGGTATGCCGTGCTGCCACAGATCGACGCCTGGCGTCCCCGCATCGCAGCGCAATTGACGCGTTCGCTGGGCGCTCCTGTCGAACTGGGTCCCATCCAGGTGCGCTGGCACGGCTGGAATCCCGAGCTCGAGGTACGGGGCGTGAGTCTGTACTCGACGGATGGCCGCAGGCTGCTGACCATTCCCGATGCGCGTGCACGACTGGATTGGCGCGCCATCCTGCCGGGCCACCAAGGGTTGTTGGACCTGCGGGTCCGGGGCATGGACCTGACGCTGGACCGCTTGCCGGACGGTCGCCTTTCCTTGCTGGGCCAGACCATCGATCTGGCGGGCGACACACCGGAGTTCGGGGATGCACCCGCCCTGCGCTGGCTGCTGGCCCAGCCCCGGATTGCCTTTCACGATACGACGTTGCGCTGGGTGGACCAGACGCGCGCCGCGCCCGAACTGCGCCTGGAAGATGTCGAGGCCGTGCTGGCCAGCGACGGCGGCACGCTGGGCGTATCGCTAGGCGCCCGGGTACCGGACGCGGCTGACGCCCGGCTGGATCTGCGTGTGCGGCTGGCCCATTCCGATCAACTGGCGCAGGGGCGTCTGCCTGCGGACTGGCAGGCCTGGGTGCGGGTGGGCCCGGTCCGGACCAAGGCCTGGCGCGCCTGGGTGGACGTGCCCGAGGCGCTGCTGCAAGGGGGCGCGCAGGCACAGGCCTGGGTCCAGACACAGGGCGGGCAGCCCCGTCTGACGTTGCTGCTGGAGACCGAAACCGCACGCTGGGCGCAGGACTCCGGCCTGTCGCTGGATGTACCCCGAGCCGGCGTGTGGGCCGAAGGCGCGCTGGACCAGTGGGAGGCCCTGGAACGCGGCGATCCGATGCCCGATGGCCTGGCCTTCCAGGTCCGTGCCCAGGGTGCGCGCGGCACCGTGCCCGAGGTGTTCGCCCAGCCCCTGTCCCTGGGGTTTCTGGAGGCCCGGGGCCGACTGCGACATGCCGGATCCTGGACCCTGACGCTGGATGAGCTGGACTGGCACAACCCCGACATCGCCTTGCGTGGCGCGGGGACCTGGCAGTCCGGGGGGCTGGCCGGGCAGGCCGATTTCCAGGGCACGATCGCTCGGGCCCGCCTGGACGCGATCCATCGTTATCTGCCGCTCGAAGTCAATCCGGACGCCCGGGACTGGCTGGCAGGCGGTCTGCAGGCGGGTGAAGTCGTGGATGCCCGCTGGCGGCTGCAAGGCGATCTGGCAGAGTTCCCCTACGGCGCGCAACCGCAAGCGGGCGATTTCCGCATCCAGGGGGGCTTTCGCGGTGCGCGCATCGAATTCGTGCCGGGGGCGGCGCCGAAGGATGTCTGGCCCTTGCTGGAGGACGTCACGGGCACGGCCGACATGCATCGCACCGATCTGCGGCTGACCGCCTCCACGGCGCGGATGCGCCCCGAATCCGGCCAGGAGATCGCCCTGTCGGGGCTGACGGCCCGGATTCCGGATCTTGAAAATAATTCCACCCTGCATATCTCGGGTCAGACCACGGCGCCCGGCGAGGCCTATATGGCGCTGATCCGGCGTTCGCCGTTGGCCGGTCTGCTGGATGGCATTTTCGACGAAGCGAGCGCCGGCGGCGCATGGGCGGTGCCTCTGTCCCTGACCATCCCCCTGCTGCACAGCGAGGACACCCAGGTCCAGGGACGCGTGGATTTGCAGCAAGGTAGCCTGCAGTTCCTGCCGCACGCACCGGCCTTTCAGGCCATCGAGGGGCAACTGCATTTCAGCGAGCAGGGCGTGCGCATCGCCCATCCCCTCACCGCCCAGTTGCTTGGGGGGGGCGTGAAGATTGACGGCAGCCTGGGCGGGGCGAAAGAGGCCGGCCTGAATTTCCATGGCCGGATCGGTGCCCGGGCGCTGGCTGATTTTGTGGGTGTTCCAGGAATGCAGCGGATCACGGGCGCGCTGGATTACCGGGCTTCCCTGAGCATGCAGGGGCGCGACACGGTCTTCGTGCTGGATTCGGACACCCGGGGACTGGCGCTGGATTTTCCCGCCCCGCTGGCCAAGCCGGCTGAACAGCCCCGATCCCTGCGCGTGCAGTGGACGGATGCCGATCCCAGATCGGACCGGCTGGAGGCGCAGTATGGCGATGTGTTTCGCCTCGCCCTGCGGCACGACCGCAAGACCCGGACCGGGCCGTATTTTCAGGGTGCCGCCGTCGGCGTCGGTCGCGCTGCCGAAGCAGGCGCGGACGGCTTGAAGGTCGAGGTCGCCTATCCGCTGTTCGATCTGGACCTGTGGAACCGT
Organism: Castellaniella sp.; assembly: GCF_049650445.1. Classification (GTDB taxonomy): domain Bacteria; phylum Pseudomonadota; class Gammaproteobacteria; order Burkholderiales; family Burkholderiaceae_B; genus Castellaniella. Next base: position 16,244 of record NZ_JBASAD010000007.1, on the reverse strand, counting down.
ATCGTCGATCAGTTCTCCATCCCCCGGCGCGGCACCGGCGCGCGCAAGCCGGTCACGCGGCCGCTGTGGCCGGACCTGAGCCTGCTGAGCGTTCAGGCCGACCAGTTGCGCATGGCGGGTACGCGTCTGGATCAGGCCGTGTTGCGGGTGTCGCGCACCCCCGATGAACAGTGGTCGATGAACCTGCGTTCTGAGCAGACCACCGGCACGCTGAAATGGCAGGAGCGCGATGGGCGGGTGATGGGGCGCATGTCAGCCCGCTTTGCTCGTCTGAGCCTGGGTGATGATCCGCACGATGCCCACTCTTTGCTGCCCGAGGCCGAGCCTGACGAGGACGCCTCGTTCGAGGACGACCTGGAAATCCCGGGCCTCGTGCTGCAGGCCGATGAATTGCGCTTGTATGGGCATCCGGTGGGCGCCTTGTCCCTGGAAGGCGTGCGCGATGGCACCCGTCAGATCTGGAAGCTGAACAATCTGCGTCTGGGTGATGAGGACGCCCGCTTGCGTGGGTCGGGTACCTGGTACCTGCGCGGGCCGGATCGCGGGCTGGAGCTGACCGCCTCGGTCCAGGCGGGCGATCTGGGCGCCTGGATGGAGCGTGCCGGCTGGAAGGACGTGCTGTCGGGCGGCGAAGGCACGTTGAAGGGCCGGTTCCGGTGGCGCAACCTGCCCTGGACGCGTGAAAAGGCGGATCTGAGCGGCACGCTGCAGATCGAACTGGACAAGGGGCGTTTCCAGAAGCTGGGGTCACACACGGCCAAGCTGCTGGAATTTCTGTCGCTGCAGTCCATCACCCGCCTGACGAAGCTGGATCGCGGGCTGACCGGCCTGCCCAAGGACGGTTTTCCCTTTGATCAGTTGCGCGGCGCGCTGGACATGGACCGGGGGCAGGTGAAGGTCCATGACTACAAGGTGATCGGTCCGGTGGGCACCATCCTGCTCGAGGGCAGCTCCGACATCGTGAACGAGACGCTGGACCTGCAAGCTGTCGTCGTGCCCAATCTGGACGTCAGCGGCGCGGCCCTGGCGGCCGGCATCGCCATCAATCCGCTGATCGGCCTGGGCGCTTTCGTCACTCAGTGGGTGTTGAAAGCACCGCTGGCCCGCAGCATGACGGTACGCTACCACATCACGGGTTCGTGGGACGACCCCAAGATCCAGGACATGCCGATCGGCGCGGCGCGCGAGCCGCAGCCCGACACGGCGGCGGTCAGGTGATGTGATCTGAATTTGATTGAACCGCCTGAAAAATGGCCCCACGCCGGGCCTGCGGCGGCCATGAAAAAAGCTCCCGAGGGAGCTTTTTTCACGGGTGGGGAAGCACCATCCGATGGGTCATCAGTACACCCCCTGGGCCAGCATGGCGTCGGCAACCTTGACGAAACCGGCGATGTTGGCGCCGTTCAGGTAGTTGACGGTCTTGCCCTGGCTGCCGTAGCGCACGCAGTTTTCATGGATGTCGCGCATGATGGCACGCAGCTTGGTGTCGACTTCGTCGCGCGTCCAGTGCAGGCGCTGGGCGTTCTGGCTCATTTCGAGACCGGATACGGCCACGCCGCCGGCATTGCTGGCCTTGCCGGGCGCGTACAGCACGCCGGCCGAGATGAAGGCTTCGATGGCTTCGATGCTGGAGGGCATGTTGGCGCCTTCGGCCACGCAGCGCACACCGTTGGCGATCAGGGCGCGGGCGTCCTCGATTTCCAGTTCGTTCTGCGTTGCGCAGGGCAGGGCCACGTCCACGGGCACGTGCCAGGGGCGTTTGCCGGCTTCGTAGGTCAGACCGAACTGTTTGGCGTATTCCTCGACACGGCCGCGCTTTTCGTTCTTGAGCTTGATCAGGGCCGCCAGCTTTTCGTTCGTGAAGCCCGCCGGGTCCACGACGCAGCCGTGGGAGTCGGACACCGTGATGACCTTGGCGCCCAGCTGCAGGCACTTCTCGATGGTGTATTGCGCCACATTGCCCGAGCCCGAGACCGAGACCGTGTAGCCCTCGAGCGACTGGCCGGCGTGCTTGAGCATTTCTTCCGCGAAATAGACCGTGCCGTAGCCTGTGGCTTCGGGGCGGATCAGACTGCCGCCAAAGGTCAGGCCCTTGCCGGTGAACACGCAGGCGCTCTGGTTGGACAGCTTTTTCATCATGCCGGCCATGAAGCCGACCTCGCGGGCACCCACGCCGATATCGCCGGCCGGCACATCCGTGTCCGGACCCAGGTGGCGATGCAGTTCGATCATCAGGGCCTGGCAGAAACGCATGACTTCGGCGTCGGACTTGCCTTTGGGGTCGAAGTCTGAGCCGCCCTTGCCACCGCCCATGGGCAGCGTCGTCAGCGCGTTCTTGAAGGTTTGCTCGAAGGCCAGAAATTTCAGGATGGAGAGGTTCACCGAGGGGTGAAACCGCATGCCGCCCTTGTAGGGGCCGATGGCCGAGCTGTGCTGAATGCGGAAGCCGCGATTGACCTGGATCTGGCCGGCGTCGTCCATCCAGCTGATGCGAAATTGCAGGGCGCGTTCCGGCTCGACGAGGCGTTCGAGCAGCGCCTGGCTGGCGTAGCGCGGGTTCTGCTGGATGAAGGGCCACAAGCTGTGCATGACTTCTTTCACAGCTTGCATGAATTCGGGTTGATGCGGGTCCCGGGCCTGAATCCGGGTGAGGAACTGATCGACGGAAGATAGTGTCATCAAAGGTGCTCGCTTAGGCTTATTTTTTCATCATGTCAAAAAATTCGGCGTTGTTTTTGGTGGCCCGGATTTTGTCCAGGATGAATTCCATTGCATCGACGTCATCCATGTCGTGGATGAACTTTCGCAGGACCCAGATCTTCTGTAGAAGTTCGGGCTTGATCAGGAGCTCTTCGCGACGCGTGCCGGATTTGTTCAGGTTGATGGCCGGGTAGATGCGCTTCTCGGCCAGTCGGCGTTCCAAGTGCACTTCGGAGTTGCCGGTGCCCTTGAATTCTTCGTAGATCACTTCGTCCATGCGGCTGCCGGTCTCGATCAGGGCGGTGCCGATGATCGTCAGGGAACCGCCTTCTTCCAGGTTGCGCGCCGCGCCGAAGAAGCGCTTGGGGCGCTGCAGGGCGTTGGCGTCCACGCCGCCTGTGAGGACCTTGCCCGATGCCGGCACCACGGTGTTGTAGGCGCGCGCCAGGCGGGTGATCGAGTCCAGCAGGATGACCACGTCCTTTTTCATTTCGACCAGGCGCTTGGCCTTTTCGATGACCATTTCGGCGACCTGGACGTGACGTGTGGCCGGCTCGTCGAAGGTGGAGGCCACGACCTCGCCGCGCACAGTGCGCTGCATTTCGGTGACTTCCTCGGGGCGCTCGTCCACCAGCAGCACGATCATCACCGCGTCGGGATAGTTGTCGGTGATGGCGTGCGCGATGTGTTGCATGATCACCGTCTTGCCGGACTTCGGGCTGGCGACCACCAGCGCGCGCTGGCCCTTGCCGATCGGCGCGAAGATGTCCATGATGCGCCCGGTGATGTTTTCCTTGCTCTTGATGTCGCGTTCCAGCACCAGCGGATCGTCGGGGTGCAGTGGCGTCAGGTTCTCGAACATGATCCGGTGCTTGATGGCTTCCGGAACCGTGCCGTTGACCTTGTCGACCTTGACCAGCGCGAAGTAGCGTTCGCCGTCCTTCGGGACGCGGACCTCGCCCTCGATGGAGTCGCCCGTGTGCAGGTTGAAGCGCCGGATCTGCGAGGGCGAAATATAGATGTCGTCGGTGCTGGCCAGATAGGACGTGTCCGGCGAGCGCAGGAAGCCGAAGCCGTCCGGCAGCACTTCCAGAACCCCGTCGCCGAAGATCTGTTCGCCCTGCTTGGCCCGCCGTTTCATGATCGCAAACATCAGTTCCTGTTTGCGCAGCCGATTGGCGTTTTCGATCTCGAGACCGGCGGCCATTTCGAGCAGCTGCGAAACGTGCAGCGCTTTGAGTTCGTTCAGGTGCATGGGGAAGAGGGGGAGAGGGAAGAAAAGTGAGAATCGCTGGATGGTCGGCGAACCCGGGATCGGGCTCGCGCGCGGAATCGAATCAACAACGAAGCGGGTGGATGGAAAAGATCAGAGGGCTTCGTCGAGGAAAGCCTGAAGCTGGGTGCGGGACAGGGCGCCGACCTTGGTGGCGGCGACCTGACCATTCTTGAACAGCATCAGTGTGGGGATGCCGCGGATACCGTATTTGGCTGCGCTGTCGGGATTTTCGTCGACGTTCAGCTTGGCGATGGTGACGCGGCCTTGAAAGTGGGCGGCGGCCTCGTCGAGCAGGGGGGCGACCATTTTGCAGGGGCCACACCATTCGGCCCAGTAGTCAACCAGGACAGGCAGATCGGATTGGAGCACATCGCCCTGAAAGGACGCGTCGCTGACGTGCTTGATGATGTCACTCATGTCGTGTGCGCGGATGCGAGGATAGGAGAAGACGGCGGACCGGAAAGAAACCGCCCCGAGGAAGGGCGCGTCGGACCAATGAGGATAAGCATACCATTAATTCTCCGTAAAATAGGCCTCTTTTGAATCACACTGACGGACGGAAAACATTGAGCAACGCACGCTACGATGAATCGTCGATTCGCGTCCTCAAGGGACTGGAGCCGGTGCGCCAGCGTCCCGGGATGTACACGCGCACCGATAATCCGCTGCACATCATCCAGGAAGTCATCGACAACGCGGCCGACGAGGCGCTGGCCGGACAGGCCCGCAATATCGGGGTCACGCTGCACACCGACGGCAGCCTGACGGTCGAGGACGACGGCCGCGGGATCCCGGTGGGCGAGCACCCCGAGGAACACGCGCCCGTGGTCGAGCTGGTCTTCACCCGCCTGCACGCGGGGGGCAAGTTCAGCAAGGCCGATGGCGGCGCCTATGCCTTTTCCGGCGGCCTGCACGGGGTGGGGGTGTCGGTCACCAACGCCCTGTCCACACGGCTGGAGGTCACCGTCTGGCGCGACGGCGGCGAATGGCGCATCGTCTTTGCCGACGGCAACGTGATCGAACCGCTGGCCCAGGTGGGCAGTGTGGGCAAACGGCGTTCCGGAACCCGGGTGCGGGCCTGGCCGGATGCGCGCTACTTCGACCATGCCCACGTGCCTTTGGGCGAGCTGGAGCACGCGCTGCGCAGCAAGGCGGTGCTGTTGCCGGGCACGCGGGTGACGCTGACGCTGGAAAAGACCGGCCAGCGGCGCGAATGGCACTATGAGTCTGGCCTGCGCGGCTATCTGGACGAGGCTCTGGGGGGAACGCCGACGCTGGCGCCGCTGTTCGAAGGCGCTCAGTACGCGGACTCGGACGACGAGCAATTCTCGCCGGGCGAGGGCGCCCAGTGGGTCGTGGCCTGGTCGGAAGAAGGCGCGGTGGTGCGCGAATCCTACGTCAACCTGATCGCCACGCCGGCCGGCGGCACCCATGAATCGGGCTTGCGCGAAGGCCTGTTCAACGCCGTCAAATCGTTTGCCGAATTGCATAATCTGCTGCCCAAGGGCATCCGTCTGCTGCCCGAAGACGTGTACGCGCGCGCCAGTTTCATCCTGTCGGCCAAGATCCTCGATCCGCAGTTCCAGGGCCAGATCAAGGAACGCCTGAACAGCCGCGACGCGGTGCGTCTGGTGGGCGGATTCCTGCGCAACGCGCTGGAATTGTGGCTGCACGCCAATGTGGAGTTCGGCAAGAAGATCGCTGAACTGGCCATTGGCCAGGCGCAGGCCCGTTCGCGCGCCGCGCGCAAGGTCGAGAAACGCAAGGGTTCGGGCGTGGCCGTGCTGCCGGGCAAGCTCACCGATTGCGAATCGACGGACGTGAACCGCACCGAGGTCTTTCTGGTCGAGGGCGACTCGGCGGGGGGCTCGGCCAAGATGGGCCGCGACAAAGAGTTCCAGGCCATCCTGCCGCTGCGCGGCAAGATCCTGAATGCCTGGGAGGTCGAACGCGACCGGCTGTTCGCCAACCAGGAGATCCACGACATCTCCGTGGCGATCGGCGTCGATCCGCACGGTCCCGGCCAGGAGGCCGACCTGTCGGGCCTGCGCTACGGTCGCATCTGCATCCTGTCGGATGCGGACGTGGACGGGGCGCATATCCAGGTGCTGTTGCTGACCCTGTTCCTGCGACACTTTCCGCGCCTGATCGAGACCGGCCACGTCTACATTGCCCGTCCGCCGCTGTTTCGCGTGGACGTGCCGGCAGCCGGCAAGCGCCCGGCGCGCAAACTCTACTGCCTGGACCAGGCCGAACTGGATTCGGTGCTGGACAAGCTGCGAGGCGAAGGCCTGCGCGAGGGCGGCTGGCGCATCAGCCGTTTCAAGGGCCTGGGCGAGATGAACGCCGAGCAGCTTTGGGACACGACGCTGAACCCGGACACCCGCCGCCTGGCGCAAGTGCGTCACGGTGACGAGGGCCTGACGGCTTCGGCGCGCATGTTCGACATGCTGATGGCGCGTGGCGAGGCCGCCCAGCGGCGCGGCTGGCTGGAAGAAAAGGGCAATCTGGCCGACGTGGATGTTTAAGGCCTAGGTAAGGGACTGGAATGGATCTGAATCAGACTGAATTGCCGCACGGCGGGGACGACGACGGCCTGGTGCTGGCGCGTTACGCCGAGCAGGCCTACCTGGACTATGCCGTGTCGGTGGTGCGTGGTCGCGCGCTGCCGGAAGTGTCCGACGGCCAGAAGCCGGTGCAGCGCCGCATCCTGTACGCCATGGACGCCATGGGCCTGGGGCCACAGGCCCGGCCCGTGAAATCCGCCCGCGTGGTGGGCGACGTGCTGGGTAAATACCACCCGCACGGCGACCAGGCGGCCTACGACGCCATGGTGCGGATGGCGCAGGATTTTGCGCTGCGTTATCCCTTGATCGACGGGCAGGGCAACTTCGGCTCGCGCGACGGCGACAACGCCGCAGCCATGCGCTACACCGAGGCCCGCCTGACGCCGTTCTCCCGCTTGCTGCTGGACGAGCTGGATGAGGGCACGGTCGATTTCACGCCCAACTACGACGGCAGTCAGGAAGAACCCGTGTGCCTGCCGGCGCGCCTGCCCATCATGTTGTTGAACGGCGCCTCGGGCATCGCGGTGGGCATGGCCACGGAAATCCCCTCGCACAATCTGCGCGAGGTGGCGCGCGCCTGCGTGACCCTGCTGCGCAAGCCGGCTTTGTCCGACGAAGACCTGTTCGCGCTGGTGCCTGGGCCGGATTTCCCCGGCGGCGGCCAGATCATCACACCGGCCGAAGACATCGCCCAGATCTATGCCAGCGGCCGGGGTTCCCTGAAAGCCCGCGCGCGTTGGCATTTCGAGGACATGGCGCGCGGCCAGTGGCAACTGGTGGTCACTGAACTGCCGCCCGGCGCCTCGGCGCAGAAGATCCTGGAAACCATCGAGGACCTGACCAATCCCAAGCCGCGTGCCGGCAAGAAATCCCTGTCGGCCGAGCAGCAGCAGACCAAGGCGCTGGTGCTGAACATGCTGGATTCGGTGCGCGACGAGTCCGGCAAGCAGGATCCCGTGCGGCTGGTGTTCGAACCCAAGACCAGCCGCATCGACCGCGACGAATTCGTCAACATGCTGCTGGTCCGTACCGGGCTGGAAGGCAATGTGTCGATCAATCTGGTGTGCATCGACACCGACGGACGGCCGGGCCAGCGCAGCCTGCGTCAGGTCTTGACGTCCTGGCTGGATTTTCGTGCGCAGACGGTCACACGGCGCACCCGCCACCGCTTGGACAAGGTGCTGGACCGCATCCACATCCTGGAGGGCCGCAGCATCGTCTACCTGAACGTGGACGAGGTCATCCGCACGATCCGCGAAGCGGACGAGCCCCGTGCGGCGCTGATGGAACGCTTCCATCTCAGCGAACGCCAGGCCGACGACATTCTGGAAATGCGTTTGCGCCAACTGGCCCGGCTGGAGGGCATCCGCATCGAGCAGGAACTGGAGAAGAAGCGCGAAGAGCAAGTGGCGCTGCAGGAACTGCTGGACGACCCTGCCGCTTTCAAGCGTCTGATGATCCGCGAGATCGAGGCCGACGCCAAGCAGTACGGCGACGACCGCCGCACCCTGATCGAAACCGCCGAGCGCGCTGTCCTGGAGACCCAGGTGGTGGATGAGCCGGTCACGGTGGTGGTGTCCCAGAAGGGCTGGTTGCGTGCCCGTCAGGGCCATGGCCACGATGCGGCGCAGTTCGGTTTCAAGACCGGTGATGCCTTGTATGACGCCATCGAGTGCCGCAGCACGCAGGATCTCATGGCCCTGTCCAATACCGGCCGCTCCTACAGCATCGCGGTGGCCAGCCTGCCCTCGGCGCGCGGCGACGGCCAGCCGGTGACTTCGATGGTCGGCCTGGAGCCGGGCAGTCGCATCGTTCACATGCTGGCGGGGGCGCCTGACCGGCGCATCCTGCTGGGTGTGACGTCCGGTTTCGGCTTTCTGGCACGGATTGGCGATCTGTCCACCCGGCAGAACGCGGGCAAGCAATTCATCACCCTGGACAAGGGCGATGTGCTGCTCAAGCCACTGCTGCTGCGCGCGGACGACACGGCCGTGGCGCTGCTCAGCCGCAAGGGCAAGTTCCTGGTGGTGGCGCTCGACGAACTAAAGACCCTGGCAAGCGGCGGGCGCGGCACCATTCTGATGGGGCTGGACGAGGGCGATCGCATCGAGCAGTGGGCCGGTGTGGGCGCTGCAGGCGTGGTGCTGCGCGGCGTCTACCGGGCGCGTGATACCGAACTGGTCCTGACGCCCGAAGAACTCGTTCAATACACCGGTCGGCGGGCGCGCAAGGGCCGCCTGCTGGACGTCAAGATCAAGCAGCCCAGCCTGTGGCCGGGCGGCGAGTCCGGCGAGGGCTAGAATAGGGCTCCTGCATAGCGCTGCGGCCCGCCAGCCGGAGCGCCCTGGCCACCCTGATGGAATCCATAGTATGAGTTTCAAGGTCACGGTGCTGCCGGCGGGTCGGGAATTCCCGATCGAGCCGGAGCAGACGGTCCTGGAGGCCGCCCTGGCGGCCGGCATCGTCCTGCCCTATAGCTGCCGCAATGGCACCTGTTCCTCCTGCGAGGGCCGGGTGGTTTCGGGCGACTACGACGCGGGGCCAGCTCCGGCCCGCATCCTGGATGCCGCCCAGCTCGCTCAAGGGCATACCCTGTTGTGCCAGGCGCGGCCGGCCTCCGATCTGGTGGTCGAGGCCCGCGAGGTGCGCATGGCTGACGACATCGTGGTGCGCAAGATGCCCGTGCGGGTGCTGTCATTGGAACCTCTGGCACCCGACGTGATGGAGATCACCCTGCAACTGCCCTCGGCGGAAGCCTTCCGCTTTCAGCCCGGGCAGTACCTGGACTTCATCCTCAAGGACGGCGGCCGGCGCAGCTATTCCATGGCCTGCCACCAGGCCGACGGCCATCGGGTGCGCCTGCACGTGCGCCACATGCCGGGCGGGCTGTTCACCAGCCGGGTCTTCGGCGTGGGCGCCGAGCCGATCAAGCCGCGCGAGATCCTGCGCATCGAGGGGCCGCTGGGTTCGTTCTTCCTGGACCCCGACGATACGCGGCCGATCATCTTCCTGGCCAGCGGCACGGGTTTTGCGCCCATCCAGGCCATGATCGAAGGCATGCTGGCCCGGGATGATACCCGCCCGGCGACACTGTACTGGGGCGGCCGTCGTCCGGCCGACCTGTATCGTCAGGCACTGGCGCTTGAGTGGGCCGGGCGTCTGCCGGGTTTCCGCTTCGTGCCGGTCCTGTCCGAGGCCGAGCCCGCCGACGGCTGGTCGGGGCGCACCGGCTGGGTGCACCAGGCCGTCATGGACGACCTGCCCGACCTGTCCGGCCATCAGGTCTACGCCTGCGGCGCCCCGGTCATGGTCGAGGCCGCGCGCCGCGACTTCGTCCGGCAGTGCGGGCTGTCGCCCGAAGCCTTCCACGCCGACGCTTTTACTTCTGCGGCGGACCGGATCGGAGTCGAGGCGTGAGAAACACCACCACGCAGTAAAAAGGCTTGCTATGTCCACGCTTGAACTGTTCGAGGCCACGGCGCCGGACCTGCGTCTGGGACAGGCGGCGATGGTGCTGCGCGGATTCGCATTGCCCTATGTCCCCGAAGTGATGCCCGCCCTGGCCGCCATCGATGCGCAGTCGCCCTTCAGGCACATGGTGACGCCCGGTGGCTTCACCATGTCGGTGGCGCTGACGAACTGCGGCGCGTTGGGCTGGACGAGCGACCGCAGGGGCTACCGTTACGCGGTGATCGACCCGGACACCGGCCAGCCTTGGCCGTCCATGCCGGCGGTGTTTGCCCGCCTGGCCCGTGAAGCGGCCACGACGGCGGGTTTCGACGGTTTCGAACCCGATGCCTGTCTGGTCAATCGCTATCTGCCGGGCAGCCGGATGTCGCTGCACCAGGACAAGAACGAGCGGGACTACGATGCGCCCATCGTTTCGGTTTCTCTGGGCATGCGTGCTGTGTTTTTGTTCGGCGGCCACAAACGCGCCAACCCCACGGTCAAGGTGCCGCTGTTGCACGGTGATGTGGTGGTGTGGGGCGGCGTGGATCGCATGCGCTACCACGGCGTGGTGCCGCTCAAGGATGAGCCGCATGCGATATTGGGCAGCCAGCGCATCAATTTCACGTTCCGCAAGGCGGGGTGAATCGCAAGAATCGGAGTGCTTGCGATCAGGGGGCTGCCTATTCTGGCTCTATGATTGATGAGCACAGGACTTTCGCCATGAGCACGACCACTGCCGATCACAACCGGACTCACGCGGCCACCGAGCGCACCGCTCGGGTGGCGCGCGCCTGCCGTCTGATCGAGGCCTCCGAGACGCCACCGTCGCTGAGCGAGCTGGCTGCCGAAGTGGGCATGAGCCCGTTCCACTTCCACCGCCTGTTCAAGGCCGAAACCGGCCTGACGCCCAAGGCCTACGGCGCGGCATGGCGCGCTCGCAGGCTGCGCGCGGAACTGGGCAGTTCGGAGGCGTCCATTACCCACGCCATCTATGATGCGGGTTTCAATTCCAACAGCCGGTTCTACGAAGCCTCCGATCAATTGCTGGGCATGCGCGCGCGCGATTACCGGGCGGGCGGTGCCGGTGCGGTCATTCGCTTCGCGGTGGGGCAATGCTCACTGGGCGCCATCCTGGTCGCCCAGAGTCAGCGCGGCATCTGCGCCATCCTGCTGGGCGACGACCCCGACCGGCTGGTGCGCGATCTGCAGGACCAGTTCCCCAAGGCCGAGATCATCGGGGGCGACGACGCGTTCGAGCAGTTGATTGCCCAGGTGGTCGGTTTTGTCGAAGCGCCTTCGATGGGCCTGCATCTGCCACTGGACGTGCAGGGCACGGCCTTTCAAGAGCGCGTCTGGCGCGCGCTGCGTGAGATTCCGCCGGGCACGACCGCAAGTTATTCGGAGATCGCCGAACGCATCGGTTCGCCCAAGGCGGTACGCGCCGTGGCTCAGGCCTGCGCGACCAATCACATCGCCGTGGCCATTCCCTGCCATCGCGTCGTGCGGCGCGACGGCGGTCTGGCCGGCTACCGTTGGGGCGTGGACCGCAAACGCGAATTGCTGCGCCGCGAAGCCCAGGCTTGATCAGGGAAGCGGCGCGAGAGGCGCTGCGGCATGACTCCCGTCCGCGCGCTGGTGTAATCTTGCACGGTGCGCGGGATCGGGGTGTGGAAAGCGTCGGTGGATGATGGATTTTTGTAATCGATTGATCAATATGATGTCTCTGGCTTTGGTGGGATCTGGTGAAGTGCAGTGCCGCAGGGGCTGCACGGTGGTTGGTTTCATCCCTGAAAGACGCGCTTTTCATCTTGGGACGGCCCTGCGATGAAAGTTGCCGTTTTCGGTGCGGGCATCATCGGGGTGTCCAGCGCCTGGTGGCTGGCGCGGGCCGGGCACGAAGTCGAGGTCATCGAGCGCCGTCCGGGCGCGGCCCTGGAGACCAGTCGGGCCAATGGCGGCCAGATTTCAGTCTGCTATGCCGAACCCTGGGCCAGCGCGCATACGCTGCGCAAGGTCATGCGCTGGATCGGGCGGGCCGACGCGCCCTTGCGCGTGTCGCCGCGTCTGGAGCCCCGGCAATGGCTGTGGTGCGCACGTTTCCTGAACGAATGCCGTGCACCGCGATTCGCGGCGAATCTGCGTGCCATGGTGACCCTGGCGCAGTACAGTCGCGCCACGCTGCGCGAGTTGCGTGCGGACCTGGGCATCGAGTACGACCACCTGGAACGCGGCATCCTGGCCTTTTATCGCGACCCGCGTGAATTCGAGCACGCCCGGGCCAGTGCTGCGCAGATGCGCGAACTGGGGGTGGACCGGCGTATCGTCGATGCGGCCGAGGTGCTGCGTATCGAACCGGCGCTGGCGGCGGCCCGGGCCCCGATCGTCGGCGGTGACTTCACGGTGGACGACGAGTCCGGCGACGTGCACCTGTTCACGCGTGCCTTGGCCGAACGGGCGCGGGACGCGGGCGTGACCTTCCGCTATAGCACCCGGGTGAACCGGCTGGTGCCTGTGGACGGTCGCATCTCGGTGGCCGAACTGATCGAGCCCGACGGTACGTTCCGGCCGCTGCAGGCCGATGCCTATGTGCTGGCCTTGGGCAGCTTCACGCCGGAACTGACGGCGCCGCTGGGTCTGTCCTGCCCGGTCTGGCCGGCCAAGGGCTATTCCGCGACCTTTCGCCTGCGAGATCCGGATGCGGCACCCATGGTCAGCCTGGTCGATCAGGAAGCCAAGATCGTGTTTTCGCGCCTGGGCGACCGCCTGCGCATGGCCGGGACGGCCGAGATCGGAGGCTATTCCCGCGTCCTGGATACCGGCCGTTGCAATCAACTGGTCGAGCAGGCCCGTGCCCTGTTCCCAAGTGCCCTCGATTTTGCTAACGTTCTGTTCTGGTCCGGCCTGCGGCCTACGACGCCTTCCAACGTCCCCCTCATCGGCCGTACCCGGATACGCAATCTTTACCTGAACACGGGTCATGGCAGCCTTGGCTGGACCATGGGGGCGGGTTCTGGCAGAGTGCTGGCTGATCTGGTGTCCAGTCGGACCCCGGATATCGACTTTCCTTTTTTGGATTGACTCATCATGAATTCTCCTTTCGGCTCCGGCATGTTGCGTCCGGGGATGCGCGCTGTCTGGGTGCTGGCGGCCGCGGCCGCGGCCGCTCCCGCCTGGGCAGCGACCGAAGTGCCGGTCTGGCACACACTCAAGGGCCACAACGCCGAGGCTTTTCAGGACCTGATCAAGGCCTATAACCGCAGCCAGTCCGACATCAAGGTGGTGGGGCGCGCCTTCGACACGCCCGAGGCGCTCGATCAGGCACTGGGCACCGCCGCCCAGTCCAAGAACCTGCCCGCCCTGGCGCAGATCGGCGACAGCCATACCCTGGAAGACGTCGCCCAGCGCAGCTACGTGCAGCCGTTCTACGTGCTGCAGAAAGCCTCGGGTCTGAAGAGCACGCGCTGGTTCGTTTCGTCGGACAACGCCTTCATCCATGACGCCAAGGGCCAGTTGATGGCCTTCCCGTACATGCTGGAAATTCCCGTCATGTACTACAACCAGGATGCCTTCAAAAAGGCCGGTCTGGTGCCTCCCGAGCCGCAACGCACCTGGATGGATCTGCAGGGCCAGCTCGTGACCATGGCCAACAACGGTTCGCGCAAGTGTCCGCTGACCTCCGATCTGCCGGTGTCGATCAACCTGGAGAACCTGGCGGCGGTCAACAATCAGCTCTACGCCAGCGCGGACAATGGTCTGAAGGCCAAGGGTCTGCCCAGCTTCTCCTTCGATTCCACCTACGTGCGCCACCTGGCCCTGATGATCAGTTGGGTGCGCTCCGAGATCATGGTGCGCCCGGACGCCGGCATGCGCTCCATCGAGCGCTTCTCCAAGGGCGAGTGCGCCGTGCTGATGTCCAGCTCCGGACATATCGGTGAATTCAGCGATCAGCGCAAGCTGAACTACGCGGTGTCCGGCCTGCCGTATTACCCCGAAGTCACGCGCAAGCCCGGCAATCCTTTCGTCAGCGGTGCCGGTCTGTGGGTCATGAAGACCTCCAAGCCCGTCACCGACGCCACGGCCGCCTTCCTGGGCTGGTTGTCGCAGCCCGAGCAGGCCGCACGCTGGTATCAGCAGACCGGCTTCCTGCCGTTGACGCAGGCTGCGTTTGATGCCACGCCCGCCAGCTACTACGCCAAGCTGGGTCAATGGCGTGATCTGGTGGCGGTCTACAGCGGCAAGGCCGCGCTGACGGCCCAGGGCTTTCGCATCAACAACTACCCGGCCATCCGCACGCGCTTCCAGCAGATCCTGGATTCCGCGCTCAGTGGCCAGCAGCCTGCGGTCACCGCCCTGAACGCGGCTTCAACCGAGGCCAACAAGCTGGTGCGCCAGCGCTAGCCGTCTGGCCGGTGCCGGGCTGCGCAGCCCGGCATCGCGCCGCGGCGCATCGCCATGTCGTGCGCGATCACTTGTAGTGGTTGTAGGCGAATTCCGCCGCGCTCAGCGCAACCCCTGCCGCTGGCACACCGCTCAATGCCATGGCGGCGCACAGCTTTGCGCCGGAGAACAGGGCCTGCGATACATTACCCTCCTGAAGGCTGTTGTAGGCCTGGGCGGCATTCAGAAAGGCCGATGTTGCGCCCGAATAGGCGCCCAGCTTGCTGAGCTCCCCTCCGTGCGCCTTGGCCAGCAGCACGACGCTATTGAGGCCATGGGATAACGTCATCAAAGCCTTGCTGTTGATGTAGCTGTCCGAGGACATCCAGCTCGAGAAGGACGATATGGCGTTCCTGATTCCCCACGCCCCCATCCCCGCATCCTTCAGGACCATGCCTGCGTCCTTGAGGACACCCGCTGACTCCAAGTAGGTATCCACGGTTTCCCGATCCACGCCGCACTGCTGGAATGCGCCCGTCAGCATCGATTGCAGGCTGCTGCCTCCAGAGACATCGGTGGGGGGCTGGACTGAAAGGTTCGATGAAGACACGCCTGTCTGGCTGATCGCGCCTGGAATATTCGAGATATTCATATCGGTTCCTTGTCTAGACCAGGTCGGAGGCGTTGGGGTGCGATTCCCCAGATGCTGCATCGGTTGACGCCGAGGCATCGAGGATGCGTTCGACGTCGCGGCTTGCGATGGATGCTGCCAATGCATCGACGTGTTCCGCGAAGGTCGTCAACACGCCCATGAAAGTGTCTTCCGTCCAGTCCGGATCTTTCGGGGTCCAGAACAGGCGCAAGATCAGCGCGTCGGTCTGAGGCACCAGTCCGATGAGCCCAGTGCCGGACAGGCCAGGCGTCAGATTGATGGCTAGCAGAGCGCGCAGCGTGCGGGCAGGCAGAGATTCGCTGTTCGTGCCCAGCTCGCCGTTGAGCGCCACGCCGCGCGTGCCAGGCATCGGTTCCACGCCTATCAGGGCGCCCTTTTTGCTGCGCAGGGCGAAGGCACCGTCTTCACGAATGCCGAGCTGGATGCTCAAAGCCTGTTCGATGCGTTCACCCCATTGACGTAGCGTAATTGACGGTTCTAGTTCTGTGTGCATATGTGCTTTTCCTTAGCATGTGGTGCCGGACTCAATACGTAAGTTGCAAGGTAGAGGGTTTGGTTCCATCCAACTCGCCGCGTGCTCAGGACCTTTTTATCCATTCGTATATCCCAGTCTGGCGGCCCGCGCCGGGCCGCGCCACCATGAGCACCGTGATTCACGACCAGGGTGTCGCGGGGGGAAACATGATCAGGATATTGGGTGCGGGGCTGTTGCTGGCGGGATTGGGGGGCTGTGCGGCTCCGGCGGACGGCGCCTGGTGGCGTGATCTGGCGGGGCTGTCATCGGCACCCGGCGTCTACCGCTTCGATTGGCGCATCTCGGGTGATCCGGCACTGGCACCCTTGCAGATCTTCGACGACGGGCGCGAGACCTGGCTGCAGTATCCCGCCGATCAGCCGGCACCCGCCGTGTTCGAGCGCACCGCGCGGGGTGACCGGCTGCTGCGGCCCAGGCGGGATCGGGACTACCTGATTCTGCGTGGCGTGCCCGAACGCATCGTGTTGCGCGGCGGCTTGTCGCAGGCCGAAGCGTGGCGCGAGACCGGAACGTCGTCCACGCCACAGGCCGAGGCAATGGCCGTGCCCTCGGCGCGAGATTCGGCGCATGGGGTGGACACGCCGGTGGCGCATCTGCCGATGCCCCTGCCGAGTCCCCGGCCGCCGCCGCTGCCGCTGCCGCTGCCGCCGCCGCTGCCACCGGCTC
>NZ_JBASAD010000006.1:0-57448 GCF_049650445.1 Castellaniella sp. | reverse complement strand
GGGGCGATCAGGATCGGGTGCGCCAGGGTCTGGCCGTGCAATTCGATGCGGGTATGGGCGCCGGCCAGCGGCCGCAGCACGCGGCCGCGCAGCCGCAGGGCCGGCCAGGCGTCGAGATTGGCGCGGGCCGTGCGTTCGTCCGCGCCGCCGGATTCCAGCCAGGCCCAGACCGAGGGGTCCAGACGCGCGTGGGCCTGTTCGGCATAGTCCTGGGCGCAGAGGGGGGCGATCATGAGGGGTTCCGGGGTTTGGGGTGGAAGGTGAAGGATGTCATAGACTGGTTGGCGGCGCGTGGGCGTTCCCGCCTGGTCTTGTCGTCAGTATCCACTAAAATGGCCGCGCTGAATCCCGAGGACTTTTGACATGGCACACATCATCCTGCAGGCGCCGCGCCTGTTGGCGGCGGACATTGAACGGCTGGCAGCCGTGGCCTGCGCGGGTGGCGTCCAGGAACTGGGCCCCACCGCCGTGCGCCTGCTGGACGTGGATCCGGATTGCCGGGACGAGGCGCTGACGCAGGCTGCGGCCGTCCGCATGGACGCGGCCTGGCTGGACACCGTGCATCGCTTGGGCGACTGCCGGGTGCTGGCCATGGACATGGATTCCACCCTGGTCAACATCGAGTGCATCGACGAGATCGCCGACGCCGTGGGCCGCAAGGCCGAGGTCGCCGCGATCACCGAGGCGTCCATGCGCGGCGAGATCAAGGATTTCTCCGAAAGCCTGCGCCGTCGCGTCGCCCTGCTGCGTGGCGTGCCGGAAACCGCGCTGGAACAAGTGTTTACTGAACGCCTGCGGCTGAATCCCGGCGCCGAGCGCCTGATCGAAGTCGTCCGCGCGCATGGCCTGAAGACGATTCTGGTGTCCGGGGGATTCACTTTCTTCACCGAGCGTCTGCGCCGGGGGCTGGCGCTGGACGAGGCCCATGCCAATGTCCTGGAAGTCGTGGACGGCGTGCTGACGGGCCAGGTGCTGGGCGACATCGTCGACGGCGCCGCCAAGGCGCGCCACGTACGCGCGCTGGCCGAATCCGTCGGCGCGACGCCCGAGCAGATCATTGTGCTGGGGGATGGCTCCAACGATCTGCCGATGATGGCGCAGGCTTTCTATTCGGTGGCCTACCGGGCCAAGCCCGTGGTGCGCGCCCAGGCGCGCTTCGCCCTCGACCACAGCCCGCTGGACGCGGTGCTGAACTGGTTCAGGCTGCGGCATTAGGTTGACAGCCGCAGCTCCGGGTGCAGGCCGGCGCGGGCTGCCAGCGTCAGCAACATATCCAGGCTGAAGTCTTCCACCTTGCCCCTGATCAGGCGAGAGACGCGAGGCTGTGTAATGCCGAGTTTTTGAGCGGCTTCGGCTTGAGTCCAGCCTTGCTCTTTCAAGCGCTGGGCTGTGCGGATCATGACTTCGGCACGCAACTGCATGACTTGAGCTTCGGCGGGATCGAAGCCCAGATCGATGAAGACATTGCCGCTGCCGGGCGTGCAGCTTTCGTCATTCCAGCGGGGATCGGTTTTTTTCATGATCAGACTCTAATCATCTTGTAGCGTTTGGCGGCCAGGCCCACGTCTGCCTTGGTTGTCTTTTGCGTCTTCTTCTGGAAGGCGTGCAAGACATAGATCGCATCGGCGAACTTGGCGACGTACATCACTCGGAATGCACCGTTGGCGGCGTCTCGGTAGCGAATTTCATAAGCGCTCGGGCCTACGTCCG
Organism: Castellaniella sp.; assembly: GCF_049650445.1. Classification (GTDB taxonomy): domain Bacteria; phylum Pseudomonadota; class Gammaproteobacteria; order Burkholderiales; family Burkholderiaceae_B; genus Castellaniella. Next base: position 55,738 of record NZ_JBASAD010000006.1, on the reverse strand, counting down.
GCATGGGCTTGAAATCGCGCGGTTCCCCGCCGAACTGCACAGTCATCAATTCAAGTCCGAGCTCGTACCGCACGTCAGCGGGCATAGCGCGCAGATCTTTCTGGCTGGACCCGAGAAACTTCAGAGGTTTCATGATGTCGATGGGTAAATTATGCTTGTACCCGCATAAATATGCAAATATTTGAATAAGGTGAGAGCAAGTGATGTGTTCTTGCACGACGTATCACTTGTTGTGAGTCGCCAGAACAGTATGCGGATACTCGGGGAACTTAGGACGCTGGCGGGATGGAAACATCCGTGGGGAGAACTGCGAATGCCGCGTCAAATCATAAAGTCGGGGTGCGCGCCCAGGCGCGCTTTGCCCTGGACCACAGCCCGCTGGATGCGGTGCTGAACGGGTTCAGGCTGCGGCATCAGGCGTCCAGCAGTGAGGTCCGGGTCGGTTTGCTTGGGGGGCGATCCAGTGCGCTGCCTAGTATTCTGGCGGCCCATTGATTCAGGCTTTCTCCATGCGCAGCTGCCGCCAGGGTTGCGGCTTCGTGTGTATCGGCCGGGAGCCGGAGCACGAACCGGCCCGAGAAGCGCTTTCGCGGCTCGACCCCGCGCCGACGGCATTCTTCCAGGAATATCTCGAGCGATTGCTCACCTTCGTGCCGCAATCCGACGATGTCGCTGGCATAGAAAAAAGAATAGGTGTGACGGATCATCCCGCGTCAGCTGTAGCGGCATGGCGTGGGCTGGAGGTGGGCCAAGAGGTTGGGCTTTGCGCTGAATTGGCGCGAGCGAGATTAGTATGCTAGTTCCCGTTGACGCATGAGCGTCGACGGTGCGGAAATGTCCGTGCGGAGAACTACGAATGCAGTGTGGCGGCGTGCTGCCTTACAGCTCCGACCACATCCGCAGCAGGTTGTGATAGACCCCCGTCAGTCGAGCGACGGTTTCGGGGTCGGCGCCGGCCTGGATCAGGCGCTGGATGGCGACATCCTGGTTCAGCAGCAGGGTGCGGCGGCCGTCGTCGCGCACCAGGCTCTGAGTCCAGAAGAACGCGCCGTAGCGTACGCCCCGGGTGACGGGGGCGACGCGGTGCAGGCTGGTGCCGGGGTAGACCACGGCGTGGCCGGCGGGCAGTTTGACGCGCTGTTCGCCGTAGGTGTCCTGGATGATGAGTTCGCCGCCCTCGTATTCGTCCGGGTCGCTGAAGAATACGGTGGTGGATACGTCGGTGCGGATGCGTTCCGATGTGCCGGGCACCTGGAAGATCGCGTTGTCGATGTGAAAGCCGTAGTGCTCGCCACCCTCGTAGCGGTTGAATCGCGGCGGCAGGATGCGCGCGGGCAGGGCGGCGGACTGGAAGACGGGGTGCCGGCTCAGCGCCTGGACGATTCCTTGGCCGATCTGGTGACCCGTGGGGTCGTCCAGGGGCAGTTGGCGGTTGGCCTTGAGGTGCGCCGCGACGTGGCCCGCCGTCTGGCGGCCGTCCGTCCACGGCGCGGCTTCCAGCGCGGCGCGACAGTGCCGCACTTCGTCGGGGGGCAGCAGGTCGGGGATGGAGATCAGCATGGAGAGGCTCCGATGCGGTGTTTGGTACACGATGCCAGCCAGGCAGCGGCCTTACGCAGAAAAGCGGGGGTGGCGGTCTCGGGTATCTTGTTCAGCCAGGCCTGGGCTTCGTCCGGCCGGTCGCGTGCGATGAGCAGGCGGGCGGCGTTGAACTGGCCGCGGAAGTCGCCGCCTTCGGCGGCCTGCAGATAGTGTGTCAGGGCGGCATCCTCGTCCCGGTCCACGACCCAGCCGTCCTCATGGAAACTGCCGATCATGTTCATGGATTTGGCGTGCCCCAGCGCGGCGGCCTGGCGGAACCAGTCCAGCGCAGCGGCCCGGTCCTGCGCGACACCCTGACCCAGGGACAGGGCAGTGGCGTAGTTGTACATGCCCCAATCCAGGCCGCCCAGGGCCGCCAGGCGGAACCAGTAGACGGCCAGCAGGGGATTGGCCGGGATGCCCCAGCCGTGGGCGTGGCATTGACCCAGCATGTTCAGGGCCATGGGCTCGCCCTTGCGGGCGGCGTGCTGGAACCATTGCACGGCCTGGGCCGGGTCGTGGGCGACGCCCCGGCCATCCAGCAGCCACTGGCCGTAGACCAGTTGCGCCTGGACGACGCCGCCTTCGGCGGCGGCGCGCAACGTGGCGGCCGCCTGTTCGGGCGGACCGGCCAGGATGCGTTGCAGGTCGGCAGCCAGGGCCTCCGGAGAGGTCCGGTTGATGGCGTGGCTGTCCAGCGCGCTGGCGCCGTTCATCAGAAGTGCAGGTTCAACGTGGCGACTGCCGAGCGCCCCGGCGCGATGGAGGCGTAGTGGGACGGATAAGCCTTGTCGTAGTAGGTCTTGTTGAACAGATTGTTCACGTTGATCTGCAGGTCCACGGTCTTGTTGAACTTGTAGCCGGCCATGGCGTCGAAGCGCCAGTAGGACGGAATGCTGATGGTGTTGGCTTCGTTGCCGTACTGCTTGTCCACGTAGTAGGCGCCGACGCCGGCCGTCAGTTGCGGCGTGAAGGCGTAGGTGTTCCACAGACTGAAACTGCTCTCCGGTGTGTTGGGGAAGGCGTTGCCTTCGTTGGCGCTGTTCTTGCCGCTGCTGCCGATGCGGCTCTTGAGGTAGGTGTAGCCCGCGTAGACCTGCCATTGCGGCGTGATGCTGCCGGACAGGCCCAGTTCGAAGCCATCCACACGCTTGTCACCCGCCATGGAATACGTATTGTCGGGTAGGGTGATGCGCGCGTTGGTGGTTTCGACGCGGAACACGGCGGCGGTCAGCCCCAGGCGGTCTTCCAGGAAGTCCCACTTGGTGCCCACTTCCATGGTGCGGTTCTTTTCCGGTGCCATGTCGGCGGCGTTCAGACCGACACCGCCGCGTCCCGGCGTCAGGCTTTGCCCTTCGCTGCCTTCGCCCATGGTGGCGCCCGCCGGGGTGGAGGAAGTGCCATAGGACACGTAGATGCTGCCGTTGGAGGCCGGCTTGTAGGTCAGACCCAGTTGGTAGTTGAACAGGGTGTCGTGACGGTCGACGCGGTCGCCGCTGGTCGGCTCCCGCCGCGTGGCGTAGTCGTCCACGCGCAGGCCCAGCGTCGCCTGCCAGCGTTCGTTGAACTCGATGGTGTCGAAGCCGTAGATCGATCTGGTCTGCGTGCGGGTGTAGGTGGGGTTGCCGGTGGGGCCGCCATTCAGGGTGTTCACCCAGGGGTCGTCGGGGTTGGGGTTGTAGAGGCTGGTGCAGTTGTAGGGAGGCATGCCGACGATGGCGGTTTTGCAGTCGGCACCTTTGCCGCGATTGACGTTCAGGCTGTCGCTGCGCCCATCCTCCACCGACAGTTCGATCCCCGTCAGGAAACGGTGCTTCAACTGGCCGGTCTGGAATTCACCCAGCAGTTCCGTCTGATTCGCCCAGGTGCTGACGCGGCTGTCGCGGCTGTTCATGCGGCGCCAGACCTTGCCGTTGTTGACGTTGCCCTGGCTGTCGTCGGGCTGCGTCCAGACATAGCGTTGTGTCCCGCGCGTGTAGCGGGTCTGGTTGCGCAGGGTCAGCTTGTCCGTGAAGTCGTGCTCGACCAGCAAGGTGCCCATGTCGTTGCGCGTGCGGCGGTAGTCGCTGGTCAGGCCATAGAAATTGTCGCGATCCACGCTGGTGATCGGACTGCGGTGGAAGGCGGCGTCGTTCGAGCCTTTGGGTGAAATCGTATACGGAATCCCGCCGTCCGGCGTATCGTCCGATTCCATGTGGAAGTAGCTCAGCGTCACGCGTGTGGGCGTGCCCAGGCCGAAGGAGATCGTCGGCGCCACGCCCCAGCGCTTGTAGTCCACGGTATCCCGGCCATCCACGTCCTGGCTATGGTTCATGGCATTCAGGCGGAAGGCGGTGGATTCGCCCAGTTGCCAGTTGCTGTCCACGGTCTGGCGGAAATACTTGGCGGTGCCGAAGCCCAGGCCCACGTCGGTGAAGTCGCGCAGTTTCGCGGTCTTGCTGATCAGGTCGATGCTGCCGCCCGCGCCGCCCCGGCCCGCGTAGGCGCCATCCGCGCCCTTGATGACTTCCACCTGTTCCAGGTTGAAGACTTCGCGGGATGTAGCGCCGATGTCGCGCATGCCGTCGACGAAGGTGCTGGATTGCGCGTCGTAGCCGCGAATGAAGGGGCGGTCGCCCAGGGGGTTGCCGCCCTCGCCGGCGCCGAAGGTGATGCCCGGAGAATTGCGCAGCACGTCGGTCAGCGTGGTGGCGGCCTGGCTCTGGATCAGTTCTTTCGGGATGACCTGCACGGACTTGGCCGTGTCCAGGAGGGGCGCTGTGAATTTTTCGGAAGCGGATTCCTTGACCAGGAAAGGTGCCGGCCGTTCACCCTGGACCTTGATGGGGCTGAGCTGAGCCGGGTCCGTGTTCTGAGCCTGGGCGGCCTGCGGCAGCAGGAACAGACCGGGGGTGGCCAGTGCCGTGGCCAGGCCACCGGCCAGCTTGCCCGCCCGTAACTCGTTAGAGTCTTCCACGCAAATTCTCCCTGAAATGATAAGTGTCATGAAAATCATTCTTAATTAGAAATAGAATTCTAAACAAGAATTGTTCTCAGTTCAAATTGTGTGGGAATTGTGAAGATCAGCGAGGGAGAGCGGGTGCGCGCGCAGGAAATGACGGCGCGCTTGATCTGCCAGGGTTTTGCCTGGTGGCCGTGCAAGCCTGGTGGCCATACGTCCTACGCTGTCCCGCCCAGCCTCTGCAACAGCCCCCTCAGCTTCTGCACCCGACCCGGTACGTCGACGGTGCCGCCGAAGGTGATCTTCAGGCGGTCGGGGCCGTTCAGGCGGATCTGGCGGTCCTGCTGCACCAGTTCGATGATGCGGATCGGGTCCACATCGGGCTGGGCGGCGAACTGGATGGCGGCCTGGGTTTCGCCGGCGTCGATCTTGATCACGCCCAGCGGTTCGGCCAGCAGCCGCAGGCGGTGCAGTGACAGCAGGGTCTGGCCGGCCTCGGGCAGTTTGCCGTAGCGGTCGATCAGCTCTTCCTGCAGCAGGGTGAGCGCGTCGGCGTCGGCGGCGTGCGCCAGACGCTTGTACAGGCCCAGGCGGGCCTGTACGTCGGCGCAGTAGTCCGAGGGCAGCAGCGCCGGGGCGTGCAGATTGACCTCGCACTGGCTGCCGAAGGGCGATTCCAGGTCGGGCTCTTCGCCGGATTTCAGGGCGCGCACGGCGGCGGCCAGCATGTCGTTGTACAGGCTGTAGCCGATTTCCTGGATGTTGCCGGACTGCGATTCGCCCAGCACTTCGCCGCTGCCGCGGATCTCCAGGTCGTGCATCGCCAGGAAGAAGCCGGCACCCAGTTCTTCCATGGACTGGATGGCCTCCAGGCGTTTCTTGGCGTTGGCCGTGATGGCGTCCTCGCCCGGAGTCAGCAGGTAGGCGTAGGCCTGGTGGTGGGACCGGCCGACCCGGCCGCGCAACTGGTGCAGTTGGGCCAGGCCCAGCTTGTCGGCGCGGTGGATGAGAATGGTATTGGCCGAGGGCACGTCGATGCCGGTCTCGATGATGGTGGTGCACAGCAGCACGTTGTAGCGTTGCTGATAGAAGCCCTTCATGACTTCTTCCAGCTCGCGCTCGGCCATCTGGCCATGGGCGACGGCGATGCGGGCCTCAGGGACGAGTTCCTCCAGCCGCGCGCGGCGGTTGTGGATGGTCTCGACCTCGTTGTGCAGGAAATAGACCTGGCCGCCGCGCTTGAGTTCGCGCAGGATGGCCTCGCGGATGGTGCTGCCGTCTTCGCGGCGCACGAAGGTCTTGATGGCCAGGCGTTTTTGCGGTGCGGTGGCGATGACGGAGAAGTCGCGGATGCCTTCCAGGGACATGCCCAGGGTGCGGGGGATGGGCGTGGCGGTCAGGGTCAGCACGTCGACCTCGGCGCGCAGGGCCTTCAGGGTTTCTTTCTGGCGCACGCCGAAGCGGTGTTCCTCGTCGATGATGACCAGGCCCAGTTGTTTGTAGCGCACGTCCTTGGACAGGAGCTTGTGCGTGCCGATGACGATGTCCACGGAACCTTCGGCCAGACCGTCGATGGCCTTGGCCGTTTCCTTGCCGGTGCGAAAACGCGAGAGTTCGGCGATGCGGACCGGCCAGTCGGCGAAGCGGGTGGCGAAGTTATGGGCGTGCTGTTCGGCCAGCAGGGTGGTGGGGCACAGCAGTGCCACCTGGCGGCCGTTCATCACGGCCAGGAAGGCGGCGCGCAGGGCGACCTCGGTCTTGCCGAAACCGACGTCGCCGCAGACCAGGCGGTCCATGGGACGGCCGGAGGTCATGTCCTGGATGACCGCGTTGATGGCGTCGGCCTGGTCCGGGGTCTCCTCGAAACCGAAGCCCTCGGCGAAGGCCTGGTAGTCGCGGGCGGGGAATTTGAAGTGCAGCCCCTCGCGCGCGGCGCGCCGGGCGTACAGGGCGAGCAGTTCGGCGGCCGTGTCGCGCGCCTGGCGGGCGGCCTTGCGGCGGGCTTTTTCCCATTGGCCGGAACCCAGCGGATGCAGCGGCGCCTGATCGGGGTCGGCGCCGCTGTAGCGGGCGATCAGGTGCAGTTGCGAGACCGGTACGTACAGGGTGGCGTCGCGGGCGTATTCCAGGTGCAGCAGTTCGATGGGGCCTTCGCCCAGATCCATGCTGACCAGGCCGTGATAGCGGCCGATGCCGTGTTGCACGTGCACCACCGGGTCGCCCACGTGCAGTTCGGCCAGATCGCGCACCATGGCGTCGATGTTGCTGCTGTGCTCGTGACGGCGGCGCGTGCGCGCGGGTCGGCCGGCCTGGGCGGGATAAAGGTCGTTTTCCGTCAGCACCGCCAGCCCGGCGGGCGGCGACTGGAAGCCGCCGGACAGCGGGGCAACCACCAGGGAAAAATGGCCTCCACGCTGCGTCTGCGGCTTGCTGTCCGGTTTGCTGTCGGCCTCGCCGCTTTGCAGCCAGTCTTGCCACGTGTCGAAGATCGCGTCGGGCTTCAGGTGGTAGTCGGTCAGCAGTTCGGCGATGGTTTCCCGTCGTCCGGCGGAATCCACGCACAGCGCCGTGCGCAACGGGGTCGCGTCCAGGTGGCGGCGCAGGTCGGCCAGGGGATCGTCGGCGCGGCGGTTGACGGCTGCGGCCGGACAGGGACTGAAGTCCGGGTGCGCGCCTTCGTCGGTCAGCGCCAGGCGGGCCAGGCCGCGCAGGCCGGTGTGAAAGGCTTCGTCGTCCAGGAACAGGGCGTCGGGCGGCAGTACCGGGCGTTCAGGGTCGGACTTCAGGAACTGCCAGCGGTTGCGGGCGTCCTGGGCAAAGCGGTCGATGGCGGCCGAGACGTCGCCCAGTGTGACGGCGATGGTGTCGGGCGGCAGGTAGTCGAACAGCGTGGCGGTCTGCTCGAAGAACAGCGGCAGGTAGTATTCGATGCCGGCAAAGGCAATGCCATTGCCGATGTCCTTGTAGGGCAGTGCGCGCGACGGATCGCCCTCGAAGACTTCGCGGAAACGCGCGCGGAAGCGGTTGCGCGCGGCCTCGTCCATGGGGAACTCGCGGCCCGGCAGCAGTTCGATTTCCCGCACCGGGTACAGGCTGCGCTGAGTATCGCCGTCGAAGCTGCGGATGGACTCGATCTCGCGGTCGAACAGGTCGAGGCGGTAGGGCAGGGCCGATCCCATGGGGAACAGGTCGATCAGGCCGCCGCGGATGCAGAATTCGCCCGGCGCGCCGACCTGGGTGACGTGGTTGTAGTTGGCCAGGGTCAACTGGGTGCGCAGGCGTTCCTCGTCCAGGGCGTCACCTTGGCGGAACTGGAAGGTGTAGGCCGCCAGGAATGCGGGGGGGGCCAGGCGGACCAGGGCGGTCGTGACCGGCGCCACCAGAATGTCCACGGTGCCCTGGCCCAGGGCGTGCAGGGTCCGCAGGCGTTCGGAAATCAGATCCTGGTGCGGGGAAAAGCTGTCGTAGGGCAGGGTTTCCCAGTCCGGCAGAAAGCGCACCCGCAGATCCGGGTCGAACAGGGCAATCTCGTCGGCCAGGCGCCGTGCGGCCAGGGGATCGGCACAGAAGGTGGCCAGCGGGTGCCGGGCCTCGCGGGCCAGTGCCGCCAGCAGCAGGGCGTCGCCGGAGCCCGGCGGGCGCGGCTGGGCGTAGCGCTGGCCGGGTCGCAAGGCGGCCAGGGTCGAGCCGATCGAGGGCAGGGACAGAGGGGTGTTCGAAGAATCCATGGGGTGTTCGGAAGAGGTTACAGCCGGCGTTTGCTGATCAGGCTTTTCTTGGTTTTTTCCAGCAGGCGGCTGGCCTGGTCGCCGCGTCGCAGCGCCACGCCCAGGGCCAGCACGTCAATGAGGGTCAGATGCGCCAGCCGCGAGATCATGGGGCTGTAGAGCGCGGTGTCTTCCTGGGTGTCGGCGCGCAGGATCAGGGTCGCCCGCTCGGCCAGGGGCGTGCCGGAGGCGGTCAGGGCAATGATCGGACAGCCATTGGCCCGTGCCAGGTCGACGGCGTCGAGCAGTTCGCGCGAACGGCCCGAGTGCGAAATGGCCACCAGCACGTCGGTGGGACCCAGCAACGAGGCCGCCATGGCCTGGGTGTGGCTGTCGGCGTAGGCGGCGACCGCCAGATCGAAGCGGAAAAACTTGTGCTGCGCGTCGGTGGCGACGATGCCGGAATTGCCTACGCCATAGAATTCGATGCGGCGGGCCTGCGTCAGCAGATCGATGGCCGATTCGACCGCGGCGGGGTCGAGCGCGTCGCGCACGCGCAGCAGGGCCGAGACGGCGTTGTCAAACACCTTGCCGGTCAGGCCGGCCACGCTTTCGTCGGGTCGCAGCGAGGAATGCACGTAGGGCACGCCGGTCATCAGGCTGGCGGCCAGTCGGACCTTGAAATCGGGCCATCCCGCGTGGCCCAGCGAGCGGCAGAAACGGATGACCGTGGGTTCGCTGACCTCGGCCGCCTGGGCGATCTCGCCGATGGTCATGCGCGCGACGTCGCCGGGATGGGCAATGGCCAGACGTGCAACGCGGGCGGCGGCGCGGCTCAGTCCGGGCAGACGGGCGCGCAACTCGGGCAGGATGGATGTGTTCATGTGGGCATCAGTATAAAGGCGGCATGCAGGCCACGAGGTGGCGGCAAGCCGCGACGTGGGCGCGGGTTGCGTGCCACAGGGACGGGATCGGGCGGGGCACTACGCCTGCGCCGGTCCGATGGATATTGCCGGCCTGGTGGATACAATGGGGCGCCAAGTTCCCTCTCCAGGCCTTTTCGCTCATGAGCCCTCATCCGCCGCGCAGCACGATCGCCGACGTGGCCCGCCACGCTGGCGTGTCCAAGGCCACGGTATCGCGGTTTCTCAACCACCGCGACACGCTGCTGTCGCCGGAAATCGCGCAGCGGGTCGAGGCCGCGATCGAGGCCCTGGCCTACACGCCCAGCCCGATGGCCCAGGCGCTCAAGCGTGGCCGTTCGCGGCTGATCGGTCTGGTGGTGGCCGACATCACCAATCCCTATTCGGTTGCCGTCCTCAGCGGGGCGGAGCAGGCCTGCCGCCAGGCGGGCTACCTGATGATGCTGTTCAATCTGGGCAACGAGCGCGAACGCGAAAGCGTGGGTCTGCAGGTGCTGTCCACCTACCAGGTCGAGGGCTTCATCCTGAACACCCTGGGTCTGGAGCAGGGTTCGGTGCTGGCGCCGGCCCTGCGGGGCCGGCCGGTGGTGCTGGTCGATCGCCTGCACCAGGGCCTGGAAGTCGATTTCGTCTCGCTGGACAACGTCCGGGCCATCGATGCCTGTCTCGATCATCTGATGGAGGCAGGCTATCGGGATTTCCTGTTCATCACCGAACCGCTGGGGGCCGTCAGTTCCCGCATCGAGCGCACTCGCGCCTACGAGGCCCGCCTGGCCGCCTTGGCGCCGGCGACTCAGGGCCGGTGGGTCGAGGCCGGCGCCCACGATCCGGACGGTCTGGTGCAGGCCTTGCGTGATTTTCGTGCGGGCGCGTCCCGACCGCCCGCCGTGATCGCGGGCAACGGGGTGGTGACCATGCGCATTGTGGCCGCCGTGACGACGCTGGGCTGGCGCCTGGGTCCGGATATCGGCCTGATCGGCATCGATGACACGCCCTGGGCGCCGTACGTCGGGCCGGGTATCAGTGCAGTGGCGCAGCCGACGGACGCGCTGGGCAATCTGGCGGCGCGCTGCCTGATCGAGCGCATCGACGGGCTGGCCGTGCCTGCGCGCGCGATCCGCTTGCCCGGGGCGCTGATGGCGCGGGGCTCGACGCGCCTGGCCCCGTAAACTCCGGGACCGGGACTCCAGGGTTAGCCCCGATTTTCGCCGATACCGTATTTCAGTATAATGAAACCGGTTTCATAAATGCGGATTTCCGGTAATCCCCATGAATTACACCTTCCAGTTCGGCCCGGTATTCCAGGCATGGCCGCTGCTGCTGCACGGCACCTGGATGACGATCCAGCTCTCGGGCCTGGCCATGCTGTTCGGCCTGGCCGTGGCCGTGTTGTGCGCCTGGGGCAAGACGTCCGGGCCGGCACCCGCGCGTGCGCTGATCCAGGTCTATATCGAGCTCATCCGCAACACGCCGTTTCTGGTCCAGCTTTTCTTTTTCTTCTTCGCCCTGCCGGCTGTCGGTGTGCGCTGGTCGCCCTACACGGCCGCGCTGGTGGCCATGACGGTCAATCTGGGCGCTTACGCCACGGAAATCGTGCGCGCCGGGATCGAGGCCATCCCCCGGGGCCAGATCGAAGCCGGCCAGGCCCTGAACCTGACGCGGGTCGAAATCTTCCGTTTCGTGGTACTGAGACCCGCGCTGCGCGCCATCTATCCGGCGCTCACCAGCCAGTTCATCCTGCTGATGCTGGCCTCCAGCGTGGTGTCGGTGATCTCGGCCGATGACCTGACCTCGGTGGCGGCCACCTTGCAGTCCGAAACCTTCCGCAGCTTTGAGATCTACATCGTCATCACGTTGATCTATCTGGCGTTGACGCTGTGCTTTTCTTACGTCTTTCGCTGGGTCCACGATCGCTACCTCCACTATCCGGACGGCCGCTCATGAGAACCTTCGGCTCCTCTGATTTCTGGTACATCCTGCAGGCCGCCCAGTGGACCGTGCTGCTCTCGCTCATCGCGTTCATCGGCGGCGGGGTGGTCGGGCTGGCGGTGGCCCTGGCGCGCACCGGCACGCACCGGGCCGCCCGGGCGCTGGCCACGGGATTCATCAAGGTGTTCCAGGGGACGCCGCTGCTGCTGCAGTTGTTCCTGGTGTTCTTCGGCGCACCGGTGATCGGCCTGGAAATCGACCCCTGGACGGCCGCCGCCGTGGCGCTGACGCTGAACGCCGGCTCGTTTCTGGGCGAGATCTGGCGCGGCTGCATCGAGGCCGTGCCGCGTGGCCAGTGGGAAGCCGCCGCCGCCCTGGGGCTGAATTACCGCGACCGCCTGCGCGACGTCATCCTGCCGCAGGCGCTGAAGATTGCCGTGCCGCCGACCGTCGGCTATCTGGTTCAGGTCATCAAGGGCACGTCGCTGGCGGCCATCATCGGCTTTACCGAACTGACCCGCGCGGGCCAGATCGTGAACAACGCTACGTTCGAGCCCATGGTGGTATTTTCCATCGTGGCAGTCCTGTATTTTCTGCTGTGCTGGCCGCTGTCGCTGCTGGCGGGGCGGATGGAGCGGCGCCTGGCACTGTCCCAGGCGAGCAGTTAAAGCATCCAGGTTTCGGGGCGGGTCCCGCCCCATTTCAGTGTCAACAGGCCTCAGGCCGACAAACTCACGGAGACGTTCCATGTTCAAGAACCATACCTTGCGCGGCATGTTGGGCGGCACGCTGCTGGCTGCCTGCGCCACCCTGGCCATCGGCCTGGCGCCCGCAGCCTCGGCCGAGACCATCGATCAGATCAAGCAGAAGGGCGAACTGACGATCGGCATGCTGGTCGATTTCCCGCCCTACGGCATCATGAATACCGAAAACCAGCCCGATGGTTACGACGCCGACGTGGCCAAGCTGCTGGCCAAGGATCTGGGCGTCAAGGTCAAGATCCTGCCGGTGACCGGCCCCAACCGCATTCCCTATCTGCTGACCGACAAGGTCGATCTGCTGGTGGCCTCGCTGGCGATCACGCCGGAGCGGGCCAAGCAGGTGCAGTTTTCGCATCCGTATTCGGCTGCGCAGATCGTCGTGTTCGGCGGCAAGGACCTGAAGGTTTCCGGTCCGGAAGGCCTGTCGGGCAAAAAGATCGGCGTGGCGCGCGCCAGCACCCAGGACATCGCCGTCACCAAGATCGCCCCGAAGGATGCCGACATCCGCCGCTTCGATGACGACGCCTCGGCCATGCAGGCCCTGCTGTCCGGCCAGGTCGACGCGATCGGTTGTTCCACCACGGTGGCCGCCGGCATCGCCAAGCGTGCTCCGGACCGCTTCGACAACAAATTCGTGCTGCTGCAGCAGGAAATGGCCGTGGCGATGCGGCCGGACCAGCCCGAAACGCTCAAGGTCGTCAACGAACTGGTCGATCGCAACATCCAGAACGGTGAATTCAGCAAGCTCTACCAGAAATGGCTGGGCTCGCCGCTGCCCGCACTGAAGCAATAATCTCGACCGATTCCCGACCGACCGCCATGACTGCGACCTCGCCCCGCAATACGCCTTCCGGCGACCCGATCATCCAGATCGAGAAGCTCAACAAATGGTATGGGCAGTTCCATGCCCTGACCGACATCGACCTGACGGTGGCCGCGGGCGAACGCATCGTGATTTGCGGGCCTTCGGGCTCGGGCAAATCCACCCTGATCCGCTGTATCAACGGCCTGGAAACCATCCGGGACGGGCGCATCGTGGTGGACGGCATCACCCTGGGCGCCGATGGGCGCGGGGTCGATGCCGTGCGGCAGGAGGTCGGGATGGTGTTTCAGCAGTTCAATCTGTTTCCGCACATGACGGTGCTGCGCAACTGCATGCTGGCGCCGATGCGTTCGCGCGGGCTGACGGCCCGGCAGGCCGAGGCCCTGGCGATGGAATACCTGTCGCGTGTGCGGATCGCTGAACAGGCGCATAAATACCCCAGCCAGTTGTCCGGCGGGCAGCAGCAGCGCGTGGCCATTGCCCGTGCGCTGTGCATGACCCCCAAGGTCATGTTGTTCGATGAGCCCACCTCGGCCCTGGACCCGGAAATGGTCAAGGAAGTCCTGGACACCATGATCGGCCTGGCTCGCGACGGCATGACCATGCTGTGCGTCACGCACGAAATGGGTTTTGCCCGCAGCGTGGCCGACCGGGTGATTTTCATGGCCGACGGCCAGATCATCGAGCAGGCGCCACCAGAGCAGTTCTTCAAGTCCCCGGGTCACGAAAAGACACGCGGTTTCCTCGGCCAGATTCTGAATCACTGAGGAGCGGGCATGATCAAGCAGATTCCGGTGCATGGTGCGCTGGTGTCCCTGACGTCGTTTGGCGCGGACGAGGTCCGGCGTCATGGTCAGGTCTGGTTCGCCCGTCTGGCCCGTACGGCCGGCGCCAACGGTGTCGAGGTGCGCGGCGAGCTGCTGCGCGAAGACGCGGCGGGTGAACTCGACGCGCTGGCGGCACTGGCCGCTGAAACCGGCCTGGCCCGCGTCTATTCCAGTCCGCAGGGGATGTGGGACGCGACCGGACGCTTTGATGCGGCGGCGGTCCACGAGGGGCTGGACCGCGCGTTCCGGCTGGGTGCCAGTTGGCTGAAAATGTCGATCGGCGGCTTCGCGCCGCGTGCACCGGCGGGCCTGGACGTCTTGCGGACTCTGCTGGTCGGTCATCCGGTCGAACTGCTGGTGGAAAACGACCAGACGGAATCGGCGGGTACCCTTCCGGCCTTGGCGGCGTTCTTTCGTGCTGCGGACGATGCAGGCGTGCCGCTGGGCATGACCTTCGACATGGGCAATTGGCACTGGGTCGGCGAATGTCCTCTGCGGGCGGCCGACGCGTTCGCGTCCCGGGTCCGCTACGTGCATTGCAAGGGGGCGCTGCGGCGTCCCGACCGCTGGGTGGCCGTGCCGCTGGAATCGTCCGCCGCGCCCTGGCGCGCGGTGCTGCGCGCGCTGCCTGCCACGGCGCCCCGGGCCATCGAATATCCCTTGATGGGCGAGGACCTTGCCCGAATCACTGGCCAGGCGCTGGATGCGCTGCGCCGATTGGAACAGCCTCTCTATGACAACAAGTAAATCGCTCGACGTCGTCACACTGGGCGAGGCCATGGTCATGCTGGTGGCCGGACAGCCCGGGCCGCTGGAGCAGGTGGAGACCTTTTACAAGCGCACGGCCGGCGCCGAGACCAACGTGGCCATCGGTCTGGCCCGCCTGGGCATGCAGGTCGGCTGGGGCAGCCGTCTGGGGCAGGATTCCCTGGGCCGCTATCTGCTCGACAGCCTGCGCGGCGAGGGCGTGGATTGTTCGCGTGTGGTCCTGGCCGCGGGTGAGCGGACCGGCCTGCTGTTCAAGGACCGGGTCCTGGACGGCAGCGATCCCAAGGTCGAATATCACCGCGCCGGTTCTGCGGCCAGCCGCATGTGTCCGGACGATGTGGACCGGGACTGGCTGCTGTCGGCCCGCCACCTGCACGCCACCGGGGTGTTTGCGGCGGTGTCGGCCGACAGTTTCCAGGTCACGAAGCGGACCATGCGCCTGATGCGCGAGGCCGGCCGGACCGTGTCCTTCGATACGAACCTGCGTCCCACGCTGTGGGCCTCGACCGAGGCCATGCGCGCTGGCGTCAACGAACTGGCCGCGCTGGCCGACTGGGTGCTCCCGGGCGTGGAAGAAGGTCTGCTGTTGACCGGCGAGCGCGCACCCGAGGCCATCGCGCGTTTCTACCTCGACCTGGGTGCGCGGCTGGTGGTCGTCAAGCTGGGTCCGGACGGGGCTTATTACGACGATGGCACGCACAGCGGCCACGTGCCGGCCAGTCCTGTGGAGCAGGTCGTGGATACCGTGGGCGCGGGTGACGGCTTTGCCGTGGGGGTGATCAGCGGCCTGCTCGAAGGCCTGTCTCTGGAGCGCGCCGTGGCGCGCGGCGCCTGGATCGGCGCGCGCGCGGTGCAGGTGCCGGGCGATACCGAGGGCCTGCCCACGCGGGCCGAATTGCAGGCGGCAGGGCTATAGCCCTGTAGTCCGCCGCCAGCGCGTATTTTCTGGGAGTCCCTGCATGCCGGTTCAAACGTCCCGTCAAACCGTTCTCGTCTACCGCGCTCTGCCCGAGCCGCAATTGGCGCGGATTCAGGCAGAGCACGAAGTCATCCAGGCCGATCCCCGGCGCGAGGATGAGCGCGAGGCGTTCTTCCAGGCGCTGGGCCGGGTCCAGGGCATGATCGGCTCCAGCGTGCGCCTGGACGCGGCGATGCTGGACCGGGCGCCCGACCTGCGGGTGGTGTCCAGCATTTCGGTCGGCGTCGATGCCTATCCGCTGGACGCGTTGCGCGAGCGCGGCATCGTGCTGTGCCATACCCCGGACGTGCTGACGGAATCCGTGGCGGATCTGCTGTTCGGCATGGTGCTGGCCACCAGCCGCCGGCTGTGCGACATGGCGAATCTGGTGCGCGAGGGGCGCTGGCTGCACAACGTGGGTCCTGCCGAATACGGTTGGGATGTGAACGGCAAGACCCTGGGCATCGTCGGCTACGGCCGTATCGGCCAGGCGCTGGCCCGCCGCGCGGCCCTGGGCTTCAATATGCCGGTGGTCTATCACAGTCGCCGTCCGGTCGACAGCGGCCTGCCGGACGGCAAGGCACGGGCCGTCGGTCTGGACACGCTGCTGGAAACAGCGGACTTCATCGTGCTGGTGCTGCCGTTGACCGAGTCCACGCGTGGCCTGATCGGTCCGCAGGCTTTTGCCCGCATGAAGCCCGGTGCGATCCTGATCAACGGCGCACGCGGCCCCATCGTCCAGGAACGCGCCCTGCTGGACGCCTTGGAGGGGGGGCGCCTGCGGGGCGCCGGGCTGGACGTGTTCGACGTTGAACCGCTGCCCCTGGATTCGCCGCTGCGCGGCCATCCGCGCATCCTGGCGCTGCCGCACATCGGTTCGGCCACGCACGAGACGCGCACCGCCATGGCTGCCATGGCGGTCGATAATCTGTTGATGGTATTGCGGGGCGAAGCCCCGCGCGCGGCTTATCCGCTCGCCTGACAAGCCCGGCTGAACGCGGGCGAAGCGTCAGCTCGTCGACAACGCGCAGGCTTCGCGGGCGAGGGCGGTGATGAGGTCCCATTGACCGGCCTGGATGGCGGCGGCGGGCGTCAGCCAGGAACCGCCGACACAGCCGACGTTGGACAGGGCCAGATACTGGGCGGCGTTGCCCGCGTGGATGCCCCCGGTGGGGCAGAAGATCAGATCGGGCAGGGGGCCGTGCCAGGCTTTCAGCAGCGCTGCGCCGCCCACGGCCTCGGCCGGGAACAGCTTCTGCACCAGAAAGCCCAGTTCGGCTGCCCGCATGGCCTCGGAGGCCGTCGCGACGCCCGGCAGGAAAGGAATGCCCGAATCCCGCACGGCGTGGGCCAGGTCTTCGGTCAGGCCGGGGCTGATGCCGAAGCGGGCGCCGGCGCGCACGGCGGCGTCCAGTTGCTGCGGCGTACGCACGGTGCCCGCGCCGACCACGGCGTCGGGGACCTGATCCTGAATGGCGCTGATCGCGTCCAGCGCGGCCGCCGAGCGCAGCGTGATTTCCAGCGTGCGGACCCCGCCCGCCACCAGGGCGCGGGCCAGGCTCACGGCCGAGTCTGGATCGTGTACCACGATGACCGGCATGACGGGGCTGAGTTCGATCAGTTCGAGTGCATTCATGAATGTCTGAGGCAGGGTGCCGAAAGAGAATATGTAGCCATTCTACAGATTAAAGGTCATATCATCGATAGTTTTTATAGTTTTGATTGTTTAGCTACTTTTTGGGATGGGCTGGCCACTGGAACCGGGCAGGCTTCGAGCCCATCGGATCCGGGGCGATGCATACCCTGTGGGCTAAAATCGCCCTCCATGAACTCACGCCCGCCCTTGTCATCGAACCCATGACCGGTCTTTTCACCGAAGCCCTGATCGCCCTGGTGCCGGCCGCCGGTATCGGCGCGCGTGCCGGCAGCCCTGACGGCCGGCCCAAGCAATACCGCGATCTGGGCGGTGAGCCCATGCTGCGCCGCACGGTGCGGGCTTTGCTGGCCGATCCGCGCATCGTGCAGGTGCGAGTGGCGGTGGCGCCTGGTGATCCCTGGGTGGATGCGGCCTTGGCCGGTCTGCCGCGTACGGTCTGGCGTCCTTGCGGCGGCCCTACGCGGGCCGAGACCGTGCGTGCCGCCCTGCAGGATGCGGATCTGGCGGATACCACCTGGGTGCTGGTGCACGACGCCGCCCGGCCGGGTCTGCCGGCCGATGCACTGGGCCGGCTGATCGATGCTTGTCAGGCTCAGGGCCGGGGCGGGCTGCTGGCCCTGCCGGTGGCCGATACGGTCAAGCAGGCCTGGAGCACACAGGCCGGTTGCGCCCGGGTGGCACGGACTCTGCCGCGCGAGGGGCTGTGGCTGGCGCAGACGCCGCAGATGTTCCGCACCGGGGAATTGCAGGCGGCGCTGGACGCATGCGCCGGTGATCCCCGGGTGACTGACGAGGCTTCGGCGGTGGAACTGGCCGGTGCCGCCGACCGTGCGCCGTTGCTGGTGCGCGGCGCACGGGCCAACGACAAGCTGACCTGGCCGGAAGATTTCGACTGGTTCGAGGACCGGTTGGCGGCGGGCCGTGTGCCGGCCAGCCGCTGAGCCCATCCCACGCCGGCGACCGCACGCATCTCACCCGGCCGTTGAGCAACATCCCATTGGAGCAATCCCATCATGACGTCCTCCTTTCCTTTCCGCATCGGCCAGGGCCACGATCTGCACGTGCTGGCCGAGGGCCGGCCGCTCATCCTCGGCGGCGTGCACATCCCCTACGAGCGGGGTCTGGTCGGTCATTCGGACGCCGATGCGCTGTTGCATGCAATCACCGACGCCGTACTGGGGGCGGCAGGGTTGGGAGACATCGGCCGGCATTTCTCCGACCGCGACCCGCGTTGGGCCGGGGCTGACAGCCGCCTGTTCCTGCGCGAGGCCGCGCGTCTGGCCCGCGAGGCCGGCTGGTCCGTGGTCAACGTGGACGCCACGGTGCATGCCCAGGCGCCCAAGATCGCGCCGCATGCGCCGGCCATGGTGGCCTGCATCGCCGCTGACCTGGAGATCGATCCGGCACTGGTCAACGTCAAGGCCAAGACCAACGAAGGTCTGGGCTATCTGGGGCGGGGCGAGGGCATCGCGACCAGCGCAGTGGCGTTGCTGGCGCGAATCTGAACCGCTTGCAAGCGGCGATGCGGGCGAGACCGGACACGGGGCAGTCCTTGCGGACTGCGCCGTGCCTGATCTACAGGGTGCCGCCCCCGATGGGACGGTTGCAGGCGCACAGACCTTCGGTCTGCAGTGCGTCCAGGACGCGCAGGGTTTCCTCGGGGCTGCGGCCGACGTTGAAGTTGTTGACCGCCACGTGCTGGATGATGTTGTCCGGATCGACGATGAAGGTGGCGCGCAGGGCGACGCCTTCGGATTTTTCGCGGATACCCAGCGGGTCCACCAGCGCGCCGGCCGTATCGCTGAACTGGTAGTGGTTGAGCTTGCCCAGTTCGGGGCTGTCGCGCCGCCAGGCGAGCTTGACGTATTCATTGTCGGTCGAGCCGCCCATGAGGACGGCGCCGCGTTCTTCGAATTCGTCGGCCAGGGCGTTGAAGCCGACGATTTCGGTGGGGCAGACCTGGGTGAAGTCCTTGGGGTAGAAGTAGATCACCTTCCATTTGCCGGGGAAGGACGATTCCGTGATGTCCTCGAAGGCTGAGACGCCGTTTTCCTCGTGCTGATTGAAGCCGGGTTTGACGCCGGTGACGCGGAAGGCCTCGAGCTTGTCGCCTATGGTTTTCATCGGGGCTCCTGAGATGAGTACGGCCATCGGGGCCGCCTCTCATTCTACGCCATTGGCTCCTTCCGCCGAGGCCGCCTGGCACAGCGCGGATGCGCCGCGTCAGGCTTTGCTCTGAGCCTTGGCCTTGGGGATCTCGATGCGCGCCAGCAGGCCCTGAGGTGCATTGGGCGCCAGGGTGAATTTCCCGCCCACCTGGCCCAGCAGCCGTTCGACGATGGACAAGCCCAGGCCGGCGCCGCTGACCCCGGTGCGGGCGGATTCGCCGCGCGCGAAGGGTCGCAGCAAGCGCTGAATGTCGGTCTGGGGGATGCCGACGCCCTGGTCGCGGACTTCGATGGTCAACTGGTTTCCGCTCTGGAAGGCGGCCAGGCTGATGCGGGCGCGTCCGTCGCTGGCGCTGCGGCCGTAGCGGCGCGCGTTTTCGATCAGGTTGCTGACGATGCGCTTGAGGTCATTGGCACTGATGCGCGCCTGCAGACCAGGCTGGATGGAGGCTTGCAATTCGCCCCCCAGGGACGCGGTGTGGCTGCGCTCGCGCTCGAACAGATCCTGCAGCGCCCGCGAGACGTCGACGCCGGTCTCCGGCACCTGACCGGCCGGCCGTGCGTATTCCATCAATTGGCCGATGCTGTGGTTGATCTGGGCCAGATCCTCGTCGATGGCCTGGCGTGCCTCGTCGGTCATGTGGCTCATCTCGATTTCCAGGCGAATGCGCGCCAGGGGGGTGCGCAGGTCGTGGGAAATCCCCGCCAGCATGATTTCCCGGTCGGCCTCGTTTTGCCGCAGGTCGCGCGCCATGCGGTTGAAGGCCATGTTCATGTCGCGGATCTCGATCGGCCCTTTTTCCGGCAGCGGCGTGGGCATTTCACCGCGCGCCAGTTGCTGGGCGACTTTGGCCAACTGGGCCAGGGGCTGGTTGATGAAGCGCACACTGATGGCCGCCCCCAGCAGCGCCAGCATCAGGGACGCCGCCACCCAGCCCAGCCATTCGCGGCCGGTCGTCAGGCGCAATTGGTCGCGGTCGAAGACCAGCCAGTACAGATCTTCGTTGATGTGGAAGCTGATCCAGATGCCGGGAGCCTGATTGACGGACCACATGACGGCCGTCTGGCTGCCGAGACGGGCACGGATCTCGCTGGACACGTTGTGCCAGTAGTCGGTGTGAGGCAGAGGTTCAAGGACGTCGGAGCTCTCGCGGGGCTGGACGCGCAGGCTTTCCTGGGTGGCCAGGTCCAGCAGCAGCGAGGGGCGCACGGCCGGGGCGGCGTACATCAGGGCCGAGCGCGTGACGCTGACCGTGGTGGCGATACGCTGCGCCAGTTGGGCGGCGCGGGGGCCTTCTTCGATGTTGAAGACGATCTGCAGCCATGCCCCCAGGCTGACCAGCATCAGGAAGGCGATCAGCAGGAAGGAACGGCTGAACAGCCCCAGCCGCAGCCGGGGCCGGTTGCCGTGTCGGAGCAGCCGTCTTAGGAAAGTCATGGGAGGGAAGATGCGCGCGGCCCGAAGGCCGCCAGGGGTTTATTTATTGCCGCCGGGCCGCCCCAAGGCAATAAGCGCCCCCTTGGGGGGGCAGCAAGCCGAAGGCGCAGCGTGGGGGCACTGTTACTGGCCGCCGTCGGGGACGAAGACGTAGCCCAGGCCCCAGACCGTCTGGATGAAGACCGGTTTGGAAGGGTTGGGTTCGATCAGCTTGCGCAACCGCGAGATCTGGACGTCCAGGCTGCGGTCGAAGGCTTCGTATTCGCGGCCCCGGGCCAGTTCCATGAGCTTGTCGCGCGACAGCGGGACTTTGGGGTGGCGGGCGAAGACCTTGAGTACGGAGAATTCGCCGGTGGTGATGGGGACGGCTTCGCCGCTGCGCGTCAGGGTGCGGGTAGACAGGTTGAGCACGTAGGGGCCGAATTCGACGGATTCGTTTTCCTGGCTGGGGGCGCCGGGGTGTTCCTCGGTGCCGCGGCGGCGCAGGATGGCGTTGACCCGGGCCAGCAGTTCGCGTGGGTTGAACGGCTTGGTCAGGTAATCGTCGGCGCCCATTTCCAGGCCGACGATGCGGTCGATTTCCTCGGCCTTGGCGGTCAGCATGATGATGGGCGTATTGTCGTGGTTGCCGCGCAGCCGGCGGCAGATGGACAGGCCATCTTCTCCCGGCAGCATCAGGTCCAGCACCAGGAGATCGAAATGTTCCCGTTGCCAGAGCTTCGCCATTTCCTTGGCGTCTTCGGCGACGTAGACATTGAAGCCCTGTTCGGACAGGTAACGGCGCAGCAGATCGCGCAGCCGGGGATCGTCGTCGACGATCAGGATCTTGCGGGTGAGGGTCTGGTTTTGCGTGTTCATGCGGAAAATGTAACAGGGTCAGGAGACGGGTTCCAGCGCTATCACAACAAATTACACAATAAGCGTTTGGTCTTTGTTTTGGAAGTGGGAAGGCCCCTTGGAGTCTCCTTTAAAATGTCGAAGCCATGGACGATTTTCACATTCTCTCGTTTGAAACATCAAGTACTTTGTGCGGCGTTGCGCTGCTGTCCCGAACGGGCGGCCGGACGCGGCTGCGTACGGCCCAGCACGAGGGCCGGAGCGCGCACGCCGAACGTATCCTGCCCATGGCGTGTGATCTGCTGGCGCAGGCCGGCCTGGATCGGCGCGCCCTGTCGGCGATCGCCTTCGGCCAGGGGCCGGGCGGATTCACCGGCCTGCGCGTGGCCTGTGGGGTGGCCCAGGGCCTGGCCGTGGCGCTGGACGTCCCCGTGCTGCCGGTCGATTCCCTGTGCGCGGTGGCGCTGCAGGGGGCTGGCGAGGAGCCGGCCGGGGTCCATGTGGTGCTGCAGGACGCGCGCATGAACGAAGTCTATGCCGCCGTCTACCGGGCCGATGGCGCGGGCTGGGTCACGCTGCAGGCGCCGGCCCTGCTGGCGCGCGCCGACGTGGCGGCCTGGGCCACCCGCGAGTCGGCCGGCTGGGGCATGTGGGCCGGGGGCGGCTGGGTGGTGCATGGCGATGCGCTCGACGTCTTTCCCGGCCTGGACCTCGAACTCGAAGCCTTGGGGGGGCGGCGCGGGTCCACGCTGTCCGACAGCGTCCACGCCCAGGCCGGCACCATCGCCCGACTGGCGGAACAGGCCTGGCGGGAAGGACGCGCGGTGGATGCCGCCCTGGCCTCGCCCGCCTATGTGCGCGACAAGGTCGCCTACACCACGGTCGAGCGCGCCGGCGGGCTGGGGGGCAATCCCCTGGTCGATGCCGCGACCCTGACCCTGCACGACATGATGCCGGCCGACGTCGACGAGGTTGCCGCCATCGAAGGCCGGGTGCAATCCTTTCCCTGGACCCGCAAGAATTTCGCCGATGGCCTGGCCGCCGGCTATCGTGGCTGGGTGGTGCGCCGCATGGGTGCGCTGCTCGGCTTCGCCCTGGTGATGGACGCGCCGGACATGGCGCACCTGTTGGTCATCGGGGTGCGCCCGGACGCCCAGCGCCAGGGCGTGGGCGCGCGGCTGCTGCGCCGTTGTGTCGACCATTGCCGCCAGACCGGCCAGTCGGCCCTGACGCTCGAAGTCCGCCCCAGCAACGAGAGCGCCATCGCTTTCTATCATCAACACGGATTTGTCCAGGTCGGCTTGCGGCGGGGCTATTACCCGGCGGTCCAGGGTCGCGAAGACGCCTGGATCATGACTTTGACGCTGGCGGCGGACGCTACCCAAGGAAACGCCGGGCCGCCCCAAGTTTCCTTGACCCCCTCGGGGGGCGGGCAGGGCATCGCCCCCCGGCCCTGGGGGCGCTCATGACGCCGCGCCTGCTGCGCCCGGGCCAGATCGCCTGGCTGGCCGAGATCGGTCTGAGCACCCATTGGCTGGCGACGCGCCCGGAGCCCCCTGTGGGCGAGGATGCCGCCGCGCCTCAGGCGCGTGTGCCCGAGTCGGCGCTTTCTGCTAAGTCCGCTGAATTTGCGCCGGCCGGTCCGCCGCCCGTCGCCGATGTTCGCCCGGCCGGCCGGCCGGAATCCGGCACACCGTCGACGGCGCCCGGCCTGACGCGGGTGCGCGCCCCGGCGGGGCTCGCCGTGCCACCCGGCCCGGCACCCGATGCCGTCGCGCCGCAGGCCTGTCCGGATTTGTCCGCGCTGGATGCCGCAGTCTCGGTCTGCGTCGGGTGTGCGCGACACACTCAGCGCGTCCGGGCGGTGCCGGGGACGGGACAGGCCGACCGGCCGTACTATCTGATCATCGGCGAGCAGCCCGGCATGGAGGATGACGCCAGCGGCCTGCCGTTCCAGGGCGACCCGGGCCGCCTGCTGACGGCCATGCTGGCGGCCGCACGCCTGCCGCATGCCGACTCGGTCTACCTGGCTCACGGAGTGAAATGCCGCGCCGTGGGTGGCCGGGAGCCGTCTCCCCAGGACATCGCCGCCTGCCTGCCCTGGCTGCACCGGCAGATCGCCCTGTTGCAGCCGCGCTGGATTCTGGCGCTGGGCCGGGTGGCCGCGCGGGCGGTGATCGGAACGGACAAGGATCTGGACGAACTGCGCGGCGGCCCGCATCGGTACCTGCCCGATCAGGGCGAACCGATCCCGGTCTGGGTCACGCATCAGCCTTCGTCGCTGCTGGTGCGCTCTGCCTGGAAAGCCGAAGCCTGGCGCGATCTGGCCGGACTGGCTGCCGCCGTGCGCGAGGCGGACGGCGGCGTTGAATCACGTTGAATCAATGGAGCGCCGTCCCGTGCCCGGTCTGGCCGATCTGTTGGCTCAGTTCGGGTTGGGCGCGGTGGTTGAGCCGGTTCCAGTGGATGAAGACCAGCATCAGGCAGGCCACCAGGATGCCGAACAGGGCGATGATCAGGTTGATGGACAGACCCAGCCACAGCATCAGGCTGTACATGGCCAGCATCAGCAGGATGTTCAACTGCTCGTTGAAGTTCTGCACCGCGATCGAATGTCCGGCCGACAGCAGCACGTGGCCGCGGTGCTGCAGCAGCGCGTTCATCGGAACCACGAAAAAGCCTGACAGGCCGCCGATCAGCAGCAGCAGGCAGTACACCGTCCAGGGCGTGTAGACGGCCGGCATCAGCAGCACCACCAGGCCCATGACCACGCCCACCGGCAGGACTGCCAGCGCGCGGCGCAGCGGTACCCGGCCGGCGCAGATCGCGCCGATCACCGTGCCGAAGGCGGCCACGCCCATCAGCACGGACGCCTGATCCAGACGGTAGCCCAGGTGCTGGGCACCCCATTCGATGACGATGAATTGCAGCGTCGCGCCCGCCCCCCAGAACAGCGTGGTGACCGCCAGCGAAATCTGGCCGAGCTTGTCCGACCACAGAATGCGGACATAGCGGGCGAAATTGCGGATCAGTGCCGTCGGATGCGTCTGCTGGCGGGGGTAGAAGGCATGGGTGTCGGGGATCAGCAGATTGCACAGCGCGGCGGCGATGTAGACCAGTCCGATCATCAGGATGGCGCTTTGCGCGGCGTTGTCGACCAGGTTGTCCACCCAGGCCAGCGACATCAGCCAGGTCGAGACCGACGGGCTGATCAGCAGTCCGCCCAGCACCGTACCGACAATGACCGACAGCACGGTCAGGCCTTCGATCCAGCTATTGCCCTTGACCAGCATTTCGGGCGGCAGCATTTCGGTGACGATGCCGTATTTGGCTGGGGAATAGGCGGCGGCGCCGATGCCGACGACGGTGTAGGCGGCGAAGATCAGGATCAGTTGCTGATCGTGAGCCAGGCCGAAAGCGCCGTAGCTGAACATCAGCAGACAGCCGCAGGTCTTGAGCGCATTGGTGGCGAACATGACCCGGCCCTTGGGAAAGGCGTCGGCGAAGGCGCCGACGAAGGCCGCCAGCACGACATAGGCCAGGGCGAACCACCACTTCATCATGGGGGCCATCCAGTCCGGGCCACTGAGGTCGGCGATCAGCCCGATGGCGGCGATGAGCAGGGCGTTGTCCGCAATGGACGACAGCGCCTGCGCGGCCATGACCATGAAAAAGCCCTTGTTCAAGCGAGGACCCCGAAGTGGTTGACGAAAAGGTCGGCTGCCGTAAGGCACCCTCGTAAAAAAGAGTTGCAGTATAGCGGGTTGCGGGTCAACTGGCGGGGGTGCGCGCAGGCGGCTGCCCGTGTCTGGTGCGTTATCATACGCTGTCACTCACGCGCCTCGATTTTTCGTTCGCCCCAGCACCGTGCGCCTCACGCAGATCAAACTTGCCGGATTCAAGTCCTTCGTGGATCCGACCGTGATTCCCACGCCCAGCGAGCTGGTCGGCGTGGTGGGTCCCAACGGCTGTGGCAAGTCCAACATCATCGACGCCGTGCGCTGGGTTCTGGGCGAGACCAAGGCGTCCGAATTGCGCGGCGCCTCGATGCAGGACGTGATCTTCAATGGTTCCGGCCAGCGCAAACCGGCCGCGCGCGCCTCGGTCGAACTGGTGTTCGACAACGTCCAGGGCCGGGCGGCGGGCCAGTGGTCCACCTTCGCGGAAATTGCCGTGCGCCGGGTGCTGACTCGCGACGGCGCCAGCAGCTACTTCATCAATAATCAGGCGGTGCGCCGCCGCGACATCCACGACATCTTCCTGGGGACCGGGCTGGGCGCGCGCGGTTATGCCATCATCGGCCAGGGCATGATCAACCGCCTGATCGAGGCGCGTCCCGAAGAACTGCGCGTCTATCTCGAAGAAGCCGCCGGGGTGTCGCGCTACAAGGAACGCCGCCGCGAAACCGAGAACCGCCTGGGCGACACGCGCGAAAACCTGACCCGCCTGGACGACATCCTGCGCGAACTCGCCAGCCAGCTCGACAAACTGGAATCCCAGGCCCGGGTGGCGGCCGATTACCGGGCGCTGCAGGCCGAAGGCGAACTCAAGCAGCACGCCCTGTGGCTGCTGCGCGAGCAGGCCGCCCGCGAAAGCCGCCAGTCCCTGGCCGTGGACACCGAACGCGCTCAGACCGAACTGGAATCCGCCGTGGCCGGGCTGCGCGCTTTGGAATCCGACCTGGAAACCCGCCGCGCCGCGCATTTCGAGGCCAGCGAACGAGTCCACCAGACGCAGGGCCGCCTGTTCGAAGCCGGCGCCCAGGTCAGCCGCCTGGAAGCCGAGATCCGCCATGTGGTCGATTCGCGCAACCGCCTGCAGGTCCGGCGCACCCAATTGCAGGCCCAGCAACAGGAATGGGGCGACCAGCGCACGCACAGTCAGGCCTCGATCGAGGACACCCAGGCGCAGATCGAGGAAGCCGAGGCCCGGGCGGAGCAGTTGGCCGAACAGGCGCAGCACGCCCAGGACGGTTTGCCCGAACTCGACGCCCGGTTGCGCGATCTGGCGGCCCGGCGCGACGAGGATCGTCGGGCGCTGGCGCGCACCGAACAGGATCTGGCGCTGGCGGCGCAGTCCCAGCGGGACGCCGATGGCCAGTGGCGTGCCCTGGAAGACCGCCGTGCGCGACTGGACGACGAGCGCGCCGCCCTGGGGGCGCCCGATCCGGCTGAGTTGCAGCGCTGGGCGGGAGAATGCACCGTTGCCCAGGAACACCTGGAAGAGGCCCAGGCGCGTCTGCTGGAACTCGAGTCCCGTCTGCCGGACCTGGAGCTCGCCCGGAACGAGGCGCTGCAGGCCAGCCAGGCGGCCCGGCTGGATCTGGAAAAGCTGGACGCACGCCGCCAGGCCCTGATCGCGCTGCAGGAAAAGATCCAGTCCGAGGACGCGCTGGAACCCTGGCTGCAACGCCAGGAACTGGGTGGTCTGACGCGCCTGTGGCAGCAGTTGCAGGTCGATGCGGGCTGGGAAACCGCCCTGGAAGCCGTGCTGCACGAACGCATGAATGCGCTGGGCCTGCGCACGCTGGACCACGTGCGCGCCTTCGCCCAGGATGCGCCGCCTGCGCGCCTGGCTTTTTATCAGACGCCCGGCGCCGCCGGGCAGCCTGCGGCGTCAGGGCCGGACGCGCCGCGCCTGCTGGATTTCGTTCAGACGCGTGATGCCGCCTTGCAGGCCCTGCTGGCCGTGTGGCTGCGCGACGTGCGCGTGGCCGACGACCTGGGGACCGCCATCGCCCGGCGCGGCGAACTGCCGCCGGGCGGTGTCTGGGTGCTGCGCGATGGCCACCGGGTCGACGCGTGCAGCGTACGTTTTTATGCGGCCGACTCCGATCAGGCCGGCCAACTGGCGCGCCGCCAGCAGATCGACAATCTGGCTCTGGAAATCCGCGCCGCGCAGTTGATCGCCGACCAGGCCCTGGATGCCCACGCTCAGGCCGACGCCGCCTGCCGCAATCTGACCCAGGCGCTGCAGCCCGCGCGCCAGCAGATCGCCGAGCGCATGCGGGCGCAGCATGACGCCCAGATCCGCCACCAGCAGCTCAGCCAGCAGGCCGCTCAGTCCGATGAACAGTCCCGCCGCCTGGACCGTGACCTGAAGGAACTGGCCGAACAACAAGCCGGACTGGACACCCGGCGGGCCGAATCCGAGGCACGCTTCGAGTCGCTGGACCAGGTGCTGGCCGAACAGCAGGAACGTCTGGCAGAACTGGACTTGCAGGCCGAGGACCTGTCCCGGCAGGCCGAGCAGTTCCGCCAGCAGGGCCGCGATCAGGAACGCGCCGCCCAGGAAGCCGAATACACCGTGCGCACCCTGCGCCACCGGCTGGACGAATTGCGCCGCACCCTGCAACTGGCCGAAGACCAGGCCCGCCGCTCGGGCGCCGAACTCGAATCCCTGCAGGGCGAGCTGTTCGATCTGGACGAGTCCATGGCTCAGGCCGGCCTGCAGGACGCGCTCGAAGCCCGGGCGGCGTGCGAAGAAGCCTTGCGCGAGGCACGGCTGAGTCAGGATCAGGCCGCCGCCGTCCTGCGCGAGGCCGACGAGGGCCGCCTGACGCTGGAACGCGGTCTGGACCCCCTGCGGGCGCGCATCACCGAATTGCAGCTCAAGGAACAGGCTTCGCGCCTGTCGGTCGAGCAGTTTGCCGAGCAGCTCGACGCCCGTCAGGTGGACCGCGACGCCTTGCGCCGCCACCTGGACGAACAGCCGCCTCAGTGGCGGCGTCTGGACTGGTTGCAGTCCGAGGTCCAGCGCATCACGCGCAACATCGAATCGCTGGGTGCCGTGAACCTGGCGGCGTTGGACGAACTGACGGCGGCGCGCGAGCGCAAGGGTTTTCTGGACGCTCAGCACGCTGACGTGCTGGCGGCCATCGAGACCCTGGAAAACGCCATTCGTCGCATCGACCGCGAGACCCGCGAACTGCTGTCGCAGACTTTCGAGACGGTCAACGGCCATTTCGGTGAACTGTTTCCGCGTCTGTTCGGCGGCGGCGAGGCGCGCCTGACCATGACCGGCGAGGAAATCCTGGACGCCGGGGTGCAGGTCATGGCCCAGCCGCCGGGCAAGCGCAACAGCACCATTCATCTGTTGTCGGGCGGTGAAAAGGCCCTGACGGCGACCGCGCTGGTGTTCGCCTTGTTCAAACTCAATCCGGCGCCGTTCTGCCTGCTCGACGAGGTCGATGCGCCGCTGGACGACGCCAATACCGAACGCTACGCGAACCTGGTGCGCGGCATGAGCGACCAGACGCAGTTTCTGTTCATTTCACACAATAAAATTGCCATGCAGATGGCCCGGCAACTGGTCGGGGTGACCATGCAGGAACAGGGCGTGTCGCGGATCGTGGCCGTGGACATGGATTCAGCCCTGCAATGGGCGGCCGAGACGGCCTGAGCGAATAAGAGGACTTTATGAGCGATTTGCAGATCTTGCTGATTTCGATCGGGGTGGCGCTGATCGTCGTCGTCCTGCTGTACAACACCTGGCAGGACTGGCGGGCGCGACGCAGCATGCGTCAGTCGCTGCCGGAGGCCGGCCACGACGTGCTGATGCGCGACGCGGAACCGAGGCGCGAGCCGGGTCTGTGGCCGACCGGCCGCCCTGCCGCCGACGACAGCCCTGAGGCCGATCCTGCCTGCGAGGCCGTCATCGACATTGCCCTGGCCCATCCTGTGGCGGGCGAGTCCCTGGCCGAGGTCTTGCGGGCCATCGGCCGCGTCGGCAAGAAGCCCGTGCGCGTATTCGCTGAACGCGAGGGCGGCGGCCACCGCGGCGGGGCGCTGCCGGGCGAATCCTACGTGTCGCTGCAACTGGCGGTGGTGCTGGCCAACCGCAGCGGTCCGCTGACGGCCATCGAATGGTCCAATCTGTGGACGCTGGCGCAGAATCTGGCCGAACGCTTCGAAGGTCTGATCGAGGCCCCGGATCAGGACACGGTGCTGCGCCAGGCGGCGGATCTGGACGCGCGCTGCGCCGCCATGGACGCCCAGGTCGGACTGATCCTGCAACTGGCTCAGCCACGCGCGGTGGCGGCGATCGCCCAGTCGGCCGCCGAGGTGGGCTTCGTCCAGGCGCGCGGGCAGTGGGCCTGGATGGCGGAAAACGGGCTGCCGCGTTTCGCCTTGCAGGTCGAGGCCCCGGAAGGCGAAGCCGCGCACCGCGTCGATCTGGTCCTTGACGTGCCCAACAGTCTGCCTGACGATCAGGCCTTCAGCCGCATGGTGACCGTGGGCCGCGACCTGGCTGCGCGCCTGGACGCCCACGTGCTGGACGACCAGGGCCGCACCTTCCAGGACGACTCTGCGCCTGCCATCGACCGGCAGATCAGCGCTCTGTATGATCAACTGGATCAGGCGGGTTTTCTGGCCGGCACCGACCGCGCGGCGCGGGTGTTCTCGTGACCCTGGATTCCGGCGCAGGCGGCTCCGACCGCGAGGCCGCCGACCGGAGCCGTCTGGAGACCCTGCGCGCCGACATCGAGGCCCACAACCGTCGCTACTACGTCGAGGACGCGCCCTCCATCTCGGACGCGCAGTACGACCAGTTGATGGCCGAACTGCAGGCCCTCGAAGGCGCGCATCCCGACTGGGTGACGCCCGATTCCCCGACGCAGCGGGTCGGTGCGGCCCCGCTGGACCATTTTGCTTCCGTGCAGCATGCCGTGCGCATGCTGTCGCTGGGCAATGCTTTCGAGACCGAGGAGGTCGTGGCCTTCGATGAACGGGTCACGGCGACCCTGATCGAATCCGGCCTGCTGGCTGCTGCCGCAGGTGCCGGGGCTGCCCAGGCCCAGGGTTCGCTGCTTCCAGACACGAGCGAGACCCAAGCGGCGGTGCCCGGCCCCGGCGTGACCTACGTCGCGGAATACAAGTTCGACGGCCTGGCCGTCAGCCTGCGCTATGAACGAGGCCGCTTGGTCCAGGCCGCGACCCGGGGCGACGGCGCTCAGGGTGAGGACATCACCGTCAATATCCGCACGCTGCGTTCGGTGCCGCTGCGCCTGCATGGTGGGGATGCGCCCGCCGTGTTGGAGGTGCGTGGCGAGGTGTTGATGACGCGGGCCGACTTCGCACGGCTGAACGAGGCCCAGGTCGCCCGGGGTGACAAGCCCTTCGTCAATCCGCGCAACGCGGCAGCCGGCAGCCTGCGCCAGTTGGACCCGCGCATTACGGCGACCCGGCCACTGCGCTTCTACGCCTACGGCTGGGGGCAGATCCAGAATGGCACCGGCGCCGAGTTGCAGCCGCGTGCCAGCCATTCCGGGATGCTGGACTGGCTGGCCGGCTTCGGCTTTGCCGTCAGCCCGGGCCGGACGCTGTGCCGGGGGGCTTCGGCCCTGCTGCGCTTCTACGAGGCCGTGAGCGCGTCCCGCACGAGCCTGCCCTACGACATCGACGGTGTGGTCTACAAGGTCGATGACCTGCGCGCCCAGGAAGTCCTGGGATTCGTCGCACGTGCACCGCGCTTCGCCCTGGCACACAAATTCCCCGCCCAGGAGGAGACCACCCGCTTGATCGGCATCGACGTCCAGGTGGGTCGCACCGGTGCGCTGACGCCGGTGGCGCGCTTGCAGCCGGTCTTCGTGGGGGGCGTGACCGTCACCAACGCCACGCTGCACAACGAGGACGAGATCCGCCGCAAGGACGTGCGTATTGGCGACACGGTGGTGGTGCGCCGTGCGGGCGACGTGATCCCCGAAGTCGTCGGGCCGGTGCTGGCACTGCGCCCGGCCGACGCGCCGGTCTTCGATCTGCTGGCCCTCTGCCCTGTGTGCCCGGAATGCGGCTCGGCGGTCGAGCGTCCGGAGGGCGAGGCCATCACGCGCTGCACCGGCGGGCTGTTCTGCCCCGCGCAGCGCAAGCAGACCTTGTGGCATGCTGCCAGCCGCAAGGCCCTGGACATCGACGGCCTGGGAGACAAGCTGATCGAGCAACTGGTGGACAACGGCAAGGTCCACACGCTGGCCGATCTGTACAAGCTGGCGGACCCGTCCGGCGGGGGCGAACTGGAACTGTCCACCTATCCCCGCATGGGGACGAAGTCGGCGCGCAATCTGGTCGAGGCCATCAACCAGCGCCGCAATCCGCCCCTGTCCCGCTTGCTGTACGCCCTGGGCATCCGCCATGTGGGCGAGACCACGGCGCGCGACGTGGCGCGGCATTTCGGCGCCATCGAAGCCATCATGGACGCGTCGGAAGAAGACCTGCTGCAGGTGCCGGACGTCGGCCCGGTGGTGGCGGCCTCGATCCGGCGTTTCTTCGCCGAGGCGCACAACCGCGAGGTCATCGCCGCGCTTCGGGCCGTCGGGGTCGAGCCCCAGGCCGACGCGGCACCCGCCGGCGAGAAGCCCCTGGCGGGCAAGACCCTGGTGCTGACAGGCACTCTGCCGACCCTGAGCCGCGACGAAGCCACGCGCCTGGTCTTGGCGGCCGGCGGCAAAGTCAGCGGCTCGGTGTCGCGCAAGACCGCATGGGTGGTGGCCGGCGAGGAGGCCGGCAGCAAGCTCGCCAAGGCCGCGGAACTGGGTGTGCCCATCCTCGACGAAGCCGGGCTGAAGGCGCTGCTGGGCGTGGCAGGCTGAACCGGAAAAGCAAAGAGGCGGCCTTCCTGAGGAAGGCCGCCTCTCTGAACCATGTCGGGGCCGCAGGCTGCGCGGCGTGGGGGTTTATTTCGCCGCGCTGTTGTCCACGACCTTGGCGTCCTTCATCAGGCCCTTCTGGTAGTCGGCCAGGGCTTGCTGGCGCATCATTTCTTCCAGTTGGGGCTTGGCTTCGTCAAAGGACGGGAAGGCGATCGGGCGCACGTCCTCGACCTGGATCACGTGCCAGCCGAATTGCGTCTGCACGGGCTGGGCGCTGAGGTCGCCCTTCTTCATGCTTTCCACGGCCTGAGCGAATTCGGGCACGTAGTTGCTGGTCGGGCCCCAGCCCAGCTCGCCGCCGTTCTTGCCGCTGCCGGTGTCGATGGAGTCTTTCTTGGCGGCGGCTTCGAAGGTGGTCTTCTTGGCCTTGATCGCCTTGATCAGGTCCTTGGCCTTGGCTTCGTCCTTGACCAGGATGTGGCGCAGCTTGAATTCCTGGCGCGAACCCTGCTCAGCCTTGATGGAGTCGTATTCCTTCTTCAGGTCGGCTTCGCTGACGGGGTGCTCTTTCAGGTACTTGGCCATCAGGGCGCGCACCAGGATGCTTTGCGAGGCCAGCTCGGTTTCCTGCTGGACGGCGGGGTCCTTCTGCAGACCGGCCTTCTCGGCGGCCTGGACGGCCACCAGGCGGTTGATCATTTCCTGCTTGACCTGATCGCGCAGTTGCGGCGTATCTTGGGCACCCTGGGTGACCAGCATGCCGACGAACTGGTCGAATTTGGCCTGGGAGATGCCCTGGCCGTTGACGGTGGCGATGTCCTTGGCCCAGACCGGCAGCGTCAGGGAGCAGGCCAGGGCGACAGCAGCGATACGTTTCATGAAAATCCTTAGATGGGAGGGGTGCCGGCCTCGATGGCCAGCGCGTGGATCGGATGGGGCATCAGATCCCGCACGCAATCATACACAAGACGATGGCGGGCGAGGGTGCCGAGCCCCTGGAATTGCTTGGACAGGATGCGGACGCGAAAGTGCCGTGCGCCGCCTTGCGCACCGGCGTGGCCGGCGTGCAGATGGGATTCGTCGATCAGGTCCAGGTGCGCGGGCTCGAGCGCAGTCAGGCGTTCGAGCAGCAGGGCGCGCAGATCGTCGACGCCATCGGGCGTGGGGCGGGTCATGGGTGGGCTCCGGTGAGATCGCGGCGTGCCGTCATCCGCGCGGCTCGCCGTCGGGGCCGTCGGCC
Source organism: Castellaniella sp. (assembly GCF_049650445.1). Classification (GTDB taxonomy): domain Bacteria; phylum Pseudomonadota; class Gammaproteobacteria; order Burkholderiales; family Burkholderiaceae_B; genus Castellaniella. The sequence continues at coordinate 22,592 of NZ_JBASAD010000006.1, read as the reverse complement.
TGGGGCGCGTCGGGTTCGGCTTGGATGTGCCGGCTCAGCCACAGGGACTGCGCCACCACGAACAGCAGCAGCAGGACCATCAGGCCGAAGACCTTGAAATTCACCCATTGCGACTCGGTGAAGTGGCCGGAGAAGGCCACGTACAGGTTCAGCGCGCCCGAGGCGACGAAGAACGCGGCCCAACTGTCGTTCAGGCGGTTCCAGGCGCGGTCGGGCAGGGCGATCTTGTCGCCCATCAGGCGGCGCATCAGGTTGCGGCCGGTGAGCAGGCGCGCGCCCACCAGAATGGCGGCGAACAGCCAATACAGCACCGTGGGTTTCCACTTGATGAAGGTATCGTCGTGCAGCAGCAGGGTTGCGCCGCCGAACACGACGATCACCGTCAGGTTGATCCAGTGCATGGGTTCGATCGCGCGGCCGGTCAGGCGCAGCCACAGGATCTGCAGCACGGCCGCCGCCATGGCGGTCCCGGTGGCGACGTAGATGTCGGCAAAGCGGAACGCCAGGAAGAACAGGATCAGCGGAAAGAGGTCGAACAGGAATTTTTTCATTCAGGCATTCGTGCGATCAAGACGTGCGGTCATTGCGCCGGGATGAATTTCAGGGACAGGGAATTGATGCAGTAGCGCAATCCGGTGGGCGGTGGACCGTCGGGGAACACGTGGCCCAGGTGGGCGTCGCAGACGGCGCACAGGATTTCCGTACGGATCATGCCGTGGCTGGTGTCGCGCAGTTCGCGCACACGGTCGGGGGCGACCGGCTCGAAATAACTGGGCCAGCCGCAGCCTGCGTCGAATTTCGTATCCGAGGCGAACAGCAGGGTGCCGCAGCAGACACAGGAATAGGTGCCTGCCTGGGCGGTGTCCCAGTAGCGGCCCGTGAACGGCCGCTCGGTGTGTTTCAGCCGCGTGACCGCGAATTCGTCGGGGGAGAGTTGCGCGCGCCATTCGGCGTCCGTGCGCGTGATCTTGTCCACGAGGAAAACGTCCAGAATCTCACTTCAATCCTCCATCTTAATCGACTTTGGACGCCGAGGCAGGTGCCCGGGGCGGAGTTCGTCCGGCGCCGCTGCGGGGTCGAGCCTGTGCGGTGTAGCAGCATATTGCGTCAGGCTGCGATAATATGACGCCCGTTCATGTGTTTATGCCCCAGCCCGTCGGGTTCGTGGCCATGAATTGCACGGTCCGTCAAAAAACATTCGGAGACAAACATGACATTCCCGCTTTCCCTGCGGCTCACCCTGGGCGCGGCTGCGCTGCTGGCCGCGCTGCCTCTGGCCGCTACGGCCCAAATCAAGGTTGGTGTGACGGTGTCGTCCACCGGGCCGGCCGCTTCGCTGGGCATTCCCGAGCGTGACACCGTGGCCTTGCTGCCCACGGAAATCGGCGGCCAGACCGTGCAATACATCGTGCTGGACGACGCTACCGACACCACTCAGGCGGTAAAGAACATCCGCAAGCTCACGGCCGACGATCACGTCGACGTGGTGCTGGGCACTTCCGTGACGCCGGCCTCGCTGGCCATGTCGGACGTGGCCGCCGAGACCGGCACGCCCATGATCAGCGTGGCCGCCAACGCCAAGCTCGTCGAGCCCGTGGACGGTCCGCGCAAGTGGGTATTCAAAACGCCGCAGAACGATGCGCTGATGGCCACTGCGCTGGCGCATGCGATGGTCAAGCAGAACGTCAAGACGCTGGGCTTCATCGGTTTCAGCGATGCCTATGGCGATGGCTGGCTGCAGGAAATGAAGGCCGCCGCCGAGGCCAAGGGCATCAAGGTCGTGGCCGCGGAACGCTTCGCCCGGCCCGACACCAGCGTCACCGGCCAGGTCCTGAAACTGCTGTCGGCCAAGCCCGACGGCATCCTGATCGCCGCCTCGGGCACGCCGGTGGCCCTGCCGCAGCGCGAACTGGTCGAACGTGGCTACAAGGGTCAGATCTATCAGACCCACGGTGCCGCCAACAATGACGTGCTGCGGGTCTGCGGCAAAGCCTGCAATGGCATGATCCTGCCGGCCGGCCCGCTGCTGGTGGCGGCCCAGTTGCCCGACAGCAATCCGGTCAAGGCCAGCGCCCTGGTGTACGTCAAAGCCTACGAGGGCAAGTACGGCGCGGGCACGACCAATACCTTTGGCGGCCATATGTGGGATGCCGGCCAGTTGATCAACGACGCCATTCCCCGCGCCCTGAAGACCGGCGCCAAGCCGGGCACGTCGGAATTCCGTTCGGCGCTGCGCGATGCGCTGGAGCAGGTCAAGGAATTGCCTGCATCCCAGGGGGTGTTCACCCTGAGCCCGACGGATCACGCCGGCCTGGACGAGCGCGGCCGCGTCATGGTGCAGGTCGTCGACGGCAAGTGGACCTACCAGCCGGATCTGTAAGCATGCACTTGCACGCCCTCCTGTCCGTTTCCCGGGCCGTCCGCCGGTCCGTTCCTGTGGGCGCGTGCCCCGGCCGCAGGGCGTGCGCATGGATCTGACCATTGCGCTGATCCTGCTGCAGGACGGCATCCTGAACGGTGCCATCTACGCCCTGCTGGGCCTGGCACTGGTGCTGGTGTTCGTGGTGACGCGGGTGATCCTGATTCCCCAGGGGGAGTTCGTCACTTTCGGTGCGCTGTCTCTGGCGTTCCTGGCCAATGGTCGGGTGCCGGGTACGGCGCACCTGCTGGTGATCATGGGTGTGCTGGTCTGTCTGGTCGAGGCGGTGTCGTGCTGGCGCGCGCGCCAGTGGCGCGGCTATGGCCGCACCCTGGGCTGGGCGCTGATCCTGCCGCTGGCGCTGGAGGCCCTGACGCCGCTGGCCGCCGGACCGGACGTGCCGCTGGCCCTGCAAGTGCTGTGCGCGTTGGCGCTGGTGGTGCCCATGGGGCCGATGATCTACCGCCTGGTGTATCAGCCGGTGGAGCAGGCCAGCGTGCTGGTGTTGCTGATCGTGTCGGTGGCCGTGCATTTCGCCCTGACCGGCCTGGGGTTGCTGTTCTTTGGCGCCGAGGGCTGGCGCACACCGGCCCTGGTCGAGGGCTCGGTGCAGATCGGGCCGGTGGCCTGGACGGCCCAGACCTTCGCGGTGCTGGCCACTTGCGCCGTGCTGATCGGCGCGCTGTGGCTGTTCTTCAGCCGCACTCTGTACGGCAGCGCGCTGCGGGCCACCGCCGTCAATCGGCGCGGTGCGCGGCTGGTGGGCATCAGCACGCGAGTAGCAGGCAGCCTGACCTTTACCCTGGCGGCGGCCATCGGCGCACTGTCGGGCATGCTGATCGCCGCGATCACCACCATCTATTACGACACGGGCTTCCTGATCGGCCTGAAGGGTTTCGTGGCGGCGATTTTCGGCGGCCTCGTCAGCTATCCGGTCGCGGCGGCGGGCGCCCTGTTCGTCGGCATCCTGGAGGCGTTTTCCTCCTTCTGGGCCAGTCCTTTCAAGGAAGCCATCGTCTTTACTCTGATCATCCCGGTCCTGCTGTGGCGCTCGTTCGGCAGCGTTCACCTGGACGAGGAGGAATAGGCTTTCATGCGCCCGCATCACCTCCTCATGATTCTGCTCCCGATCCTGGCCCTGCTGCCCTGGATCCCGGGCGTGCCCGCTTTCTGGATCACCCAGATGAACTACATCGGGCTCTACAGCCTGGTGGTGCTGGGGCTGGTGCTGCTGACCGGCGTCGGCGGGCTGACGTCCTTCGGCCAGTCGGCCTTCGTCGGCCTGGGGGCCTACACCACGGCCTGGCTGACGACGGCGGGCGGCGTGTCTCCCTGGCTGGGCCTGATTGCGGGCCTGCTGCTGACCTGTCTGGTGGCGTATGCGCTGGGGGTCATCACGCTGCGCCTGTCCGGCCACTATCTGCCCCTGTGTACCCTGGCCTGGTGTCTGGCGCTGTACTACCTGTACGGCAATCTGGATTTTCTGGGGCGCTACGACGGTATTGCGGGCATCCCGCCGCTGTCCCTGGGCGACTGGTCCCTGGGGACGGGCGAGCGCATGTATCTATTGATCTGGCTGGTCCTGCTGCTGGCATTGTGGGGCACGCACAATCTGCTGGATTCGCGTGCCGGGCGGGCCATCCGCGCCCTGCGCAGCGGTTCCATGGCCGAATCCTTCGGCGTGGATCTGGCGCACTACAAGGTCGTGATCTTCGTCTATGCGGCCCTGCTGGGTTGCGTGTCGGGCTGGTTGTATGCACACATGCAGCGCGCCGTCAGCCCCAGCCCCTTCGGCCTGGGCTACGGCATCGAATACCTGTTCATGGCCGTGGTGGGCGGTTCGGGCAGCGTCTGGGGGGCCGTGGCGGGTGCCGCCGCCATCCTGATCATCAAGGATCAGTTGCAGAACGTCCTGCCCGGCCTGGTGGGCACCACGGCCAATCTGGAACTGCTGGCCTTCGGCGTGCTGATGATTCTGGTGCTGCAGTTCGCCCGCGACGGCCTGTGGCCCGTCCTGGCTCACCTGTGGCAGCGGCTGGGTGGGCGGGCCGAATCCAGCGGTCACGACCCGGCGCGCCTGGCCGTCGCCCCCGAACTGCCACGCCGGCCGACGCCCAAGGCCGGCGATCTGGTGCTCGAGGTCGACCGCGCGCGCAAGGAATTTGGCGGCCTGGTGGCGGTCAACGACATCAGCTTCAGCCTGCGGGCGGGCGAGATCATGGGGCTGATCGGCCCCAACGGGGCGGGCAAGAGCACGACCTTCAATCTCATCAGCGGCGTGACGCCCCTGTCCGGCGGTACGGTACGTTTCATGGGGGACCGTATCGACGGCCTGCCGGCGCGCGAGATCGCCCGCCGGGGGATGGCGCGCAGCTTCCAGCACGTGCAGTTGCTGCCGGACATGAGCGTGCTGGAAAACGTCGCGCTGGGCGCCCATCTGCGCAGCAGTGCCGGCGTGGTGTCGGCCGCGCTGCGGCTGGATCGCACGGCCGAGGCCTCGCTGTTGCGCGAGGCCGCACGCCAGATCGAGCGGGTGGGTCTGGGTGACGTGATCGACCAGCCAGCCGGCAGCCTGCCCCTGGGCCGCCAACGCATCGTGGAAATCGCCCGGGCACTGTGCTGCGATCCCATCGCGCTGCTGCTCGACGAGCCGGCGGCCGGCCTGCGCTATCAGGAAAAACAGGCGCTGGCCGCCGTGCTGGACCAGTTGCGCCGCGAGGGCATGAGTCTGTTGCTGGTCGAGCACGACATGGATTTCGTGATGAATCTGACCGATCACCTGCTGGTCATGGATTTCGGCACGCCGCTGGCCGAAGGCGTTCCGGCGGACATCCAGCGCAATCCGGCCGTGCTGGAAGCCTATCTGGGCGGTCTCGACGAGACCTGGAGCGTGCCCGACGTCGTTCCGCAAGGAGAGGCCTCATGAGCGTGCCAGGACGCCCCCGGCGCGATGTTGCGCCCGATCCCCTGCTGCGGCTCCAGGGCCTGTCGGCGCACTATGGCAAGGTGGCCGCGCTGGACCCGATCGACCTGACGGTGGCCCGGGGTGAGATCGTGACCGTCATCGGTGCCAACGGCGCCGGAAAATCGACGCTGCTGGGCGCCATCATGGGGGCTCTGCCCCTGCGGGGACACAGCCGGGGCTCGGTTCTGTTCCAGGGTGTCGAAGTGCAGGGTTGGGACATCGAACGCCGCGTCGGCCAGGGGCTGTCGCTGGTGCCGGAACGCCGGGAACTGTTCGCCAGCATGTCGGTGCGCGACAATCTGCTGCTGGGGGGCTTTCGCCTGTACCGCGCCGGTGTGCGGGGCTGGCGCGACACGCTGGACGAGGTCTATGCCCTGTTCCCGCGTTTGAAAGAACGTGCGGCCCAGGCGGCGGGGACGCTGTCGGGCGGTGAGCGCCAGATGCTGGCCCTGGGCCGTGCCTTGATGGCGCGCCCGGCGCTGCTGATGCTGGACGAGCCCAGCCTGGGTCTGGCGCCCCGAGTGGTGCGCGAAATCTTCCAGACCATTTCCCAGTTGCGCAGCACCGGCGTGTCCATCCTGCTGGTGGAACAGAACGCCCGTGCGGCCCTGCACGTGGCCGACCGGGGCTACGTCCTGGAAACCGGCGCCGTGATCCTGGAGGGGGAGGCGGCGCAACTGGCCCACAACCCCCGGGTCATCGAGAGTTATCTGGGACTTGCCGGGACGCGGAAAAGTCCTTGAGAACTCTTCCGCGCCAGGCGAGTCGGAGCCGCTTGCAAGCGGCGACGTGGGGGCGCTATGACGGCTTGAGAGGCTTCTGGTCGGGACCTAGCCATCCGGCCGGGCCGTGCGATCGATCCGCAGGGATTCGATCACCAGCCGGTCGTCGGTCCGCTTCAGCTTGACGTCCACCGAGCCGCCCGTCGGGCAGCAATTCGCATCTGCTTCGCGGTACAGCCAGGCCTGAGCGGTGAGGCTGCCCAGATTCAGGTTGATGCCTTTGTTGATGGATGTGCCGCGCGGAATGCGTTTGCCCAGATCGGCTTGCCAGCACTGAATGTCCAGCCGTGTCCAGTGGTCCTGGTCGAATCTGAACGTATCGTTGTCGCTGAAGGCACCGGTGCCGCTGACGTCGACCGGCAGCTCGAGCAGGGTATCCGGGCCGTTGGTCGATATCGACGGGGCGCTGGCGTACAGATCGAGCTCGTCCAGACGCGTCAGAAAGCGGCTGATCCGGCCGGTGCCATCGTCCAGGAACAGGGCCGCACCCCGCCATTCGCAGGTGCCGGTGGCGGCCTCGGGCCCCACGCAGTAGAGGGCATAGTGGGTCTGGGCGGTACCCGTTGCGCCGGCCGCGTCGACAGCCCCGGATTCGGTGATGCGGCAAGCCGGCGGATCGACATCGTCTGCCGCCTCCGCCAGTTCGCGGCAGGTCTGCGCCAGTGCGGCGTCCAGTCCTTCGGTGAAGACGACGGCGGGGGCGTCGGTCACAGGCTGGCCCGTGACTGCGTTGATCGGTCCGCAGACCGGGCCGTCCGCCTGTGCGAGGCCCGAACCCATCGCCAGAGCGATCGGAATCGCCAGGATCAGGGGGAGGAGGCGGAAAGCCATCGAGATCGGCTCCGGGGATCAACCGGCCTTGTGCTGGCGCCAGGCCAGCCATTCGCCGACGATGCCGCGGCGGAAAGCCATCACGCAGATGATGAAGATCAGGCCGATGACGATGGTGACTGATTCACCCAGCACACGGAACCACTCGATGCCGGTCTGCTGCATCAGGAAGCGGCCGAATTCGCCGACCTTGTTTTCCAGGGCCACGACGATGATGGCGCCCAGCACCGGACCGGTGAGCGTGCCCATGCCGCCGATCAGCGTCATCAGGATCACCATGCCCGACATCTGCCAGGTGGCATCCGACAGCGTGGCCGAGACGAAGACCAGCGACTTGGTGGCGCCCGCCAGTCCGGCCAGGGTGGCCGAGAGCACGAAGGCCAGCAGCTTGAAGCGGTCCACGTCGTAGCCCAACGAAATCATGCGGGGTTCGTTTTCGCGGATGGCCTTGAGCACCTGGCCGAAGGGCGAGTGCACGGTGCGCCAGATGAGCGCGTAGCCCAGCACGAAGATCGCCATCACCACGTAGTACAGATTGATGTCCTGGGTCAGGTCCAGCCCCAGGATGTTGCCGCGCGGGATGCCCTGCAGCCCGTCCTCGCCGCCGGTGAACGGTGCCTGCAGGAAGTAGAAGAACTGCATCTGGGCGAGCGCCAGGGTGATCATGGCGAAGTAGATGCCGCTGCGCCGGATGGAGAGCAGGCCGAAGACCAGGCCCAGCACGCCGGCCGCCGCAGTGCCGAACAGCAGCCCGCCGAGCGTGGGCCAGCCCCACACGGTCAGCGACTGGCCGCAGGCGTAGGCAGCCAGGCCCAGGAAGGCGGCGTGGCCGAAGGACAGCAGCCCGGTGTAGCCCAGCAGCAGGTTGAAGGCGCAGGCGAACAGGGCATAGCACATGACCTTCATGATGAAGATCGGATAGCCGCCCAGCGCGGGCAGGATCGCGAGCAGGACGAAGAGGACCAGATAGGCGATCAGTTGACGATTCATGATTCTTTTCCGAACAGCCCGGCCGGGCGGGTGAGCAGCACGATGACCATGATGATGAACACCACGGTGCTGGAGGCCTCGGGCCAGAAGACCTTGGTGAAGCCTTCGATGATGCCCAGGCCCAGGCCGGTGACGATCGAGCCCAGGATCGAGCCCATGCCGCCGATGACGACCACGGCGAAGACGACGATGATCAGGTTCGATCCCATCAGCGGGGAGACCTGCAGGATGGGGGCCGCCAGCACGCCGGCAAAGCCCGCCAGCCCGACGCCGAAGCCGAAGGTCAGCGAGATCATCAGCGGCACGTTCACGCCGAAGGCCTCGACCAGCTTGGGGTTTTCGGTGCCGGCGCGCAGCAGGGCGCCCAGACGGGTTTTTTCGATGACGAACCAGGTCAGCAGGCAGGCCAGGATCGAGGCCACGACGACCCAGGCGCGGTAGATGGGCATGAACATGAAGCCCAGGTTCACGCCGCCGGCGAGCAGGGCGGGGGTGCTGTAGGGTTGGCCGGAGACGCCGTAGATGCTGCGGAACAGCCCTTCGATGAGCAGCGTCAGGCCGAAGGTGAGCAGCAGTCCGTAGAGATGATCGAGTTTGTAGAGGTGACGCAACAGCAGGCGTTCGAGGACGATGCCGAACAGGCCCACGACGATGGGGGCGAGGATCAGCATGACCCAGTAGTTCAGGCCCAGGTACTGCAGGCCCATCCAGGCGACGAAGGCGCCCAGCATGTAGAGCGCGCCGTGGGCGAAATTGATGATGTTGAGCAGGCCGAAGATGACGGCCAGTCCCAGCGAGAGCACGGCGTAGAACGAGCCGTTGACCAGGCCCAGCAGAAGCTGGCCGAGCAGGGCCTGGAGGGGTACACCGAAAAGTTGTGTCATAGGGCTGCGGCGAAAGCGGGCGGGAAGGATGGTGCGGGTCCCGGCTCTCCGCCTTGCGGCGGGAAGCCGGGGGTCATGTGCCGCTTACTTGAGGGCGCAGGTAGAGGTCGATTCGTCGCCGTAGACCGCGTCGGCCGGCAGGGTGCGCACGATGTTGTAGTAGTCCCAAGGTTCCTTGGACTGGTCGGGCTTCTTGACCTGGGCCAGGTACATGTCGTGCATCATCAGGCCGTCCTTGCGGACATAGCCGTTCTTCATGAACATGTCGTTGATCTTGATGCTCTTGAGCTGCTTCATGACGGCATCGCCGTCGTCCGTGCCGATGGCCTTGACGGCTTCCAGGTAGGTCTTGGCGGCCGAATAGTCGCCCGCCTGCAGGAAGGACGGCGCACGCTTGTGCTGTTCGAAGAATTTCTTGGACCAGGCGCGCGAGGCGTCGTCCTGGTTCCAGTACCAGGCGGTCGTCAGGTACAGGCCGGCGGTGTTGTCCAGGCCCAGGGCGTGGACGTCGTTGATGAACACCAGCAAACCGGCCAGCTTCATGGTCTGGGTGATGCCGAATTCCTTGGCGGCCTTGACGGAATTGATGAAGTCGCCGCCCGCGTTGGCCAGGCCCAGGACCTGAGCGCCGGAGCTTTGGGCCTGCAGCAGGAAGGAGGAGAAGTCCGTCGTGGCCAGCGGCGCGCGCACGGCGCCCAGGTTCTTGCCGCCGGACTTTTCCACGACCTTCATCGTGTCCTGTTCCAGCGAATGGCCGAAGGCATAGTCGGCCGTCAGGTAGAACCAGGTCTTGCCGCCCTCGCGGACCACGGCCGAGCCCGTGCCGTTGGCCAGCGCGATGGTGTTGTAGGCGTAGTGGACGGTGTAGGGCGTGCATTGCGCATTGGTCAGCGCCGATGAGCCGGCCCCCACCACCAGGAAGGGTTTCTTCTTTTCGGCCGCGACGGCGGCCATGGCCAGCGCGGTGGAGGAGTTGGTGCCGCCGATCAGCATGTCGAGGTTCTGCTTGTCGAACCATTCACGGGCACGGGCCGAGGCGATGTCGGCCTTGTTCTGGTGGTCGGCGGTCAGCAGTTCGATCTTCTTCCCGTTGATCTCGCCGCCCATGTCGGCGATCGCCATGCGGATGGCGTCGGCGCCGGCATTGCCGTCGATGTCGGCATACACGCCGGACATGTCGGCGATGAAGCCGATGCGGATCACGTCATCTGAAATCCCCGCAGCTTGGGCCGAGAGACCGAAGCCCAGGCCGGCAACGGCCAGTGCGGCGGATAGAGTACGTAGTTTCATGGGAAGTCTCCTGTATGTGCCGGTTGTGCCGGCGAATCAGTGGAAAAGAGAGCAACGGACGTCGGTCAGACGCCCAGCAGGCTGTCGAGGGTGGACTGCTTTTCCTGGAGCTGGCTGGCGGGGAATTGCTCCACGATCTGGCCGTGCTCCATGACGTAGAAATGATCGGCCAGGGGCGCGGCGAAGCGGAAGTTCTGCTCGACCATGACGATGGTGTAGCCCTTGGCCTTCAGGGTGCGGATCATGCGATCCAGCGCCTGCACGATGACCGGGGCCAGGCCCTCGGAGATCTCGTCGAGCAGCAGCAGGTTCGCACCGGTGCGCAGGATGCGGGCGACGGCCAGCATCTGCTGTTCGCCCCCGGACAGGCGCGTGCCCGGCGAGTCGCGCCGTTCGAGCAGGTTGGGGAACATGTCGTAGATTTCGGCCAGCGACATGCCCCCGCCCAGGGTGTCGCCCACGGTGGGCGGCAGCAGCAGGTTTTCTTCGCAGGACAGCGAGGCGAAGATGCCGCGTTCCTCCGGGCAGTAGCCGATGCCCAGGTGGGCGATGCGGTAGGTGGGCAGGTGGATCGATTCGGTGCCCTGGATGCGGATCGAACCCGTGCGCCGGCTGGTCAGGCCCAGCAGCGCGCGCAGCGTGGTCGTGCGCCCGGCGCCGTTGCGACCCAGCAGGGTGACGACCTGGCCGGGCTCGACGCGCATGTCCACGCCGTGCAGGACGTGCGATTCGCCGTACCAGGCTTGCAGGTCGGAGATTTCGAGTGCGGCGGTCATGACTGGGCCCCTTCGAGTTCGCCCTGGGTGGTGCCCATATAGGCTTCCATCACGGCGGGGTTGTTCGAGACGGCGGCGTAATCGCCTTCGGCCAGCACCGCGCCGCGCGCCAGCACGGTGATGCGGTCGGCGATGGAGGAGATGACCTTCATATTGTGTTCAACCATCAGGATGGTGCGTCCGGCGCTGACCTGCTTGATCAGGCGCGTGACGCGGTCGACGTCCTCGTGGCCCATGCCCTGGGTGGGTTCGTCCAGCAGCATCAGGCTGGGTTCCATGGCCAGGGTGGTGGCGATTTCCAGGGCGCGCTTGCGGCCGTAGGGCAGGTTCACGGTCATCTGCGAGGCGAATTCGGCCAGATCGACCTCGGCGAGCAGTTCCATGGCCCGGCCATTGAGGCGGTCCAGGCTGGACACGTTGCGCCAGAAATGGAAGGAGACGCCGGTGGCGCGCTGCAGTGCGATGCGCACGTTGTCCAGCACCGTGAGCTGCGGGAAGACGGCCGAGATCTGGAAGGAGCGGATGATGCCTTTGCGGGCGATTTCGGCCGGTTTGTCGCCGGTGATTTCCTTGCCCTCGAAGAAGATCTGGCCCTGGCTGGGCACGAGGAATTTGGTGAGCAGGTTGAAACAGGTGGTCTTGCCCGCGCCGTTGGGGCCGATCAGCGCGTGGATGTGGCCGCGCTGGACTTTCAGATCCACGGAGTCCACGGCGGTGAAGCCGCGGAAGGTCTTTGAGAGTTGGCGGGTTTCGAGAATGATGGTGGGTTCTGTGCCCATGATGCCCAGTGTCCAATGTCGCAGTGCGGCGCCTGATGGCGGAGTGCTTCAAGTATGGAGTGATCCGGGCCAGCGCTCCATAAGGGTTTTACAGAGTTGTCGTGGCTTTGCTGGAATATTGCATCGCAATAAGAAAGGGCTCCCACGCTGCGCAGCCTGCGGCCGCTTGCATCCACCTCGCGGCCTGCATGCCGCTCGGATTCACCAGGCGCAGACCAGTCCGAAGGGACTGTCCTGCGTCCAGGCTCATCCCCAAGGGGGCGCTTTTTACCTTGGGACGGCCCGGCGGTAAAAAGGGTTCTTCAGGCCGACCGGGTCTTGTCCGGGTAGTCGCACAGATCGGCGATCGGGCACTGGGGGCATTTCGGCTTGCGGGCCACGCAGACGTAGCGGCCATGCAGGATCAGCCAGTGGTGGGCGTCCAGCAGATAGGCCTTCGGTACCCGGCGCAGCAGCGCCTGCTCGACGGCCAGCACGGTCTTGCCCGGGGCGATGCCGGTCCGGTTGGAGACGCGGAAGATGTGCGTGTCTACGGCCATCGCGGGCTGGCGAAAAGCCGTATTCAGTACCACGTTGGCGGTTTTTCGGCCCACGCCGGGCAGGGCTTCCAGGTCTTCCCTGCGGTCGGGCACCTGGCCGCCGTGCCGTTCCAGCAGCAGTTCGCAGGTGCGAATGACGTTGCGCGCCTTGGTCTTGTACAGGCCGATGGTGCGGATCGCCTCGGTCAGTCCCTCGACGCCCATCGCCAGCAACCCCTCGGGGGTGCCGTGTTCGGGAAAGAAGCGGCGGGTGGCCAGATTCACGGAACGGTCGGTCGCCTGGGCCGAGAGCATGACGGCTACCAGCAACTGGAAGACACTGCCGTATTCCAGCTCGGTCCGGGGCTCGGGGTTGGCTTCGCGCAGCCGGCGAAAGCATTCTTCGATGGCGGCGCGTTTCATGGGCGTCGGGCGCGCGCCCGGGCCAGAGCCTGGGCGATGCGATCCTGTTTGTCGTGGGGGGCGGGGGCGGCCAGGACGGGCTTGTTGGCCAGGGTGCGCGCGGCGGGTCCGGCGGCCTCGTCGTGGCGTGCGTGCAGTCGTGCGTTGCGGGCCTGATAGCGTGCGCGGGCGGCATGTGCGTCGTCGCTCGTCCAGTCGCGGCCGGCGGGGACCATGGCGATGCAGTCCACCGGACAGGGGGCCACGCAGCGTTCGCAGCCGGTGCAGTCGGCTTCGATGACGGTGTGCATGCACTGGTTGGCCCCGAGGATGGCGTCCACAGGACAGGCCTGGATGCATAAAGTGCAGCCGATGCAGTGGGCCTCGTCGATGAGCGCCACCCGGAAAGGCTGGTGCGTGCCGCAGGCCGGGTCCAGGGGCTGGATCGGACGGTTCAGCGCTTGCGCCAGGGCCTCGATGACGCGCGGCCCGCCGGGCGGGCAGCGGTTGATGTCGGCCACGCCTTCGGCCATGGCCTGGGCGTAGGGGCGACAGCCGTCATAGCCGCATTGCGTGCATTGGGTCTGCGGCAGCAGGGCGTCGAGGGTGTCGGTCAGTGTGGGCACGGCAGTGGAAACGCATGGGGGACGGCGCGAGCCGTCCCCCGGAGTGAAGCGCTGGGGTGTTCTTAAGCGTGGGCGCGGATGAACTCGGAGATTTTAGGACAGATCTGCTGGCGCCAGCGGCGTCCGGAGAAAATGCCGTAGTGACCACAGTTGGCCGCAGTGTGGAGTTCTCGCATGGACGGGGACAGGTTGGCACACAGTTCGTGGGCGGCATGCGTCTGGCCCTGGCCGGAAATGTCGTCCAGTTCGCCTTCGATGGTCAGCAGGGCAGTCTTGCGGATGGCAGAGGGATCGACCTGTTCGCCGTCGACCGTCCAGGTGCCGCGCGGCAGGCGGAATTCCTGGAAGACGGTGCGGATGGTGTCCAGGTAGAACTGCGCCGGCATGTCCAGCACGGCGTTGTATTCGTCGTAGAAGCGGCGGTGGGCCTCGGCGTCGCTGTCGTCACCGCGCAGCAGATCCAGGTAGAAATCGTAGTGGGATTTCACGTGCCGGTCCGGGTTCATGGCGACGAAGCCGGCGTGCTGCAGGAATCCGGGGTAGACCAGTCGGCCGGCGCCCGGGTAGCGGGGCGGCACCCGATGGATCACGGTGTTCTCGAACCATTCGTAGGGTTTGGTCATGGCCAGGCGATTGACCTGGGTGGGCGATTTGCGCGTGTCGATGGGGCCGCCCATCATGATCATGCTGCGCGGCTGACAGGGGTCGTCGGCTGCCGCCAGCAGGGAGATCGCGGCCAGGACCGGCACCGTGGGCTGGCAGACCGAGATCACGTGCGTGTCGGGGCCCAGGTGGCGCAGGAAGGTCTGGACGTAGCGGACGTAGTCGTCCAGGCCGAAGGTGCCTTCGGCGGCCGGTACCATGCGCGCGTCGATCCAGTCGGTGACGTAGACCTCGTGGTTGGGCAGCAGGGCGCGCACCGTGTCGCGCAGCAGGGTGGCGTGGTGGCCGGACAGGGGAGCCACCAGCAGCACGTGCGGATCGCGGCGGCGGGTGTCGCGGCGGAAGTGCACCAGCCGACAGAAGGGCTGGGCCAGGACGATGTCCTCGGTCACGGCGACGTCGCGCCCGCCGATCTGGGTGGAGGGCAGGTTCCAGGCCGGCTTTTCGTAGTCCTTGCCCACGCGGTGGGCCAACTCGTAGGCAGCAGCGAACTGTCGCGACAACGGGGTGTAGGCCAGGGGGCTGTAGGGATTGGAAAACAGCTGTGAACCGGTTTCAGTGAAAGCCGTGAAAGGGGCCAGGATTGAGCGTTGAAGCTCGTGCAAGTCATACAGCATGGGTAGGCGTTCCCGTCGGTCTGGTCCGGCGCAGATCGTGCGCCGAAGTATCGGTCATTCGGACCTAAAGTACTGGGAATCGTGACAGGGCGCTACCGTAATTTCCCGTATATCGAACATATACCGTTCGGATGTGGGCTTTTACAGACGGATCGGCCGACGTATGCCGGCCGGGTGCAGGATTGCACGTCCTGTGGAGGAGCGGGGTCGCCCGTCCTGATCAGGGACGTTCCAGGTATTTGAGCTTGTCGGCCACGCCGTTCCAGTCGTCGGCACCGTCGAGCGGGCTGCTGGAACGGTTGATAGGGCCGAAGGAAGGAGTCAACTCAGCGTTCAGGGCGATGTAATCGAGCTGGTCCTGGGGCACGTCTTCTTCGGCGAAGATGGCATTGGCGGGACATTCGGGCACACAGACGGCGCAGTCGATGCATTCCTCGGGGTCGATCACCAGGAAATTCGGCCCTTCGCGGAAACAGTCCACGGGACAGACATCGACACAGTCGGTGTATTTGCACTTGATACAGTTTTCGGTGACGACGTGGGTCATGAGGGTGCTCCGGGCTTGCAGACAAGGGCCATGAAAGAAAGAGGCCTTTCGGGATTTTACCGAATTTATCAGGGAAGACCCGGAGAGCCCGTGTGGGAGGTAGGGATGAGGCAGGACATGGAATAGCCCCTGCGGGCTATTCCATGCCTGACGAATCGGAGCGCCTTGCAAGGCGCGACGTGGACGATGCCGCTACAGCAGCAGAGCAGCCAGGGTGCCGCCCAGTTCGGTGCCGCGCGCCAGCCAGTCGTCGGGTACGGTTTTGGGTGCCAGAATGGCTTCGGGCGTCTGGGCGTGCATGGGCACGATCAGGGTCGGGGCGACGGCTTTCAGACGCCAGCCGGTGCAGATGCGTTCCAGTTGCCGGCGGGCGCCTTCGCCGTCGGAGCCGGCGGTGATGATGGCGCCGTAGGGCCGGCCATTGATCTGCTCCAGCACCTGGTAGTAGGTGCGGTCCAGGCATTCCTTCATGGCGCCGCTGAGTGCCGCCAGATTTTCCGGCGCGGCGAACAGGTAGCCGTCGGCGGCGAGCAGGTTTTCGGTCCGCACGGTGTCGGCGGGGCGGATCTGCAGGTCGAAGCGGTCGGCCGCCCCGAGTTCGTCGGCCACGGCTTGCGCGCCGATGGCGGCGGCCCGGGCCATGTGCAGCGCAGCCCCTGTGCGGGAATGCCAGATGATCAGCAGTTGGGTCGTCATGGAGGTCGTTTGCGCGGGGCCAGGCTCACTCAATCAAGTAGTATAGAGGCTCCAAGTCCAGGCCCCATTTTTCCTGATCCGGCATCATGAGCGTCCCCTCGCAACCTGTTTCCGCAGATCCGTTCGGCCCCGAGTGGTTCCAGGCCGCACGGGGCGGACTGGATGACGCCGACGCGGCCATCCTGCGCCAGGCGGCCGATTGGGTGCGTGAGCCCCTGAACGGCGCGCGGGCCAGTACGGGCGAGGCGTTGGACGCGCACGCGGCTGCCGTGGTCCTGATCCTGCGCGATCTGGATACGGACTCGGCCACCCGCGCGGCGGCGCTGCTGGCGGTGCAGCCGGTGCCGGCGGGCGAGGTATCGCGCACCGATCCGCTGCGCAAGGCGTTCGGCGCCGAAATCACCACGCTGGTTCAGGGCGTGCGCGCCCTGCTGCGCCTGGGCGCCGTCGCGGGCCGCGCGGGCGACGGTTCGGGCGCCGACCAGAAGGAAATGCAGCGCAAGATGCTGCTGGCCATGGCGGCGGATCTGCGGATCGTGCTGATGCGGCTGGCGTCCCGCCTGCAGTCGCTGCGCTGGCACGCCGCCAGCCGCACGCCCTGTCCGCCGGAATTCGCCCGGGAAACCATGGCGCTGTATACGCCGCTGGCCAACCGCCTGGGGATCTGGCAACTGAAATGGGAAATGGAAGACCTGTCTTTCCGTTTTCTTGAGCCCGAGACCTACAAGACCATCGCCAGGCAACTGGAGGAAAAACGCGCCGAGCGCGAGGCCTTCATCGAAGACGTGATGGCGCGCCTGCAGACGGCGCTGGCCGAGGCCGGCATCCGGGCCGAACTCAGCGGCCGGCCCAAGCACATCTACAGCATCTGGAACAAGATGCGCCTCAAGCACCTGGAATTCCGCCAGTTGTTCGACCTGCGCGCCTTGCGGGTGATCGTCGAGGACGAGCGGGCCTGCTACACCGCGCTGGCACTGGTGCATGCGCTGTGGACGCCGGTGCCCGAGGAATTCGATGACTACATCGCCCGTCCCAAGCCTAACGGCTACCGGTCCCTGCATACCGTGGTGGCCGACGCCGAGGGCCGGGCCTTCGAGGTCCAGATCCGCACCCGCGCCATGCATCATTTCGCCGAATACGGGATGGCGGCCCATTGGCGCTACAAAGAAGCCGGTGCCCGGGGAGGCCAGGTGTCGGCCGCCGGGGAATACGACCAGAAGATCGCCTGGATGCGCCAACTGCTGTCCTGGAAGGACGAGGGGGGCGCGGCGCCTGCGCCCGAGGCGCGGCCGGATGCACGCATCTACGTGATGACGCCTCAGGCGCGCGTGCTGGAACTGCCCGCCGGCTCCACCCCGGTGGACTTTGCCTACCTGCTGCATACCGATCTGGGCCACCGCTGCCGGGGCGCACGCGTGGATGGCCAGATCGTGCCTCTGTCCACACCCCTGCGCACGGGCCAGACCGTTGAGATCATCGCCGCCAAGTCCGGCGGTCCCTCGCGCGACTGGCTCAACACGCAGTTGGGCTATCTGGCCAGCCCGCGCGCCCGGGCCAAGGTCCGGGCCTGGTTCAATGCGGTCGAATTGCAGCAGCGCATCGCCCAGGGCCAGACCCTGGTCGAAAAAGAGCTGCAGCGCCTGGGCCGCACCGCCGTCAACCAGGAACACCTCGCTCAGCAACTGGGCTTCGCCCGCGCCGATGATCTGTACGTCGCGGCGGCCAAGGAAGAATTCAGCCTGCGGCAGATCGACCATGTCCTGCGCGAGCCCGAACCGGCGCGCGAGCAGCCCGACGAGGCACGCGTCTACGCCAGTGACGCCGGCAGCGTTGCCCGCACGGGCAAGAGCGGGGTGCTGGTGGTGGGGGTCGATTCCCTGATGACGCAACTGGCACGCTGCTGTCGGCCCGTGCCGCCCGACGCCATCGAGGGCTTCGTCACGCGTGGCCGGGGGGTGTCCATCCATCGTCGCGATTGCGGCTCCTGGGCGGCTCTGGCGCAGCGCCACCCGGAACGCTGCATCGAAGTCGCCTGGGGGCAGACCGGCCAGGCCATGTACCCCGTGGACCTGGGCATCCACGCCCAGGACCGGCCCAACCTGCTGCGCGATCTGTCCGAAGTCTTCGCGCGCCTGCGGCTGCGGGTGGTGCGCGTCACGACCCACAGTCGCCGGTCGTTGGCGCACATGGTGTTCACCGTCGAGGTGCGCGATGGCGAGGAAATCCGTCAGGCGCTGGCCGCCGTCAACGAGCTGCCTGGGGTCCAGGCCGGGCGGCAGTGAGAGATCCCCTGGGCGCCCCAGGCCGGACAGGACTGCTAAAATGCTCGTTTGGCCCGTGCGTCCGCCCCAGAATCCGGCGGCGCCTTTGATGCGAGACTGGACTTGAAACCCTATCATCTGCCGGATGCCCGGGGGCATTTCGGGAAGTTCGGCGGTTCGTTCGTCGCCGAAACGCTGGTGCATGCCCTGGACGCCCTGCGTGACGCCTATGATCGCTATCGCGAGGATCCTGAATTCCAGCGTGAATTCGCCTACGAACTGGAACACTTCGTCGGCCGGCCCAGCCCGGTCTACCATGCCCGTCGCTGGTCCGAGCAACTGGGCGGTGCGCAGATCTGGTTCAAGCGTGAAGACTTGAATCACACCGGCGCCCACAAGGTCAACAACTGCATCGGTCAGGCCCTGCTCGCCAAGCGCATGGGAAAACCGCGCGTGATCGCCGAAACCGGGGCCGGCCAGCACGGCGTGGCCACGGCGACCGTGGCCGCGCGCTACGGCATGGAATGCGTGGTCTACATGGGCAGCGAAGACGTCCGCCGCCAGGCGTCCAACGTCTACCGCATGAAGCTGCTGGGCGCCCGGGTGGTGCCCGTCGAATCGGGCTCGCGCACCCTGAAAGACGCCCTGAACGAAGCCATGCGCGATTGGGTCACCAATGTGGAAGACACCTTCTACATCATCGGCACCGTGGCCGGTCCCGAGCCCTATCCCCGCATGGTGCGCGACTTCCAGACCATCATCGGCCGCGAATGCCGTGAACAGATGCCGCGCGACGCGGGCCGTCAGCCGGACTACGTGATCGCCGCCGTGGGCGGCGGGTCCAATGCCATCGGCATCTTCCATCCCTATATCGAGGACGAGTCCGTCCAGCTGATCGGCGTCGAAGCCGCCGGCGAAGGTCTGGAGACGGGCCGCCACGCGGCGTCGTTGAACCGTGGCGTGGTCGGGGTGCTGCACGGCAACCGGACCTATCTGCTGCAGGACGAGCGCGGCCAGATCACCGAAACCCACTCCGTGTCCGCCGGCCTGGACTATCCCGGCGTGGGCCCGGAACATGCCTGGCTGCATGACAGCGGGCGCGCGCAGTACGTGGGCATCACCGACCAGGAAGCCCTGACCGCTTTCCACGACTGCTGCCGCATCGAAGGCATCATGCCCGCCCTGGAGTCCTCGCACGCCATCGCGCACGCGGTGAAGCTCGCCCCGACCCTGCCGCGCGACCAGATCATTCTGGTCAATCTGTCCGGCCGGGGCGACAAGGACATGCACACCGTGGCCGAATACAGCGGCATCACGCTCTAAAAGGTTTAGGAACACTAGCCATGACTTCATCGAATGCCCGTCTGGCGACCCGCTTCGCCTCTCTGGAGGGGCGGGCGGCCTTGATCCCGTACGTGACGGCGGGCGATCCCCTGGTGGCATCCACGCCCGCGCTGATGCACGCCCTGGCGGCGGCCGGTGCCGACGTGATCGAACTCGGTGTGCCGTTCTCCGATCCCATGGCCGACGGCCCGGTGATCCAGCAGGCCGGTGAACGCGCCATCGCCGCAGGCGTCAGCCTGAGCGCGGTGCTGGACATCGTTGCCGAATTCCGCCGCCAGGACGACCAAACGCCCGTCGTGCTGATGGGCTACGCCAATCCCGTCGAATGCATGGGCCAGGAAGCCTTCGCGCAGCGGGCCGCCCAGGCCGGCGTGGACGGTGTCCTGACCGTGGACTACACGCCCGAGGAATCCGTCGAATTCGCCGCTTTGCTGGGGCAGTCCGGTCTGGACCCCATTTATCTGCTGGCACCCACCTCCGCCGATGCCCGCATCCGCGAGGTCGCCCGCCTGGCGCGGGGCTACGTCTATTACGTCTCGCTCAAGGGCGTGACCGGTGCCGGCCATCTGGACACCGATGAGGTGGCGCGCCGTCTGGCGGACATCCGCCGCCATGTCAGCATCCCCGTGGGCGTGGGCTTCGGCATCCGTGACGCCGAAAGCGCCGCACGCGTGGCGCAGCATGCCGACGCCGTGGTGATCGGCAGCAAACTCATCCAGATTATCGAGGAAGCATCCCTGCGCGACGGCCCCCAGGCCGCCATCGGCGCGGCGGCCCAGTGGCTGGCCCAGGTGCGCCAGGCCATCGAACCCATCCGAAAACAAGGCTGACCATGAGCTGGTTTGAAAAAATTCTCCCTCCGCGCATCAACCGCAACAGCGATTCGGCCTCCAAGCGTGTGCCTGAAGGCCTGTGGGTGAAATGCCCGTCCTGCGAGTCCGTCCTGTACAAGGAAGACCTGCAGGCGACCCTGAACGTCTGCCCCAAGTGCAGCCACCACATGCGCCTCGGCGCCCGGGGGCGTATCGACGCGCTGCTGGATAAGGATGGCCGCGTGGAAATCGGCGCCCAGACGCGCCCCATGGACCCGCTGAAATTCAAGGACTCGCGCAAATACCCGGAACGCGTGGCCGAAGCCGTCAAGCAGACCGGCGAGACCGAGGCGATGGTGGTGATGAGCGGCACGGTGCTGTCGGTGCCGGCGGTGCTGGCGGTCTTCGAGTTCGCCTTCATGGGCGGTTCGATGGGCTCGGTCGTGGGCGAACGCTTCGCCCGCGGCGTCCAGGAATCCATCGATCGGCGACTGCCCTTCGTCTGCGTGTCGTCCTCGGGCGGCGCGCGCATGCAGGAATCCCTGTTCTCGCTGATGCAGATGGCCAAGACCACCGCCATGCTGCACCAGTTGTCCGAAGCCGGTCTGCCCTTCATCAGCATCCTGACCGATCCGACGATGGGCGGGGTGTCGGCCTCCTTCGCTTTCATGGGCGATGTGGTGCTGGCCGAACCCAATGCCCTGATCGGCTTCGCCGGTCCGCGCGTGATCGAGCAGACCGTGCGTGAAAAGCTGCCGGAAGGCTTCCAGCGCGCCGAATTCCTGCTGGAAAAGGGCGCCATCGATCGCGTGATCGACCGCCGTGAAATGCAGGCTGAACTGGCGCATCTGCTGGCGCTGTTTACCCGTCAGCCGATCGAGGTCGTCCGGGTTGCCTGATCGGTTCCGGCGCGGAGCCTGATCAGGCCCGCGCTGCGGGCCGTAGCGGTCGGTCACCAGCCGCAGGCGTGTGTCCTGGAGCACGCTCATATTTCACTCAAAAAAATGCCCGAAACCGAAGTTTCGGGCATTTTTTTCCGCCTGGCCGACCCAGGGCAAAAAGCGCCTCCCCTTAAGGGGAGGCATTTTCCCTGAGACGATCTCAGTCCGAGGTTTCCACCTGCTGCAGCGGTTCGTCTTGCACCGCTGCGACCGGTTTGCGGGCGCGACCCAAAGGCTTGCGCGGCGCGGGCGGCACGTAAGGCGTGCTGGACCGGGTCTCGATCATCTGCATGCCGACGGCCTGCAGGGATTCGTCCGAGGGCAGGGTGATCGGGCGGGACGCGACCGGCGCGGCCGAGGCGGCCACGGGTGCCGGGGTTTCCACCACGGGGGCGGCCACCGGAGCGGCCTGGACGGGAGCGGACGCTGCCGGAGTGGCAACCGGAGCGGGCTCGTCGGCTTCGGCCACATCGACCTCGACCACTTCAGCCACCGGGGCGGGTTCGGCCTGTACCAGGGCGGCGGGAGCCGTTTCCACGATCACAGGCGCTTCGGTGCGGGCTGCGTCGGCCACGGGGGCCGCAGGCGCGGGCTCGGCCTGGACCGGAGCGGTTTCGACCGGGGCAGCGGGGGCTTCGGCGATCACGGGTGCCGGGGTCACGACTTCGGCGGCAGGCGCGGCTTCGAACGCATCCACCGGCAGGGCAGCCGGGGCTTCAGCCGCGGCGGCAGGCGTATCGCTGGCCAGGGCTTCGGGATCGAAGCGCGGTGTTTCGTGCGTTTCGATGGCCAGCGCATCGCTGTCGGCCGAGGTGTCCTCGGTGGACGCCGTATCGTTGGCCTCACCGCTGCGACGGCCGCGACGACCACGACGACGGCGGCGCTTGCGTTCCGGATTGTCCGGGTCGGTGTCGGCATCCGCGTCCACGGCCGGGCCGGCGACGAGCGCGTCATCGTCCTGCAGTTCGGTGGACGGGCTCTGGGGGGCGTCGGGCAGGCCGTAGGGGTTCGCTTCCGCCTGGGCCTGGACGGCTGCGGGAGCCTGGACGGCGTTCAGTTCGTCGGCCTGGAGAGCGATCACTTCACCCGTCTGGACGGCGGTTTCTTCTGAACGGCTGCGGCCGCGACCGCGGCGGTTGCGGCCGCGACGCGGCTCGGCGTCGTCCTGAACTTCGGTCAGGGCGGTGTGGTCGGACTGGACCGGCAAGGCGGTTTCAGCGACCGGGCGTTCGCGGCGCGAGGACGGACGGCCCTCGGTGCGTTCAGGGCGATCAGCGTGTTCCGACCGTTCCGTGCGTTCGCCACGTTCGGTACGGTCAGACCGTTCGCCACGGCCGCTGCGTTCGCCGCGCGGGGCGTCCGAGCGGCGTTCGCCTCGGCGGCCGCCATTGCGGTTGGAGGCGCCGCCACGGCGGCGGCCGTCGCCGGACTCACGGGACGGGGTAGGTG
>NZ_JBASAD010000005.1:0-42167 GCF_049650445.1 Castellaniella sp. | reverse complement strand
ATGCCGGGCAGGGCGGCCCTGGATATTTTCAGTTTTTTTGCATATCGAGACCTCAATGAAGAAGGAAACCTTATGGGTGGCCGGGATCCCGGCCGCCCTGATGTCGCTCGGCCTGCCGCAGGCCGTGCTGTCCCAACCCGTGCGGGCGCTGTCCCCCGTGGTCGTCACCGCGCCGGCCGCAGACGAGCCCCTGGTGGTGCGTACAGATCCGAAGGCCCCGCGCCAGCCCGTGCCTGCCCATGACGGCGCGGATTTTCTCAAGAGCATCCCCGGGTTCTCCGTGATCCGCAAGGGCGGTACGGACGGCGATCCGGTGCTGCGCGGCTTTTCCGGCTCGCGCCTGGGCATCCTGCTCGACGGTCAGGAAATCTACGGCGGCTGCGGCGGACGCATGGACCCGCCCACGGCCTACGTCTATCCCGAATCCTATGATCGCGTCACCGTCCTCAAGGGACCGCAGAGCGTGCGCTACGGCGCGGGCCAGTCGGCCGGTGTGGTGCTGTTCGAGCGCGACGTGAAGCGCATGGAATCCTTTGGCTGGAAGGCCGATGGCAGTCTGACGCTGGGCAGTTTCGGGCGCAACGATCAGATGGCCGACGTGCTGGTCGGTGGGCCGCAGGGATACGTGCGCGCCGGCGGCACGCGCGCCCAGGCCGATGATTATGAGGACGGCGACGGCAACCGCGTGCATTCCGAATACTTGCGCTGGAGCAGCCATGCCGCCGTCGGCCTGACGCCGGATGACAAGACGCGCATCGAGCTGTCCGCCGCCCTGAGCGACGGCCGCGCCGCCTATGCCGACCGCGGCATGGACGGCTCGAAGTTCAAGCGCGAGAACGTGTCCCTGATGTTCGAGCGCAAGCGCATGGGCGGCCTGGTCGATGAAATCGAAGGCCGGGTCTACTACAACTACGTGGACCACGTCATGGACAACTACACCCTGCGCGACGTGCCGACGGGCAAGAAGAACCCCTACATGGCCAACAATCCGGACCGCCGCACCACGGGTGGTCGGCTGAGCGCCACGCTGCGCCCGGCCGAGTCCTGGGAACTGGTCGTCGGCGCCGATGCCAAGCAGGACGTGCATCGCGCGCGGGGCAGCGGGATGCAGGCTTCGGCCGATGCCGCCGATGCCGCCTACCGTGCGGCGGCACGGGTCGAAGACATGCGCTTCGAGCAGCATGGCGTCTTTGGCGAGAGCACCTGGTTCCTCACCGATGCCGACCGGGTGGTGGGCGGTCTGCGGGTCGATTGGGTCGAGGCCCGCGACAAGCGTTCGCCCGCGAAATCGGTCACCGGCGGGAGGAAGAGCGATCACGCTTTGAACAGCGGCTTCCTGCGTTATGAGCGCGATTATGGCGAGAACAGCACCTGGTACGCCGGGTTCGGTCATTCGGAACGCTTCCCCGATTACTGGGAACTGATGAAGGGCGGCTCCGACGGTACCAACAGCGCCTTCCTGTCCACCAAGCCGGAAAAGCTGAACCAGCTCGACATCGGCACGAACTGGCGCAGCGGCCCCTTCGCGCTGTCGGCCTCGGCCTTCTACAGCCGGGTGAACGACTACATCCTCATCGACTGGAACCGCAGCCGGACCCGCAATATCGACGCCACGGTCATGGGCGGCGAGTTGGACGCCTCCTGGCAGTTCCACCCGTCCTGGCAGGGCGTAGCCAGCCTGTCCTACGTGTACGGCAGGAACCGCACGGATGGCACGGCTCTGGCACAGCAGCCGCCGCTGGAAGCCCGCCTGGGGCTGAACTATGCGCAGGGACCGTATTCCGCAGGGATCCTCTGGCGTCTGGTGGCCGCGCAGGACCGCTACGACGAAGGCATGGGCGGCATTGCCGGCAAGGACCTCGGCGCCACGGGCGGTTTCGGCGTGCTGTCGCTGAACGCCGGCTGGCGTCCGAACAAGACCGTGCTGCTGACCGCCGGCGTGGACAACGTCCTGAACAAGACCTACGCCGAGCACCTGTCCAAGTCGGGCGTGGACATTCCCGGCAACACGTCCTTCGTGGACACCCGGATCAACGAGCCGGGCCGGGTCTTCTGGCTGAAGGCGCAGTTCGCGCTGGATTGATCGGGACGGGCGGCATCCCGCACCTGCCGTGCGGGATGCCGGGGATGGCGGCTGCCGCGCCGTTCCCGGCCTGGGTCCGGCGCTGCCCCCTGATGCCCTACCGCCGCTCCCAGATCGTCAGTTGCGACAAGGTGTGCTGGAATTTACGCCGTGTTTCGCGGATGACGAAGGGTACGTCCTGCGGCTCGGACAGCAGACGGAAGTGCGGCGTCAGGTGTTCCTTCAGGCCGTCCAGCGTGGTGTGGTTTTCCGCGTCTCGCTTGAAGCCGCCCAGCCAGGCGGCGCGCGGCGTGTGTTCTTCCAGCCAGGTGTAGGGCGAGGCGATCAGCAACAGGCCGCCCGGGACGATGCGCTCGTGGATCCGGTCCAGAAAGCGGGCCGGATCGTACAGGCGGTCGATCAGGTTGGCGGCCAGGACCAGGTCGTAGTCCGTGTACTGCGGCTTCAGGTTGCAGGCATCGCCCTGGAAGAATTCCACCCGTTCGAGCGCATCGCTCAGGCCCAGTTCGGCCAGGGTGCGGGTCTTGTAGGACACCAGCTCGCCCTCGTCGGCCAGGGTGTAGCGCAACTGGCCCGTCTGGATCAGTTGCACGCCCTGGTTGATGAAGCGTGCCGAGAAATCCACCCCGGTGACCCGTTCGAAGGCGCGGGCCAGTTCGAAGGTGGCCCGCCCGGAGGCGCAGCCCAGGTCCAGCGCGCGGCGGCGCGGCCGGTCACCCAGGGCTTCGATAGCCCGCTGCGCCAGGGCCTGCGAGAAATTGGGCACATTGAAATACGAGTCGCCGTAGTGGAATTCGGCGTATTCCGACATCAGCTTGTCGGTTTCGTAGTAGGCGGCCGGGGCTTCGGCGGGCGCGTGGGACACGATGGTGCGAAAACCCGCATGCTGGAAGAAATGCCGCCGGAAGGCGTAGCGCGAGGCGCGCACGGCCTCGTTGCCGCAGGCGATCCAGGAACCGCCCTTGATCAGGTTGTGGCGTCCGTCGAAGGTCGGCGTCGTGAAATCGTCGTAGATCGGGTGGACGTCGAAGCCGTCGAAGGGATAAGTGGGGGTCTCGGTCCATTGCCAGACGTTGCCCACCACGTCGTACCAGTCGCCGTGACGCCAGGTGTTCACCGGGCAGGACGAGGCGCCGTGGTCCAGGTGCAGATTGGCGGCACAGGGCGAGTCGCCGGGATCGCTCAGGCCGGCAGCGTCGTAGAGCCGGTACCATTCGTCTTCGGTCGGCAGGCGTACCGGCTGGCCGGTTTCGGCGGCTTTCCAGTTGCAAAAGGCTTTGGCTTCCAGGTAATTGACCTCGACCGGCCAGGACCAGGGCATGGGAATTTCACTGGTCATCAGGCGCAGAGACCAGCCCTGGGTCTTCTTGACCCAGAATGTCGGGTGTTCCGCCTGGCTGTAGGCCAGCCACTGGCGGCCTTCCTCCGTCCAGTCGCGGTGATTGCGGTAGCCGCCGGCTTCGACGAAGGCCAGATATTCGTGGTTGCTGACCAGGAAGCGCCCTGCCTCGAAGGATTCCACTTGGGCCGTGTGCTCGCCGTATTCGTTGTCCCAGCCGTATTGCGGATCGTTGAAGGCCTTGCCCACACGGACGGTGCCGGCGGGCACGCGCGCGAGACTGTTTTGGGGCGGCTCGCCGCCGGTGGCGGGGATGGGCGCCCAGTCCGGCACGGCACGCACGTATTTCAGTGCGTGCTGGCGGATCAGGACCGAGGACGTTTCCAGGTGGATGCGTTCGTGCTCGATGCCCATGATGATGGCCCACCAGGGGTTGCGCCAATCGATCGGCGATTGCAGCGGGGCATGGTCGATCAGGTCCAGGACCAGGGCGCGTACGCGGTTGCGGTAGGTGCGGACTTCGGCCACGGAGGGCCAGTCGTAGTGGGCCTCGTCCAGGTCGTCCCAGCTCATCTCGTCCACGCCGACGGCGAAGGTCGATTCCAGCCGGTGGTCCAGACGCTGGTCGATTAGGCGCGTGAGCAGCAGCTTGTTGACGAAGAAGGTCGCGGTGTGGCCGAAGTAAAAGATCAGCGGATGACGCAGGGGGATCGGCTTGACGACATAGGCCTCGTCATTGGCCAGGCACTGAAACAGGGATTCGTAGCGGTCGAACGTGTCCAGGAAATAGCGCCGGATGGAGGCGCGCAGGCGGTCGGTGTCCGGCTCGGCCAGGTCGGGGGTACGTGCAAACAGTGCGTCGGGCGCGGTTCGGGCGTC
Organism: Castellaniella sp.; assembly: GCF_049650445.1. Lineage (GTDB taxonomy): Bacteria > Pseudomonadota > Gammaproteobacteria > Burkholderiales > Burkholderiaceae_B > Castellaniella. The sequence continues at coordinate 37,866 of NZ_JBASAD010000005.1, read as the reverse complement.
ATCGTTGGGGGACAGGGGCGAGGCGGGAGAGTGCATCATCGGGTTCCTGCAGATTCGGCCTTGCGGCGGGCATGGATGGGACGGATCAGTGATTTAGACTACCACGGCCTCGCCGCGCGCGAGACCGTGGGCCCGGGTGCCGAGGTGTCAATAGCCGTGGAAGCTCTCGTCGAGAATGGCATCGTCGGGGACGCCCGCCTCGGCCAGGCGCGCACGGATCTCTTCCACCATGAGGGGGGCACCTGTCACGTAGCACAGAGGTGCGTCCAGCCCCTGGAGGGCCTGCCGCAGCATGGCCACGTCGATCCGGCCGCGCAGTCCGTCCCAGGCGCCGTCGGCCGGGCCGGTCAGGGTCGCCAGCAGGCGCAGGTGCGGGTTGCGTTGCGCGAGAGTGCGCAATTCCTCCAGAAAGGCGGCTTGTTCCGGGGAATGATTGGAGTAGAGCAGCCGGATGGGTCGGCCTGAGCCTTGGTGCGTGGCGTCGCGCAGCAGGCTGATGCAGGGGGTGATGCCGATGCCGCCGGCGATCAGGACCAGAGGCCGGGCTGTCTCGGCAGGTGGGGTCAGCTTGCCATAAGGGCCGCTGAACCGCAGTTCGGCACCGGGCTGCAGCCCCGCCAGGGCCTGCTTGAACGGGGTGGCGCGCACGCGGGTGGCGATGCACAGTTCGGGCTCGTGCGGGGCGCTGACCAGCGAGAAAGTATGCCGTAGCACCGGGGCGTCTGGCGCCTCGGACGGCAGCGTCAGCGAAATCGTCTGTCCAGGTTGGAACTGGAAATCGTCGGGTTTTCGAAAATGGACCGCGATGGTATCGCGTGCGATGTTGTCGATGCGCAGCAACGCGCTGGGCCAGATCGCCATGGTGTTCTCCCTTGAGCCGCCCTCGATGGGCGAGTTTTGCTCCATGATCCTCTTGGATGCACGAAAACGATAGTCCGTTTCACGCCGGAAGTGCTGGCTACGGGCGTGCGCGAGCGCGTGCGGTGCAATCCCATCGATCCGGGAGCGCTCAGGCCATGGAGGCCATAGGGACCACTCAGGCCAGAACCACCTCGCCGACCTTGGCTTGCAGGGCCTCGAAGCCTTCGGTCTGACGCGCCTGGCTGTTGCAGAACAGCCGGTCGATGCGCTCGGCCGGGCAGTAGGTTTCCCGGCTGGCGGCACCGACCTTGCTGTGATCCGCCAGAATCCAGGTCTGGGCGGCGCCTTCGGACATGGCGCGGGCGATCAGCGCCTCGTCGTGCAGAAAGCTGGCCGCGCCCTGGCGGGCGTTGACCGCCACCGGCGACAACAGGGCAATGTCGGCGTGGAAGGTCTGGATCTGCAGGATGGTCGAGGCGCCCGAGGTCGAGGACAAGGCGGTGTTCAGCACCCCTGGCAGGATGATGATCTGATTGTCCGGGTTGACGGGCGACTCGGTGAAGCAGGCCGCCGCACTCAGCGAATTCGTGATCAGGGTCAGGCCGCTGAGTTGCACCAGTTCGCGGGCCAGCAGAGTCGTGGTGCTGCCGGCATCCATGAACAGGGTGGCCGGTGTGCGCAGCCGCTGGGCGACCGCGCGGACGATGGCCTTCTTGGCCGCGATGTGAATGGTGTTGCGCTTGTCGATGGGAGGCTCGTCGCTCAGGTGGACAGCCCCGCCATGCACGCGCTGCAACAGGCCCAGCGCTTCCAGTTCCAGGAAATCCCGGCGGACGGTTTCCCGGGAGACGCCCAGTTCCCGGATGGCGTCCTCGGTCGTGATCCGCCCGTGGCGTTGCAGCAGCAGGCGGATTTTCTGGTGGCGCGCTTCGGACCACATATCAGACTGTATCGGTGGAGAGGTTGGGGCGGAAATAGTAAACCAGCGCCCGCATCAGCAGCATGGCGACCGCGACGACCGCGATGATGATAGTGGAAAAGGCTGCTGCCTGGGACACGAAACCCGCCTCGTTCAGGTGCATGACGGACACGGCGGCGACGTTGAGCTGCGGGGTGACCAGGAAAATGACTGCCGACAGCGTCACCATCGAGCGCATGAACAGGAAGAAGAACACGGCCAGCACGGTCGGCGCGATCACCGGCAGGATGGCGTCTCCCATGACGTGGCGGACCTTGCCGCCGAGGCAGGCGGCGGCTTCTTCCAGGGCCTGGGGCACCATGCGCATGCCGGTGGCCATCGTCAGGAAGCCCTGGGTGTGATAGTGGTAGAAATTGCACAGGGCGATCAGCAGCGCGCTGCCGTACAGCCAGTGCAGGGGATAGCGCGGATCGTTGAAGGTGAAGATGTACGACAGGCCCAGCACCAGCCCCGGCACCCCGACGGGCAGGACGGCCATCAGGTAGATGGCCTTGGCCAGCCGGCCCTGCAGGTTGCGCACGCCGTAGGCCAGCAGGAACAGCAGCACGATGCCGATCAGGGCGGCTGCCACGGAGACATACAGCGTGGTCCAGATCGGCTGGTAGCCGCTGGCGATGTTGACGTTGAAGTTCGCCAGCGTCAGCGTCATGTTGTAGGGCCACAGCTTGACGAAGCTGGCGAAGATGACCACGACGATGATGGCCCAGATGGCCAGGGCCGTGGCATGGGTGATCAGGCCCAGGACGGCGTCGCGCCAGCGCGCCGCGACCGGTTGCAGCGGAATCCGGCTGTCGGAACTGCCGCCGAATTGTTTCTGGGACGCCACCCGTTCGATGTAGACCGACACCAGGGCGGGCAGCAGCAGGATGATGCCCACCACCGAGCCCATGCCGAAGTTCTGCTGTCCCGAGACCTGGCTGAAGATTTCCGTCGCCAGGACGCGGTAGTCCCCGGCAATCACGGCGGCGTTGCCGAAGTCGGTGATCGTGATGGTGAAAACCACGAAGGCTGCGCTCAGCAGACCGAATTTGCAGTTGGGCAGTGTGATGTGGAAGAACTGCTGGCTTGGCGTGGCGCCCATCACGGTGGCGGCGTCGTAGTAGCGGGCGTCGGCGTTGCGCAGGGCCGCCTGGATGATCATGATGGCTTGCGGCAGGGCGTAGAACACGTCCGAAATCAGCAGTCCCCAGTAGCCGTAGATGTTCTGTTCGATGCCCGTCCATTGAAAGACCAGACCGTTGCGGCCCAGCAGGAACAGCAATCCCAGGCCCTGCACCAGCGAAGGCGCCAGCAGCGGCAGCAGCAGGCTGAGCCGGATCCAGGCCTTGAAGCGGATGCGGCTGCGTTCGAGCGCGTAGGCGATGGGAAAGCCCAGCAGGAGGCAGACCAGAGTGGTGCTCAGGCTGATCGACAGGCTGTTGAGCCCGGCCGTCACCAGTCCCGGTGTGGAAGGAATGGCGGTGTAGTTGTCCAGGCCCAGCGTGCCGTCCCCCTGGACGAAGCTCTGCCAGAAGATCGTCAGCAGGGGGTAGCCGAAGAACAGGATCAGCGCCAGGGTCGGGATGATGACGCAGACCCGGGTCAGCCATTGTTCCGGGGTGCCGGACAGGCTCGGAAACCAGGGGCCGAGGGGTGAAGCCGCCGTGGGGGACTGGGACATGCCGGTCTCCTTGAGTCAGTGGGGGCGCGGCTCAGGCCGCGACCCAGCAGCCGTGTGCGGGGTTGATCACCGGGCGGACCCGGTCGCCTTCTCGGTGTGCGGACGCGGCGTGCTGTTCGACCTGCAGGTCCATGCCGCCCCAGTGCAGCGTCATGCGGCACAGATTGCCCAGGAAAGTCACGGAGCGGACGGTGGCCGGGCCATCGGCGTCGGCTTCGAGGCGGATGTGTTCGGGGCGCACGCACAGCAGCCAGTCCGATTCGTTGGCGGGCGGCGGGAGTGCCTCCAGCACGCCGGGCGCATGCGGGCGTACCCAGTCCGGCGGCAGCAGATTGCTCAGGCCGATGAAGTCGGCCACGAAGCGGGTCTTGGGCGCGTGGTAAAGCGCCTGGGGAGACCCGACCTGTTCGATGACGCCGTTGTTCATGCAGACGATCACGTCGGCCAGCATCAGGGCTTCTTCCTGGTCGTGCGTCACCATGATGGTCGGGATCTTCAGTCGGCGCTGGACTTCGCGGATTTCATGGCGCATTTCGTTGCGCACGCGTGCATCCAGTGCGGACAAGGGCTCGTCCAGCAGGATCAGGCGTGGATTGACGGCCAGCGCGCGGGCGATGGCCACACGCTGCTGCTGGCCGCCCGAGAGCTGCCAGGGGAAACGCTCGGCCATGTCCGGGATGCGGATCAGTTGCAGCAGTTCGTCGACGCGTGCGGCAATGCGGTCGGCGGGCTCGCGGCGGATGCGCAGCCCGTAGCCGATGTTCTCGCGCACGGTCATGTTCGGGAACAGGGAATAGGACTGGAAGACGATGCCGAAATTGCGGCTGCGCGGCGGCATCTGGCTGAGATCCTGACCTGAGAACCGGATTTCGCCCTCGTCGGCTTGCAGGAGCCCTGCAATGATTCTCAGCAGCGTCGTCTTGCCGCAGCCGCTGGGGCCGAGCAGACAGACGAAATCGTGCGGCCCGACGCTCAGGTTGATGTCCTTGAGCGCCTGAAAACTGTCGAACGATTTGCGGACGTGGGAGAGTTCCAGACTCATGCAGCCTCCGGGTGCAACGGGCGGGGCCGGCCGCGCGGCGTGCGGCACGGCCCGCAGGGGGGGGTTAGCGAGCGGTGACCTGCTGCCAGGTCTTGAGCGTTTCCGCCCGGTCGGCGGCCGACTTTTCAAAGTTGATCGGGAACAGGATCTTGGACACGTCCTGCGGCAGGCCGGCTTTCCTCAGCTGCTCGGAAGGCTCGACGCCGGGGATGGTGACGATTTCCTTGTACTTCTTGTACAGGGCGGCGGCTGTCGGGGACAGCGTCCAGTCCAGGAAGCGTTTGGCGTCGTCCGGGTTCTGGGTGCTCGACAGGATGCCGGAGGCTTCCAGCTCGTAGCCTTCCCAGTCGGACGGGATCACCATCTTGACCGGAAAGCCGGCCTCGATGGATTGCATGGCGGGGAAGGCGAAGGAGATGCCGATGGCGTATTCACCGGTGCGCGCCATCTTGCAGGGCTTGGAACCCGAGCTGGTGTACTGGGCCATGTTGACGTTCAGGCGCTTGATCAGATCCCAGCCCTTGTCCTGGCCCAGCCCTTGCAGGATGGCGGCGATCTGCAGCCAGCCCGTCCCCGAGGCGGCCGGGCTGGGCATGACGAGTTCGCCCTTGTAGACCGGCTTGGTCAGGTCTTCCCAGGATGCGGGCATTGGCAGGTTCTTGGCCTTGAGGCGGTCGGTGTTGACGCAGAACGCCGCCATGTAGCCGGTGGCGGCGAACCAGGTGCCGTCCTTGCTGCGATAGATCGGCGCCAGTTGCTGGGCCGCAGCAGGCTCGTACTTCAGCAGCGTGTCGTGGATGCGGGGATCCAGCATATTGGTGACGGCGAAGCCCCAGATCACGTCGGTGCGCGGGTTCTTGGCCTCGGCCAGCAGCCGGGCGGCCATGTCGCCGGTGGACAGGCGCAGCACGTGGAATTCGACATCGGGCATGGCGGTCTTGGCCGCCGCCATGTATTCGGTGACTTCGTCGTCCTCCAGGGCGGTGTAGATGGTCAGGGGTTTGGCCTGGACGGCGGTGTGAATCAGGCCGGCACCAGCGAGCGCGAACGCTGCGGCAAAAGCCTTTTGTGTGGAATGTTGCATGCGTGTCTCCTGCTGTCGTGGTGAAAACCGGTCTGTGCCGGATGATGTGAATTCGCGGCGGCCGCGGGAGTGGCGTGATGCGGTCGTGCCAGTGATCCGGGGCGCCTGGGGAACCTTTGAACAAGTCCTCGGCGCCGCGTGCATCTGCGGATTCGGGCGGTCTGCTGTGTTGCTCATCCTCGCGATAGCACCGGCTATCGCTGCGTTTCGCGCCTTGCATCCCATCCCGATCCACAGTGCCCGCTTACCGCTCGGCCTGTTCAGAGGTTCCCTTGATTTGTTATTTTGTGGAAATTTGCAAAATCATGCAAGAGCCTTCAGAATACTTTTTCATCAGGTTTTTCATCAGGTCCATATCCCCAGTCGACCACCACGGGAGCGCGCGATGTCGATTCCAAACACCGTACCGGCATGGACCGACGAGGTCCTCGATTTCGCTCAGGATCTGGTCGGCCAGGCCCGCTCGATTGCGCTGCGATGGTTCCGCCATCGGCCGCCGATCGAAACCAAAGCGGACGCCAGCCCGGTCACCGTGGCCGATCGCGGGGTCGAGGAATTTCTGCGCGCGGAAATCACTCGCCGCTATCCGGATCACGGCCTGCTGGGTGAGGAATTCGGTATCCAGGCCGGCGAAGCGCCGGTCGTCTGGTCGATCGACCCGATCGACGGCACCCGCAGCTTCATCACCGGCAACCCTCTGTGGGGCTGCCTGCTGGCCGTTCTGCACGAACAACGCCCCCTGTTCGGCATCATCGACATCCCCAGCACGGGGGAGCGCTGGGTCGGGGTGCGCGGGCGCGGCAGCTGGTTGAATGGCGAACGCTGCCGCACGCGCACGGTGACGCACCTGAAGGACGCCATTCTGCAGGCCACCACGCCGGACATCTTCGCGGGCGCGGACGCCCGCGCGTTCGAGCGCCTGAGCGCGGCGGTCCACCTGCGGCGCTTTGGTGGCGATTGCTACGCCTATGCCCTGCTGGCCAGCGGCATGATCGATCTGGTGGCCGAAGCCGGCCTGATGCCGTATGACTACCTGGCGCTGGCGCCGGTGATCGAGGAAGCGGGCGGTGTCATCACGGATTGGCAGGGCCAGGCCCTGAGCCCGAAATCCGACGGCCGGGTGCTGGCGGCGGCCAACGCCGACCTGCATCGTCAGGCCCTGGAGATTCTGGCGGCGCAGGCCTGATGGCGGCCGGGGCCGGCCGTCAGGGCCGGTCACCGGATCTCTACGCCGGGCCGCAGGCGCTTGAACCTCAGATCATGCAGATCGGCCGTGTTGGCGCCGGGCGCCTTGATCATCAGGATCTCGTCGGCCAGCGCCGCAAAGTCGGCGCGGAAGTGGACCGAGCTTTTCAACACCAGAATCCGATAGTCCCTGGGGTCGGCGCCCAGGTGGCGGAACATCGCCTGGTCGGCGGCCTGCTGCTTGCGGCTGGACACCAGAATTTCCACACCCTCGCGGCGCACGCGCACCATCGGACCTAAATCCATGCGGCACCCCAGGTAGAACGGGCCCGTGCCCACGAGGCGGCCGTCACCCAGGGCCAGGATTTCGAACGGCCCTGCCGCAGGTTCGTCTCCCGGAAAGCCGCGTCCTCCCAGGGGCAGGTCGATGCGGGCGCCCACCCCCAGCGCGTGGGCGGCGCGGGCGAAGTCCGCGTCGCACAGCACGGCCACGCAGGCGTGTCGTGTGTGCCGGCGCAGCAAGGCGCGCAGCACACCCGTGGTGTCGCCGGCGCCGCCACCGCCCGGGTTGTCCTGGGTGTCCGCCAGGATGGTGCGCCCCGTGTCCCGGCCCGCCAGAGCGTCCAGGGCCTCGTCGGGGGCGTACAGCCGGCCGCTGAACGCGGTCCGCCGGGCCTCGATCGCCTGGACCAGCATCTGGACAGCATGGGTCGCGCGCGCGGGCACACGGGCGTAGGCCAGCACGCCGGGTCCGGATTCGGGCGTGTCCGACAGGGGAAAACCGGGGATGAATTGAACTTCCGGGCAATCCTCGGTTTCAAGAGCGCGGGCGGCGGCCATCAGCGCCCCGGCCGGTTCGTCGCCCAGCGTGCTCTGCCAGGGCATGGACACCAGGAAATCCAGTTTGCGCCAGGCGGCAAAGAAGGTCTCGCCGGCCAGCAGGCGCTGCATCATCCGCGCCGCGCGTGCGCCGGTCTCGGCCATGTCCACGTGGGGATAGCTGTGATAGGCGACCATGGCCTGGGTCTGGTCCACCATGGCCTGGGTGATGATGGCGTGGAAATCCAGCGCCGCCACATAAGGCAGTGCCGGCCCTGTGACCGCACGCAGGCGACGCAGCAGTTCGCCCTCGGCGTCGTCCAGGCTCTGGGTGACCATCGAGCCGTGCAGATCCAGGAACAGGCCGTCCAGGGGCAGGCCCTGCAGATGCGTTTCGATGCGGGCGGTGATCGTCTCGAAAGCCGCGTCCGCGACCGGGCCGGACGGGTTGGCCGAGCACCAGAGCAGCGGGACGATCTCGTGCCCGGCGGCCTGCATCGCGGCGATGAAGCCGCTGACCGCCAGGTTCATGTCCCGGGTGGCCTCGAAGAGAGCGTCGCCCTCGGTCAGGCCCGGCCAGGCGTCGGCCTCCTCGAAACGGTCCAGCCCCGTGATGTCCGGGGCGAAGGTATTGGTCTCGTGCAGAAAGCCGAGCACGCCGATCCGGGCCATGACGTTTCTCCCGACAGGATTACAGGGTGCCGCCGATCGCGTCGCGCAGAATGCGGTCGTATTCCTGCGCGGTGAAAGGAATCGGATTGGTGGCTGCCGATCCGTCCTGCACGGCCAGCGCGCCGACGGTGCCCACGGCGGCGTCCGGGATGCCGATGGCGGCCAGGGTATGCGGGATGCCGATGGATTCGCGCAGCGCCAGCACCCAGTCCAGCACCGCGCCAAAGCCGGGCTTGGGCAAGTCCAGGTAGCGCGCCAGACGCGTCATCGTGTCGGAGACCACGGATTCATTGGCCTTCAGGACGTAGGGCATGAGAATGGCGTTCAGCATGCCGTGGTGGGCGTCGTAGAGCGCGCCCAGCGGATGGGCCAGGGCGTGCATGGCGCCCAGGCCTTTCTGGAAGGCCGTGGCGCCCATGCTGGAGGCGACCAGCATCTGGTGACGTGCTTCGATATCCTGGCCGTTTTCGACTGCGCGGCGCAGATACTGGTGCACCAGGCGGCTGCCTTCCATGCCGATGCCGGTGGCCATCGGGTGATGGAAGGGCGAGCACAGGGCTTCCAGATTGTGCGACAGGGCGTCCATGCCGGTCGCGGCCGTCAGACGGGACGGCAGGGCGGCGGTCAGCTCGGCGTCCAGAATCACCAGGGCGGGCAGCATGCGGGCGTGAAAGATGATGCGCTTGACGTGGGCCTCGTCGTCGGTGATGACCGAGGCGCGGCCGACTTCAGAGCCGGTGCCGGCCGTGGTCGGCACCGCGATGACCGGGGCCATGCCCTGGACGTTGACGCGCAGGTAATTGTCGCCGACGTCCTCGAAGTCCCAGAGCGGGCGGGACTGGCCGACCATCAGGGCGATGGCCTTGGCCGCGTCCAGCGCCGAGCCGCCGCCGAAGGCGATCACGCCGTCGTGCTTGCCGGCACGGAAGGCGGCCACGCCGTCCTCTACATTGCGGCCGGTCGGGTTGCCCTTGATGCCGGAAAACAGGCCGCAGTCCAGACCGGCGTCCTGGCAGGCCTGGACCGCGCCGGTGACGATGGGCAGCGGCGCCAGCCCGGGATCGGTCACCAGCAGCGGGCGCTTCATGCCCATGTCCTGGCAATGCTTCGGCAGTTCGCGGATGCGCCCGGGGCCGGCCTTGACGGCGGTCGGGTAGTTCCAGTTGGCGGTGAGCGAGGAGATAGGTGCGTTCATGGCGCAGAGTTCCTACAGAAGACGGAGGTGATAGGACTTGACCCGGGTGAGCGCGTGGTAACCCAGGATGGACAGGGAAATGCCGTGTCCGGTGTTCTTGACGCCGGTCCAGGCCAGGGCCGGGTCCAGGTAGTCGCAGCGGTTCATGAAGAAAGTGCCGGTCTGGATCTGGCGGCCCAGCGCACGTGCGGCATCGAGGTCGCGCGTGAAGACCGAGGCGGTCAGGCCGTAGTTGGAATCGTTCATCAGCGTCACGGCCTCTGCGTCCGAGGCGACGGGCATGATGCCGACGACGGGACCGAAACATTCCTCGTTCATGATGGGCATGGTGTGGTCGACGTTCGTCAGGATCGCGGGCGCCAGGTAGGTGCCTTCGGCGCGCGCCTGGGGGAAGTGCGCCGGGTCGATGCGGTTGCGGGCACCCATGCGGACGGATTCGGCGATGACGGCGCGGACTTCGTCAGCGGCCCGGGCACGCACGACCGGTCCCAGATTGGTCTCGGGGTCCAGGGGATCACCCAGGCGGTACTGCCGGGTCAGCTCGACCGCGCGGTCCACGAATTCCTGGTGGAGCGATTCGTGCACGTAGATGCGCTGGATGCCGCAGCAGGACTGTCCGGAATTGAAGAAGGCGCCGTCCACCAGCGTCTCCACCGCATGGGCCAGGTCGGCGTCGGCGCGTACGTAGGCCGGGTCGCTGCCGCCCAGTTCCAGACCGCGTCCGATGAAGCGTCCGACGGCGGCTTCTTCCATGGCGCCGCCGCCGCGCACCGAGCCTGTGAAGACCACGTGATCGATGGCGGGAGACTGGATCAGGTCGCGGATGATGTCATGGGTGGCGTGGATGTACTGGAACACGCCGGCCGGCACACCCGCGTCCGTGAAGGCCGCCACCAGTTGTTCGGCGCACAGCGGCGTCTGGTCGGAGTGCTTCAGGATCATGGCGTTGCCCGCCGCCAGAGCGGGAATGATGCTGTTGACCGCCGTCAGCAGGGGATAGTTCCAGGGCGCGACGGTCAGGACGACGCCGATCGGCTCGCGTTCGATCGAGCGTTCGAACGATTCCTTGGCGGGCGGCACGATGGGTGCCAGGGCTTCTTCGGCGATCGACAGCATGTAGCGGCCGCGTTCGGCAAAGCCGCGCAATTCGCCCGGCGCCTGGCTGATGGGGCGGCCCATCTGGCGCGTGATGGCGTCGGCAAAGGCGTCCGTGCGCGACAGCACGACGTCGATGGCGGCGGACAGAATGGTGATGCGCTCGTTCAGCGGGCGCTGCGCCCAGGCTTGCTGGGCTTGCCGCGCGGCCTGCGCGATGCGCTCGGCGTCCGCACGGGTGGCGTGGGGGCGGCGCAGGAGTTCCCGGCCGTCGATGGGACTGATGGTGATGAGTTCGCTCATGGTGATCGCTCGCTGCTGCGGTTTGGGTGATACCCAGGTTCAGATGAGTTCGAAATACCGCTGGAGTTCCCAGTCGGTGACGTATTCGCGGAACTTGCGTTCTTCCCATTCACGGGTGGCCGCCATCTGGTCCACGAAGGCGTCGCCGAACAGCCCGCGTGCGGCCGTGGAGGCGCGCAGGCGCTGGGCGGATTCCCATAGCGTAGAGGGGAATTTGATGTCGTCCGGAAATTTCTGCGTGTAGGCGTTGCCCGAGGTAAAGGTCGGTTCCAGCTTCTGCTCGATGCCCAGCAGCCCCGAGCCCAGGGCGGCCGCCAGCGCGATGTAGGGGTTGGCGTCGGCCGAACCGATGCGGACCTCGACACGTTGGGATTTCGGGCCGCCCGGAATGATGCGCAGCGCCGTGGTGCGGTTTTCGATGCCCAGGCTGGCTTCCAGCGGCGCCCAGTAGCCCGGCACCAGACGCGTGTAGCTGTTGACGGTCTGCGCATACATCGCCATGAATTCAGGCATGTAGCGCTGCTGGCCGGCGGCGAAATGGCGCAGGGTCGCGCTCATGGTGTGTTCGGCCTTGGGGTCGTGGAAGACGTTGGCGCCGCTTGCCTTGTCCGTCAGGGACAGGTGGATGTGGCCGCTCTGGCCTGAGTGATGGTGCGACCACTTGGCCATGAAGGTCGCCATCAGGCCCTGCTGCTCGGCCAGGGCCTTGGTGAAAGTCTTGAACAGAAAGGCTTTGTCGGCGGCCTCGCCGATGTCGTCCACCGCCAGGGCGGCCTCCAGCACGCCGGGGCCGGTTTCGTTGTGCAGGCTTTCGATGGGCAGGTCCATGCGTTCGCACAGATCCAGCAATTCCTGGTAGAAGTCCGAGTGCACGGTGCTGCGCAGCACCGAATAGCCGCAATTGCCGGGCGTCCAGCTCTTCAGATTGCGGTACTGCTTTTCGCGCACGGAATCGGGCGTTTCATCGAACATGAAGAATTCGTATTCCAGCGCAGCGTGGGCGTCGAAGCCCAGTGCGGTGGCGCGGTCGATCATGCGGTGCAGCAGGCGGCGCGGGCAGACGCCGGCCGCCGGACCGTCCAGGTCGGCGATGAAGAACAGCATGTCCTCGCCCTGGGCGTTGCGCTCCAGCGGCAGGCGGCGGCAGGATCGGGGGTCGATGCGGACGGCCGCGTCGGGGTAGGCGGTGTGCCAGCCGGTGAAGGCGGTGTTGTCGTAGAGTTCGTCGTTGGAATCCCAGCCCATCACGACGTCGCAGAAGGCAAAGCCGTTCTTCAGCGAACTGATGAACTTGTCCTTGCGCATGTACTTGCCGCGGATGATGCCGTCGATGTCGGACAGCCCCAGCTTGATGTGGGTCAGACTGCTACGCTCGACCAGGGTGATGGCCTCGTCGATGGTCTGGATGGATCGTTCTTGCATGATGCACCTATGGGGGCACGGGATTGAGTGTGGAACCGGGCCCGCCGGGCCCGGCGCATTGCCGCAAAATCAGGGTCAGGCGCTCCGGTACGGAGATCCGGCTTTTTCCATGACCCCTGTGTATTGCTTCAGGATCTCTACGATCTTGGCGCTGCGTGGGCTTTGTGCCGCGATCTCGTCCCAGAACTTCTGGGCCTCGGCCTCGACCTTCTTCCATTCGGCGTCGGGGATGCTGGTCAGTTCCAGCTTGCCGCCCTGGGTGCGGTAGTGGGCCTCACCCCACCAGTACCAGTGCTGGCGGTAGTAGTGGGAACTGTCCATGCACAGGCGGAACAGGGTCTTCAGGTGTTCGGGCACGGCCTGCCACTTTTCAGTGTTGGCGATGTAGGAGCCCGCCCAGGCGCCCGAGATGTTGTTGGTCAGATAGTATTTGGTGACGTCCGCCCAGCCGACCGTGTAGACCTCGGTGATGCCCGACCAGCACACGCCGTCCAGTTCACCCGTTTGCAGAGCGACCTGCACGTCCTCGTAGGGCAGGGTGACGGGGACCACGCCCAGGCGCGACAGGAAACGCCCGCCGGTGGGGAAGGTGTACAGCCGCAGGCCCTTCAGGTCGTCCAGCGAACGGATGGGCTTGGTGGTGGCCATGTTGCAGGGGTCCCAGGCCCCGGTGCCGAGCCAGGTGACGTTCTTGACCTCGGCGTAGGCTTCTTCCCAGATCTTGTTCAGGCCGTACCAGTTCCACAGGGCGGGCACGTCCAGGCCGTAGCGCGAGGCCAGGGGGAAGTACGCCGCGAAGATGGCGACGTCCACCGGTGCGGCCATGGAATCGTCGTCGCTTTGCGCGGCGTCGATCGTGCCTTTCTGCACGGCGCGAAACAGCTCGCCCTGCGGCACCAGTTGGTCGGCCGTGTAGAGTTCGATTTCCATCTGGCCGTTGGCGGCCTTGTTGAAGGCGTCGATGGACGGTTTGATCACGTGGTCGGCCAGCGCCGGACCCGCGTAGGTCTGCAGGCGCCACTTGATGGGCGCCTGGGCGCGTCCGATGGTGGGCGCGGCGATCGCGCCGGCCCCCAGGGCCGCGCCTCCGGCCAGTTTCAGAAACTGTCGTCGTTGTGTCATGGGTGCTGTCCTCCGGTGTCGGGCGGGCGACCCGCGCGCCGCTGCCCGTGTTGTGTGATCCGATGGGCGCCAGGGCCTATCGGGCGCGGTTGGAATACAGGTCAGGCAGCCACAGCGCGATCTGCGGGAAGATCATGATGATCGCCAGGGTGATCATCATCAGCAGCGCGAAGGGCACGATGGATTTGTAGATGTCGACGATGGTGATTTCAGGCGGCGCCATGGCCCGCATCAGGAACAGGTTGTAGCCAAAGGGTGGAATGATGTAGGCCAGCTGGCAGGTGATGGTGTAGAGGATGCCGAACCAGATCGGGCTGAAGCCCAGGACCTTGATCAGCGGGATGTAGAGCGGCGCGACGATCACCAGCATGGCGGTGTCGTCCAGGAACATGCCCAGCACGATGAAGGACAGCATCATGATGATCAGGATGGTCCAGCGGCTCAGTTCCAGGTCGTTCAGCAGCAGTTTCTCGATGGCCTTGATGGCGCCCAGTCCGTCGTAGACCGCGCCGAAGCACAGCGCCGCCAGGATGATCCACATGAACATGCAGCTCACGCTGAGCGTCTGGCGCAGGCAGGACTCCATGACGGCTTTGCTCAGGCGGCGCTTGAGGGCGGCCGCCAGGGTGGCCAGTCCGGCACCCAGGGCCGAGGTCTCGACCAGGCTGGTGACGCCGGTGATGAAGCAGCCCATCATGACGGCGAAGATCACCAGCGGCAGGATGCCTTCGGCCAGCAGACGCCATTTTTCGGGTTCGGCGGCGCGGCGCTCTTCTTCGGACAGCGGCGGGCCCAGTTCCGGGCTGATCCGGCAGCGTACGTAGATGTACACCGTGAACAGCAGTGCCATCAGCAGGCCGGGCAGAATGCCGCCCAGCCACAGTTGCAGCACGGGCTGGCGGGCGATCATGGCGTACAGCACCAGCACGATGCTGGGCGGGATCAGGATGCCCAGCGAACTGCCCGCCTGGATCACGCCGGTGATCATGACTTTGTCGTAGCCGCGCCGCATCATCTGGGGCAGGGCCACGCTGGCGCCGATGGCCATGCCGGCCACGCTCAGCCCGTTCATGGCGGAAATCATCACCATCAGGCCGATGGTGCCGATGCCCAGGCCGCCGGGCATGGAGCCCATCCAGACGTGGAACATGCGGTAGAGCCTGTCGGCCAGGCCCGATTCCGACAGCATGAAACCCATGAAGACGAACAGGGGCAGGGTCAGCAGGGCAAACCAGTTCAGGACCGTGAAGGTGGCGTTGAACGGCATTTCGATGTCGTTGCCGCCCCACAGGAAGTAGGCCGCCGTGGCGCCGATGAAACCCACCACGCCGTAGACCCGCTGCCCTGTGGACATCAGGATCAGCAGCGAGGAAAACATGGTCAGGGTGATCAGTTCGTGGCTCATTCGATCTCCTTGCCGCAGGCGGCGGCCAGATCTCGAAAGAACGTGGCGATGGTTTGCAGCAGCATCATGAAGATGCCGAAGGTCATGATGATCTTGATGGGGGCCAGCGGCGGCGCCCAGGCGGTGTAGTTGCGCTGATGGTGGACCAGGGCGTATTCAGAACTGGAAATGCCGCCCAGCAGCAGGAAGACGAGGAAGACGATCACCATCCAGATCGTGATCATGTCCACCGTGGCCCGCGTGCGCGGCGACCAGCGTGAATAGAACAGATCCATGCGGACGTGGGCGTTGAGCTGCATCGAATAGCCCCCGCCCAGCAGGTAGTAGGCCGACAGCAGGAACTGGGCGCTTTCCATCATCCAGTTGGTGTAGATGTTGAAACCCACACGGACGACGGCTGCATACAGAAAGCCGATCATCATGATCAGCACGAAGTACATGGCGAAGCGCCCGATGAACCGGTTGATCCGGTCCACCCAGCGTACATAGAGCCTGATGAAGTGGGGCACGCGCTCCTCCTGGTCGGCGGTCGGTCCGGTGCTTGGACTCTGCCGGGGTTCTTTGAGAGGATGGTGCGCCGGCGGCGCGCGCGCGGCTATCCAAAAGCGGCAGCCGGACATCGGTTTTCGGCACCGCTTTATCGGATTTCGGCAAAATCAGGGATGTCCCTAGTGCGTCGAGGGCTCAGTCGGCCGGATGGCGCAGGGTGCTGGACGGCAGTTCGCCGAACAGTCGGCGGTAATCGCGGGAGAACTGGCCCAGGTGCTCGAAGCCCCAGGTCGTGGCGGCCTGGGTGACCCGGTTGGCCAGGTCGTCGGTGCTGCGCAGTCTGCGGCGGACCTGGTTCAGCTTGAGGATGCGCAGGTAGGTAAGCGGCGACAGGCCGGCTACCTCTTGGAAACAATATTGCAGCGTGCGGCGGCTGACGTGCATCTGGCGGCAGAGGTCGGCGATCGACAGACGCTGGCTGGGTTGTGCCAGCACCAGTTCGCAGGCCTGGCCGACCACCTGGTGGCTGTGGCGGATGCGGGAATAATGGGCCCCCCGGGGCGGAGCGCTGCCGTGCGCCAGGGCGGTGCCCAGTTGATCCAGCACGGTTTCCTGCAGATCGAGGATCTGCTCGGGGGTGGAAGGGGGCCGCGTGTCGGGCGGAAACAGCGCCTGGCGCAGCGTGCCGAGGATGCGCTGGAAATGCTCGGGCGGCACGCCCAGAGTGCCGCCCTGACCGGGCAGGCGCATGGCGTCGGCGTAGGGGAAGTGCTCGTCGAACAGCGTCCTGTCGATGACGATGCCAAAAAGCTGGCAGTGTTCGGGCGTGCTCAGTTCGAATTCACAGCCGCCCTGGCGAAACAGCAGGGTGTCGCCCTGGACTGGCTGGGCATCCAGGCGCGAGGCCGGCACGCCGGGGGCGGGCAGGCCGAACCACAGCGCGTCGTTCCAGGCGGCGCAGGACTGGCGCAGGGCCTGGTTGGCCGTTTCCTGGAAAATCTGCAGGCCGGGCAGCCAGAGTTCGGTCAGGCGCCCCTCGAAGCGCCCCGACGAGAACTGGCTGTAGCTTTGTTCCCATTGGCTCAGGTTGTGTGCATGGTCCTCGGCATCGTGCGCAACGCGTTCCCGCCGCAACAGACGCGGTTTCCTGGGCGGGACAGCGGGCTCAGAGGTCGGGGGCGCCACCGGGTTCTCCTGAAAAGGGCACAGAGGCTACTGAACCCGAAAAGCATACCTGGAAAAATCGGGGGGTTTGACCCTGCTTCGATTAGGGATGACCCTGACGTGAAGCTTGAAATATTGCACAATGGACGTTTTCATCGTCGGGCCGCCCCAAGATGAAAAGCGCCCCCCTCGGGGGCAGCAAGCCGCAGGCGCAGCGTGGGGGGCCATTTTTCATTGCTTGGGAAAGGGTCAAGATGCCACGCATAGTCCTGTTCGAAAACATACACGCCAGCGCCCGGGAAGTCTTCGTCGCAGCGGGGTTCGACGATGTCGTCTCGCACGCGGGGGCGCTCTCGGGCGATGCCCTGCGCGAGGCGCTTCAGGGCGCGTACGCGGTCGGCATCCGTTCCCGGACCCATCTCGACCAGGCCGTGCTGAGTGATCTGCCGGATCTGCGCGCCATCGGCTGCTTCTGCATCGGCACCAACCAGGTGGATCTGGAAACCGCCGCCTTGAAGGGGGTTCCGGTATTCAACGCGCCGTTCTCCAATACCCGCTCGGTGGCCGAACTGGTATTGGGCGAGGCCATTCTGTTGCTGCGCCGCATCCCTGAAAAGAACGCCCGCGTGCACGAAGGCTTCTGGGACAAGACCGCCGATGGCGCCTACGAGGCGCGCGGCAAGACGTTGGGGATCGTCGGCTACGGCAATATCGGTTCGCAGGTCGGCATTCTGGCCGAGTCCTTCGGCATGCGGGTGATCTACCACGACATCGAGGCCAAGCTGCCCCTGGGCAACGCCCACGCCACGTCCTCGCTGAAGAAATTCCTGGCCCAGGCCGATGTGGTGACCTTGCACGTGCCCGGCGGCAAGGACACGACCAACCTGCTCGACGCCGACGCCATCGCCGCCATGCGTCCGGGCAGCATCCTGATCAATGCCTCGCGCGGCACGGTGGTGGACATCCCCGCGCTGCAGCGCGCGCTGAAATCCGGCCACCTGTCGGGCGCCGCCATCGACGTGTTCCCCACCGAACCCAAGAGCCGCGACGAAGCGCTGGACAGCCCCCTGCGCGGCCTGCAGAACGTGATCCTGACGCCGCACATCGGCGGCAGCACCCAGGAATCCCAGGAAAACATCGGCCGCGAGGTCGCCGAAAAGCTCAAGCGTTTCATCAGCAGCGGCACGACCAAGGGTGCCGTCAATTTTCCGGAAATCGCCTACCACGAGCAGGCGGGCGCGGCGCGCATCATCCACATCCACCAGAACGTGCCGGGCGCCATGGGCGCGCTCAGCAACCTGATGGGCGAATACGGCCTGAACATCGTCAGCCAGCAACTGCAGACGCGCGGCAAGATCGGCTATGCCATCACCGACGTCGACGGCGAGGCCACCGATCAGGTCATCGAGGGTCTGCGGCGCCACCCGATCACGATTCGCTGCGATCGGGTGTGATCCGAGGGGGCGCTTTTTGCCTTGGGACGGCCCGGCGGCAAAAGGGTCGCGCCCACTAAGCCCGAGCGGGCTTGCGTTCCGGCGTGATGCGAATCACGCCGGGCGTCGCGGGCGGGATCACGTCGGCCAGGGTATGGGCGTCCAGATGGTCCATGAAGGCCTTCAGTGCGCCCGCGACGATGGGGGTCAGGCCGCAGCAGCCGCTCAGGATGCAGTGGTTGTCGGCGCCCATGCACTCGACCAGCGCCAGGTCGTTTTCCATGTCGCGGATCAGCGCCCCCAGGCGGATGTCGCCGGGTTCGTGGGCCAGTTCCATGCCGCCATGCTTGCCGCGCACCGTGCGGATCCAGCCGCGCTGGGCCAGGCGGTGCGTGATCTTCATCAGGTGCGGTTCGGAAATCCCGTAGACCTGGGCGATCTCGGCGATCGTGCAGAGGCGATCGCGGTGGCGGCCCAGGTGGATCAGCAGCCGCACCGCGTAGTCGCTCATGTTGGTCAGGCGCATGGCATGTCCTGGATCGGGGTCGGCATCAGCGCGCCTGGGTCGGCTGGGCGGCGGCCTGGGGCGGCGCGACGGTGGGCGCAGGCTTGTCCGGCCGGGGGCGGATCAGCATCGGTGCGAAGCGCCACAGATACAGGCCCAGGCACAGGATCCAGGCGCAGGCGGCCAGATGCAGCAGGGGCTGACTGGCGGTCGAAGGCCACAGCGCCGCCAGCCGGAAGACGACGGCGGCAATCATCAGCCAGTAGCTGGCCAGCATGCTGCGGTCCAGGGCCAGCGGACGCCCCAGGTGACCCAGCGCCGTGCGGGTCAGCATGCCGATGATCAGGATGCAGAAGCCGGCCATGCCGATCAGATGGACGTGGGTGGCGCTGCGTGCCAGCAGGCCGCGCAGCAGGGCGGGATCGAGCAGGCCGCTGACTTGAACCGCCGCGACCAGCAAGCCGATGCCGATGAAGGCGTAGCCCAGATACAGAATCCACAGCATGGGCTTGCGCAGCACCGCCAGCGGCTTCCAGGCCAGCAACTGGCCCAGGCTGATCAGCCCGGTCAGCGCCAGGCTGAAGGCCATGAGCAGCGGCAGGAAGGCCGGCCCGCCGGCGGCAGGCGGCACGATCTGCATCAGCACCCCGGCCACCAGCGCCAGGGCGCTGAAGACCATCTGGACATGGCCGGAGCGGGTCAGCATGGGGATCTGCAGGCCCTGGACCATGCGCATGGAAAAGAAGGGAATGACGCGGCGGGCGATCAGCAGGGCGATCACCGCCATGCCGATCAGGCCCAGGTCGAAGCGCTGCATCAGCAGCACGTAGTCGCCGCGCAGGGCCGCCAGCAGGTACAGCAGGTCGGCAGCGCCCAGCGCCAGCATGAGCACCGGCAGGCCGTAGTTGCGGCGGCTGCGGCCTTTGACCATGACGCGCAGCAGACTGATCGCGGCGACCAGGAAGAACAGCACTTCGGCTGCGGTAGCGATCCAGAAGCCCGCCAGTCCGCCCGTCAGGAAGCCGACGCGGGCGACGAGCCACAGCAGGCACAGCCCGCCCAGGGCGCGGCCGGCGAGAGGATTGAAGCCGGTCCAGGTGGCGCTGGCGGTGAGCAGGAAGCCGACCGCGATGGTGATGATGAAGCCCCACAGCATTTCGTGGGCGTGCCAGTAGACCTGGGGCAGGGGGCCGTTCAGCACCTGCGGGGCGAAGATCCACAAGGCGATGGAGATCAGCGCCCAGGCGGCGCCGGCCAGGTACAGCGGCCGGAACCCCAGGGCCAGAAAGGCCGTCATGGACGGCCGCGACGGGGCGGCGGCCGGTTCCTCAATGTTGAGCAGGCGGGACATGGGCGTCGAACTCCGTCACGGGTTGGTCGGGTTGGCGGCTGATCTGATAGCCGTACCAGAGACTGCGGGCGATGCGTTGGGCGAAATCCTCGGCCTGGGCGACGAAGGCCGGATTGTCGAATTCGCCCAGTGTGTCGCGAAACAGGTCCAGCCAGCGCACGAACATCGGGCCTTCCAGGCCCGGCAGGGCGATATGACGCGGCATCGGCGTGCCACTGTAGGTGCCGGTGCGCAGCAGCAGCGACGACCAGAAGCGCACCATGCGTTCCAGGTGTTCGTCCCAGTCGTCGATGTGGGCGTCGAAGATCGGCCCCAGGACCGCGTCCTGGCGGACGCGGCGGTAGAAATGGTGGACGAGGGTCGTGATTTCGTCCTCGGTGCAGGCGGGCGTGTCTTCCATGCGGCGGCTGGGTGAGGTTTTAAAGATTCATATTGTAGTTATCTTAATGGCGAATCGCAAAAGGTCGCTGTATTCCTTCAAAAATAAGAACCGGTCGGCCAGCGGCGGGGTGCCCGTTGGCCCTGGCGTTCAGTTATCATCGAAACCTTCATTCGTTCTCCTGGCTTTCGTCGCACGCGTCTCATCGGCGCTCCTCTATCATGCCCGAACCCGTCACTCTGTCCTGCGTCATTCCTTGCCTGAACGAACAGGCCAATCTGGGCGTGCTGCTGCCGGAGTTGCTGGCCATGTTGTCGCGCCAGGAGGGTTGCACGCCGGAAATCATCGTCGTCGACGACGGCAGCACCGATGGCACGCCGGACCTGATGCGCCACTGGACCAGCCTGCATCCGGAAATCGTCTATCTGCGCCTGTCGCGCAATTTCGGCAAGGAAGCCGCCCTGACCGCCGGCCTGGAGGCCGCGCGCGGCGATGCCGTGGTCTGCCTGGACGCCGACATGCAGCACCCGCCGGACATGATCCCCGCCATGCTGGCGCGCTGGCGCGCCGGGGTGCACATGATCTACGCCGTGCGTGCCACGCGCGACGACGAGACCTGGTTCAAGCGGGTCGGCACCCGGCTGTTCTACGCCCTGATGCGAACGTCCGACGGCCTGGGCGTGCCGCCCAACGCGGGTGACTTCCGCCTGATGGATCGGGCCGTGGTCGACGCCCTGAAGCAACTGCCAGAGCGCGACCGCTTCATGAAGGGCCTGTTCGCCTGGGTCGGTTTTCAGTCCGAGGCCATGGCTTACACGCCGCCTCAGCGGCTGCACGGCGTCAGCCGTTTCCGGCCGTTGAAGCTGCTGCGCTTCGCCGTGGACGGGCTGACGGCCTTCACCACCTGGCCGTTGCGCCTGCTCAGCCTGATGGGCGCCTGCATCGCGTTGCTGGCCTTCATGTACGGTCTGCTCATCATCGTGTGGCATCTGCTCTATGGCGATGCGGTGCGCGGCTGGGCCACCCTGATCACCGTGATCCTGTTTTTCGCCGGGGTCAATCTGATGTCGCTGGGGGTGGTGGGCGAATACATCGCCCGCATCTTCACCGAGGTCAAGGGCCGACCCGTCTACCTGCTGCGCGAACGCGCGGGGACGGGGCTGGGCAGCGTCATTCCGGACCCCGGCCAGGGCACCGGGCCTGACCGTCCCGGTCTGGACGTCCCGCCGCCGCGCTATGCGCAGGCTGACGCGGCTGCCGCCCCGACGGCCGATGGATCGCTTTCATCAGAAGGACGCAAGGCATGAAAGCCCCTGTTTTCTGCACGCGGCTGGTGGATGCCGGCGAATCCGTCTGGCAGCGCCTGCAGACGCGGCGCGCCTGGCCCTGGGTGGCGCTGTTCGCCTTTCTCTGGCTGGCGGCCACGACCTGGATGTACCCGCTGCTGCTGCCTGACGAAGGCCGTTACGTCGGGGTGGCCTGGCACATGCTGGCTTCGGGGGACTACCTGACGCCGCGCCTGGACGGCATGCCCTTCTTTCACAAGCCGCCGCTGTTCTACTGGCTGACGGCGGGGTCATTGGCGGTGTTTGGCGACAACGCCTGGGCCGGGCGGCTGTGCTCGGTGCTGGCCGCCACGGCGCTGGTGACGGTCTTCTACGTGTTTCTGCGCCGCTATGTCAGTGGCCGTACCGCAGGTCGCGCGGCCCTGATCCTGACGGTGCAGCCGTTTCTGTTCGGCGCGGCGCACTACGCCAACCTGGACATGCTGGTGGCCGCCTTGATGGGGCTGACCGTGATGGCGGGCGCCGACGCCGTGTTCCGCCGTGAACAGCAGCGTCCGGATGCGGGGGCACTGACCGCCATGTACGTCGCTGCGGCGGCCGGCTTTCTGGCCAAGGGCCTGATCGGTGTCGTGCTGCCGGGCGGGGTGCTGTTCTTCTGGCTGCTGGGCCGGCGCCGCTACCGTGCGATGGGGCGCCTGCTGTGGTGGCCGGGCATTCTGCTGTTCCTGGCCTTGACCCTGCCCTGGATGGTGGTCATGGAAACGCGCCATCCCGGCTTCTTCGACTATTACATCGTCTATCAGCACTTCCAGCGCTTCCTGGAATCCGGCTTCAACAATCCGCATCCCTTCTGGTTCTACGTGCCGGTGGTGCTGGGCCTGACACTGCCATGGTCGATCCAGTTGTGGCGCTGGTTCCAGCCCCGGGGACCGCTGCAGCCGGCCTTTGTGCCGCCCGCCCATCGGGTCGAGCAGGTCGACCGCCGGGTGCTGCGCGGCCTGATGCTGTCCTGGCTGGCCGTGGTGCTGGTGTTCTTTTCGATTCCCACCTCGAAACTGGTGGGCTATGTGATCGCCGTGCTGCCGCCGCTGGCCTGGTTCATCCAGGAAACCTTCGAGCAGCGTGAAGAATCCACCGCCCCGGGGGCCGGCCGCAGTCTGGTGCGCCACGCCCTGATTGCCGGTGGCTTGTGTCTGCTGGCCGTGGCGGCGCTGGTGCTGTTCCCGCAGCGCAGCACGAAAAGCCTGGCCCATGTCCTGGCCGTCGAGGCGACGCCCGGCGACCAGTTGGTGATGTTGGATCAGTATGCCTACGACGTGCCGATGTACGCCGGCTGGCGCGGCCCGGTCGTGGCCGTCGCGCACTGGGACGACCCGGACGTCATGCGGGGCGATGACTGGCGCCGTGAACTGGCAGATGCGGCCAGCTTCACGTCCGACAAGGGAGCCGACCGGCTGTGGCTGCCGTCACAACTGCAATCCTATCTGTGCGATCCGGGCCATGCGACGACCTGGATGCTGGCCTGGCTGGACGAGGCCGACCGCTATCCGGCGCTGAAGGACCGTGACCCCCTGGCGCGCACGTCCAGGATGGGGCTGTGGCGCGTCCCGGCTGCCGAAACCGTCAATGGCTGCGGCGAAACGCCCAGTAGCGCCCCAGAATGAAGGTCATCCCGGCGATGCCGATCAGCACCAGGGCCAGCAGCACGTCGTAGCGGATCGCCGTCAGGCGCAGCAGCGTGGCGTAGGCGGCTTCGTTGACGGCAAAGCCCAGTGCCGACACCAGAAAGAACCGCGCCGCCGCGCGCCGCAGCGGCGCCTGGTGGTGGCGGAAGGTCAGGCGGTAGTGGCCTGCGAAGGACACACCAAAGGCCACCAGCCAGCCGGCGACGTTGGCCACCAGCGGTGCCAGGCCCCCCAGGGCCACGCAGGCCACGGCGACCGCCCAGTGGGTGGCGGCCGCCGCGCAGCCTACAATGACGAACCAGCCGATCTGGGCAGCGAGCTTCTTGAACATGGATCCGGATTCACACGCATCAGGGCATCAGTACCGGCGCATTGTATTGTGCGCCGATGATTTCGGGATGAACCCGGCGGTGAACGCCGGCATTCTGTCGCTGGCCGGACGCGGCCGTCTGTCGGCCACCAGCCTGCTGGTCGACGGCCCGGCCGCGCGTCAGGATGTACCGGCGCTGCGGACATCCGGTCTGCAGGTCGGCCTGCACCTGAATTTCACGGAATCCTTTGGCCAGCCGGGCCTGTGCCTGCCCTTGGGGACGCTGATCCGCACGGCCTGGCTGGGGCGCTTGCCCGCCGACGCCGTGCGCGAGACCGTGCGGCGGCAGTTGGCGCTGTTCCAGGACATCATGGGCCGGGCGCCTGATTACGTCGACGGTCACCAGCACGTGCATCAATTGCCGTGCATTCGCGATGCGTTGCTCGAATCCCTGCCCGAACCCCGCAACGGCCGACCCTGGATACGCGACGTCGGGCGGCCCCGCATGGCGGGCCTGCCGCCGCGCTTGCGCTTCAAGGCCGCCGTCATCGCCGGGCTGGGCGCGGCCGGCTTGCGGCAGCGGGCGCGGGCGCGTGGCCATGCGTTCAATCCGGGCTTTCTGGGCGTGTATGATTTCCAGGGTGGCGTCCCGGCTTACGAGCGCTGGATGCGCCGCTGGCTGGCGTCGTGCCGCGACGGTGACGTACTGATGTGCCATCCCGCGCTGGGCACAGAAGGCGCCGACGCCCTGTCGGCGCAGCGCCAGGCCGAACACGAAGTGCTGGCGGGCCCTCTGATGGGGCGGTTGCTGGCGGAACATCACCTGACTATAGAAGGAAGGGACAGCCGGCCGTCCCGAGGAGCCCATATGAACTTTACCTACCAGACCCTGACCCCGGATTTCTCCGTCGCCCCCCAGTTGCAGCCCGCCGACATGCAGGCCCTGGCGGATGCGGGGTTCAAATCCGTCATCATCAATCGGCCGGACGGCGAAGGCGGCCCCGAGCAGCCCCGGTCCGACGACGTGCTGCAGGCAGCCCGGGACGCCGGTTTGCAGGCGCGCTACCAGCCCGTGGTCAGCGGCGCCATGACGGCGGCCGACGTGGCCGAGTTCGCCGGCCTGCTGCAGGACCTGCCTGCACCGGTGCTGGCCTTCTGCCGTTCGGGCACGCGCTGCACGAATCTGTTCCTGGCAGCCCAGGAATATGGCACAGATCAATCCCAGGGCTGATCCCGACTGTCCTTTCGGGGGACCAGCGGTTATGCTGGGGTTTCCTATTAGTGTTTTTGGATGATCCGAGCATGTTCAAGAAAATCCTGATTCCCACGGATGGCTCCAAGCTTTCCGCCCAGGCTGCCAACAAAGGCGTCTGCTTCGCCCGGACCATTGGCGCCGAGGTCGTCGCGCTGCACGTGACCCAGCCGTTTGCCGCCACGGTTGGCTTCGATGGCATGGCCGCCGCCTATGCCATCACGGACGAAGACTACGATCGCACCGCTTCCGAGCAGTCCAAGAAATACCTCCAGGCCGTGCTCGACCGGGCCGAGACCGCCGGCGTCAAGGCCACGCCCCTGGCCGTGTCCAATTTCAACGTTGCCGACGGGATCGTGCATGCCGCCCAGTCCGAAGGCTGCGACCTGATCTTCATCGGCAGCCACGGCCGCAGCGGCCTGTCGCGTTTGCTGCTGGGCAGCGTCACGGTCAAGGTCCTGGGCCTGGCCAAGGTCGCCACCCTGGTCTACCGGGTCAAGGAAAACGACTAGATCCCGCGCGATTTTCTGATGCGTATGAACAGGCCCTGATGCCATGCCCAGCGTGATCCATCACCGGCCCGCTTCGGTGGGCCGGGACGTGGTTCGCGCGCCGGGCGAGCCGGTGCGCGACGGCCGGGGGCGGCCTTTGCGTGATCTGCGGATTTCCGTCACGGACCGCTGCAATTTCCGCTGCACCTACTGCATGCCGCGTGAATTGTTCGGCGCGGATCACGCCTTCCTGCCCCATGGCGACTTGCTGACCTTCGAGGAAATCACCCGATTCGCCCGGATCGCGGTGGCAGGTGGGGTGCGCAAGATCCGCCTGACGGGCGGTGAACCGCTATTGCGCAAGCAGATCGAAATCCTGGTCGGGATGCTGGCCGACTTGCGCACGCCGGACGGCGCAGCGCCGGACCTGACCCTGACCACCAACGGCACGCTGCTGGCTCGCAAGGCCCGCGCTCTGGCCGATGCGGGCCTGACGCGGGTGACGGTCAGCCTGGACGCACTGGACGACGTCTTGTTTGAACGCATGAGCGACAGCGGGGTTCCGGTCGCCACCGTGCTGGAGGGCATCGAGGCCGCGGCTGCTGCGGGGCTGGCCCCCGTCAAGGTCAATATGGTCGTGCGCCGGGGCATGAACGATGGCCAGATCCTGCCGATGGCGCGGCACTTCCGGGGCACGGGCCATACGCTGCGCTACATCGAATATATGGACGTCGGCAGCACCAACGGCTGGCGCATGGACGAGGTCGTCACCGGCGCTGAAATCGTCCGGATCATCGGCGACGAATTCCCGCTGCGGCCGGTCCAGGCCCGCTACCGGGGCGAGGTCGCCGCCCGCTGGGCGTACGACGATGGTGCCGGCGAGATCGGCCTGATCACCAGCGTGTCCCAGCCTTTCTGCGGGGACTGTACGCGGTTGCGTCTGTCGCCCGAAGGGCGGCTGTTCACCTGTCTGTTCGCCGAACAGGGCCACGACATCCGCAGCCTGCTGCGCGCCGGGGCTGACGATGCGGCGTTGGCGCGGCGTCTGGCAGGTGTCTGGCAGGCGCGCGACGACCGTTATTCCGAACTCCGCGGCGAGGCCCACCGCGACCACAAAATCGAGATGAGTTATATAGGTGGATGAGATCGGACACATGAAGGCCCCTGCGGGCCTTCATGTGCCGATCGAATCCGAGCGCCTTGCAAGGCGCGAGGTGGAGGGATGCTACGGCTGAAGATGCTCCGTGCCGATCGAATCCGAGCGCCTTGCAAGGCGCGAGGTGGAGGGGTGTCTTGATCCGGGACCGAATCCGAGCCCGGGCGTCAGGATAACCAGTCGGACAGCGCCATCCAGTCAACTTCTGCGCCGGCTTCCAGCCGCGTGTCCGCCGGAATGCGGGCCAGGCCGTGTGCCCAGGCCAGACTGCTCATCGCGCCTGAGCTTTGCTGCGGATGCGGTGTCAGGCGGGGCAGTCCGGCGGCACCCTGTGTGGTCTGGATGCGCAGAAAGTCATCGCGATCGCCGCCGACGGGGTGGATCATGTCCAGGATCCCGCGCCGGATCGGCGGCAAGGCGTCGCGGCGGCCTTGCAGGCCCCGGATCAAGGGGCTGACCAGCAGCGTGAACACGGCGAAAGCCGACGCCGGATTGCCGGGCAGGCAGACCAGCGGACGGCCCTTGAGTTCGGCCAGCGCCACCGGTTTGCCCGGCTTCATACGCACCCGCCACAGGTCCAGCGTGCCGCCCAGGTCCTCGATGGCAGGCTTGACCAGGTCCTTTTCGCCGACCGAGGCGCCGCCCACGCTGAGCACCAGATCGCAGATCTCGTTCAGTTCGGCCAGCGCCCGGCGGGTGGCTTCCGCGTCGTCGCGGGCATGGCGCAGGACGGGCGTGGCAGTGCCCAGCCCGACACACAGGCTGGCCAGCATCGGTGCGTTGGAATTGTAGATGGCGGCCGGCGGCAGGGGCTGGCCCGGGGGAACGAGTTCGTCGCCCGTGGTCAGGATGCCGACTGTCAGGCGGGGAAAGACGGACGCGCGGTCATGACCCTGGGATGCCAGGATGGCGATGTGGCCGGCTTTCAGGAGGGTGCCCTGGTTGAGGACCAGCCGCCCCGCGCTCATGTCCTCGCCCCGACGGCGGATGTGCTGCCCGGTCGGGGGCGGTGTCAGGATGGTGACCCGGCCGTCTTCTTCGCGGCAGTCTTCCTGCATGACGACGGTGTCCGCGCCCGCCGGAATCACGCTGCCGGTGAACAGCCGGATGGCCTGGCCGGGCAGCAGGGGATCGGGGGTCTGGCCGGCAAAGCAGCGCTGCTGGACCGGCAGTGTCGCGCCGGGTGTCGCCGCGTCGGCCGCGCGCAGCGCATAGCCGTCCATGGCGCTGTTGTCGGCGGGCGGCAGGTCCAGGGCGGCGTCGATGTCAGTGGCCAGCACACGGCCGGGCAGTGCGTCGAGGAGGACGGTTTCGCGGCCCGTGGGGCCGCGTCCGCGCGCCGCCAGGCGGGCCTGGGCGGTATCGAAATCGAGCATGATCAGGTTTCCGTATGCGGCTGTGCGCGGTAGGCGCTGGCGGCTGTCGAACTGGGACAGCAGGTTGTTTTCCCAGGCCGGCCGGCTGGCGCCGGTGGAGCCGGGCAGGCAGGACACCGGTCGGCTTTCATGGTGTGTCCGGGGGCGTGTCCCACCGGGCGGTTTTTTCGGCGTCGGCGGTCCGCTGTTCGACCCAGAAGGCGTGGCCGTCGGCCAGGGTCTCGCGTTTCCAGAAAGGTGCGCGGGTCTTCAGGGCGTCGATGATGTATTCGCAGGCCTGGAAGGCCTGGCCCCGGTGGGCGGCGGCCACGCCGACGAAGACAATGGGGTCGCCCAGCGGCAGTTCGCCGACCCGGTGGACCACCACCGTGTCGAGGATGTCCCAGCGTTGTTTCGCATGGTCGCACAGCGTCTGGATCTCGCGTTCGCACATGCCCGGGTAATGCTCCAGGAACAGGCTGCGCGACCCGGCCTCGGGGCTGTAGTCGCGCACCATGCCCAGGAAATGCACCAGGGCGCCGGCACGGCCGTCCGCACGCGCTTGCAGCAGCGCGGTCAATTCGGCAGTGTCGAAGCGTTCGGTCTGGATGCGGATCATGATGTGTGCGGACCGGCTCTAGCCGCCGGTGACGGGTTCGAACACGGCGACCTCGTCGCCCGGGTGGATCGTGGCGGCGCGCCCGGCGTGTTCCTGGTTGATGGCGAGTTTCAGGCGGGCCGCCGGTCCCAACGCGGGGCAGCGCGCTGCGAGAGCGTCCAGCCAGGCGCCCGCCTGGACAGGTGCGTCCAGGGGCAGGGTCTCGCGCCGCAGACCCATGTGTTCGGCGACCTGGGCGAAATACAGGACTTCAATCGTTGCGCCAGTCACCACTTTTGCCTCCGGTTTTGCTCAGCAGGCGAACCTGCTCGATGATGATGCCTTTGTCGGCGGCCTTGCACATGTCGTAGACCGTCAGGGCGGCAACGGAGCAGGCCATCATGGCCTCCATTTCGACCCCGGTCTGGTGGTGGGTGCGGCTGGTGGCGCGGATCGTCAGCGTGCGGCTGGCGTCGTCGGCGGAAAAGTCCACCCCGACGAAGCTGAGCGGCAGGCTGTGGCACAGGGGGATGAGTTCGGCACAGCGCTTGGCCGCCAGGATGCCGGCGATGCGGGCAGTGTTCAGGACCTCGCCCTTGGCGTTGGCCTGGGCCGACAGCAGGCCCCAGGCATGGGCGTTCAGGCGCACCCGGCCCTCGGCCACGGCGGTGCGGTCGGTCGAGGCCTTGGCCCCGACGTCGACCATGCGGACCTGGCCGTTTTCATCCAGGTGGCTGAGGGTGGGGGAGAGGTCTGTCTGGCTCATGGGCCTATGATAAACGAGGAGCCCGCCGGACGACATGCCCTGCGCCACTGCTATGATTTCAGTTCATGCCCTGATCGGCTCCCGGGTACCCCGTGCACATGGGCCGGGTCAGGGCATTCTCAGTTTGCGGAGGACACGGCTGCCTCCGACCGGAATTTTTTGCATGGCCAAGACGATCGGCGCATTCTTCTCCCTGTATCTGGCGACGCTGATTCTGTTGCTCAGCTCGGGGCTGTTCAATACCTACCTGGGCCTGAGGCTGACGGCCCTGTCCGTGTCCGAGGTCTGGGTCGGGGCGATGATCGCCGCGTACTATCTGGGGCTGGTGCTGGGCGCCCGGATCGGGCACCGGCTGATCATCGGCGTAGGCCACATCCGCGCCTACGCGGCCTGCGCGGCGATGGTCACCGTCACCGTCCTGGTGATGATCCTGATCGATGACTTGTGGGTCTGGCTGGCGCTGCGTTTCGTTGCGGGCGTCGCCATGGTCAGCCTGTTCATCGCCATCGAAAGCTGGCTCAACGAGCAGACCGAGAACACCTCGCGGGGGACCGTGTTCGGCTTCTACATGGTCGCGTCCTGCCTGGGCACCGTGCTGGGTCAGTTGGCCCTGGGGCAGTTCCCGGAACTGGATTCCAGACCGCTGGTGTTCGTGGCGATCTGCAGCGTGCTCAGCCTGATTCCGGTGACGCTGACGCGGCGCCTGCACCCGGCCCTGCAGGTGCCGGCCCCCCTGGCGCTGAAATACTATGTGGCGCGGGTGCCGCTGTCGCTGACGGTACTGTTTCTGGCCGGCATGCTGACGGGCGCGTTCTACGGCCTGGCCCCCGTCTACGGCCTGCAGCATGGCATGGACAATCGTCAGGTCGGGGTGTTTCTGGCCGTGTCCGTGGCCGCCGGCCTGGTGTGCCAGTGGCCCCTGGGCTGGCTGGCCGACCACATGAGCCGGGTGCGTCTGATCCGGATCGGCGCGCTGCTCCTGCTGTGCCTGGGGGTGCCGCTGTGGGGCTGGTTCGATTTCCCCTATCCGGCCCTGGTGGCTTTTTCCGGCGTGCTGGGCATCGTCCAGTTCACGCTCTACCCCATGGGGGCGGCGTTTGCCAACGACAACGTCGATCCCGAACGCCGGGTGGGCCTGAGCGCGCTGCTGTATATGGTCTATGGCCTGGGGGCCTGTCTGGGACCGCTGGCGGCGGGGGGGCTGATGCGGGTCTGGGGGCCGGACGTGTATTTCGTCTTCGTGTCGGCCTGCGCCGCGCTGCTGGTGATTTTCATTCGCGAACGCCGTGTCAAGGGTACGCACCGCAGCGAGGACGCGCCCACCCAGTTCGTGCCCATGACCGACACTTTGCAGAACTCCAACGTAATGGCGGTGCTGGACCCGCGCGTCGATCCGCAGCGTGACATTTCGCACGATCCGGTCATCGATGATCCTCTGGCCGCCCCGGCGCCCGGGGCGGATTCAGACTCCGGGCAGGTACCGGACGTGGCTGCAGCGCCCTCAGCGGGGGAACAGCAGCACGATCGCGCCTAGGGCCAGGCCGATCCCCAGCAGGTTCACGGCGCTCAGGCGTTCGCGGAACAGACCCGCGCCCACCAGCGTCCCGATCGAGATCACGCCGATGTTCATGGCGGCGAACACCAGGGTGGGGTTATCCGGGAAAGTCTGGTGTGCACGAATGTAAAAGTAGATGTTGCCGAAGTTCAGCCCGCCCAGCAGGATGCCGGATGCCAGGCTGCGGGCGTGCCAGCGGGTGCGCCGAGCCAGCAGCCACAGGCCGATCAGCAGGCCGGCCAGGGTGAAGCTCAGCAACAGGCTGCCCGTGAAACCCGCACCCATGCGCGCCATCTGCTTGAACAGGATGTCGATGCAGCCGTAGCCCGCCCAGACGCCCAGCAGCGTCAGCCAGCCGCGCGCCGCTGATCCCCGCGCTTCGTCGTCGGCTGCGGACGTGGCCACGGCGCTGGCCGACGGGCTTGTGCCCGACGGCGAGCCGGTTCCGGTGTGCCGGGGGCGCGCCAGCAGGCAGGCCAGGGCGCACAGCGCCAGGGCGATGCCCAGGGCCTTGCGGCCCGACACGGCCTCGTGGAACACCAGGAAGGCCGCCAGAATCGGCAGAATCAGCGACAGGCGCTGGGCCGTGTCGCTGCGCACGATTCCCGCCTGGCGTACGGCGGCCGCCATCACCAGGAACACGCTGGGCAGCAGGATGCCCAGCAGGCCCAGGATCAGCCAGGCGGCAGGCGGGCGCTCGAACAAGGTGTCCAGGGGGGGGCGCAGCAGCCACAGGCTGAGCGCCACGGCCGTGGCGTAGTTGACCGCGATGGCCTGGTCGACGCGGATGCCGCCGCCACGGGCCAGCTTCAGGAAGATCGAGACGGCGACGCTGAAGGAGATGCTGAGTATCAGGGTGTGCATGCTTCGGCCTCCGGCATCGGCACCAGTCCCAGGCGTTCGAACAGCCGTGCATCGGCCTGCGCCTGCGGGTTCGGCGTGGTCAGCAGGCGCTCGCCGTGGAAGATCGAGTTGGCGCCGGCCATGAAGCACAGGGCCTGGGTGCTGTCGTGCATGCTTTCGCGGCCCGCCGACAGTCGCACCACGGCGCGGGGCATGACGATGCGGGTGACCGCGATCGTCCGCACGAATTCAATCGGGTCCAGGTCGGGCGCGTCGGCCAGGGGCGTGCCCGGCGCTTTGACCAATTGATTGACGGGCACGGATTCCGGATAGGGGGCCAGACGGGCCAGGGCGGCGATCAGGCCGGCGCGGATCTCACGCGATTCCCCCATGCCGACGATGCCGCCGCAACACACCTTCAGCCCGGCATCGCGTACGCGATGCAGCGTATCCAGCCGGTCCTGGAACGTGCGGGTGCGGATGATTTCGCCATAGTGTTCCGGCGCGGTGTCCAGATTGTGGTTGTAGTAGTCCAGGCCGGCGGCCTTCAGGCGTTCGGCCTGACCGTCCTTCAGCATGCCCAGGGTGACGCAGGTTTCCAGGCCCAGCGCCTTCACGGCCTGCACGTGTTCGATTACCTGATCCAGTTGGCGCTCGGTCGGCGAACGCCAGGCAGCGCCCATGCAAAAGCGCTGCGCGCCCGCGTCCCTGGCCTTGCGCGCCGCCGCCAGCACCTGGTCCAGCGGCATCAGCGGCGCCGCTTCCACCCCGGTGGTGTAGCGCGAGGATTGCGGGCAGTAGGCGCAGTCCTCGGGACAGGCGCCGGTCTTGATCGACAGCAGGCTGGATTGCTGTACGGCGTTGGCCGGGTGGTGCGCCCGGTGTACGGTCTGTGCCCGCAGCAGCAGATCGTTGAAGGGCAGGGCGAACAGGTCCAGGATCGCCTGGACCGACCAGGAGGGCGTCAGGGTTTCGTGAAGGACGCGGGCATGCATGGCAGGCTCCAGAGTCGAGAACAGCCCGGATCGTAGGTGTTCGGGCCGCTGTCCGGCAAGCGCGAACGCCTTGCGATCGGCGCGAAAATTGGCGGTAGTAAGGCGATTTTGACGCGTACTCCGGGCTGGCGAGGCAAGCGCCACGGGCTTCGGCCGCGATCTTGGTCCGGAAGCGGAGATGTAAAGAGTTGTGATTCAGGAGGTGTCGGATTGCCGGACTGTCTGGGGCCGGGCTGAAAAATCGTGGCAAAAACGAAAAATCTTCACGTCGCTTGCACGCCAAAAAAAATTCGTGCATAATCTCGTTTCTTCGTTAACGAAGACCTTGTTTGGGGGTATAGCTCAGCTGGGAGAGCGCTTGCATGGCATGCAAGAGGTCAGCGGTTCGATCCCGCTTACCTCCACCAAACTTTCGTTGTCGAATGTCCTGTCCCCTTCGTCTAGAGGCCTAGGACATCACCCTTTCACGGTGAGTACAGGGGTTCGAATCCCCTAGGGGACGCCAGGATTTTCTGGCACCGCTGCGGAGCGGTAGTTCAGTTGGTTAGAATACCGGCCTGTCACGCCGGGGGTCGCGGGTTCGAGCCCCGTCCGCTCCGCCAAGGATTCAAAAAAAGCCTGATCGCTCAATGAGCCATCAGGCTTTTTTCTTTTGCCGCCGGGCCGCTCCAAGGCCCGCCCCGTGGGAAGGGGCGGCAAGCGCGAAGGCGCGGCGTGGGGGCTTTTTCCCCAATCGTCAAAACCCCGATATCCGCCCGAGGATTCCGTTTGTTAGCGGATTGTTCTTTCCCCTGCATCCAGTAACATGCTAGAGAATGGTGACCCCGGCCGCACACAGGCCACCGCCGTCATTCATTTCACAGGGAAGGCATGAGCCCTCATACATCACGCGCAGTCTGGCCGGCGGCCCAGAGCCTTTTCGGGGCTGGGACGGTAGCGGCTGTCTTCTCCCTGTTCATGCTGGTCTTCGTGCTGGGCAACGCCATTGCCGTGAATTCCCTGCTGTCGCGTTACGAAAGCGCGCTCGATCAGGTCGTCACGCTGGACCGCATGCGGGCCGTCAGCCAGCAACTGGCGGTCCGGGCGATGCGGATGTCCGATGGTGCCGTGGTGCAAGCCGGCCAGATCAGCCAGGAAATGGATGTCATGGACCGCGCTTTGCAGGCGTTGGACCAGGGAGGCGTCGTCGGCGGCCGCGAGATTCCCGGGCTGACGCACTCGGCCGCGCGCGACTTTCTGCCCCGGATTCGGCGGGATTGGGCCACGCTGCGTGGCCGGCTGCAGACTGCGTTGCTGGGCACCTACGTGCGCGACGAACACCCGTCCGAGGGGCAGGAACTGCCGCAGGCCGTCCAGCGCCAGTGGCTGGCCGACGATGCCGAAACCATGCTCGGTACGCTGGACGCCTGCGCCGATGTCCTGCTGCCCTTGTTGCGCCAGGGCAAAGACCGCGCGTTGTTGATCAGCGGCGGGCTGGCCTTGCTGGATCTGATCCTGTTGCTGGGCCTGTACCTGATGCTGCGCCGTCATCTGGTCCAACCGCTGCGTGAATTGCGGATCGCGAGCCGCGAACTGGTCCGGGGGCATTACGACACCCGGATCGCTTACCGGGGGCGAGGCGAACTCGGCCAGGTGGCGCGGGATTTCAACGACGGCATCCGGCAGGTCCACGACCTGCTGGCCAAGATGCGCGAGGATCAGGCCGGGCTGCTGCGGGCCAACACCATTTTCCAGGGCCTGACGTCGAATTCGATCGTGGGGATCTTCCTGGTCGAAAACGAGCGCTTCACGTTCGTCAGCCACAAGATGGCCGAGATCTTCGGCTACGAACCGCGCGAGATGATCGACACCATGACGCTGCTGAGCATCGTGGTGCCGCGCGAGCGTTTCCTGATGGCTGAATCGATCAAGGCCAGCCAGAGCCGGCGGGACGGCACGCTGCGTTTCGAACGCCATGGCCGCCGCAAGAACGGCTCGGAGATCGACATCGAGGTGTTCAGTTCGACCGTGCGGGTGGGTGAACAAGTCTCCATCATCGGCATCGTCCAGGACATCACCGAGCGCAAGCAGGCCGAATCTTCGGCCCAACTGGCCGCCATCGCGTACGAGAACAGCAGCGAAGCCATCGCCATCACCGATTCGGCCGGCGTGGTCATCGACGTCAATCCCGCCTATTCCCGGATGACGGGTTTCTGGCCTGACGAGATCGCCGGTGAACTGCTGCCTCTGCTGCGCCCGGGCCGCCACAACCGCGATTTTTACGATGAGATGTGGCATGCCATCAATACCCAGGGACGCTGGGAAGGCGAATACTGGAGCCAGCGCAAATCGGGCGAGGACTACGCCGAGCGCGTGGTCATGGACACCGCCTGGAACCACGACGGTTCGGTCAATTGCCGGGTGGCGATGCTTGGCGACGTGACCCAGAAGAAGCAGGTCGAGACCCAGATCTGGAACCAGGCGCACCACGACCCCCTGACGGGCCTGCCGAATCGACAATATTTCAACGAACGCCTGCAGGCCGCTGTCCAGTCCGCCGATCTGTCGGGGCAGTCCCTGGCGCTGATGTTCCTGGACCTGGATCTGTTCAAGGAAATTAACGATTCCATGGGTCATGCGACGGGTGACCGCTTGCTGGTCGAGGTCGCCCGGCGCCTGCAGGCCTGCGCGGCCCCGGAGACCAGTTTCGTGGCGCGTCTGGGCGGGGACGAGTTCGTCGTCATCCTGGGGGACACGCCCGACAAGACGCAGATCGACGCGCTGTGCGGCAGCATTCTCGACCGGATCACAGAGCCTTACCGTCTGGGTGGCGACCCCCTGCGGATCTCGGCCAGCCTGGGGGTGGCGCTGTATCCTCAGGACGCCGAGGATGCCGAGGCCTTGATGCGCCACGTGGACATGGCCATGTACGTCGCCAAGGACTCCGGCCGGAACTGCTTCCACTATTTCGACCGCAGCATGCGTGAACGCGCGCACATGCAACGCGACTTGATGTACGCCCTGCCGCAGGCCATCGAGGAGGAGCAGTTCTTCCTTTTGTTCCAGCCCATCCATGCCTTCCGGACGGGGCGCATCGTTCAGGCCGAGGTTCTGCTGCGCTGGCGGCATCCGGAATTCGGTGTGATCGCGCCTGCGGATTTCATTCCCTTCGCCGAGGAGCGCCTGCTGATCCGGCCGCTGGGCGACTGGGTGTTCCGCGAGGCGATTCGCCAGTTGGCCCGCTGGCGTCAGAGTCTGGCACCGGATCTGCGCCTGACGATCAATGTGTCGCCCGGCCAGCTTGGCCTGGAGGACGCCGGCCTGGATGCGGTATTCAGCTTGTTCGATGCGCTGAACCTGCCACCCGACTGCCTGGTGCTGGAACTCAGCGAGCAGATGCTGATGACCGAAGACCCCCAGGTGCAGGACCGCTTGCGGCGTCTGCATGACTCCGGGCTGCGTTTCAGTGTCGGGGCCGTGTCGATCGGCATGCCGGCCTTGCTGGCGGTGCACGAACTGCCGTTCGAGACCCTCAAGCTCGAGCGCGCGACGACCGAACGGTTGCTGGACGGCGAATCCGCCTCCATGGTCAGCGAAGCCATCATCACGCTGGCTCATCGGCTGGGCTTGAGGGTGACCGCCGAAGGCATCACCCGGCAGGCTCAATATGAATTGCTGCGTGCGGCGGGCTGCGACGAGGGTCAGGGCTACTGGTTCGACGAGCCCCTGGATGAGGCCGCGTTCGAGCAGCGGCTGCGGGGTCAGGCCGACAGCGAAGGCCGCTCGTAGCCTCCTGTCCTCTTCAGGGTTTCAGTCTGGGCCGCCGATCACGCCGGGTCCGGACGGTGCCGCGCCCGGACGGCCAGCAGCAGGCCCAGCAGCGTCCAGATCAGGATCGGCAGATTGCCCCAGCGCACGTAGGGCGTCAGCCCCTGGGTGCCCTGGACTTCGGCGTCCAGCACGCCCGGGCGGCCCGGATCGAGGGCGCCCAGCACCTGGCCACGGGCGTCGATGACGGCGGTGGCGCCGGTATTGGTGGCGCGCACGACGGGGCGCGCCGTTTCCAGGGCCCGCATGCGGGCGATCCACAGATGCTGGCGCAGCGCCCAGCTATTGCCGAACCAGGCCAGATTGCTCAGGTTCACCAGGATGCTGGCCCCCGGCGCGGCGGGGTCGTCAGGCGCCACCGTGGCGGCGATTTCCTCGCCGAAGGCATCTTCGTAGCAGATGTCGATGGCCAGGAACTGACCACCGACTGCCAGCGGCGGCTGGCGCGCCGGACCTCGGTCGAAGTCGCCCAGGGGAATGTTCAGCGCGCGCACGAACCAATGAAAGCCGGGCGGAATGAATTCGCCAAAGGGCACCAGATGATGCTTGTCGTAATGCCAGGCGGGGCCGGCGGTCGATGCGCCCGCGCGCTGTGGGCGCAGGGCGATGGCGCCGTTGGTATGGCGTTCGCCAGTCGGGGCGGCGAGGTGCAGCGGCACGCCCAGCACGAAGGTGGCCTGCATCGTCTCGGCGGCGGCCTGCCATGACTGCCAGACGGGCTCGGGCACCTGGTCCTGGAAGAGCGGCAGCACGGTTTCCGGCAGGATGACCACGGCGGGGCGGTCCGCCTCGCTCTTGGGCGCCAGCGCGGCCAGTTGCTGGATGCGGGTCTGAGTGGGCAGGAAGAGTTCAGGCTGGAATTTGTCGGACTGGGGCGTGGCCGGTTGGACCAGGCGCATCATCAGGGGCTCGCCCAGGGGGCGGGCCCAGTGGATGTAGCCCCATGCAATACCCAGCAGTCCGGTCAGCAGCGCCAGACCGACCACGGCGGCCGCGCTGCGATCGTAGGTGGTGTCCTTGGCGCGGGCCATCAGTGCGACGGCGGCGGCGGCGAATGCCGCCAGCCAGGCCAGGCCGTAGACCCCCGTGAAGGGCGCCCAGGCGGCGAACATGCCTTCGGCATGTGCGTAGCCGGCGTTCAGCCAGGTGAAACCGGTGAACAGCGTGCCGCGCAGCCATTCTGCCAGTGTCCAGGCTGAAGCCCAGGCGACGGCGTTCAGGATCTGGCGTGGCGCGCGCCGTTCGGGGTGGTTGTGACCGGCGCACAGCCAGGCGGTCAGGGCGCAGGCTCCCGCTGCATAGGCTGCCATGGCCGCCGCGAATAGCAGCAGGGCGGCGATGGCCAGCGGCAGAGGCAGGCCGCCGAATGTGTGCATGCTGATGGTCAGCCAGTAGACGCCGATGCCGAACTGAGCCAGGCCGAACAGCCAGCCCAGGCCTGCCGCCTGGCGTGGGCGGGTGGCGCCGAAGGTCAGGGCGGCCAGGACGGCCAGTGTGGCGATCTGGACGAAAGGCAGACACCAGGCCGGCAGAGGGCCGGGCGCGAAGCAGAGTGCCTGCAGGCTGCCGGCCAGCAGCGCCGCCAGGGGCGCGCGCCAGGCG
>NZ_JBASAD010000004.1:0-19981 GCF_049650445.1 Castellaniella sp. | reverse complement strand
CCGCAGGCCCCGTCGGCCGGTCAGCCGGCCGCCGGTAACGACAAGGGTCCTGCAGCGACGCCGGTCTGATCCGATCGCGACCTCCTATGCCTGACCATCTTCAGTGCGGGCGTTTCCGCTTGTCCTTGGAGCGCCCCCTGGTCATGGGGATCGTGAACGTCACGCCGGACTCGTTCTCCGACGGTAACGTCCATTTCCGGGCCGACCAGGCCGTCGCCCATGCGCGCCTTCTGGTCGAAGAAGGCGCCGACCTGCTGGATATCGGGGGTGAGTCCACCCGCCCCGGCGCTCAGGCGGTGCCCGCCGACGTAGAGCTGAACCGCATCCTGCCTGTGATCGAGGCCCTGCGTGACTGCGGTGTGCCTCTGTCCGTGGACACCTGCAAGCCGGTCGTGATGCGGGCTGTGCTGGCTGCGGGCGTCGACATGATCAACGACATCGGTGGCTTTTCGGTGCCGGGCGCGGTCCAGGCCGTGGCCGACGCCGACTGTGCGCTGTGTCTGATGCACATGCGGGGCGAGCCGCGCACCATGCAGGATGCCCCGGCTTATGCAAACGTGGTCGCCGAAGTCCACGACTACCTGAACCAGGGCGCGCAGCGCCTGCGCCAGGCAGGCGTCGCGGCCGACCGCATCGTGCTCGATCCCGGATTCGGGTTCGGCAAGACGGCGGCGCATAATTACACCCTGCTGCGGGATTTGCCGCAGGCCGTGGGTCAGGAATATCCCAGCCTGCTCGGCTTGTCGCGCAAATCCATGATCGGCGCCGTCACGGGACGCCCTGCGTCCCGGCGTCTGGGCGGCAGCGTGGCGGCGGCGCTGGCCGGCGCGATACGGGGCGCGCATATTCTGCGCGTTCATGATGTGGCCGACACCGTGGATGCCCTGCGGGTCTGGTCGGCCGTCGAACAAGGAGTCCGTGCATGAGCGCACGCAAATATTTCGGGACCGACGGGGTGCGAGGCATCGTCGGCGGTGATCGGATCAACGCGGAATTCGCTCTGCGGCTGGGCTACGCGGCGGGCCGCGTGCTGGCGCGCGGCGCGGTGTCCGCCGGACGGCCGACCGTGGTCATCGGCAAGGACACCCGCATTTCCGGCTACATGCTGGAATCCGCGCTGGAGGCCGGCCTGTCGGCCGCCGGGGTGGACGTGATGCTGGCCGGGCCGATCCCGACGCCGGCCGTCGCCTATCTGACCCGCGCCTGGCGCCTGGCCGCCGGGATCGTCATCAGCGCGTCTCACAATCCGCACTATGACAACGGCATCAAGTTTTTTTCCGGGGCCGGCACCAAGCTCCCCGACGAGACCGAGGCCGCCATCGAGGCGCTGCTGGAAGAGCCGCTGGGCTGCGCCGATTCGGCCGGCCTGGGCCGCGCGCGGCGCATCAGCGATGCCGCTGGCCGCTACATTGAATTCTGCAAGAGCACCTTTCCCAACGAGCTGGACCTGCAGGGCCTGAAGATCGTGGTGGACGCGGCCAACGGCGCCGCTTATCACATCGCGCCGCACGTGTTCCGCGAACTGGGGGCCGAAGTCTCGGTGATCGGCTGCGAGCCCGACGGCTTCAACATTAATGAAAAGGTCGGCGCCACTCATCCCGAAACGCTGGTCGCCGCTGTGGCAGCCCAGAAAGCAGATCTGGGCATCGCCCTGGACGGCGATGCCGACCGCCTGCAGATGGTGGATGCCTCCGGCCGCCTGTTCAATGGCGACGAACTGCTCTACGCCATCGTGCGCGATCGCGCGCGCATGCAGCCCATCCAGGGGGTGGTCGGCACGCTGATGACGAATTTCGGCTTTGAGCGCCGCATGCGCGAACTGGGCATTCCGTTCGAGCGCGCCAAGGTCGGCGACCGTTATGTGCTGGAGGTCCTGAGCCGGCATGGCTGGCTGTTCGGCGGCGAAAGCTCCGGCCACCTGCTGTGTCTGGATCGCCACACCACGGGCGATGGTATCGTGGCCGCCCTTCAGGTGCTGGCCGCCATGCGGCATTCGAACGCGTCCCTGGCCGAGCTGGTGGCCGATCTGTCCATGTACGCCCAGAAAATGGTCAACGTGCCGCTGGCACCCGGACTGGACTGGCAGACGCACACCGGCCTGAAAGAGGCCTCGGATGCGGTGCGCGCGACATTGGGCGAACGCGGCCGGGTGCTGATCCGAGCCTCGGGCACAGAACCCAAGCTGCGTCTCATGGTCGAGGCCGAGGACGAGGCACTGGCCGAAGAAGGCGTGCGCCGTCTCGTGGCGGTCAAGCTGGCCTGAGCGCCGCTGTCACATGATTCACACAGAGCACCGGCAAAATAATCCCGATCACCTCACTTTCGGGATTTCGCCATGCTCGCCCATACTGCCTCCCTGCCCGCAGGATCAATGAAACGCATCGATTGGCCCGGGGCCGAGGCCGGTGGACTGGCCTTGATCATCGCTGAGACCCAGAAGGACCTGGAGGCCCTGCAGCGCTTGCGGTTCCGGGTGTTCACGGAGGACATGGGTGCGCGGTTTCCGAACGCCGTGGGCGATCGCGACGTCGATCGCTTCGATCCCTGGTGCGCGCATTTCATGGTGCGCGACATGGGTGCCGACCGGGTGATCGGCACCTACCGGTTGCTGACGCCCGAGGCCGCGCGCCAGGCGGGTGGCTATTACTCCGAATCCGAATTCGATCTGACGCCGCTGGCGGCGCTGCGCCCGCAACTGGTCGAGGTGGGCCGTTCCTGCATCGACGCGGAATTCCGGCATGGCACCGCCATCATGCTGCTGTGGTCGGGGCTGGCCCAGGTCATGATGCGGGGCGGCTATCGCTATATGCTGGGCTGCGCCAGCGTCAGCCTGCGTGACGGCGGAGTCACGGCCTCCGAGGTCTGGCGCCGGGCGTGCACACTGATGGCGCGCAATCCCGATACACCGCGAATCCAGCCCTTGCATCCCTATCCTGTGGATCGCCTGAACAGTGTGCTGCCGGCGCGGGTGCCGCCGCTGATCAAGGGTTATCTGGCGCTGGGGGCGACGATCTGCGGCGCGCCGGCCTGGGACCCGGATTTTCACACCGCCGATTTTCCGATCCTGCTGGATCTGGAACGGCTGGATGCCCGGTATCGGCGGCATTTCGGGATCGCCTGATCCTTGCGGGGTGCCGGCCGTTCGCGCGGCGGCAGCCTGCGGCACGCCAGGGGGCGACACGGCGCCCGTATTCAGCTTTCGCTGATGTCCAGCACGAACCCGGCTTTGCGCCAGATCGCAGCCTCTTTTTTCAGTCGCATGCCGCTCAGAGGGTGGGCTGCCAGCCAGTGCGCCGGGATGTCCAGGGTGATGTGCTGATCCTGAGCCTGCAGATTCAGGGGCAGGGCACCCAGGGGTTCGCGGCGGCGCAGCAACAGAACCGCCAGACGCAGGCAGCACAGGGCCAGCCAGCGTGCCCGATCAGGCGCGTAGCCGCGGACCTTGGCCAGGCGCCCCTGATGGCCCAGTGCCAGGAAGGCCAGCAGCCGCTGATCGTCACGAGAAAAGCCCGGCATGTCGGCGTGTTCCAGAATGTAGGCGCTGTGCTTGTGGTAGTCGTCTCGGGCGATCACCAGGCCGATTTCATGCAGCTCGGCTGTCCAGGTCAGCGCCCGGCGCAGTTCGGGTGTGTCGGGATCGGCTTCCAGGCCGAGCTGGTCAAAGAAGCGCAGCGCCAGGGTCCGCACGAAGCCGGCCTGGGCGGTGTCGAGCTGGTAGCGACTGCGTATCTGGCGCACGGTCTCGTCGCGCCGGTCCTGATGCGAATCGCGGCCCAGCAGATCGTGCAGCACGCCGATGCGCAGGGCGCCGTCGCCTGCCCGCATCCGGTCGATGCCCAGCTCCTGGAAGGCGGCGATCATGATGGCCAGGCCGCCGGGCAGCACCGGTACGCGTTCCGCTTTCAGACCGGCCCAGTCCTGCAGGCGGACCTCGCCGGCCCTCACCAGGGCGGCGCGCAGCCGTTCCATGCCCTCCAGGGTGATGTCCCGGAGGCTGAGACCGTTTTCCAGCAGGATGGCCAGCAGGCCCTTGGCGGTACCCGACGAGCCGTAGGCTTCTTGCCAGCCCGTGCTGCGGTAACGGCTGGCGATGGTCTCGATGGTGCCGCGTGCCGCCAGGACCGCCTGGCTCATACGGGCCTCGGTGATGCGGCCCTGGGGAAAGAATTGCCGCGTCCAGGTGGTGCAGCCCAGTTCCAGCGAGGCCAGCTCCAGGGGATGGTCACCCAGGCCGATGACGAATTCTGTGGAGCCCCCGCCGATGTCGATCACCAGGCGGCGGTGGCTGGACAGAGGCAGGTCCTGGATCACGCCCAGGTAGATCAGGCGGGCTTCTTCCTGGCCGGAAATGATTTCGATCGGAAAGCCCAGGGCGCGTTCGGCCGCAGGCAGGAACTCGGCGGCGTTGCGCGCCACGCGGAAGGTGTTGGTGGCCACGGCGCGGACGTTGGCAGGGGGGAACCCGCGCAGCCGTTCGCCGAAGCGCCGCAGCGCCGCCAGGGCCTGATCCAGGGTGGCGGCGTTGATGCGCTTGTGCTCGTCCATGCCGTTGGCCAGGGCGACCAGTTCGCGCAGCTTGTCTTCGGCGTAGATCTGGACTGTGCCGTCGTGGCGCACGATGCGCCCGATGGATAGCCGGAAGGTGTTCGAACCCAGGTCGATCGAAGCGAGCCGGTTATCCATGGCCTTACCAGAAAGTGTCACACTGTGCGATTATAGTGGCCGATTCATGACAGGATTGTGAGGCGCGAATGCGGGCCGTCGAGGAAATGCCGGTTCTTCTGAACCGTGAATTGTCGGTGCTGAAATTCAACGAGCGGGTGCTCTCCATGGCCGAGCGCACGGACGTGCCTGCGCTCGAACGGCTACGCTATCTGTGCATCGTCGGCTCGAACCTGGACGAGTTTTTCGAGATCCGCATGGCCAGCCTCAAGGAGCAGCAGCGCCAGACCCCGGATATTCGAGGCGTGGACGGCATGACGCCCGACGAGGCCTTCGACCGGGTGCAGCGCGCCGCGCACACCCTGGTGGATCGCCAGAACCGCCTGCTGACCGGCGAGGTCATGCCCAAGCTGATGGAGCACGGGGTGGGCCTGATCTATTCGACGGGCTGGACCGATCTGCAGCGGGAATGGGCGTACGGGATCTTCCGCCGCGATGTGATGCCGCTGCTGACCCCCATCGGGCTGGACCCGGCGCATCCCTTCCCGCGCGTCTACAACAAGAGTCTGAATTTCATCATTGCGCTCAGCGGCGAGGACGCATTCGGCCGTGAGGGCCACATCGCCATCGTCCAGGCCCCGCGCGCGCTGCCGCGCATGATCAAGGTACCCGCCGAGATCGCCGGCATCCCCGACGGCTTCATGCTGCTCACCACCCTGATCAATGCCTTCGTCAGCGACCTGTTCCCGGGGATGAACGTCCAGGGCTGCTATCAATGGCGGGTGACGCGCAACAGCGACCTGTTCGTGGACGAGGAAGAAATCACCAATCTGCGCCAGGCTCTCCAGGGCGAACTCTCGCAGCGCAATTTCGGGGCCTCGGTGCGCCTGGAAATCGCGC
Organism: Castellaniella sp.; assembly: GCF_049650445.1. Taxonomy (GTDB): domain Bacteria; phylum Pseudomonadota; class Gammaproteobacteria; order Burkholderiales; family Burkholderiaceae_B; genus Castellaniella. The sequence goes on along the minus strand of NZ_JBASAD010000004.1, from coordinate 14,419 downwards.
ACGCCATGCCGCCCGACCTGGAATTGTTCCTGCAACGCGAATTCAGTCTCGGGTCGGCGGATACCTATCGCGTCAACGGTCCGGTCAATCTGGCCCGGCTGATGCAGTTGTGCAGCCGGGTCAGCCGCGCCGACCTGGAATATCCGGCCTTCCGGCCGCGCATGCCGGCGCCTTTCGACAGCGGTCTGGAGCGGCCCGACGAACTGTTTGCGGCCATCGCGGCGCGCGATCACCTGCTGCACCACCCCTACCAGTCTTTTCAGCCGGTGCTGATGTTTCTGCGCAGCGCGGCGCTGGACCCTCAGGTCGTGGCCATCAAGCAGACCATTTACCGCACCGGCGAAGACTCCGAACTGATGGGGCTGCTGCTGTCGGCGGCGCGGGCGGGCAAGGAAGTCACGGTGGTGGTCGAACTGATGGCGCGTTTCGACGAGCAGACCAACATCAACTGGGCCGCGCGCCTGGAAGAGGTCGGCGCCCACGTCAGCTACGGCGTCGTAGGGCACAAGACCCATGCCAAGATGGCCCTGGTGCTGCGCCGCGAGGACGGCCGCATCCGTCGCTACGGGCACCTGGGAACGGGTAACTACCACCCGCGCACGGCGCGCCTGTACACCGATTTCGGCCTGCTGACGGCCAACCAGCAGATGTGCGAGGACATGGATCAGGTGTTCTCCCTGCTGACCGGCCTGGGCGCGCGCCGCGAACTGAAGCTGCTGCTGCAGTCGCCCTTCACCCTGCACGAGACCGTGCTGCGTCTGATCCGTTCGGAAACCGAATTCGCCCGCGCGGGCAAGCGGGCGCGGATTCGCGCCAAGATGAACTCCCTGCTGGAACCCACAGTGATCCAGGCCCTGTACGAGGCCAGCCAGGCGGGGGTGCGCATCGACCTGATCGTGCGCGGGGCCTGCGCGCTGCAGGCCGGCGTGCCCGGCTTGTCCGATCGTATCCGGGTGCGTTCCATCATTGGCCGCTTCCTGGAGCATTCACGGGTATTCTATTTCTACCAGGACGGTGCCGAACCGCTGTACCTGTCCTCCGCCGACTGGATGGACCGCAATTTCCTGCGTCGGGTGGAACTGGCCTTTCCGGTGCTGGACAAGCGGCTGCGGCGTCGGGTCATCGACGAGGCCTTCACCTTTGCCTGGCGGGACAATCAACTGGCCTGGGCGGCCCAGCCCGATGGCCGCTATCTGCGTGTGCGCAACCGCCGCGCCGGTTTCAATCTGCACCAGCATTTGATGACGCGGCTGGAGTAAGGGGCGGGTGTCATGAAAGCGTCTTTTTCCTGTCATGAAACTGTCACTTCAGCCCCCTATCATGTCGTCCTGACGGTCCCGGAATCCCGAGATCGTCGATCATCTCAGACCACATAGGGTTCAAGACATGTTCAAACGAATTCTGACGCAATGCGCCGCTGGCCTGGCCCTGATGGCCGCCGCGGGCGTCGCGGCGCAGGCCGCCGACTTGACGGGGGCGGGTGCCTCTTTCCCGTATCCGATCTACGCCAAGTGGGCGGCCAAATACCATGAAACCACCGGCAACCGCATCAACTACCAGTCCATCGGCTCGGGTGGCGGCCAGCAGCAGATCATCGCCAAGACGGTTGATTTCGGTGCTTCGGACGATCCGATGAAGCCCGAAGACCTGGCAAAGAACGACCTGGTCCAGTTTCCCGCCGTGATCGGCGGCACCGTGCCGGTCATCAACCTCGAAGGCATCAAGGAAGGCCAGCTCAAGCTGACCGGCCCGGTGCTGGCGGACATCTTCCTGGGCAAGATCAAGAAATGGAATGACCCGGCGATCGCCGATCTGAACAAGGACCTGAAGTTGCCCGCCAAGGGCATCGTGGTGGTCCACCGTTCGGACGGTTCGGGCACGACCTTCGGCTGGACCAACTACCTGTCCCAGGTGTCTCCCGCCTGGAAAGAACAGGTCGGCCAAGGCAAGGCGGTCAAGTGGCCCACCGGTCAGGGCGGCAAGGGCAACGAGGGCGTAGCCGCTTACGTGCGCCAACTGGCCAATTCCATCGGCTATGTGGAATACGCCTACGCTCACCAGAACGGCCTGGCCTGGGCGCAACTGCAGAACCGCGACGGCCAGTTCGTGCAGCCCTCGCAAAAGGCGTTCGCGGCGGCGGCTTCGCACGCTGACTGGAACTCGGCGCCGGGCATGGGCCTGGTTCTGAACAACGAGCCGGGCGCGGATTCGTGGCCGGTCACGGCGGCGACCTTCATCCTGGTGCACGGCAAGCAGGCCGACCCCAAGCGCGCCCATGAAGTCCTGGCCTTCTTCGACTGGGCCTGGCGCGAAGGCGGTGCCATGGCCAGCGAGCTGGACTACGTGCCGCTGCCCGACGACGTGACTGCCAAGATCCGCAGCGTCTGGACCGAACAGGTCCGCGGCGAGGACGGCTCGGCGGTCTGGAAGTAACTCTGGAAGCCATGATGCAGCGCAGCCTTTTGGTAGATGCCGGTTTCCGGCACCTGACTCGCCTGTTCGCGTTCTTCGTCTTTATTCTGCTGGCCGGAATTCTGGCGTCCCTGGTGTACGGCAGCCGGGATTCCTTGGTCGAATACGGCCTGCCGTTCCTGTGGAATAACGATTGGGACCCCGTGCGGCACCATTACGGCGCGCTGGTGCCGGTGCTGGGTACCGTGATCAGCGCCTTTCTCGCGCTGCTGATCGCGGTGCCGGTGTCTTTCGGCATCGCGATGTTCCTGACCGAACTGGCCCCCGTCTGGCTGCGCCGCCCGCTGGGCGTGGCGATCGAGATGCTGGCTGCGATTCCGTCCATCATTTATGGCATGTGGGGCCTGTTCGTGTTCGTGCCCCTGTTCCAGGAATACGTCCAGCCGCATCTGGTGGATTTCTTTGAAGGCATTCCGGTGCTGGAGCACCTGTTCGGCGGGCCGCCGATGGGCATCGGCCTGTTCACGGCGGGCCTGATCCTGTCCATCATGATCATTCCTTTTATCGCGGCGGTGATGCGCGACGTGTTCGAACAGGTTCCGCCCCTGCTCAAGGAATCCGCCTACGGTCTGGGCAGCACCACCTGGGAAGTCGTCTGGAAGATCATGCTGCCCTACACCAAGCATGGTGTCATCGGCGGGATCATGCTGGGCCTGGGCCGTGCACTGGGCGAGACCATGGCGGTCACCTTCGTGATCGGCAATGCCTTCAACCTGCCGTCCTCGATCTTCTCGCCGTCGAACTCCATCGCCTCGGCCCTGGCCAATGAATTCAACGAAGCCGGTGGCCTGCAGAAATCGGCCTTGCTGGAATTGGGCCTGATCCTGTTCCTGATCACGACCGTGGTGCTGGCCCTGTCGAAGTTCATGTTGCTGAAACTGTCGCGCAAAGAAGGCACGAAACACTGATGGCCCTTTCCGATTCCTCCATCGCCCTCGGCAATCCGATCTATCGGCGCCGGCGCCTGTTCAATCGCCTGATGCTGGGACTGTCAGGCCTGGCGCTGGGTTCGGGCCTGTTCTGGCTTGCCTGGATCATCCTCACGCTGCTGCTCAAGGGCGGTTCCGCCTTGTCCCTGACCCTGTTCTGGGAAAGCACCCCGCCGCCCGGGGCCGACGGCGGCCTGCTGAACGCGATCATCGGCAGTGTGCTGATGTCGGCCGTGGGCACGCTGATCGGCACGCCCATCGGCGTGCTGGCGGGCACCTACCTGGCCGAATACGGTCGCCGGGGCTGGCTGGCGCCGGCCACGCGCTTTTTGAACGATGTGCTGCTGTCGGCACCGTCCATCATCATCGGTCTGTTCATCTACGCCATTTACGTCGCGCAGGTCGGTCATTATTCGGGTTGGGCGGGCGCGTTCGCGCTGGCCATCCTGGTCATTCCGGTGGTGGTCCGCGCCACGGACAATATGCTGAGCCTGGTGCCCAACAGCCTGCGCGAAGCCGCCGCCGCCCTGGGCTGCCCGCAGTGGCGCATCGTCGTCTTCATCTGCTATCGAGCCGCGCGCTCGGGTATCGTCACCGGTGTCCTGCTGGCCGTGGCCCGCATCGCCGGCGAGACCGCGCCGCTGCTCTTTACGGCCCTGAACAACCAGTTCATGTCGCTGAACATGAACGCCCCCATCGCCAACCTGCCGGTGGTGATCTTCCAGTACGCTGCCAGCCCCTTCGAGGACTGGAACCGGCTGGCCTGGGCGGGCGCCGCGCTGATCACCCTGCTGGTGCTGGGGATCAACATCGCCGCGCGCAGCCTGTTCCGCAAATAAACCGCTTCCGATCATGATCCTGAATCCGTCTCCGTCCGCAGCCCGAGAACGCACGAAGCTGGCCGTGCGCAACCTGAACTTCCATTACGGCAGCTTCCATGCCCTGCGCGACATCAATATGGATATCGCGGAAAACAAGGTCACGGCGTTCATCGGCCCGTCGGGCTGCGGGAAGTCCACGCTGCTGCGCACCTTCAACCGCATGTTCGAGCTGTATCCAGGTCAGCGCGCCTCCGGAACCATCGAACTCGATGGCGAGGACCTGCTGAATTCCAAGCTGGACATTTCCCTGATCCGCGCCAAGGTCGGCATGGTGTTCCAGAAGCCCACGCCGTTTCCCATGAGCATCTATGACAACATCGCCTTCGGCGTGCGTCTGTTCGAGCGCCTGAGCAAGGGCGAGATGGACGAGCGCGTGGAATGGGCCCTGACCAAGGCCGCCTTGTGGAACGAAGTCAAGGACAAGCTTGGGCAGAGCGGCAACGGCCTGTCCGGCGGCCAGCAGCAGCGCCTGTGTATCGCGCGCGGCGTGGCCATCAAGCCCGAGGTCCTGCTGCTGGACGAGCCGTGCTCGGCCCTGGACCCGATTTCCACGGCCAAGATCGAGGAACTGATCGCGGAACTGAAGTCCGACTACACCGTGGTCATCGTCACCCACAACATGCAGCAGGCGGCGCGCTGTTCCGACTACACTGCCTACATGTATCTGGGCGAGCTGATGGAATTCGGTCCCACCGACCAGGTCTTCATCAAGCCTGCGCGCAAGGAGACCGAGGATTACATTACCGGGAGATTTGGATGAGATCGGACTAGGAATGGTCCCTGCGGACCATTCCTAGCCTATCGAATCCGAGCGGCGTGCAAGCCGCGAGGTGGGCAGTCCGTGCCGGAATCAACCGAACCCTGTCCGCATTCTATTTCCCCTGATGCATCGTCCGTAACTGCCCCCGCTGCACCTTGCCCGTAGTCGTCATGGGCAGGCTGTCCATGAACTCGATCAGCCGGGGGTATTCGTGTGCGGCGACCTTGCGGCGCACGTGGTCCTGGATTTCCGCCACCAGCGCGGCGTTGCCTGTGTAGCCCTCGTTCAGCACGATGCAGGCTTTGACGATTTCCGTGCGTTGCGGGTCGGGCACCCCGATCACGGCCGCCAGGCGCACGGCAGGGTGGCCCAGCAGGCAATCCTCGATCGGCCCGGGGCCGATGCGGTAGCCGGCACTGGTGATGACATCGTCGCCACGGCCCTTGAACCAGAGATAACCGTCTTCGTCGCAGACGCCCCGGTCGCCCGTGACCAGCCAGTCGCCGATGAAGGCGCGGGCGGTGGCCTGCGGGTTTTGCCAGTAGTGCAGGAACATCACCGGATCGGGGCGGCGCACGGCGATGTGGCCCTCGGTCCCGGGCGGCTGGATGGCGCCGGTCCCGTCGATGATGCGCACCTCGTGGCCCGGCACCGGCCGGCCCATGGCGCCGATGCGAGGTTCGAACAGGGCGGCGCAGGACGAGACGATCATATTGCACTCGGTCTGGCCGTAGAACTCGTTGATGGTCACGCCCAGCGTGGCGCGGCCCCAGTCGATCAGTTGCGGCCCCAGGGATTCGCCGCCGCTGGCCACCGAGACCAGGCTCAGGCGGCCGTGGTGCTCGGGGTCCTGCAGCGTGCGCAGCATCTTCAGCGCCGTGGGTGGCAGAAAGGTGTGGCTGACCTGGTGACGCGCCATCAACTGCCAGGCGACGGCGGCATCGAACTTCGTGAAACGGCAGGCCAGCACGGTCACGCCGTGGTGCCAGGACGGCATCAGCACATCCAGGAGACCGCCGATCCAGGCCCAGTCCGCCGGAGTCCACATCAGGGTGGCGCGGTCCGGGAAGAAATTATGGGACATTTCCACCCCCGGCAGGTGGCCTAGCAGCGCCCGGTGGGCGTGCAGCGCGCCCTTGGGCTTGCCGGTGGTGCCGGAGGTATAGATGATGAGCGCCGGATCATCGGCGGCGGTGTCCGCGGGCCTGAAGCCCAGGCCGTTCTGCGCTTCGATCGCCGCCCAGAACGAGGCCTCGCCGGTGTCCGTATCGATATCCAGCACGCAGCCCAGTTCCGGCAGATCCGGGCGGATTTCGGCGATCTTGTTCAGGCCCTCGGTGTGGGTGATCAGCGCGCGGGCGCCTGAATTGCCCAGGCGGTAGTGCAGGGCGTCGGTGCCAAACAGCGTGAACAGGGGCACGGCAATGGCACCGAGCTTGTAGGCCGCCAGATGGGCCAGCGCTGTTTCCAGCGATTGCGGCAGCAGAATGCCCACCCGGTCTCCCCGGGACACGCCCCGGGCGCGCAGGGCGAGCGCCAGCCGGTCGGACCAGTGTTTGAGCTGGTCGAAAGTGTAGTGCCGCGCCGGGGCGTCGCCGTGATCCACGATCAGGGCTTTGCGGCCGCTGCCGTCGGCCCAGCGGTCGCAGACGTCCACACCGATGTTGTAGCGCTCCGGGACGATCCAGGTGAATGCGTCCCGGGTCTGCCGGTAGTCGCCTTGCGCGTGCAGCATGATGTCTCCTCTTCGTTCGCTCCGCGAAGCTGGCGGGGCATGGAGATCATGGTACAGCGTGGCTCCCCTGACCGTCATTCATTTCCGGTTCATGCGCTTCCTGATATCGTGGGAACCATCGATTGAACGAGAGGAGTCTGCGATGCTTCGCCGAGGGATGTTGGCGGTCGCCCTGGTCCTGGGGCTCGGGGCCACAGGTGCGGGAGCGCATAATCACGACCGGGACTTGGCCGAACAGTTGCAGGCAATGGGCGAAGTCCTGCCGCTGCCGGACGTGCTGGCGCGTGTGGCGCGAGATTATCCAGGGCAGGTCCTGAAGGTCGAGTTCGAGCAGGAAAACGACCATTGCGACGGCGCGCGCGGCAAGTCCGAGGACTGCTGGATCTATGAACTCAAGATCCTGCAGGACCAGGGGCGTCTGACCAAGCTGAAGGTCGACGCCCGCACCGGCGAAACGCTATGGGTGGGTACGCGGCCGCTGCGCCATGACGGGAGGCATCGATGAGACTGCTGATTGTCGAGGACGAGCCGATGCTGGCTGCCCAGTTGAAGTCGGCGCTGGAAAAATCCGGCTATGTGGTCGATGTGGCGGCCGATGGCCTGGACGCCGAGCATCAGGGGCTGAGCGAACCCTACGATCTGGTGGTGCTGGATCTGGGCCTGCCCGGACGTGATGGGCTGACGGTGTTGCGATCCTGGCGCGAAGCGGGGCGGACGATGCCGGTGCTGATCCTGACGGCGCGTGACAACTGGCACGACAAGGTGGCTGGCATCGACGCCGGTGCCGACGACTATCTGACCAAGCCCTTTCACCAGGAAGAACTCGCGGCTCGCGTGCGTGCGTTGCTGCGCCGCGCGGGTGGACACGCCACGGCCGATATCCGTTGCGGACCGCTGCTGCTGGACACACGCCAGACCCGCGTCCTGCTGGACGATGCGCCGCTGGACCTGACCAGCCACGAATACCGGGTGCTGGCCTATCTGCTGATGCATCAGGACGAAGTCGTGTCCCGCAGTGAACTGGTGGAGCACATCTATGCCCAGGACTTCGATCGCGATTCCAACACCATCGAGGTCTTCGTCGCCCGCCTGCGGCGCAAGATTCCCCCGGGTCTGATCCAGACGGTGCGTGGCCTGGGCTACCGCCTGTCGGCCGACCCGCAATGAAGGCGCGGCATCCCTCGCTGCGCCTGCGCCTGCTGGCCGTCACCCTGGCCTGGACGCTGCTGAGCGTGGCGCTGGCCGGCTGGGGCATCCAGCGTCTGTTCCGCCAGCACATCCAGGCGCAACTGCAGTCCGAACTCGATATCCACCTGAATCACCTGACCGCCGCGCTGCAGGTCGATGAGCAGGGCCAGGTTTCCCTGTCCACCCTGCCGACCGACCCGCGCTTCAGTCATCCGTTCTCGGGCCTGTACTGGCAGATTTCCGTCCCGTCCGCCGGGACGCGTTTCGCCCAACTGCTGCGCTCCCGTTCCCTCTGGGATGCGCATCTGACGGACATGGTCGGCGGCCTGGAACCGGGGCACGACGTGGCGACGCAGGCGCCCGGTCCGGGCGGCAAGCCGTTGCGGATGCGGCTGCGCGAGGTCCATCCCGCCGAAGGCCCGATCGACACGCTGGTGCTGGCGGTGGCGGCGGACGAGGCCCTGTGGGCCGAGCCGGTCAGCCGCTTCGACCGCATGCTGGCCGTGGCGCTGGGCATCCTGGCGCTGGGCATGACGGCGGCCGCCTGGATGCAGGTCGGTTTCGGATTGCGGCCTCTGGCGCGGCTGCGTGAGCGGCTGGCCGCCCTGCGCTCGGGCAGGGCGGACCGGATCGAGGGCGAATTCCCCATGGAAGTCCAGCCGCTGGTCGAGGATTTCAATCTGGTGCTGGGACGCAACGCGGAGGGCCTGGAGCGGGCGCGGATGCAGGCCGGCAATCTGGCGCACGCCTTGAAGACGCCGCTGGCGGTGATGGTCAACGCCGCGCAGGCGGGCGATCCGGACTTGCCGCGCCTGGTGACCGAGCAGGTCGAGGCCGCCCGGCGTCAGGTGGATTACCACCTGGCCCGCGCCCGAGCCGCAGCGGCGGTGCGTGTGACCGGCCTGCGCAGCCCGATCCTGCCTTTGCTGCAGGGGCTGGTGCGGGTCATGGAGCGCGTCCACGCCGAGCGTGGATTGGTCTACGACCTGAGCCAGGTGGCCGAGGATCTGGCGTTTCGCGGCGAGGCTCAGGATTTTCAGGAGATGCTGGGCAATGTGCTGGACAACGCCGGGAAATGGGCCCACCGGCAGGTACGTGTCACGGCCCACAGCAAGGACGGAGAACTGGAAATCTGGGTGGAGGACGATGGCCCCGGCCTGAGTCCCGAGCGGGCCGAACGGGTCTTCGAGCGGGGCCAGCGGGCGGACGAGCGCACTCCGGGTTCGGGTCTGGGCCTGGGGATCGTGCGCGATCTGGCCGACCTTTATGGCGGCTGGGCGCGGATCGAGGCCGGCGCGCTAGGTGGTGCGCGGGTAGTGATGACGCTGCCGGCGGCCTGAAGACCCGGCGATGAAAAAAAACGGCCCGCCAATGGCGGGCCGTGTCGCATGCGGGCGATGCCGCGCGATCAGTTCCAGCGGCCGTTGCGGCCCCCCAGACTGTAGGCGCCCGCACCAAACAGCGTGACGGCGATGCTGGTGAACAGGAACATGCCCTGCAGTTCCAGCGCCCAGCCGCCGCTCTTGCCCAGCGTGAACAGTTCGTTCATGTGCACCAGGCCGAAGACGAACAGCATATTGAGGATCAGGATCAGGCCGCCCAAGCGGGTGAACAGGCCGAGAATGATCAGGACCGGCGCGACGATTTCGCCGATGTAGACGCCGTAGGCGATAAAGCCGGGCAGGCCGCGCTGGTCCAGCATGCCCACGAGCCAGCCCACGCCGCCGTCCAGCTTGCCCAGGCCGTGCAGCAAGATCAGAATGCCCAGGCTCAAACGCAGAATCAGCTTGCCGAGATCGTCATACGCGGAAGAAGACATGGAGTTCCCTTGGTCGTGTTGGTCGGGGCGATAGGATTCGAACCTACGACCCTCTGGTCCCAAACCAGATGCGCTACCAGACTGCGCTACGCCCCGACTGGACCGCAGATTCTAACATGAGCCCCAGACCGGGCATGGATGGTTTTTGAGTGTCGAATAACGGTACAGTATTCACATTCTGGGCCATGCGCATGAATCAAAAATGGGTGGGGGCAGCGGTGACGCCGGAACAGCTCTTGAAGGTCGAACGCGGCTTGTTGGCAGGCACTTTGTTGGATGATGCCTGGAACGCGGCCCTGGTGCAGTGTGCGGAATTGGTGGGCGCGTCTTATCTGGCGGTGATGACCCGTGACCAGCGCACGGGGCAGTTCCGTATCCTAGAGCCTGTCGATGCGCCGCCGCGTCTGCTGGAAGATTTTGAAAACGAGTTCCGGGACATCAACCCCTGGAACATCGTCGATGTGCTGTCACGCGATGGTGAAACGCGTCTGGATTGGGAAGTGCTGGGGCGCGACGTGATTCGCAAAGATCCTTTTTATCAGGATTTCATGCGTCCCCACGGCCTGTCTCACACCATGGGGCATCGGGTGGATGCCTTCGAAGGCGTCAGCAGCTACCTATCCATCCATAAGCGGCTGGGCGACGCCCCATTCGACGCCGATGCCGTCGCAGTGCTGGCCGCTCTTCATGGCAGCCTGAGACAGGCTCTGGCCGTGCGTCAGAAACTGCGCGGTCTGGCGCAGGCGCAGGTCTGGCAGCGGGTCGCGCTGGACGCCTTGGATTTCCCCATCATGCTGCTGGATGCTTCGGGCGGCGTACGGCAAACCAACCGCGCCGCCGATGCCTGGCTGTCCGGACCCGGCGGCGGGCTGCTGTCGGCCAGAAAAACGGGACGTGACCAGCAGGCGCTGTTCGGCATCGTCCGGCAGGCCTTGGGAAAACCAGGCGAACCACCGCGTGCCGCTGCTCTGCGCTTGTCGTTCGACACCCCCTATGCCGGTACGGTATGCGTGGCGATTCCCGTGGACGAATCCGGCGGGTTTCACGCCGCCTGCGTTGGCGCGGCGCTGCTGATGATATGGCCGGCTCGACCCCGAGAGCCCGCGCAGGTCTTGCTGCGTCAGGTCTTCGGCCTGAGCGAAACGGAAGCCCGGGTGGCGGCATTGCTGGCGCAAGGGCGGACACCCCGGGAAATCGCCGGCTTGCGGTCCGTGACGGAAGCCACGGTCCGCTCGCATATCAAGTCCCTTTTCAGCAAGATGCACGTGCGCAGACAGCACGATCTGGCGCGACTGCTGACGGAATTGGCCCTGGTGGACACACCGTCTGATTAAGCCCGCGCCCCGGCGCGCCTAACCCGGCAGCCGCAGTTCCGGCAGCGTGTGTGCCCGATGCCGGTAGGCCCAGGTGGGCCACAGGGCGTGGGCCAGGGCGATGCGCCCGAGTTCCGGGTCCGGGTCCAGCGGCGTGTAGCCGTCCGGCGCGGCGTAGCGGTAGAAACTGGCGGGTTGGTGCGGTTCCAGCACCGCCAGGGTGTCGTCCCGCAGGTAGCCGTAGTGTTCTTCGTACTGCATCATGGCGCGGCCGCCCGCGTCTGCGCGCGTCAGGTCGTGACCGATCATGGGGTGCTCGTCGTCGATGCCGATCAGCGACAGCAGGGTCGGCGGCAGGTCGATCTGGCTGATGATGCGCTCGTCCTGGCGTGCTTCGACGCCTGCGCCCAGGATCAGGGCGGGGATGTGGAAATGGCGCAGCGGGATGCGCTGGGCGCCGCCGACGCGGGCGTCGTGGTCGGCCACGATCAGGAACACCGTGTCCTGCCAGTAGTCGCTGGCGCGGGCCTGTTCAAAGAAGCGGCCGATGGCCCAGTCTGCGTAGCGCACGGTGTTCTGCACCGTGGCGGGGTCGCCGTCGACCGGGATGCGGCCGGCCGGATATTCCCAGGGCGTGTGATTGCTGACGGAAAAGGCCAGATGCAGGGTGGGCTGTTCGCCGCCTTGCGACAGCAGCGTGTGCAGCTTGTCGAACATGTCCTCGTCGCTGGCGCCCCAGGTGCCGACGAAGGCGGGTGCCTCGAAGGTCGGCCGATCGTGCAGTTCGTCGAAGCCGTTGCCCAGGAAGAAGCTTTTCATATTGTCGAAGTGGGCCTCGCCGCCGTAGATGAAGCGTGAGCGGTAGCCGTGCCGTTTCAGCAACTGGGCCAGGGTGAAGAAGCGGCTCTGCGCGTCGCCCAGGCGCAGGGCGGCGTCCGACAGCGTGGGGGGGAAGCCCGCAGTCACGGCTTCCAGGCCGCGTACCGAGCGGGTGCCGGTGGCGTAGGCGCGGGTGAAATTCCAACCCTCGGCCGCCAGGGCGTCCAGGCAGGGCGTCAGGCCCTCGCCGCCCAGGTTGCCCACGTACTGGGCACCCAGGCTTTCCTCAACGATCAGCACCAGGTTGCGCGGTCGCGCGGGCCGCTGGCTGGCAGGCTGGCGGTGCAGGGTGGGGATGTCGGCCGGACCAGGCGGGATACCGGCCTGTGCCTGGATGATCGCGTGCAGTTCAGCGTCGGGCAGATCGCCGTAGACGTCGGCCGCCGAGCGTTCGTTCTTGATGGCATACAGGGCGAACAGCACGTTGTACAGGGAGGTCAGGGGCAGGGTGTTGAGCAGGCTGTCGCCGCACCAGGCCACCGAGGCCGGGTTGATCGGGCGGTGGCCCAGCGTGCCCCGGATGGCCAGCGCGATGACGGCGGCGAAGATCAGCGTGACCAGGACGCGCCAGGGCCAGGCGGGCAGGGGGTCGGGCTGCGCCTGGGCGAACAGCGCGTGGCCCAGCCAGGCGGCCAGGCCCAGGCCCACGGCGGCGGCCAGCAGGACCAGCTTGTAGCCTTTCCACAGCATGCCGAAGACTTCCTTGGGGTATTTCAGGTAGTCGATGTACAGGCGGTTGGGGCGGCTGTCGTATTCCTGGATGAACTGGGGCGTGGAGACCTCGAGCAGCACGAACAGCAGCCAGACGGCTTGCAGCCACAGTCCGGTCAGGAAAATCGCGGCGGGGCGGTCGCCCACCCAGGGCGCCAGCAGCAGCGGAATCCCGGCCCACATGGCGATCTGGTTCAGGTCGATGCGCAGGCCCCAGCGAAAGATCGGCCAGGGGCCGCCGGCCGCCCGGACGCGGGGCCACAGCCAGGCGGTCAGCAGCAGGCGGCTGAGAGTCAGCAGCGCCAGGGCCGCGAGGGCGAAAACCCCGATCTGGGTGAGCATGGAATGGATTCCTCAGGGCACCAGCGCGATGCCGATGCGAAATTGCGGGCTGGACTTTTGATCGTAACCCAGCAGCGTTTCCCCATAGCCGCGGAAATACTGCACGTACAGATGGCCGTTCATGTGCAGGAAGGTGCGTTTCAAGGGCCAGGCGGCTTCCAGTTGGGTGGCGTTGCGGCCTTCGGTACCCTGGCGGTACAGGCCCGACAGGATCAGGCCGTCATCCTGAGCCCAGCGCAGCTTCCAGTCAACGTAGCCCAGGGCGTTGCCGTAGCCCATGTCGCGGTCGGTCCAGACGTAGTATTTGAAGCGCGGCTGGAAGCTGAGCGTGCTGCCGCCGTCGAAGCGGTGGTTGAATTCCGGCTGGACGTACAGGTCGTTGATCGAACGGGAGTCTTCGCCGTCCTTGCCGTTGGACCTGTGTTCGAAACCCGTGTTCAGCCCCAGGGACCAGCGCTTGTCGGTGGTGGACCACAGCGCATCGCGCGCCCAGAACAGGCTGGGGTTATAGGTGGTGTCCACGAAGGGGATGGAGTTCGAGTGCAGATCCCACAGGGCGGTCTGGGTGTAGCCGAAATACCAGTTGTCCATGAAGTCGGGGTGAGCGGGGTCGTCAGGGCTGAACAGGCGGTACTTGAAGCTGACCTGAAAGCGGGCATTGGCGCCGTCGCGGTTGCCCGCCGCGAAATAGATCGGCTCGTAGGACGAGATCGCGTTGCGGAAGGTGTCGAAGGGCGACAGGCCGGTGGCCGGCTCGACCGGTGCCGTCGTCGCGGGGGCTTCCGCCAGGGCTGTGGCGGAAGCCGGGGCGGAGGTCGTGCCGGCGGTGGCCGCGACCTGGGTGCCTGACAAGCCATCCGCGCCCACCTGCAGCGCCAGCAGTGTGTCGGCCGCACTGTCCAGGCGCAGGGTCAGCAGGCCATGCGCGTTGGCCGGCACCTGGCCGCTCCAGGCCATGCGGGTGAACGTATTGGCGGGCAGATTAATGGCGTCCGGCGAGGACCGCAATTGGAAATGTGCGGGTGTGGCGTGTCCCTGGGCATCCACCCATTGCCCGGTCAGTTCCCGTGCGACCGGACTTGAAAGCGCTGCGCCAGTGTCGTTCGTCAGCAGGCCCTCCAGTTCGATCGGGCCGCCGGGGCTGGCCTGCGGGCTGGTCAGTCGATACGACAGCCCCGCATGTGCAGTGCCGGCCGTCAGGCAAAGGCAGCCGATGGCGAAGAAAAAGACGTGGCGCAGGCCTGTGTGGCGAAGACAAGGCATGATGTTGGAACCAAAGGCAGGGACGTGCCCGGAACTTTAGCATTTGCGGCCAGGGCGCACGTTTCCTGGTGTGTCCGGGTTGCCGGAACGGTTTGGGGAGGCCGTGATGTGCCGGGCTGCGCCGCAG
>NZ_JBASAD010000003.1:0-91248 GCF_049650445.1 Castellaniella sp. | reverse complement strand
TTGTTTGGCGATTTTGGGCATGTCGGGTCTTTAATTGGGCCATCCTTGGGTATGTGAGTTTTAACATACCCAAACAGACACCCAAAAACATGGGATTGTCTGACCCGCTCTGATTCAACCAGACATGAAAAAACCCGCAAGAACATAATGTTCATGCGGGTTTCCGGTACTTTCTGGGCTGTTCTGGAACAGCCTGATTTTTAACTGTGGTGCCGTCGGCGAGACTCGAACTCGCACAGCTTTCGCCACTACCCCCTCAAGATAGCGTGTCTACCAATTCCACCACGACGGCGTTTTGCCTTGCGACAAAGACGGGCATTCTAGCACGAAAACACAGGGGTCCTGGCTGACGAGGGGCACGCCAAGACCCGCGGAAAGACCGTCTTATTTCTTGTCGGCCGGGGCCGGGGCGGTCGGAGCCGGAGCGGCCGGCACCGAAGCATCACCCGCCGACGGGGCCGACGGCACAGCGGCGCCCGTGGACGGAGCAGCAGGCACGGACGGGACGGCATTGCCGCCACTCACGTTGGGCACGGCAGAACCGGCAGGAGCGGCTTCCTTGGCCGGGGCCGTGAAGCCTTGCATGATGCCGGACTCGATGGGCAAGCCGGCGGGATGGTGGGCCACCCAGGCCAGGCCACCGGTGGTGACGAAGAAGATGATGGCCGCCCACTTGGTGGCGCGCGACAGGAAGTTGGCCGCACCGGCGGAACCGAACACGCTGCCGGCCGAGCCGCTGCCGAAGGCGGCGCCCATATCGGCGCCCTTGCCCTGCTGCAGCAGGACCAGCACGATGACCAGAAGCGAAGAGATGACCTGCAGGGTCAGCAGGATCGAGGAAAGCCATTGCATGATGATAGGACTCCGGACCTTATGGTGTTCTCGGATCAGGCGACCGCGGCCGCGATGTTGAGGAATTCTTCGGCGACAAGCGACGCGCCACCCACCAGGGCGCCGTCGATGTCGGGTTGGGCGAACAGGGATGCCGCATTGGCGGCCTTGACGCTGCCGCCGTAGAGGATACGGGTCTGTCCGGCGCCGTGCCGCACCAGAGCGGCGCGGATGAAGGCGTGCACGGCCTGGGCCTGTTCGGGCGTGGCAGTGCGGCCGGTGCCGATGGCCCAGACGGGTTCATAGGCGATGACCAGACGCGCCAGGGCCTCGGCGCCCAGCGCCAGAACCGGATCGAGCTGCTCGTCGATGACGTGCTCGACCTGACCGGCGTCCCGGTCGGCCAGGGTCTCACCGACGCAGACGACCGGGGTCACCCCCGCAGCCAGGGCGGATGCGGCCTTGGCAGCCACCAGCGCGCTGGATTCACCGTGCAGGGCCCGGCGTTCCGAGTGCCCGCACAGCGCCCAGGCGCAACCGAAGTCGGCCAGCATGGCCGGAGCGACTTCACCGGTGTAGGCACCCTGGGGATGGACGCTGACGTCCTGGCCACCCCAGGAAATCGGCGTGCCCGCCAGCGCATCCCGCACCTGTGCCAGGTAAGGAAACGGCACGCACACAGCCAACTGGGTCTCACCCGCCCGCGCCGCGTCGGCGGCCAGGCCGTCCAGCAACGCGGCATTGGCCGCGAGGCTGCCGTGCATCTTCCAATTGCCCATGACGAGGCGCTTGCGAGTGTGGCTCATGAATATCGTCGATCCAGTCAAACCGGGATGATTGCAGCATCGACCCGCTGTTCCATGGAAAAAGCGGGCCGGCCCTGCAAAGAGTAACCCTGAATTGTAGCGTGTTTGCGCTTGCCGCGTGCCACGCATGCTCAGGTATAGTTGCTGAAAGCATCCATCACCGACAGGAGAATCGCATGCCGGTTCATACCACCGCCTGGAATCCGTCGCTCAAATTCCTGCACTGGGCCTTGTTCGTCGTCATCGCCGCGGCGGTGACCTGTGTGCTCATCGCCAGCGGCTACGAGCGCGGCGATCCCGCCAAGGGCCAATTCATGTTCTTTCACAAGAGCTTCGGGGTGACGGCCCTGGTCTTGATGATCGTCTGGGTGATCACCCGCCTGAACACCGGCCGACCGCCACCCATCGGGCAGGCATGGCAATCACGCCTGGCGACAGCAGTCCACTGGGCCATGGTCGTCCTGGTCCTCGCCCTACCGATCGCCGGCCTGCTGATGTCGCAATTCGCGCAACAGTCGGTCAGCGTGTTCGGCCTGTTTTCCATCCCGATATGGCTGGCCGAGGACAAGGCGGCCGCCAAGGCCATCCACACGATTCACGCGGGATATGCAGGGCCGCTTCTGATCGCCCTGGTCACGCTGCACATCATCGGCGCCCTATGGCACCATTTCATCGATCACGATGACACCTTAACCCGGATGCGTCCCGGAAAAGGCCGCTGACGCAGCAAGACGCAGGGGCGGCTGCAAAACCGCCACCTCTCTCTCGGCAGTCTCGATCGGGGCCTGGACCTGGGCCTGATCCAGCGTAAACGTGGCGACCAGTTGAGCCAGGGTATCGGCCTGCTCCTGCAGGCTGGTGGCGGCGGCGGCCGATTCCTCGACCAGGCTGGCGTTCTGACGGGTGACATCGTCCATCTGCGTGATGGCCGCGTTGATTTCCTCGATGCCGGTGGTCTGTTCGCGGCTGGCCGCGCTGATCTCGCCCATGATGTCGGTGACGCGGTTGATGCCGTCGACGATGTCCTGCATCGTGGCCCCGGCGCGCGAGGCCTGCTCGTTGCCCTTGGTGGCGGACGCCACGGAGGTGTCGATCAGATCCTTGATTTCCCGGGCGGCACCGGCCGAACGCTGGGCCAGCGCGCGCACTTCGGCGGCCACCACGGCGAAGCCGCGACCTTGTTCGCCGGCACGGGCGGCCTCGACCGCGGCATTCAGGGCCAGGATGTTGGTCTGGAAGGCGATGGAATCGATGACGCCGATGATGTCGGCGACCTGCTGGGACTTGGTGTTGATCTCGCCCATGGTGGAGACCAGTTCGGCGACGATGCTGCCGCCGTCGGTGGCGGTCTTGGCGGCCGCCGCGGCCAGGGTGTTGGCCTGCTGGGCGTTGTCGGCGTTCTGGCGCACGGTGGCGGTGATTTCTTCCATCGTGGCGGCGGTCTCGGCCAGGGAGCTGGCCTGTTGTTCGGTGCGCGAGGACAGGTCCAGGTTGCCGGCGCTGATCTGCGCCGAGGCCGAGGCGATTGCGTCCGAACCGCCGCGCACTTCGCTCAGGGCACCACGCAGATTGCGGGTCATGGTGGCCAGGGCGCTGAGCAACTGACCGATTTCGTTGTTCGAGTCTACGCGGATCTCGTGGCTGAGGTCTCGCTGCGCGATGGTTTGCGCAGCGTCGACCGCGCGCCGCAGCGGCCCCGTGATGGCGCGCATGACGCGCCAGGCGAACAGCGGCCCCAGGATCAAGGCCAGGATCGTGGCCAGCACCAGAATGCGTTCGCTCAGCGCGGCCTGGTTTGCGGATTGCCGCTGGGCCAGGTCGATCTGCTCCTGCTGGTAGGTATTGAGCGCCTCGATGCTGGCGAGGTAGGTCCGGTTGATCTCCGGCAGGCGTTCCCGGACGATGTCGTTGGCGACCATGGCCTGGTGATCGTCCAGCGCCTTGTAGATCGTATTGAGGGTGTCCAGGTAGCTGGCGCGCTGCTCCATGATGTGCTGGAAGAGGCGGCGGGACTCGGGCACGGTGAACAGGACGTCCGCCTGCCGGGTGTAGTCGCTGATTTTGTTCGTCGCGTCGCTGATTCCTTCCTTGAAATACTCGATCATTTCCGGATCGGAGACCAGGGCGTAGGCCATGACCTGGTTGGCGCGGACGTCAACGGCCCGGGTCCACCGGTCCATCAACTGGCCGGCCTGGCGGCGCTGGCCGATTTCTTCGGTGATCGACTGGGCGTTGTTGGCGTTCCAGATGCCGATCAGCGCCAGGGTCAGCGCCAGGAGCAGGATGAAGCCGAAAGCCGCGGCAAGCCGCGTACTGATCTTGATGTTTTTCATGAGGGGTCGGCGACGTGCGCCTTTCACAGGAAGAATGCCCTCTATATTAGGGAAAACCCTGGAATTTTGATCGACCCAGCAGCGGGCAATAAGGCCCCCAGTATTCCGTTTATCAATGTATAACCCCTTGTTCCATGTGGGAATTGCATGGAACAAGGGACCCTGCGGCGGCGGGGAAGGAATGGCGCGGATCAGACGGCCGTCAGCCGGAAGACCCCGGTATCCATGCGGGACACGCCGCGCGCGGCGAACTTGGATTCCTGGGCCAGGATGTCGCGGGTCTCAAGCCGTTCGATGCGCCAGTGGTCATCGTAGAGCGCCTGGACTTCGGACTCCGGCACGGAGAATGGCGGCCCGTCCATTTCCGCCTGTGGATAGTCCAGGGTCAGCAGCAACGCGCGGCAGCCGTCGGGTAGTTGTCCGTAGACGTGGCGCGCATACCGTGCGCGCAGTTCCGGCGGCAGGGCGATGAGGGCGGCACGGTCGTAGCAGCCTGCACAACTTGCCAGCGTTGCCGCGTCCAGGCCGAAGATGTCGCCGCACAGGAACTGGATCGACCCGGCACGGTACAGCGTGCCCTGGGGGGTGGATTGGATCTCGGGCTGAAGGGCGTGTTCTTCGAAGAACTGCTGGACGGCGATGGGAGACAGTTCCACCGCCAGCACGGCGTGGCCCTGCTCTGCCAGCCAGATGACGTCCAGGGTCTTGCCGGCCAGCGGCACCAGCACCCGGCTGCCGGACGGCAGTCCGAGCCCGGGCCAGTGTTTCTGCAGCAGGGGCATGACGCGGGACTGATGAAAGCCGGTCTGTCCTTGTTCCCAGCGTTGCAGCCAGAAATCCGTATCCATGTGTGTCTCTATGCGGGAGGGTGGGATGCGCGTGCCGGACGGTGCGGCATCCGGTATCGGCGGCGGCTGGTGGCATGATGACACAGGACTGTACATCGGGAAACTTGAAACCCCCCGTCTCCGCCGCGATGATGAGGTGGTTGATCACGCGACGCAGGAGTACAGGATGAATCAATTGATGAAAGGCTTTCTCGCGGCTTCCGTCATCGCGCTGGGCTTGACGGGCCCTTTGACGGTCGCCCGGACGGCAAGCGCACAGTCGGCGGCCTACGAGGCCGTGGACAAGCCGACAGACGAGCAACTGCAGCGTTACGCCGTCGCCGTGCGCAAGGTCAGCGCTGTGGCGGCGGAATACCAGCCCAAGCTGGAGTCTGCCCAGGACGAGCCCGCCAAGCAGGCGGTGCGTGTCGAGGCTGATCAGAAAATGGTGGATCAGGTCGAGGCGGGTGGCATGAGCGTCGCCGAATACAACGGCATCAGCCGCGCCGTGCGCGAGAGTCCCGAATTGCGCCAGAAAGTCGAGCGCATGGTCGGTCAATAGCGGTGTTCATGGCGGCGGCCATTCGGGGCCGCTGCCTTTTCAGCTTTTCTCGGACCAGAGCACGCCGCCCGTGGCCCAGCGGTCCTTGCTGATTTCCGTCAGGATGATGTCCACCGAGTCCGGCTGGCAGCCCAGGACTTCACAGGTGCGTTCGGTCAGCGCGCGGACGAGTTCGCGCTTCTTTTCGGGGGTACGGCCTTCGAACAACTCAATGTGCATGGTCGGCATGGCGTGGCTCCTGTGGGGTTGAGGAGAAGGGAGCCTAGCATATCCCGGGGGCCTCTCGCGCCCGTCCGCCTGATCGGCCGGTGACCCAAGCCCCTGCTGGCGGCATTGGTATTTACCCTAGATATGTTGTAAATATATTTATTGGATATTAGACTGAGGGCAGCGCATATGCTGTCCAAGCGGCGCCGACTCCAATACTTCAAGGGGGAGACCATGAAGAAGATTTTCCGCACTCTGGCCGTCGTTGCGGCCTTCTCGATGTGCTCGGTGGGTGCCGCGACGGCGGCCGACGTGACCTGGCGTGTGCCGACCTCGGTGCCCGAAGGCTCGCCTTTCTATCAGAACTTTCTGGAGCGCTTTGCCTCCAACGTCAAGACCATCACCTCCGGCCGGGTCGAGATCCAGCCCTTTGGCGCCGGTGTCATCGTGCCCGCCCTGAAAGTGTTCGACGCGGTGCGTGACGGCGTGGTCGAGGCCGGCCATTCCACCTCCAGCTATCTGGTCAATCAGGACCCGGAAAACGCCATTTTCTCGGGCTTCCCGGGTGGCATGGGGCCGGATGCCTACAAAGCCTGGCTGTATCAGGGCGGTGGCCAGGAAAAGCTGCAGGCGATGCGCGCGAAACAAGGCCTGAAGACCATGATCGTCGGCATTGGTTCGTCCGAAATCCTGGCGCACGCCAACAAGCCCATCCGCAGCGCGGAAGACCTGAAGGGCCTGAAATACCGTACCTCCGGCCCCTGGGCCGAAGTAATGCGCGATTATTTCGGCGCCGTGCCGACCGTGGTGCCGCCGGGCGAGACCTACACGCTGCTGCAGCGCAAGGGCGTGGACGCCGTGGAATGGGCTCCGCCGTCGGCCAACATGCCGGAAGGCTTCCACCAGGCGGCCAAGTACATCGTCGTTCCGGGCGTGCACCAGCCGACCTTCATGTGGGAAGTGGTCGTCAAGCAGGACACCTGGGACAAGGTGCCGGCGGATCTGAAGCCGCTGATCGAAGCCGCTGCCCAGTTGACCACCGAGCAGAGCCTGGATTTCTTCTATGACGCCGACATGAAAGCGATGGAAAAGTACCGTTCCGGCCGCAACGAGATCATCACGCTCAGCCCCGAGTTCGTGAAGCAACTGTCCGATGCGGGCTACGACTGGATGCACAAGACGGCCAACGCACAGAAGGCCGCCGGCAAGCCGGAAATGGCCGAGGTGCTGGCCGACTATGAGGCCTACCACAAGCGCTGGAAGGCGGAAAGCAACTACCTGATGCGCGACTGATCCACGATCGCACTTAGCGAGGCCGAGATGCTCAATGCCCTGACACGATTCGCGAACGGCGTATCCTGGTGCGCCTCCCAACTGGCCAGTGTGGCGGCGGCGGTTCTGACCGTGGCCATGGTCTATGAGGTCTTTGCCCGCTATGTGTTCGATGCGCCCACGGCCTGGGCCTTCGATGTCGCCTACATGGCCAACGGCGCCGTCTTCCTGCTGGGCGTGGCCTACGTCCTGCGGGAAGACGCGCACATCCGCATCGATGTGCTGCGCAACCGCCTGCCGGCCCGTTTCAATCACGGGGTCCAGGGGGTCGCCTATCTGCTGGTCCTGGCGCCGTTCTTCGGCATGCTGTCCTGGATCGCCGTATCGCACACCTGGCGTGCCTGGGTGCGGCACGAGGTCGAGACGGTCAGCCCCTGGGCGCCGCTGATGTGGCCGTTCTACCTGTGCATCGCGACCGGCCTGATCGCACTGACCCTGCAATTGGCGGTGGAGGGTCTGCGGGCCTTCCGCGGCCTGGATTCCGACGCCAAGAAGGATCACTGATGAATCCGATCATCGCCGCCCTGATGTTTCCGGGGATGTTCCTGCTGATCTTTCTGGGCATCCCCGTCTCCCTGTCCCTGATCATCCCCGCCGTGGTCGCGGGCTGGTTCGCCTTCGGCGACCAGGTGTTCAATCAACTCTATGGCAGCCTGTACTCGGCGACCACCAATTACATTCTGTCGGCCATTCCGATGTTCGTGCTGATGGGCGCGATCCTGGAACGCTCCGGCATCGCGGCGCGCCTGTTCCGCACCATGCAGCTCTGGCTGGGGCGGCTGCCCGGGGGCCTGGCCGTGGCGACCATCGCCATGGGCGCCACCTTTGCGGCCGCAGCCGGCGTAGTGGGCGCGGTCGAGGTCATGGTGGGCCTGATGGCCATTCCCGCCATGCAGCGCTTCCGCTACGACAATTCGCTGATCGCCGGCACCATCTGCGCGGGCGGTTCGCTGGGCACTATGATTCCGCCTTCGGTGGTGGCCGTGGTGTATGCCTCGCTGGCCCAGATTTCGGTGGGCGAGCTGTTCGCCGCCATGCTGTTCCCCGGCCTGGTGATGGTGGGGCTGTTCGTCCTGTACATCGTCGTCGTCTGCATCCTGGACCCCAAAAAGGGCCCTCGCGCCGACGATCCGGACATGCGCCTGCCGGTGATGGAAAAGCTGAAGATCACCTTCAGCGGCCTGCTGCCGACCATGCTGCTGATCGTGGCCGTGCTGGGCTCGCTGATGGCCGGCATCGCCTCGCCCACCGAGGCCGCCGCCGTCGGTGCGGTCGGCGCGCTGATCCTGTGCATCTGCTATGGCAAATTCAGCCTGACCGTGATGCGGGAATCGCTGGCGATCACGGTGCGGATTTCCGCCATGATTCTGCTGATCGTGGCCGGCGGTATCATGTTCACAGGGATCTTTGCCGCCAATGGGGGTTCGCGCCTGATCCAGGGGCTGATCTCTGACATGGGCCTGGGGCTGACGGGCACGCTGGTGCTGTTCCTGTTCATCGTGTTCCTGCTGGGCTTCGTGCTGGACTGGACCGCCAACGTGCTGATCTGCGTGCCGCTGTTCCTGCCCGTTCTGACGGCGGCCGGCGTGGACCCGATCTGGTTCGGCACGCTGGTGATCATCGTCATCCAGACCAGCTACCTGACCCCGCCGATGGCGTCCTCGATCTTCTATTTATTGTCGATCGCACCGCCCGACATGAAGTACGGCCAGGTCTGCAAGGGTGTGGTGCCCTTCATCCTGGTCCAGTTCGTGACCCTGACGCTGGTGGTGCTGTTCCCGGCCCTGGCCACCTGGCTGCCGCAGCGCGTCGTAGGGTTCTGATTTCGATCCCGGGACCTGGTGTCCCGTCCTGGCCCGATCGCACGGGCCTTTTTTTGAGTGTTTAGGAAAGCATATGAAAACCGACGGAGTCCTGGTTCCCATCGTCACCCCGTTCACGGCGGATGGTCGTGTCGACGCCGACGCGCTGCGCCGGCTGGTGGAACGCTTCATCGATGCGGGCGTCGCCGGCATCGTGGCCTGCGGCACCACGGGCGAATACTATGCGCTGGAAGACGACGAGCGCGAACTGGTGCTGCGCACGGTGGCCGACGCCACCCGGGGGCGCGTGACGTCGATCGCCGGCATCAACGCTCTGTCCACGACGCAGGCCATCCGCAACGCCCAGCAGGCCGAGGCCCTGGGCTACGACGGCCTGATGCTGTCCACGCCGCCTTACAGCCTGCCGGAGCAGGCCGGGATCGCACAGCACTTCCGCACGGTCGCTCAGTCCACCAAGCTGCCGATCATCATGTACGACTTCCCGGCGCGGGTGGGCGTGCAGATCGCCGTGGAAACGGTGATCGAACTGGCACGCGTCCCCAATATCGTCGGCATCAAGGAAAGCAGCGGCAGCTTCAACCGCGCCCTGGCCCTGATCCAGTCCGACATCCCGGATTTCCAGATCATCAGCGGTTCCGATGACATGGCGGCCGATTTCCTGTTCTGGGGCGTGCGCAGCTGGATCAGCGGTGGCGCCAACGTCTTCCCGGCCGAGCAGGCCGCCATGGTCAAGGCCGCCGGCGAAGGCCAGTGGGACAAGGTCCGCGGCATGATGCGCGGCATGTACCCGGTGATCCAGGCTATGGAATCCGGCGACTACAACCAGAAGGCCAAGCTGGGCTGCCGCCGCCATGGCGTCGAGGCCGGCCCGGTGCGCCTGCCCCTGTCGCCGATGTCGGCACAGGACGAACGCGCCTTCCTGGCGCTGCTGGACGCCTACCAGGGTTAAGGAGATCGACATGCCGCAGACCAAGGAACAGATTTTCGCCCAGGCCCGCGAGGGCACGCTGTGGGCCGGCCACCTGATCCCCGGCCACGACGCGCCGGGCGCCCGGATGGACAACACCACGCCGATCGACAACAGCGTCATCGGCGCCCTGGAATCGGGAACCGCCGCCGACGTCGATCTGGCGGTGCGCGTGGCGCGCGCCAGCTTCAAGTCGGGCGAGTGGTCCCAACTGGCACCCGCCGAACGCAAGCGCATCATGCTGGCCTGGGCGGACCTGATGACGGCCCACGCCGAGGAACTGGCGGCGCTGGACTGCATCGACGCAGGCAAGCCGATCAGCGAATGCCTGAACACGGACATGCCGGCCACGCTGGATACCTTCCGCTGGTATTCGGAGGCGATCGACAAGTGTTTCGGCCGGATCGCGCCGACCGGTCCGGGCGCCACCGGCCTGATCGTCAAGGAGCCCATCGGCGTGGTGGGGGCCGTGCTGCCCTGGAACTTTCCGGCCCAGATGTACGCCTGGAAGGTCGCGCCCGCGCTGGCGGCCGGTAATTCGGTCATCGTCAAGCCGGCCGAACTGACCTCGCTCAGTGCCTACCGCATGACCCAGCTGGCCCACCAGGCCGGCGTTCCTGCCGCCGCGCTGCAACTGGTGACCGGCCTGGGTGAATCGGTGGGCGAGGCCCTGGGCCGTCACATGGACGTGGATGTGGTGTCCTTCACCGGTTCCACCGAAGTCGGCCGCTACTTCCTGAAGTATTCCGCCGAGAGCAATCTGAAGGAAATCGTCCTGGAATGCGGCGGCAAGAGCCCGCAGGTGATTTTCGAGGACGCCGATCTGGACGGCCTGGTGGACCACGTGCTGAACGCCGCTTTCTGGAACATGGGCGAGAACTGCAGCTGCGGCTCGCGCCTGATCGTCCAGTCCAGCGTCAAGGACGCGGTGCTGGATCGTCTGCGCGCGCGCCTGTCGAACTGGAAGGTCGGCCTGCCCACGGACGAGTCCGTGCAGATCGGCCCCATGGTCGAGCGCGCTCACTTCGAGAAGGTGCGCGGCTTCCTGGAAGGCGCGGCAGCCGACGGCGCGCGTCTGGCGCACGGCGGCCGTATCCATTCGGAACTGGGCAGTGGCTGGTATGTCGAACCGACCATCTTCGACGGCGTCACGCGCGAATCGCGCCTGTTCCGCGAAGAGGTCTTCGGCCCCATCCTGGCCGTGTCCACTTTCGAGACCGAAGCCGAGGCCATCGAACTGGCCAACGACAGCCAGTACGGCCTGGCGGCATCCCTGTATACCCGTGACGTGGGCCGCGCCCAGCGCGTGGCGCGCGCCATCCAGGCGGGCACGGTGTCGGTCAACGGTTTCTCGGAAGGCGACATCACCACCCCGTTCGGCGGCTACAAGCAGTCCGGCTTCGGCGGTCGTGACAACGGCCTGGAGGCCCTGGACCAGTACCAGCAGATCAAGACGATCTGGTATGTGAACAACTGAAGATAAAAAAGGCGCCGCAAGGCGCCTTTTTTATCCCTCGATGACGGTGTGGGTGAATTCCATCAGGTAGTCCATCAGCGCGTCTGCGCCGGCGATGGCCCGCTCCGGGTCATTGGCGTGGATGCCTTCGGCCAGCATCAGGTGGCAGCGGGCGCCGCGCTCCAGGTCGCCTTCGTGCTGGTAGGCGTACCAGAAGCGCCGGCACTGAATGATCATCGGAATGATCGCTTGCGTCGCGTAGGGGTTGCGGCTGGCCTCGTGCGTGACGCGGTCCAGCGCCTGGTCGGCCACCATATAGCCCGTCAGGTCGCCCCGGCGGGCGGCTTCCGTCATGTCGTGCGCGAATTGCAGCAGAGTGGCGCGCTGCCCGGTCGTGGCCCGACGGGCCGCCGAGCCCGCGATCAGGCGTTCCAGCACCCGGCGGGTCTCGATCAGGATCAGGTGTTCCGCGATGCGGATTTCGCTCACGCGCAGCCCGCGCCGGGGTTGCTGCTCGATCAGGCCGCTGGCGATCAGCCGCATCAGGGCTTCGCGGATCGGTGTGCGGCCGAGGCCGGTCATCTGGATCAGATCGCTTTCCACGATCGGCTGATTGGGCTCCAGTTGCAGCGTGGCGATCATCTGTTCGATGCGGTCGTAGGCTGCCTCGGTGGCGCGGATCTTGACGGTAGGGGATACGGAGGTCATAGCGCAGAAAGATCAGAGCTGCGATTCGATGCCCCATTGGAATGGGTCGTCGTCTTGCAGGATCAGAGTGGTTTCGCCGCTGATGTGGGCGCGCCCGCGCAGGGTCGGGATGACCTCGCCGTGTTCGCCCGGCTCATAGCTGGCCTGGAACTGGCTGCCAATGATACTGGACTGGCGCCAGATCTGCCCCGGGGCGAGTTTGCCGTCCGCTGCCAGGCAGGCCAGCTTGGCGCTGGTGCCGGTGCCGCAGGGCGAGCGGTCATAGGCCTTGCCGGGGCACAGCACGAAATTGCGGCTGTCGGCGTCCTCGTCGGCCCCGAACAGTTCGATGTGGTCGATGCGCGCGTCGCCGCGTCCCCGGATGCCTTGAGCGTCCAGGGCCTGGCAGATCGCCCAGGTATATTCCGTCAGGTCGTCGAGATCGGCGCCGGGCACGACCTGGTCGGGAGCGTCCACCAGGAAGAACCAGTTGCCCCCCCAGGCGATGTCTCCGTGCACCACGCCGTGGCCAGGCACGTCTACGGCCACCGCCTTGCGGTGACGGTAGGCGGGGACGTTGCGTACGCTGACCGAACCGTCTGCGTGCAGGGTCGTGGTGACCGTACCCACCGGGGTCTCGATGCGGTGTTCGCCTGGTTCGATGCGGCCCAGCCAGGCCAGCGAGGCCAGCAGGCCGATGGTGCCGTGGCCGCACATGCCCAGGTAGCCGGTGTTATTGAAAAAGATCACGCCCGCAGTGGCGCTGGGGTCGACCGGGGCGCACAGCAGGGCGCCGACCAGTACGTCGTTGCCGCGCGGCTCCAGGATCACGCTCTTGCGCCAGGCATCATGTCGTTCGGCCAGCAGCGCGCGGCGTTCGGCCATCGAGCCGGTACCCAGATCGGGAAAGCCGTCGAGTACCAGCCGAGTCGGCTCTCCGCCGGTGTGGGAGTCCAGGATGGCGATGCGATGCATGATGTGATGTGTCCTTAGAAAAAACGTTCAGGCCGATAAGGGGCGAGGTCGATGGCGGGCACCTGGCCGTCGATCAGATCGCGGATCAGGCGGGCGGTGGCGGCCGATTGCGTCAGCCCCAGGTGGCCGTGACCGAAGGCGTAGAAAATGGCGGGATGGCGCCGAGCGCGGCCGATGACCGGCAGCGAGTCGGGCAGGCTGGGTCGAAAGCCCATCCATTGCTCGCCGCCCTCGGTGCGCAGCGCCGGCAGGAAGGCTTTGGCCTTGTCCAGCATGGCCTGGGCGCGGCGGTAGTCGGGCGGGCGCTTCAGGCCGGCCAGTTCGACGGCACCGCCTACGCGGATGCCGCAGGTCAGCGGCGAGATCACGAAGCCGTGGTCGGCAAACGTGATCTGGCGGCGCAGGTCCAGCGCGTCCGGCGGCAGGGTGGTGTTGTAGCCGCGCTCGGTTTCCAGGGGGATGGGGTCGCCCAGCGGGCGGCTCAGTTGGTGCGACCAGGCGCCGGCGGCGATGACGATGCGGCACGCTTGCAGCGCGGTGCCGTCATCCAGTATCAGACGGCCGCCTTCGGTGCCCGGTTCGACGGCGCGCACCTCGCGGCGCAGCAGCCGGGCGCCGAGCGCCTGTGCCCGCAGGCCGATGTCCACGGCCAGGGACTGGGGATCGTCGACATTGCGCCAGCGGGGCACCAGCATGCCATGGGTGAAGCGCGGTGCCAGGCCGGGTTGAAGCGCCGCCAGTTCGTCGCCCTGGACGGGCTGGCTTTCGATGCCGTAGATCAGCCGCTGGCGGGCGGTTTCCTGGGCGGCGGCGAAGCGGTTCGCCCCTTCGTAGACTTCCAGCACGCCCTCGGTATGCAGGTGGCGGTCCAGCCCTGTGCGGGCCAGCATGGTCAGCATTTCTTCCTGGGCCAGACCGATCAGTGCGACTTGGGCCTGGATGTTGGCCTGATAGTGCGATGGCCAACTGGCCCGCCACAGGCGCAGCAGCCAGGGGGCGATGCGCGGCAGGTAGGCGGGCGGCAGGCTGAGCGGCCCCAGCGGGTCGAACAGCCAGCGGGCCGCCTTGCGGATGATGCGCGGGGACGCCAGCGGCAGAATCTCGGCGAAGGCCAGCGCGCCCGCGTTGCCTCGGCTGGCACCGCTGGCCGGGTCGTTGCGTTCGACCACGACGACATCGTGTCCGGCTTCGCGCAGGTACAGCGCGCAACTCAGGCCGATGATGCCGCCGCCTACGATGGCGACGTCACAGGAGGAAGCGTTCATGGTGAGGACTCTGTGCCGGTCAGGGGGTCGTACGGACCCGATGCCAGGGATGATTCCACAGGCACGGTAAATATTCAATAGATATATTTACCAGGAACCAGGTGCGGGAACGTGTGGGGCGTGGCGGGTTTTTCGCGCGCCGCCGAGGCGGCGGCGGGTCTTACTCCATGCCCCAGCGGCGGGAGAGAGCGGCCCGCTCCAGGGTGCCGATGTATTGCTGGATGGCGATCCGGCGATTGTCCGGCAGATGGACGAAGCTGCAGGCGATCTGGTGCTGCGGCTTGCCGTTGTCCTGCTCCAGTTGAGTGGACCGCAGCACGCGCAGGCCCAGGTCCAGTTCGGCTGCGTCGGGCAGTTCCAGGGTGCATTCCTCGAAGACCGTGCCCACGGCGGCATGGGTGAGCAGCAGGTCGCGGTCCACCAGTTGCAGACCGCCCGCGCTGATGTCGGCGATCCGGAAGCGGGCCCTGCCCGAGGGCAGGGATTCGTGTTCGATCAGGCAGTGGGCGGGGTTGCTGGCCGGGATGTCGACCCGGAAGAATTCGCGCCGCTGGACCCGCCGCAACTGGGTGGGCCAGGCCATCGACAGGGCCGGCTTGCCGCCGTGCATGGTGGGGCTGAGCGGTCCGGAGAATTCAATCATCACGCGATTCAGCGAGCCCTGCAGCCGTACGGCCGTGGCGCGCAGCAACTGATTGTTGATTTGATCTTCGGAGGCGTTGTCCAGCAGCAGCGTGCCGGTTTTGGGGTCGACCTCGAGCAGTGTGGAGATGATCGAGACGGCTTTGCCGGGGATGTCCAGGCGCACCAGCACACGTTGAGTGAGCAGGCCTTGCAGGATGGAGCTGATTTCGAGCGATTGCGATACCAGACAGGGATCGTCTTCCTGGAAGGCCATGGTGAGTTTGTGCCGAAGGTGTAACAACTGTTAATTTTAAACGATCCGGCCCCGAAAGCGGGGCCGGCGGACTGCGGGTAAGCCCGCATGCACGGGCCTTGAGCAGAGCGTCTTCGGCGGGGGGGGCCGAACACGCTCTGGCATATTGACCCTATTCCAGGGCCTTGACCATGTCCTCCAGAACCTTCTTGGCGTCGCCGAACACCATCATGGTCTTGTCCATGTAGAACAGTTCATTGTCCAGCCCGGCGTAGCCCGCCGCCATGGAGCGCTTGTTGACGATCACGGTGCGCGCCTTGTAGGCCTCCAGGATCGGCATCCCGGCGATGGGCGAGTTCGGGTCGTTCTTGGCGGCCGGGTTGACCACGTCGTTGGCGCCCAGCACCAGCACCACGTCGGTCTGACCGAATTCGCCGTTGATGTCGTCCATTTCGAACACCTGGTCGTAGGGGACTTCGGCTTCGGCCAGCAGCACGTTCATGTGCCCCGGCATGCGCCCGGCCACCGGGTGGATGGCGTATTTGACCGTCACGCCCTGTGCGGACAGTTTCGCCGCCAGTTCCTTGAGCGCGTGCTGGGCGCGCGCCACGGCCAGGCCGTAGCCCGGGACGATGGTGACGGTATCGGCATTGCTCATCAGGAAGGCGGCGTCGTCCGAACTGCCCGATTTGACGCTGCGCTGCACGCCGTCGCCGGCTGCGCCCCCCGAGGACGCCTCGGCCCCGAAGCCGCCCAGGATCACGTTGAAGAACGACCGGTTCATCGCCTTGCACATGATGTAGGACAGGATCGCGCCCGACGAACCCACCAGCGAACCGGCGATGATCAGCATCGGGTTGTTCAGCGAGAAGCCGATCCCCGCCGCCGCCCAGCCCGAGTAGCTGTTCAGCATGGAGATCACCACCGGCATGTCGGCGCCGCCGATCGGGATGATGATCAGCACGCCCAGCAGGAAGGCGATGGCCGTCATGAGGATGAAGGGCAGCCAGGACTGCGTCGCCATGAACCAGAAGCCGCAGGCCAGCATCAGGATCGCCAGCAGCAGGTTCAGCATGTGCTGACCGGGGAAGACCACCGGCGCGCCCTGGAACAGGCGGAACTTGTACTTGCCCGACAGCTTGCCGAAGGCGATCACCGAACCGGAGAACGTAATGGCGCCGACGAAGGTGCCGATGAACAGTTCCAGCCGGTTGCCCACGGGGATGGGGGCGCCGTTGGCCGCGATGCCGAAGGCATGCGGCTCGGCCACGACCGCCGTGGCGATGGCCACGGCCGCCAGACCGATCATGCTGTGCATGAAGGCAATCAGTTCCGGCATCTTGGTCATCTGGACCTTGCGTGCCAGGAGGGTGCCGATGCTGCCGCCGATCAGCAGACCGAGCAGTACCCGCCCCAGGCCGGCGACGGTGGTCCCGTCACGCGCCAGGCCGACGATGAGCGCCGCCGTGGTCACGATGGCGATTGCCATGCCGATCATGCCGAAGGCATTGCCCCGACGCGAGGTGGTGGGATGGGACAGGCCCTTGAGCGCCTGGATGAAGCAGACCGAGGCGATCAGGTAGAGCAGGGTGACGAGATTGGCCGAGATCATGCCTGGTCCCCCTTGCGTTCCTTCTTCTTGAACATTTCCAGCATGCGCTGGGTGACCAGGAAGCCGCCGAAGACGTTCACCGCCGCCAGGGCCACGGCGAACACGCCCATGGACTGGGCCAGGCCGCCGTCGGTCAGACCGGTCGCCAGCATGGCGCCGACGATGACGATGGCCGAAATGGCGTTGGTCACGGCCATCAGCGGGGTGTGCAGGGCCGGAGTCACGTTCCAGACCACGTGGAAACCCACGTAGACGGCGAGCACGAAGATGATGATGTTGATCAGGGTGGGATTGACGGCGTCCATCAGGCGCTCCTCAGGACCTGGCCGTCCTTGCAGACCAGGCAGGCTTTGACGATGTCGTCGTTCTCCGGGAGCGCGAAGCGGCCCTCGGCGTCGATGACGAGTTTCAGGAAATCGAGCACGTTGCGCGCATAGAGTGCGGAAGCGTCGGTCGCCAGCAGGGCAGGCAGATTGCTCAGCCCGACCAGGGTGACGCCATCGCGCTCGACGACCTCGCCCGGCACGGACAGCGGGCAGTTGCCGCCGCGTTCCACCGCCAGGTCGACGATGACCGAGCCCGGCTTCATGGCGGCGACCGTGTCCGGCTGGATCAGCGTCGGCGCCGGACGGCCGGGGATCAGAGCGGTGGTGATGACGATGTCGGCCTGCTTGCAGCGTTCGGCCACCAGCGCGGCCTGGCGCGCCATCCACGCGGCCGGCATGGGCCGGGCGTAGCCGCCGACGCCTTCAGCGATTTCGCGTTCCTCGTCGGTCTCGTAGGGCACGTCGATGAATTTGCCGCCCAGCGACTCGACCTGCTCGCGCGCGGCGGGACGCACGTCGGAGGCTTCGACCACGGCGCCCAGACGGCGTGCGGTGGCAATGGCCTGCAGGCCGGCCACGCCCGCCCCGAGCACCACCACGCGGGCCGCCTTCAGGGTGCCGGCGGCGGTCATCATCATGGGGAAGATGCGGCCGTAGTATTGGGTCGCCAGCAGCACGGCCTTGTAGCCGGCCAGATTGGCCTGGGACGACAGCACGTCCAGGCTCTGGGCACGGGTGGTGCGCGGTGCGGCTTCCAGGGCGAACGCCGTGAGGCTTGCGCCCGCCAGGGCCTTCAGGCCGTCGGCGTCGAAGGGGTCCAGCATGCCGAGCAGCGCGGCGCCCGGTTTCATGCGGCTCAGCTCGGCGGCGTCCGGACGGCGCACCTTCAGGACCAGTTCGCTGCCCAGGGCGGCATCGGCGTCGGTCAGTTCGGCACCGGCCTTTTCGTAGTCGGCGTCGAGGTAGCGGGCGGCTGTGCCGGCACCGCGCTCGACCCGGACCTGATGGCCGGCCTGGGCCAGTTTCTTGACGGTTTCCGGGGTGGCGGCGACCCGGGTCTCGCCGGGCAGGGTCTCACGGGGAATGCCTACCTGCATGGCGGTCTCCCGACGGGGATGCGACGGTATTGCTGCATGGGGTTTCCTTGATGTCTTGGGAAGGGGGCGGGACGGGGCCGGGTCAGCGGCTGGCGTCCAGCGCCTGGCGCAGATCGTCGAGGATGTCGTCGATGTGCTCGATGCCGATGGACAGGCGGATCATGTCTTCGCCGACTCCGGCACGAGCGAGTTCTTCGGGGCTGAGCTGGCGGTGCGTGGTCGAGGCCGGATGGCAGGCCAGGGATTTTGCATCGCCGATGTTCACCAGCCGCAGGATCAGTTGCAGGGCATCGATGAAGCGGGCGCCTGCGGCCAGGCCGCCCTTGATGCCGAAGGACAGGATGCTGGCAGGCAGCCCACCCATGTATTTTTGCGCCAGGGCGTGTTCTGCGTGATCCGGCAGGCCGGCGTAGTTCACCCAGGCGACCTGCGGGTGGTCCTTCAGGAAGCGGGCCACGGTCAGGGCATTGGCGCAGTGGCGCTCCATGCGCAAGGCCAGGGTTTCGATGCCCTGCAGCACCAGGAAGGAATTGAAGGGCGAGATTGCACCGCCGGTATTGCGCAAGGGGACGACACGGCAGCGGCCGATGAAGGCGGCCGGTCCGAAGGCCTCGGTGTAGACCACGCCGTGGTAGGACGGGTCCGGTTCGTTGAGCATGGGGAAGCGGTCGCGGTGTTCCGCCCAGGGGAATTTGCCGCTGTCCACGATTGCCCCGGCGATGCTGGTGCCGTGGCCGCCCATGTACTTGGTCAGGGCGTGCACCACGATGTCGGCGCCCCATTCGATGGGGCGGCACAGGGCGGGCGAGGCGACCGTGTTGTCCACGATCAGCGGCACGCCATGGCGGTGAGCGGCGTCGGCCAGTGCCTGGATGTCGATGATGTTGCCCGCCGGGTTGCCGACGGATTCGCAGAACACCGCGCGGGTGCGGTCATCGATCAGGGCCTCCAGGGCGGCCACGTCGTCGTGGGGCGCGAAGCGCACTTCCAGGCCTTGGCGCGGGAAGGTGTGGGCGAACAGATTGTAGGTGCCGCCGTAGAGCTTGCTGGTGGAGACGATGTTGTCGCCCGCCTGCGCCAGCGTCTGGATGGCGTAAGTGATGGCCGTCATGCCCGAGGCCACGGCCAGCGCGGCCACCCCGCCTTCCAGCGCGGCGACGCGCTCTTCCAGGACGGCGGTGGTGGGGTTCATGATGCGGGTGTAGATGTTGCCCGCCACTTTCAGGTCGAACAGGTCCGCGCCGTGCT
Organism: Castellaniella sp.; assembly: GCF_049650445.1. Lineage (GTDB taxonomy): Bacteria > Pseudomonadota > Gammaproteobacteria > Burkholderiales > Burkholderiaceae_B > Castellaniella. The sequence continues at coordinate 72,017 of NZ_JBASAD010000003.1, read as the reverse complement.
GGGTGTCGTCGAAGGCGTACGAGGTGGTCTGGTAGATCGGCACGGCGACCGCTTTGGTCGTGGGGTCGGGGGTGTAGCCGGCGTGGATGGCCAGGGTTTCGAAGCGGCGGGACATGAGAAAAGTCTCCTGTGTGGTATTTTTTTGGGCAGTCGACCATCGTACTGGTGAATGCGCTTTCAATATACGGTCTATGCGAATATTTCAATATAACCAAGAATAATATAAAGGCCGCATATCTGTCGTGCAGCGTTCTACGAAATGCAATGCGGTGCAATAGAATGCGGCCGGATGCTGTAAACGGCCGTGCTGGGCTCGGGCATGGGTTAGCATTCCGGGTGTTGTCCCACCGTGGGCGGGACTCCTGTCGAGGGTGTGGGTCAAAAAATGAATGTCTGGTTGAAGCGGGTATTGTTCAGCCTGGTCGTGGCGCTGCTGCTGGCGGTGGTCGGACTGGCTATTTTCCTGCTGACTTTCAATCCGAACGCCTATAAATCCAGGCTGGAATCCCTGGTGTTCGAACGCACGGCGCGCACGTTGACCATCGGTGGCGACATCAGCTTGTCGCTGTTCCCCCGCATCGGCCTGTCTGTCAGCGATGTGGCGCTGTCCAATCGTGAAGCCAAGGACACCTTCGTCTCCATCGACAGTGCCCGCTTTGCCGTGGCGATCTGGCCTTTGCTGTCGAACCAGTTGGTGGTGGACCACGTGGCCGTGACGGGCTTGAAGGCCCATGTCGTGCGGGATGCCAAGGGCCGCTTCAACTTCAGTGATCTGCTGGACATGGATGGAGCGGGCGCGACCGGGGCGGCACCCGCGCCGATGGGGGTCGCTGCTGCTGCCGCGCCCGGCACCGGGTCCGATTTCAACATTGACATCGCCGGCCTGGAATTGAAGGATGGACGGGTCCAGTACGTCGACCAGCGCGATGGCCTGTCCACGACCCTCGAACAGATCGAGGCCAACACCGGCCGGGTCACCTACGATCAGCCTTTCGATGTCTCGCTCAAGGCCGTGATCACGGGCAACGACCCGGTGCAGCACGCCCAGCTCCAGGCCCAGGCGCTGCTGCGCCTGAGCCCGAGGGAACGAAGCTATCTGGCGCAGAAAATCAATGTGCAACTGAGCGGGCGTCTGGGCAACCTGGATCAGTCGCAGGCTGCGTTGCGGGGCAATCTGGCCTACGACGGCAAGGCTCGCCATTTTTCCGCCGACAATCTGGAACTGGCCCTGAGCGGCAATATCGTCGGCGTCCATCCGGTCCAGGGCCTGAAGGCCAGCCTGACGGCGGCGAAACTGCGCCTGGACCAGACCAACACCGCGCTCACGATCAACAAGCTGGCCCTGCGTGCCGTCGGCCAGGAGGGCAAGCGCGCCCTGGACCTGGCCCTGGATGCGCCGGCGCTGGCGATTTCACCCGAGTCCGCCCAGGCCGATCCGGTGACCGGCACCCTGAAATGGACCGGCGACGATACGCTGGCCGTCTCGCTGGGCCTGGAAGGCCTGTCGGGCAATGCCAACGAGTGGCAGTTCCGTACCGCCAGCCTGGATGGGGGGCTGACCCAGGGCGGGCGCCTGTTGCGCCTGAAACTGACCTCGCCGCTGGACTGGAACACCTCTCTGCGCAAGGGCTCCCTGAGCGCCGTCAAGGGCGATATGGGGGTGCGCGATCAGGCGCTGCCCTCCGGAAGCTATGAATTCCCCATGATCGGCAGCGTGCATCTGGACCTGGTGCAGGATCTGCTGTCGGTGGACCTGAATGCCGTGATCGACGGCGGGCAGGCGGCCTTCAAATCCCAGGTCACGAAGCTGACCACGCCCCAGCCTCACACTCAATTCACCCTGAACACAGAAAAGCTCGATCTGAACCGCTGGCTGCCCGCGCCGCCTGCCGCCGCTGCGGCCAAGCCCGCCAGCGCAGACAACAAGGACGCGGACAAGGAGCAGGAGAAGAGTCCGGAAAAAGCACCGGACAAGAGCGCCGAGGCTGCCGCGAAGGCGCCGCCCGCGCCCATCGATCTGTCGTTCCTGCAGGGGCTGGACGTTGAGGGTGACGTGCGGATCGGGGACCTGCGGGTGCGCGATGTGCAACTCAAGAACGTGCTCGCCCAGGCCAGAGTCCGGCAGGGCTCGCTCACCGTGCCCAAGTTGTCAGCCGATCTGTACGAAGGCACGCTGTCGGGTCAGTTCAGCGCGGCGGCCGACCAGACGTTCGGCTTGAAGCTGAATCTGGACAAGATCGCCGTGGCGCCCCTGATCCAGGCCGCGATGGCCAGGAATCTGCTGTCGGGTCGCGGCGCGGCGCAGATCGACCTGCGTGCGCAGGGGGCGACACCGGACGCGCTGCAGCGCTCGCTGGCGGGCCGGGTGGCCGTGCAGGTGCGGGATGGCGCCGTGCAGGGCGTGGACGCCTCGCGGACCCTGGCGGACGTGGCGGCAGCGCTGGGCAACGTCCTGAAGGGCCGCCTGGATGCGCTGGCCTCGCCGTTCGACAACCGTCGCAGCACCGCCTTCAGCAGTCTGGACGCCCGCCTCGATCTCAAGGACGGCCAGGGGACTCTGTCGAAGCTGTCCGTGGTGTCCGATCTGGTGCGGCTCTCCGAAGGCAAGCCGGCGCGCATCGACGTGCCGGGCCGCAGCCTGGATCTGGTGCTGCAGGCCCAGGTGGCGGCGCGCTTGCCCAAGGGGCTGGACATTGCACTGACGCCGTTGCTCGGCGCGACCATCCCCATCCGCATCACGGGCGCCTGGAATCAGCCCGAATACGAGGTGGACTGGTCGGGTATCCGCAATCCGTCCATCCAGCGCGCCTTGAAGTCGGGGCTGGGAGAACTGCTCAAGGGGACGGACCTGATCCAGCAGGCGCTGCCGTCGCCGGAGTCCGAGACGGCCGGCGAAGCCCCGAAGCAGTCTGCCGCGCCCGCGTCCGGCGCCGATCCGGTGGAGCGCATCGGCAAGGCCCTCAAGGGCCTGTTGGGACAATGACCAAGGAAAACCACACCATGACGACCGAATCCCCTTTTCAGCCGATCGCCGGGGCGACCGCTCTGGCCGACGAGGCCGCCCGGCCTTATGACCGCCGCTGGCTGGCGGTCGACGATCAGGATCGCTGGCTGGATGTCGGTCGGGCACCGGGCCTGGCGGGGCTCGACGTCAGCCTGCGTTTCGGTTATCTGGTGATCCGCGCGGACGGCATGCTGCGCCTGGACGTGCCGCTGGACGTGATCGAGGATGATGACAGCGTCGAACGCACCGCGTCGATCGGCGGGCGTGACGTGCGGGTCGTGGATGAGGGTGAACTGGCCTCGGCCTGGTTTTCTCAATGGCTGGGCCAGCCCTGCCGGCTGGTGAAGGTGCACCCGGACGCCGGCCCTGTGAACTGGGCTTGAGGACCTGGACTCGCCGGCAGGCGAGTCGCGCCTGGATCTATTTCCCGTTCGCCGCTTCTTGCGCGTCGCGCAGGGCCTTGGCCTTGGCGTGCAACCAGCGCTCCACGGACGGGAACACGAACTTGCTGACGTCTCCGCCCAGGATGGCGATTTCTCGCACGATGGTGCCGGAAATGAACTGGTACTGGTCCGACGGCGTCATGAACAGGGTCTCGACCTCGGGCAGCAGGTGGCGGTTCATGCCGGCCATCTGGAATTCGTATTCGAAATCCGACACGGCGCGCAGGCCGCGCACAATGACGCGAGCGTCCTGTTCGCGGACGAAATCCTTCAGCAGGCCGCCGAAGCTGCGCACCCGCACGTTGGGGTAGTGTCCGAGGACCTCCTCGGCGATCTCCAGACGTTCCTGGAGCGTGAAGAACGGCCGCTTGTTCTGGCTGTGGGCGACGCCCACGACGACCTGATCGAACAGACTGGCCGCTCGTCGTACGAGGTCCTCGTGCCCACGGGTGAGCGGGTCGAAAGTGCCCGGATAGACGGCGGTGATCATGGGGTCTCCGTATAGGTTGACGGAATCAGTATGCGAAATCAGAGGATCCCGGATGCAAGGCGGGTTCGGGCGGGTGTTCAGGTACTCTCCAAACAGCCATTATTCATATTTTTTTGCGTTGCAGCAAATCGGATCAACCCGTAGTGGACCTGGCCCGCCCGTCCCCGGCGCAGCACCTCCCATTCCTGGGGCAGTGCGTCCAGGGCGGCCTCGGATTCCAGATATAGCAGACTGCCTGGCAGCGCGGCCCGGTCCAGCAGGGGCTGCAGGCGCGGCAGCCAGCCCGCGCCGAAGGGCGGGTCGAGCATCACCAGGTCGTAGGAGGGGGCGGGCTGGGCGCGCAGGAAGGCGCAGGCATCGCCCGCGTGGATGTGGATGGCGGGCGCCTTCAGGCGGGCCTGGACGGCCCACAGGCCGGCCAGCGCAGCCGGGGCTTGTTCGACCAACTGGACGGTCCCCACGCCCCGGGACGCGGCTTCGAAGCCCAGCGCTCCGGTGCCTGCGAACAGGTCCAGCACACGGCGGCCGGCGAAGGTGCCGTTCCAGAAATGGGCCAGCCAGTTGAACAGCGTTTCCCGCACCCGGTCGGGCGTCGGGCGCAGATGATCGCCGTCCGGGACGGAAATGGGTGTGCGGCGGTAGGCACCGCCTACAATACGGATCTGATGTTTTTTCATGCGCAGGCAGCAGGTGTCGAGTCACGGCGCCAGGTCTGCGCCGGGCCTTGGCCGGATCGTTTTCAGTGTAAAGCCTATGTTCAGTTTCTTTAAACGCAAAAAGGCGTCCGCGCCGCAGGAATCGGCGCTCCAGCAGGACCTCGTCCCCGAGGTGCCGGAGATTCCGGACGCGCCGGAAGTGGCGCCGGTGGCGCCGACCGAACTGCCGCTCGAAGCCATCGTGTCCGGCGCCGCAGTTCCCACGACGGCGCCACTTGAACTGCCGCCCCGGGCGGCCGACTCCGTATCCGAGTTCACCAACGGTGTCGAGCCCGCGCCGTCCGGGGCGATCGTGCAGCCGCCCGACGCCTGGTCGGACCGGCCGGACGAGACGGCCGACGCCGACCCGCTGGCGCGGCTGGACTATACGGCCAAGACAGCGGCAGCGGCCGAACCCGCATCCTCCGGCTCCTGGCTGGGCCGGCTGCGGCGCGGCCTGTCGCGTACCGGCCAGAGCCTGGGGGGGCTGTTCATCGGGGTCAAGGTTGACGAAAACCTGTTCGAGGAACTGGAAACCGCGCTCATCATGGCCGACGCCGGGGTCGAAGCCACGGAAAAGCTGCTGGCGGAACTGCGCGCGCACGTGCGCCGCCAGCGCATCGAGCAGCCCGAGGCCGTGCGCGCCGCGCTGCGCGAAATCCTGACCGAACACCTGAAAGTCCTGGAAAAGCCTTTTGTCGTGGGTGAGGCCGCACCCATGGTGGTCATGATCGCGGGGGTCAATGGCGCGGGCAAGACCACCTCCATCGGCAAGCTGGCCCATGCTCTGCGGGAACGCCAGGCTTCGGTGCTGCTGGCCGCAGGCGACACCTTCCGCGCTGCGGCGCGTGAACAACTGGTGGCCTGGGGGGCGCGCAACGGCGTCACCGTCATCGCCCAGGAGGGCGGCGATCCGGCGGCCGTGGCCTTCGACGCAGTCAATGCCGGCCGCGCGCGGGCGGCGGATGTGGTGCTGGTCGATACGGCAGGCCGGCTGCCGACCCAGTTGCACCTGATGGAAGAACTGAAGAAGATCAAGCGCGTCATCGGCAAGGCCGACGCCTCGGCGCCCCACGAGATCTTGCTGGTGGTGGACGGCAACACCGGCCAGAACGCGCTGGCGCAGATCCGCGCCTTCGATGCCGCGCTGGGCCTGACCGGCCTGGTCGTCACCAAGCTCGACGGCACCGCCAAGGGCGGGACGCTGGCGGCGGTGGCGGCCGGCAGCCAGGGGGTGCGGCCCGTACCCGTCTACTGGATCGGCGTGGGCGAGGGCATGCGGGACTTGCAGCCCTTCGTCGCGGCGGAATTCGCCGATGCCCTGCTGGGCGGGCCCGAGGCCGCCAAGGGTTAGGGCAAAGGCTAAAATGCCCACATCCCGTTTTCTTCTTATTTGATTAGGCACATCCATGAATAGCGCATCCGGCGCGGCGCCGATCGAGCCGCCCTTCGATATTTCCCCGGTCCAGGAGATCGTGAACGAGCTGCGGGCCGGCCACATGGTCATCCTGGTAGACGAAGAAGACCGCGAGAACGAGGGCGATCTGGTCCTGGCGGCCGATTTCGTCACGCCTGACGCGATCAATTTCATGGTGACCCACGCGCGCGGGCTGGTCTGTCTGACGCTGACGCACGAACGCTGCGAGCAGTTGCAGTTGTCGATGATGTCCAACCAGAACGGCACCCGCTACGGCACCAATTTCACGGTTTCGATCGAGGCTGCCGAAGGCGTGGGCACCGGCATTTCCGCCGCCGACCGCGCGCGCACCATCCAGGCCGCCGTGGCGCGCGACGCGCGGCCGGCCGATCTGGTCCAGCCGGGCCACATTTTTCCCGTCCGTGCCGTCCAGGGGGGGGTGCTGGTACGCGCCGGCCACACCGAGGCCGGTTGCGACCTGACCGCCATGGCGGGCCTGACCCCGGCCTCCGTGATCTGCGAAATCCTCAAACCCGACGGCACCATGGCGCGCCTGCCGGACCTGATGGTCTTCGCCAAAGAGCACGGGCTCAAGATCGGCACCATTGCCGACCTGATCCAGTACCGCAGCGAACACGAAACCATGATCGAGCGCCTGGTCGAGCGTCCCGTGAACACCCCCTGGGGATCGTTCCGCGCCGTGGCCTACCGGGATCGCGCCTCCAACGCGCCGCATCTGGCGCTGGTGCACGGCGACATTCAGCCGGACGCCGAGGCCCTGGTGCGTGTCCACGAGCCGGCCAGCGTGCTGGACCTGCTGTGCGAAGGCGCCACCCGCCATAGCTGGACCATTCCCCAGGCACTGCAGGCCATCTCGCAGGCGCCCAGCGGCGTTCTGGTGCTGTTGAACTGCCACGGCGGCGCCGATCTGCTGTTTGCGCAGTTCGACGCCTGGGCTCGCAGCGCCGGCGATGCCCAGGCCACGCGGCCCGCCGTCGACGGCGAACGCCACGGCCTGCGCACCTTCGGCATCGGTGCGCAGATCCTGCGCGACCTCGGTGTGGGCCAGGCCCGGCTGCTGGCGCGGCCGCGCAAAATGCCCAGCATGGCAGGGTTCTCCCTGACCATTACGGGTTACCATAACGAACCCGGCGTATCCGACGCCGCGACCTGATTGATCAAGGAAGCGCGACTATGAACCCCTACGTGATGACCCCCGACATGAACGGGGAAGGCCTGCATATCGGCATCGTGCGTGCTCGGTTCAACGAAGAAATCGGCACCGCTGAACTGCAAACCTGCCTGGACGAACTGGCCGCCCTGGGTGTGGACGAGCGCGACGTCATGGTGGTGTCCGTGCCCGGTGCGCTGGAAATGGGCGTGGCCCTGGCCCAGATGGCCGAAACCTTCGAATTCGACGCCCTGATCGCCCTGGGTGCCGTGATCCGCGGCGACACCTATCACTTTGAGATCGTCAGCAACGAATCGGCGTCGGCCATCAGCCGCATCGCGCTGGAAACCGGCATCCCGGTCGCCAACGGCGTGTTGACCACCGACACCGACGAGCAGGCCCAGGCCCGCGCGGCCGACAAGGGCCGCGACTGCGCCCGCGCCGCCGTCGAAATGGCCAATCTGGTGGCCGCCCTGGAACCTGAATCCGAAGATGAGGACGAGGACGACGAGGACTTCGACGACGAAGACGAGGACGTCGATGACTGAGTCCAAACCCGCGCGCGCCGGCCGCGCCAACGCCCGTAGCGCGCGCCGGCTGGCGCGCGAATTCGCGCTGCAGGGCGTGTATGCCTGGCTGCTGCGCGGTGGTGCCGATCTGGCCGAACTCGGCGAGATCGACGCCCACGTGCGCGATGGCGAGGACTTCGACCAGGCCGACGCCCAGTGGTATCAGACGCTGTTGCAGGGGGCTGCCACACAGGCGGTCGCGTTGCGCGAACGTTTCGTGCCCTATATCGACCGGCCGCTGGCGGAACTGTCCCCCATCGAACACGCCGTGCTGCTGATCGGCAGCTTTGAACTCGTCCAGCACGTCGAAGTCCCCTACCGCGTGGCCATCAACGAGGCCGTCGAGCTCGCCAAGTCGTTCGGCGGCACGGACGGCTATCGTTTCGTCAACGGTGTGCTCGACAAACTCGCGGCCGAAGTCCGCGCTCCCGAGGTCCAGGCGACGGCGCGCCGTTGAGGCGCCGCAAGGTGGGCTTATGCAGGCGGATGGCGAATTCGACCTGATCGCGCGCTATTTCAGGCGGCCAGCGCCCGAGAAGATGCTGGGCGTGGGCGATGACTGCGCCCTGATGCCGCTGTCGTCGGGCTGCGAGCTGGCCGTCAGCACCGACATGCTGGTCGAGGGCCGGCATTTCCTCCCCGATGCCGATCCCCAGGCCCTGGGCCACAAGGCCCTGGCCGTCAATCTGTCCGATCTGGCCGCCATGGGCGCCCGGCCCCTGGCCTGCACGCTGGCGCTGTCGCTGCCTGCCGTCGATCATGCCTGGCTGGCGGCCTTTGCCGACGGCTTTCACACCCTGGCCCGCGAATCCCATTGCCCTCTGGTGGGCGGGGACACCACGCGCGGTGACGCAGTGGTGCTCAGCATCACCGTGCTGGGCGAAGTCCGCCGTTCCCATGCCCTGCGTCGTGACGCGGCCCGCGTCGGCGACGACGTCTGGGTGTCCGGCACCTTGGGTGCGGCCGATCTGGCGCTGCGCCTGGTGCTGGGGCAATTGCCCCCCGACCCTGAACGCCTGCGCGCCACCCGGCCCGCGTTGGACCGCCCCATGCCGCGCTTGAAACTGGGCCGGTATCTGGCCGGCGTGGCCCATGCGGCCATCGACGTGTCAGATGGCCTGCTGCAGGACTTTGACCATATCCTCCAGGCCAGCCATTGTGGCGCCGAGCTGTGGCTGGATGCCTTGCCGGCGCACCCGGCGCTGGCCGGTCTGGACGAATCCCTGCGCCGCGAAGCCATACTGTCCGGCGGGGATGCCTACGAGCTGTGTTTCACCGCCCGCCCCCTGTGGCGCGAACAGATCGAAGCCCTGGGACGCCAGTTGGATGTACCGGTGAGCCGGGTTGGCACGCTGGTGCGCGGCCAGGGCGTGCGCGTGCTGGATGGCGCGGGTCAGGCCGTGTCGGTGACGCGTCGGGGTTTCGATCATTTTTCCGCGCCGTGCGGAGATATCGCATGACTCATCAGACTGCCTCGAAAGAGCCCGGGCCGACCGGGCCCATCCTGCGTCCGTCCGCCGCCTGGGTCTTTGCCCGGCCCGAGCGGATCCTGGCCTTCGGCCTGGGTTCCGGCCTGATGTATCCTGCCCCGGGCACCTGGGGCACCTTGGTGGGCTGGCTGCTGTGGGCCGTCCTGCTGCGCGACCTGGCGGATGGCTGGATGATCCTGGTCCTGCTGCTGTCCTTCGGCATCGGCTGCTGGGCTGCCCAGCGCTGTGGCGACGCCCTGGGCGTGCCGGATCACAGCGGCATCAACTGGGACGAGGTCGTCGCCATCTGGCTGGTGCTGTGGCTGATGCCGCATGGGTTCTGGGCACAACTGGTCTCGGTGGTGCTGTTCCGCTTTTTCGACATCGTCAAGCCGCCGCCGGTCAGCCTGTTCGACCGGCGCTTCAAGAACGGCTTCGGGGTCATGATCGACGACATCGTCGCGGCCCTGTACGCTTTGCTGGTCGGGGCGCTGCTCGTCCGTCTGGGGATACTGTCATGAACGAACGCGAAATGCGTGCCCTGGCGGGCGAGGTGGGGGCCGCGCTGCGGGCCGCCGGCTGGTTGTGCGCCACGGCGGAATCCTGCACGGGCGGGCTGCTGGCGGGCGCCATCACGTCCTGTCCCGGCTCCAGCCTGTGGTTCGAGCGCGGCTTCGTCACCTACAGCAACGCCGCCAAGATCGAGCAACTGCGGGTGTCGCCCGACACCCTGGAACGCTTCGGCGCGGTCAGCGAGGAAACCGCCATGGAAATGGCCGGCGGGGTGCTGGCAGCGGTCCCCCAGGCCCACCTGGCCCTGTCCACCACCGGTATCGCCGGGCCGGGCGGCGCTACTCCGGGCAAGCCGGTCGGCATGGTGTGCTTCGGCATCGCGCGCCGCGCCGGCCCCGGGATCGTGACCCGGGCGCTCACCCAGATCTTCGAGGGTGACCGGGATGCGGTGAGGACTGCGGCAGTGCGCCGCGCGCTGCAGGCGGCGCTGATGGAGTTGGGCAAAGCCTGAGACCGGGTCAGGCTGCGGCTTGCATGACCATGTCGATGTGGATGCGGTCGTAGGGGCAGCGCAGGGCGCCCTTGGCGTCCTTTTCCAGCAGGCCGATATCAACCAGGATCTGGGTGTCGGTATGGACGCCTTTCACATCGCGGCCTACTTTGCGCGCCAGCTCCCGAACGCCGACGGTTCCCTGGCCCAGCAGATCGTGCAGCAACAGCCAGCGCCGCTCGTTCAGGTGCGCAAAAAAGACGGCAGGGGTCTCGAAATTCAAGGTCTCGCCTTGCGGCACGCCCGTCGCAATCCCGGCAGCCGCCCTGCGCCCTGTAGTTCGCAGTGCGCTCTTCCAGTCCGGGTCGATGGTGATGGTCAGTGTTCTATGCGTCGTCATGGGTGACCTCTGATGATTTCCACTTCCGTGATGAAGTCCTCGATGAGTTGATCGATCGTCGTGAATGAATAGTGCAGTACCGCTTGCCCCAGGTGCATGTGATCACCCTTGCCGCGTTCGTTGTCGAGTCCGACCAGGCGACGACCGTCCCGTGCGTAGACCAGCCGGTACTTGAATCCGTGCGTCGAGGGCGGAACAGGTTTTGGGACTATCCAGACGACCATCTGGATGATGCCGCCGGTTTCATCAATGGACTTGTGGTTGACGATGAGTTTGGCTGTCATGTCGTTCCATGGCGTCAAGCGTATCAAATGTTGTTTGTTTTTACAACAGAGGGCGCCCTTCCACTCTCAGCGAGTGACATGCATTTTTGAATGAGTGGCTGACACGGGCTCCCGATGAGCAGCTTAGTCCGTGTGGGTCCATGCCGGCGCGTTGCGGCATGGAAGTGTCCATGAGGGGAAATCCCTCAGAACGTCGGGTTGATGCTCAGGGACATCAGGGCCGAGAGCTGGCACAGCGGCCGGCCCGAGTCCTGCTGCAGGGTGTTGAAGGCGTCCTGCACGGCCTGCTGATCACGCTGGCTGGTCGGTTCGCGGTCGATGACGCCGGCAGCCTTCAGACGAGCGACCACGTCGCTGGTCAGCAGAAACGTGTCCTTGCCTGCCAGGCGCAGGAACCCGGCGGCCGAGCGCCCGCCCAGACGTGTGCCCCGCCTGGCCAGCAAGCGCCACAGGCCGATGGTGTCGGTGTCCGGCCAGTCGGCCAGGAACGCGCCGAAGCCTGTGCCCCGTTCCTGGCGGATGTCCAGGATGAAGCGGGCGTTTTCGGGGATGCTCTTGATCTTGGCGCGATCGCGGATGATCCGGTCGTTTTTCATGTGCGCTTCGATCTGCTCGGGGCCGAGTTGCGCCAGGGCCTCGGGCGCGAAGCCCGCGAACGCCTTTTCGAATTCAGGCCACTTGGCGTCGACCATGGTGTGCTGCACGCCTGCGTGAAAGACTCGTCGGGTCATCGCGGACAGATAGCGGTCGTCACCCTGATCTTTCAATGCCTGGGGCGTCAGCGCCTGCGGCAAAAAGGCTTCCAGGGCGGCGTCGGACTCGAAACGCGCACGGACCGTGTCGTAGAGCCAGCGATAGTCGAGGGTCATGGGCGTCCTCCAGGGGAGCGGGGGCGGCCGTGTGAGGCCGAACGGGCAGCCGTCAGTCTTGCAATGCCGCGCGGATGGCGCTGCGCGTGGCGCGCGCCGTCTTGGCGGCGGCTTGCTCCCAGCCTTCGTCGTCGCTGGCGTACAGAATGGCGCGGGACGAGTTGATCATCATGCCCCGGCCCTGCGGCGTGCGGCCTGCCCGCACCGTGGCCCGGATGTCGCCGCCCTGGACACCGATGCCGGGAATCAGCAGGGGCATGTCCCCCACACGGCGGCGGACCTGGTCGATTTCTTCCGGGAAGGTCGCGCCCACCACCAGGGCGCATTGCCCGTTGGTGTTCCAGACGCGGGCCACCTGGTCGGCGACGTGCAGGTACAGGGGGGTGCCGTTGGCCAGTCGCATGTCCTGGAGATCGGCGCCGCCCACATTGGACGTGCGACACAGGATGATGACGCCCCGGTCGCCGTAGTCGATGTAGGGCTGCACCGAGTCGCGTCCCATATACGGATTGACCGTCACTGCGTCGGCTCCATAGCGTTCGAAGGCTTCGCGCGCATATTGCTCGGCGGTGCTGCCGATGTCGCCGCGCTTGGCGTCCAGCACGATGGGCAGGTCCGGGTGCCGTTCGCGTATCGTCCGGCAGATGTCCTGCAACTGATCCTCGGCGCCCAGTGCGGCAAAATAGGCGATCTGTGGCTTGAAGCCGCAGGCATAGGGCGCGGTGGCCTCGACGATGCGCAGGCAGAACTCGGTGACCGCGTCCGGGCGGCCGGCCAGTTCCTTGGGAAAGCGCCGAGGGTCCGGGTCCAGGCCCACCATCAGCAGGGAATCCTGGGCGCTCCAGGCACGGTTCAGCTTGTCGATGAAGGTCATGGGGTCAGGCCGTATGTCGTAAAGGGTTGGAGAGGGGCGAGCCGGGCTCGTCGCCGTGGGTAGCGCGTCGAGCGCGTACGCCAGGGGCGTGTTTCTGTGTTCAGGACGGCCACCAGCGCGGCGCCAGCACCGCGATCCAGGTGGCGCCCGTCAGCAGCATCATCAGCAGCACTGCGGCGCTGCCAATGTCCTTGGCGCGCCCCAGCAGGGGATGGTGATCCGTGCTGATCGCGTCGGCCAGGGCCTCGATTGCGGAATTGATCAGTTCCATCACCAGCACCAGCACCAGCGCACCGGCCAGCAGCAGCCGTTCCAGCGCATCGTTGCCCAGCCACAAGCCCAGCGGGATCAGGATCACCGCCAGTGCGGTTTCCTGCCGGAACGCGGCCTCGTGCCGCCATGCCGCACCCAGCCCCTGCAGCGAATAGACGAAGGCGCGTGCGATGCGCAGCAGTCCGCCGGTGCTTTTGTAGGGGGATGGCTGGGTCATGAGGTCGGCAGGTCGGGGTGGTGCCGGCATTGTAATAGATGGGCACCACGTCCGGCTCAGTCCGGGCGCGGCCCTGGCCGGCCTGGCAGGGCCGGACTCGCAGCCCGGCAGGAACTAGTAGGAATAAACACCCTGGCCGGTCTTGCGGCCCAGGCGGCCGGCGGCCACCATCTCCTTGAGCAGCGGGCAGGGGCGGTACTTGCTGTCGCCGAACTCCTGCAGGAAGACCTCCATCACGGCCAGGCACACATCCAGGCCGATCATGTCGGCCAGCGCCAGCGGGCCGATGGGCTGATTGCAGCCCAGCTTCATGCCGGCGTCGATGTCCTCGGCCGTCGCGATGCCTTCGGCCAGCACGAAGAAGGCCTCGTTGATCATCGGGATGAGGATGCGGTTGACCACGAAGCCCGGCGCGTTCTTGACGGTGATCGGTGTCTTGCCCAGGCGTTGGGCCAGGGCCTGGACGGCATCGTGCGTGGCGTCCGAGGTCTGCAGGCCGACGATGATCTCCACCAGCGCCATCATGGGCACGGGGTTGAAGAAGTGCATGCCGATGAATTTGTCGGCGCGCCGGGTTGCGGCAGCCAGTCGGGTGATGGAGATGGACGAAGTGTTGGTGGCGATGAGCACGTCTTCGCCCAGCAGCGCGTCCAACTGCTGCAGGATCTTGACCTTGAGATCGTCGTTCTCGGTCGCGGCTTCGATGACCAGTTGCGCGGGCTTCAGGTCCTCGTAGCGGATCGAGGTCTGGATGCGAGCGAGCGCGGCGGCTTTGTCGGCTTCGGTGATTTTTTCCTTCTTGATCAGGCGATCCAGGCTGCCGGCTACGGTGGCCAGGCCCTTTTGCACGGCGGCTTCGGAAATGTCCACCATCACGACATTGATGCCCGAAACCGCGCAGGCCTGCGCAATGCCGTTGCCCATGGTGCCGGCGCCGATGATGCCGACGGTTGTGATTGTCACGTCTGAGTCTCCTTGGAAAGTGCCGCCGTTCGGCGTTGGCGCTGCTGCTCGCGTTGGCGTAGGCGCTCGAATTTCAGTAATTCCTTGTCATTGCGACGGATGTGCAGCGAGAGCCAGTCGCGCAGCACCATGGACAACTGGGCGGCGACGGTGATACTACCCTCATTGAGGCGTTGCTGGAGGCCTTGCAGGCTTTCCAGAAAAGCCCGGTGTCCCTGTTTGTGCTTTTCCAGATCCGGAAAGCCTTTGCGGGCCATCAGTTCCTCTTCGCGCGTCAGGTGCGCGCGCGTGCTGTCGACGGTGCGTTGCAAGATCGAGGCGATCACTGCGTGCCCGCAACCCTGGCTGGTGGCCGTATGCAGTTCGTTGACCAGATCCACGAGCAGGCGATGGTCCTGGTCGATGGGGCCGCCGTCGATGACCAGGTCGTCGGCCCATTCAAAGTATGCCATGTCAGATTCCTTGTGGTGCCGGCAGCAGCGTCTGCCCCGCGCCGGCCAGCGCCAGCCGTGCATGCGGTTCCTGCATGTCATGCACGTCGTGCAGACTGAAGGCGCCGACTGTGCCCACCAGGCCCCGGGCCTGGGCCTCCAGCGACTGCGCTGCAGCAGCGGATTCCTCGACGAGCGCGGCGTTCTGCTGTGTGACCTGCGTCATCTGGGCCATGGCTTCGTTGATCTGCAGAATGCCTTGGGACTGATCCTGGCTGGCTTCGCTGATCTCGTCCATGATGTCGGCCACACGGCGCACGCTGACCACGATCTGGTCCATGGTGCTGCCGGCTTTTTCCACCAGCGAACAGCCGGTGCTGACATTTTCCACCGATTCGTCGATCAGCGCCTTGATTTCCTTGGCGGCCTGGGCCGAGCGGCCGGCGAGTGACCTGACTTCGGAGGCCACGACGGCAAAGCCGCGGCCGTCCTCGCCGGCGCGGGCCGCCTCCACGGCGGCGTTCAGGGCCAGGATGTTGGTCTGGAAGGCGATGCTGTCGATGATGCCGATGATGTCTGCGATTTTGTGCGACGAGGCATTGATCGTTTCCATGGTGTGGACCACGTCGCTCACGACCTTGCCGCCGCGCACGGCCACTTGCGAAGCCGACTCGGCCAGTTCTGCCGCATGCTTGCCGCTGTCGTGATTTTTCCTCACAGTGTCGGACAGCTCCTGCATGGCGGAGGTGGTCTCTTCGAGCGCACTGGCCTGTTCTTCCGTGCGGCTGGACAGGTCCAGGTTGCCGCTGGCGATCTGTGAAGTGGCGGTGGCGATGGTGTCGCTGCCATGGCGCACTTCACCCACGATGCGGCTCAGGCTGTGGTCCATGTCCTTGAGTGCCTGCAACAACTGGCCGGTCTCGGCGCCGACATTCACGTCGATCCGGTTGCCCAGCGTGCCGCTGGCCACGGCCTGGGCCACGTGCACGGCTTGCGCCAGGGGGCGGGTGATAGAGCGCGTGATGCGCCAGGCCATGAGGATGCTCAGCAAGAGTGCGCCCAGACCGATCAGGACAATGGTCCGGCGCGCGCTGTCAGCCTGTTCGCCGGCTTGTTCCCCCTCGGCCAGGGCGTTGCTTTTTTCCATGGCCGCCACTTCTTCGCAGGTCTTCGAGAGGAGGCCCAGCTCGACCAGGGTGACCGTCTTCAGTTCCCGAGTGGCTGCTTCTACCTGACCGGAGTCCAGCAGTTCGTAAAAGCGGCCTTGCGACTTCACGTAGTTCAGGCGGGCCTGTTCGGCCTTCTCCAGCAGGGCGCGGGCCTCGGGCAGATTGACGGTATCTTGCAGCAGCTTGTATGCGGCCACAAAGCTTTCGCGTCCCTGCAGGATCTCCTGGCGTAGCTGCTGGCGCTCCTGGTCGCTGCTGATGAGCTGCTGCACCGTGCGGCGCGCGTTGGCGGCGGCCGCATGGATCAGGTCGGCGGCCGCGTCAGTCTTGGCCCATTCTTCGTTGACGATGTGGCGCGTGGTGGTGTTGATGCTGGTGAGGCGCAGCAGGGCTACGGCGACGATGCAAAGCATCATGGCGATGATCACGGCAAAGGCCAGGCCGAGACGGGTGCCGATGCGCAGGCTGCGCGTGGCAGTCAAAGAGGAGGTCGTGGAGGGCATGGAAGAGACTTGGGCTGAGGAGGATGCGAGGGATGTCGTGCAATCCGGGTGGCGCGTGAAGCATGGCGTCACGTTGCTGCCTCCCCACATCAAGCCCGACCTGTTTTTTATAGCGCACCCGATCGGGTCGGATAAAGACCATCTTTGCTGTAGGGTTGATTTACATCAAATTAAAGATCGAATTATTTCCTCACAATGGGCCCGGCTTGAAAATCAAGCCCTTGCCTGTGACTTCATGTATTACTCGAGGATTTATCAAAAAATGGTGATGGAAAGCCCTGCCGGGTTCGATCTTTCGAAGCAGCAGCACAATGCCGCCAAGGCGCTCGATGAAACGTTGCGGGCTCAGATGGCGCAGGCCTGCAGCGGGCTGTCGCCGATCGCCCTGGCCATGGCTCACGCCGATTGGGCCATGCACCTGATGGCTTCACCGGGCCGACAGTCGTTGCTGGCCCAGCGTGCCCTCGAACTGTCGCTGCAGACCTGGCGCAACGTTCTGGCTCAGCCCGAACAGGGCGAGAAGGACAGCCGGTTTGCCGATGAGGACTGGAATGCCTGGCCCTATGTCGCATTGAAAGAAGGCTTCAAGGCCTGTGACGCCTGGTGGCGCGATGCGGCGCAGCAGGGCGGAGGGGTTTCGCGCCATCATCAGCACATGGTGAATTTTTTCACCGGACAGGCGCTGGATGCGATGTCGCCGTCGAACTGGCCCTGGACCAACCCCGAGGTCCAGCGGACGGCTCAGGAAACCCAGGGCCGCTCGCTGCAGGAGGGCATGCGTTTTTTCATGAAGGACTTGCAGGAAACGCTGTCCGCTCACCCCGATACGCCTTCCGAGGCACTGCCGCCGCTCGACTATGCGGTAGGCAAGGACGTGGCCGTGACGCCGGGCAAGGTCGTATTCCGCAACCATCTGATCGAGCTGATCCAGTACACCCCCACGACCCGGGAAGTGCTGCCCGAGCCGGTGCTGATCGTGCCCTCGTGCATCATGAAGTACTACATCCTGGATCTGTCGCCGCACAACTCCATGGTCAAGTACCTGGTGGACCAGGGTCATACGGTGCTCATCGTGTCCTGGCGCAATCCCGATGCTTCCGATCGCGATCTGAAGATGCAGGATTACCTGTGCGGCGTGCTGGCGGCCATCGCTGCCGCCAAGGCGAGCACGGGCGCACCGCGCCTGCACACGATGGGCTATTGTCTGGGCGGCACCTTTCTGGCGATCGTGGCGGCGGCGCTCGGGCGCCTGTCGCGCAAGCCGGGCAGAGCGCGCACGGCCAAGGAAAAGGCGCTGATTCCGGACGATCTGCCCGAGCTGGCCTCGGTCATCCTGTTGGCCGCACAGACCGATTTCACCGAGCCCGGCGAGCTGGGCGTTTTCATTGATGAAGAACAGCTCGCCACCCTGCGCCAGACCATGGGCGAGCGCGGCTACCTGTCGGGCAAGCAAATGGGCGGGTCCTTTGTCTATCTGGCGTCGCGCGGCCTGTTGTGGGGGCGTAATACGCGCCGCTACCTGATGGGAGAAGAAGACGCGAACTTCGATCTCATGAGCTGGAATGCCGACACCACGCGTTTGCCTGCGCGCATGCATTCTGAATATCTGACGGCCTTGTTCCTCAATAATGCGCTGGCCGCCGGCCAGTACCGCTTCGCCGGGGCGACCGTGGCGCTGATGGACATCCGGGCGCCCATGATGGTCGTGGCCACGACGCGCGATCATGTCTCGCCCTGGAAATCGGTCTACAAGATCCATCTGCAGACCGACACCCACGTCACCTTCGTTCTGGCTGAAGGGGGGCACAATGCGGGTATCGTCTCCGAACCGGGCCGTCCGCGCCGCAGCTACCAGATGGGCAGCGTGGAGGACAACATGGGCTGGATCGATCCCGATGACTGGAAAGCCGAGGCGCCTGTGACCCAGGGGTCCTGGTGGGAGGCCATGCATGCCTGGCTCGCAGAACGCTCGGGCCGGCCGGGCAAGCCGCCGGCTTTCAAGCGTGAGCAGGTGCTGTGTGATGCGCCGGGCGAATACGTGATGGTGCGTTATGCCGACTAAGACGGGTTCGAGTATGACCTCGACGCGGCATCGCACAGAGCGCATGGCCCATTCGATGCACACCATCAGCATGCGCATCGCGCTGTTGGCCCGGATGCTGGGTCTGGATTTGAGTCGGGAGAGCGACGTGCGCCGTGTCCTCGACCCGCAGAGTGACGAAGGCGACGGCGCGCGCCAGCGACTCAGGCACCAGGAACTGCACGCGCTGATGCTGATGCGCTACAGCCTGGCCAGCCGTTGCGCGCTGGACATGGGAGCCGACGCGACCTGTTCGATCCTGTTGGATGCCCAGGCGCGCTTTGTCCGCTCGGGCTTCAAGCCCGGCGCCTCGGGTGCCGACGTGAGCCGTCTTTTCGCGCGCTGCTGACGTTCGGCCGGTGAGCGAACCGCCGGCCTGTCCCGGCTATTCATGCTGTTTCTCTGGGGAACGCCATCCGCCCTGCGGGGCGGCGTTCCCCGGGTTTTATTTTATTTTCGAGAACTCGACCATGACACACAATGTCTTTAACCTGGCCGGCAAGAAGGGCCTGGTCCTGGGCCTGGCCAACGACCGTTCCATCGCCTGGGGATGCACCCGGCTGCTGCGCGATATGGGCGCCGAAGTCGTGGCATCCTGCCTCAACGAGAAGGCGCGCAAATACGTCGAACCGCTCACGCAGCCTTTGGGCGTGGATCTGGTGAGTTGCGACGTGGAACAGGACGGCCAGCTCGCCGCCCTCGTCGATCATGCGGTCGTCAAGTTCGGCCAGCTCGACTTCCTCATCCATTCCATCGCCTGGGCGCCGCTGGAGGATCTGCATGGCGACGTAGTGGACAGTTCGCGCGAGGGGTTTGCGCGCGCCATGAGCGTGTCCTGCCACTCGTTCGCCGAGGCTGCCCGGCTGTGCGCGCCGCACATGCCGGATGGCGGCAGCATGCTGGCCATGACCTATCTGGGCTCCGGCGAGGCCGTGCCCCGTTACGGCCTGATGGGCCCCGTGAAGGCGGCGCTGGAATCCATGGTGCATTACATGGCGCTGGAACTGGGCGGCAAGAACATCCGTGTCCATGCCGTCTCGCCCGGCCCCATCCTGACGCGCGCGGCCTCGGGCATTGCCGAATTCGACACGCTGATGGCGACCGCCAAAGCCAAGGCGCCGCTGCAGCGCCTGGTGACGCTGGACGAAATCGCCCAGCTCAGTGCCTTTCTGTGCTCGGACGCAGCCTCGGGGATGACGGGGCAGGCCATCTTCGTGGACGGCGGCGTGCATGCCGTGGATTGATGAACGACCCAAAGGAATTTTCGACATGAATACCCGAGCACCCGATCCCGACTGGATGGAAAACGTCACCTATGATGAGCTGAGTCTGGGCCAGAGCGCCCGGCTGCTGCGCACCGTGACGCTGGCGGACATCCAGGCGTTTGCCGCCGTCTCCGGCGACATCAACCCCGCCCACCTGAACGCCGAGTACGCGGGTGAGACCATATTTCACGGCGTCATCGCCCACGGCATGCTGGGCGCAGCGCTGATCTCGGCGCTGTTTGGCACGCAATTCCCCGGCCCCGGCACCATTTACCTGGGGCAGGAACTCAAGTTCACCAAGCCCGTGCGCATCGGCGACACTTTGACCGTGCTGGCCACCGTCAGCGAAAAGGACGACGAGAAAAAGCGGGTGGCCATGGATTGTCTGGTGACCAACCAGAACGGCGAGGTCGTGCTCAAGGGCGTGGCCCGTCTGATGCCGCCCGTGCAGAAGGTGCGCGTCCCCAAGGTTCATGCACCGCAGATCCAGCTGTTCGACCCCGAAGCCCGCCTCAAGGATCTGCTGGCGCGTGCGGAAGGTCTGGAAGCGGTGCGCTGCGCCGTGGTTCATCCGTGCGATGCGGGGTCTCTGGCCGGCGCCCTGGACGCGGCAAGCCACGGGCTCATCGAACCCGTGCTGATCGGTCCCGAGGGCCGCATCCGCCGCGTGGCCGAGGAGGCCGGCCTCAGCCTGGAAGGCGTCGAGATCGTGTCGGTGGAACATAGCCATGCCGCCGCCGAACTGGCCGCCGGCATGGCGGTGCGCCGCGAGGTCGAGATCCTGATGAAGGGCAGCTTGCACACGGACGAATTGCTGAAGGCCGTGCTGTCCCAGAGCGCGTTGCGCACGGGCCGGCGCCTGTCGCATATCTTCCGCTTCGACGTGCCGCTGTACCCCAAGCCCCTGCTGATCACCGACGCGGCCATCAACATCGAGCCGACGCTGCAGGAAAAGGTCGACATCATCCAGAACGCCATCGACTTTGCGCGGGTCATGGGCACGGACGCGCCCAAGGTGGCGATTCTGTCGGCCGTGGAGACGGTGACGCCCGGCATTCCTTCCACCATCGACGCGGCTGCCTTGTGCAAGATGGCCGATCGTGGCCAGATCACCGGCGGTTTGCTCGACGGGCCGCTGGCCTTCGACAACGCCATCTCGCAGGAGGCCGTGGCCATCAAGGGCATTGTTTCCGAGGTTGCGGGCCAGGCCGACATCCTGGCGGTGCCCGATCTGGAGAGCGGCAATATGGTCGCCAAGCAGCTCGAATACCTGGCTGGCGCCAGCGGCTCGGGCCTGGTGCTGGGCGCGCGCGTGCCCATCGCCCTGACCAGCCGGGCCGACGGCCCCAGAGCCCGTGTGGCATCCACCGTGCTGGCGGTGCTGGTTGCCCATGATCAGCGCAAACAAGAGGCTGAAAACGCCTGGAAACGTGGCTGAAGCGTACGATCACTGACATCGAAAGGATAGTTTCATGGCCATACTCGCCATCAATGCCGGTTCCTCGTCGCTGAAATTTTCGCTGCATCCCCTTGAGGACAGCGTGGTTCGCGCGCATGTGCTGTCGGGCTGCATTCAGGGGCTGGAACCCGGCGGCAACCCGTCCATGGACTGGCAATACCAGGGGCAAAAATACCGGGAAGCCCTGGCGTTTCCGGAGGAGGGCGCCATTTTTGTCACCGCGCTCGAACGCCTGCGCGCCCTGGTGCAGACGCTGCGGGGCGTCAGCATCCGGGCCGTGGCTCACCGCGTGGTGCATGGTGGCGGCGAATACACGGAAAGCGTGCAGGTGACCGACGAGGTGCTGGAGCGCCTGTCGCGCTTTACTTCGCTGGCGCCGCTGCATCAGCCGCACAATCTCGAAGGCATCCGCCAATTCATCGCCGCGTTTCCCGATCTGCCGCAGATCGCCTGCTTCGATACCGCCTTCCATGCCCATATGCCCGAGATGGACTATGCGTTCGCGCTCCCTCGCAGCTTGCAGGATCAGGGCGTGCGCCGCTATGGTTTTCACGGCCTGTCGTACCAGTACATCATGTCCGTGCTGCAGCAGCGGACCCCGCGCGCCGACGGCCGGGTGGTCATGGCGCACCTGGGCAACGGCGCCAGCCTGTGCGCCTGCCGCGATGGCGTCAGCATGGCCACGACCATGGGCTTCTCGGCACTCGACGGTTTGATGATGGGCACGCGCAGCGGCTCGCTGGATGCCGGCGTGCTGCTGTATCTGCTGGAGCAGGGCTGGACGCATGCACGGATCGAACGGCTTCTGTACAAACAGAGCGGCTTGCTCGGTGTGTCGGGCATTTCAGCCGACATGCGCAGATTGCGCGACGAAGTCGCCAGGAACGGTGAGCGCCGTGCGGATGCGCAGCGCGCCATCGACCTGTTCACTCACCGCGTAGTGCGCGAAACCGGGTCGCTGGTGGCCTGCCTGGGCGGGCTGGACGTGCTGGCCTTCAGCGGGGGCATCGGTGAGAACGACGCCGTGTTGCGCGAGCAGGTCTGTGCGTGCCTGGACTGGCTGGGCGTGCGCATGGACGGGCAGCGCAATCGAGAGGTCGATGGCCGGGGGGGGCATGCCGTCCACGCGCCCGACAGCGCCGTGGAGATCTGGGTCGTCCCCACCGACGAAGGCCGGGTAGCGGCGCGTGAGGCGGCTGCCTTGCTGGCGGTGACCGAGCCGGCAGAGTCGTAAAAAAATGCCCGTCACGGCGAACCGTGACGGGCATTTTTCAAGGCCGGGTACCGGCCGGCGCGCAGGACGCCGACCGGGAAGGGCAGGGGCTTAGAAGCCGCCCATGCCGCCCATGCCACCCATGCCGCCCATGTCGGGCATCGGAGCAGCGGGCTTGTCTTCGACGATTTCGGCCACGGCGGCTTCGGTGGTCAGCAGCAGGCTGGCGACCGAGGCGGCGTTTTGCAGCGCGGTGCGAGTGACCTTGGTCGGGTCGATCACGCCTTGCTCGACCAGATCGCCGTACTCGCCGGTGGCGGCGTTGTAGCCGTAGTTGCCTTCGCCTTGCGCAACCGCGTTGACGATCACGCTGGCTTCGTCGCCGGCGTTGCTGACGATGGTGCGCAGCGGGGCTTCGATGGCGCGCAGGACCAGCTTGATGCCGGCGTCCTGGTCAGCGTTGTCGCCCTTGACCTTGGCCACGGCGGCCTTGGCGCGGATCAGCGCGACGCCGCCGCCCGGGACGATGCCTTCCTCGACGGCCGCACGCGTGGCGTGCAGGGCGTCTTCGACGCGGGCCTTCTTTTCCTTCATTTCGACTTCGGTCGCAGCGCCGACGCGGATCACGGCCACACCGCCCGCCAGCTTGGCGACGCGTTCCTGCAGCTTTTCACGGTCGTAGTCGGACGTGGCTTCTTCGATCTGGGCGCGGATCTGCTTGACGCGAGCTTCGATGTTCTTGGCATCGCCGGCGCCGTCGATGACGGTGGTGTTTTCCTTGGCCACTTCGATGCGCTTGGCCTGGCCCAGCTCGGCCAGGGTCGCCTTTTCCAGCGACAGGCCCGTTTCTTCGGAGATCACCGTGCCGCCCGTCAGGATGGCGATGTCTTCCAGCATGGCCTTGCGGCGGTCGCCAAAGCCCGGGGCCTTGACGGCGGTGGTCTTCAGGATGCCACGGATGTTGTTGACGACCAGGGTCGCCAGGGCTTCGCCTTCGACGTCTTCAGCCACGATCAGCAGCGGACGGCTGGACTTGGCGACTTGTTCCAGGACCGGCAGCAGGTCGCGGATGTTGCTGATCTTCTTGTCGAAGATCAGGACGTACGGGTCTTCCAGGACGGCGACTTGCTTGTCCGGGTTGTTGATGAAGTAGGGCGACAGGTAGCCACGGTCGAACTGCATGCCTTCGACGACGTCGAGTTCGTTTTCCAGGGACTTGCCGTCTTCGACGGTGATGACGCCTTCCTTGCCGACCTTGTCCATCGCGTTGGCGATGATTTCACCGACGGAGGTGTCGCTGTTGGCCGAGATCGAACCGACCTGGGCGATGGCCTTGCTGGTGGTGCAGGGCTTGGACAGGGCGTGCAGGCTGTCGACGGCGGCGATCACGGCCTTGTCGATACCGCGCTTCAGATCCATGGGGCTGATGCCGGCGGCCACGTACTTCAGGCCTTCTTCGACGATGGCCTGGGCCAGCACGGTGGCGGTGGTGGTGCCGTCGCCGGCGTTGTCGGAGGTCTTGGAAGCAACTTCCTTGACCAGTTGGGCGCCGATGTTCTCGAACTTGTCCTTCAGTTCGATTTCCTTGGCGACGGAGACACCGTCCTTGGTCACGGTGGGGGCGCCGAAGGAGCGGTCCAGCACCACGTTACGGCCCTTGGGGCCCATGGTGGTCTTGACGGCGTTGGCCAGAATGTTGACACCGCGGACGATGCGGGAGCGGGCGTCGTCGCCGAAATAAACTTGCTTTGCAGCCATGTTGAAATTCCTTGGGATTGAGCAGTGAGGTGGCTTACTGGATCACGGCGAGGATTTCTTCCTCGCGGATGACGAGCACTTCCTCGCCATCGACCTTGACGGACTGGCCAGCGTACTTGCCAAACAGGACCTTGTCGCCGACCTTGACGTCGACGGCGATGACTTTGCCGTCTTCGGTCTTTTTGCCGGGGCCGACGGCCAGGACTTCACCCTGATCGGGCTTTTCAGCCGCGCTGTCAGGGATGACGATACCCGAGGCGGTGGTGCGCTCGTTGTCCAGACGCTTGACGATCACGCGATCGTGCAAAGGACGCAGTGCCATGGAGGAACTCCTGTACATAAGAAATTGAGGGTGCGGGGGCAGGGCATTGTTAGCACTCCACCCCATCGAGTGCTAATTATAAGGACGATTCCTGGGGTTTCAAGAGGGGGGAGGACCTTGTTACAAGTGGATCGCCTGTCGACAGAAGGTTCGACAGATGTCGAACGCCACTGAGTTCTGAACTTCCGCCGCTCAGTTCCGGTTCGCTCGCCGCGTGTGATTCCAGGCAGAGATTCGGGGCCGTGGTCGGGCCGCCGACAGCCGCTGGGGGCATTACATGTTCGTCATGGTTGTAATTTTTTTAGGGATTTCCCGGGGGGGTTCAGGGGTCGCTCCTGATTCATTTCAACAGCAACGATAAGTTTTAGAAATAGTTTTGCTGTGCATTTCCTCTCAAGATGCACTGGTTCGCTACCCGAAAGACTTGGCTGGGTACCGAGCCGGCATTGTGTTCAGGCTCGGTAGCCATCACTACAGGAGAGCCCCCGAATGACTGCTTTTACCATCGCTCCGATAGGAACCTGCCGCATCCATACGCCGCTGCGCGATGCCGTGGGACGCTACCCGATCAAGCTGCAACTCGGCCGCAACTACGGTTTCGTGCATACGGCCGCCGAAGCGCTGCAGCAGGCGCGATTCATGTTCAGCCAGACC
The DNA here is from genome assembly GCF_049650445.1 of Castellaniella sp. Taxonomy (GTDB): domain Bacteria; phylum Pseudomonadota; class Gammaproteobacteria; order Burkholderiales; family Burkholderiaceae_B; genus Castellaniella. The sequence goes on along the minus strand of NZ_JBASAD010000003.1, from coordinate 47,022 downwards.
GACATCCCCGCCGACGTCCAGCGCCTGATCTTCCGGCCTTCGAATGGCGAGCAGGCTCGCAGGGGTACGCACACGCCGGCCGACATGTACATGATCGAGCTGTCTTCGCGCAAGCTCCTGACCATTGACGGCTTTCCCATTCAATCCAACTACCTGGTCCGCTATTTCAGCGAGTTCTTCGCCGATCGGACGCGTACCCGGCAGTTCTGGTCCATGGCCAACGACCAACGGCTTGCTGAACGCTGCGCCATCCTGGACCAGGATCCGGTCTTCAACAGCCTCAACGCGGACGATCGGGACTTGCTCGCCCGCATCGTCAAGCACGACGAGACGGACGAGGAGGTCGAACAGGAAATGCGCCAGCTCGTCGAACTGCTGGGCAGAGACAAGGTGGTGTTCGTCACGCACGTCAACGCCACTACGCCGGACAACGTGACCATCGAACAGCGGGCGCAGTTGATCGCTGCCGTGACCGCCGCCGCTCAGCGTATCGACGTGCCTTGCTACGACCCGACGCCGCTGATGAACAAGATCGGCCAGGCCGATGCGATGGAGGACGGCGGGCTCGACCTGACGCACTACACCCCGGTCTTTGCCGAGCGCCTGTACACGGACTGGTACAAGAACTTCATGCGTCCGCACATGAGCGCGTCCATCCCGCTGCCTGCCGCGCCCAGGCTGGCCGTCGACGAGAGCGCCGAGCACATTGAAAAGCGCTGGGATTCCGGCGATCTGCGGGGCGCCTCGTGCAGCGTGCGCGAAGTGCTTCGCCGCCACCCCCGGCTGCCCGATCATGTGCTGCTGTTCGCGCGGATCCAGGGGGAGCTGGGCGACTACGAGGGCTCGATGGCGCTGCTGGACAGCCTGGATGGCGCCCTGGCATCGGGCAGCAAGGCCGAACAGATCCTGATGCGAAACGAGTTCAAGCTGGGGCGCTATGACGTGGCGTATTCCTTGGCGGCCAGCCTCTTGGGCGATGAGATCGAGACGCCGGAAATCGTCCGGATCGCGGCGGTGTCCGCAGGCCATCTGGGCTACGTGGACGAAAGTCTGAGCATGTGGAAGCAGTCGTTCCGCATCTCCTCGCCTCAGGATGCAACGGCGCTGGAAGCGGCTGACACGGTGCTTGCGCTGTTGCAGGCTGCGGGCGACATGGCGGCGGTCATCCGGTGGGTCCATGAGGTCCGCGAGGCGCTGCCCGACTATGGTCGCGGCTTCGCGGTGCTGTGGCGGGATCAGTTGCTGGCTGGCGACCGCGACGCGCTGCGCGGCCTGGCCTCGGAGCATCCTTCGCTGGAGGATGCCGCCGTCCTGGAGCTGGTCAAGGAAGCTTCGTGGCGAGGCTGCATCATGGCTGGCGCGACGCTGGCGGTGTCTTGTGGCCTGCTCAAGACCGAGCGGGAGGAAATCGGCGCATGGCTGCGGGCGCAGTCTGCGACCTGGGCCGAGGAGGGCAATCGCGCGCTGGAGGAAGGACGTCTGCGCGACGCAGCCGAGCGAATCTGCGCGCACCGCCTGCTCAATCCCGATGCATTGGCCGGGGTGCGGGCGCAGCGGGCATTTGAGCGCGCGATGCGCCTGGGCGTTCGTGCCGCGCTCGTGGCCGGCAATCACCAGGAAGTGATCGATCTGACCAGTCTGGCCATCGACACCCACGTGGACTTTCCCGAACTGCACGCCATGCGCGGCCGCGCCGCTGATGCGCTGGGGGACAAGAAGACCGCGATGCGGCATCTGGGGCTGGCCGCAGCGGTCGAGTCCGCGCCGCTCAGCGCCAAGCTGCACTTCGCGCGGGTCGCGTTCAGCGGCGGCTGGTTCGGCGAAGCCATCGACGCATACAAGGACGTGCTCGCCCACCCGGCCGCCGACCAGAGTGCCCGGGACGAAGCGCAGCGTCAGCTCGGCAGGCTGGGTCCGCGCGCGATCCGGGGCGCCCGGCAAATCCTGTCCCAGGGGGATCATCAGGCCGCCTGGAGCCTGCTGGACCGCGTTGCCCGGTCGTGGCCCGAGATGGCGGAAGTGGCGCACGAAAAGCGGCGCATCCTGGCCTATCTGTACGCTGAGGCGCGCGCGCTGGAACCATCGAGCACGACCGAGCGCCTGGCCCTGGGCGAGCGCATCGTGAAGCTCGTGCCCGATGATCCCATCGGCCTGCGCCTGGCGGCCGTGGGCGCCATGCGCCTGCGTCGGTTCGAGCAGGCCTTGCCATATTGGAAAAAGCTGCGGGAACGTTCCGAGAGTCCGACTCAGTTCGACCGCTACATCGAGCGTTGCACGGTGTGGATCGAGAAGCTGAATCGGAGAAAGGTGGCATGAGCTCGCCACGGATTGTCGAGCAAGAGAGCGTCACGTTCAATCTTCAACAGGTCCAGGCGCAGTTGGCGGAGATCGTTGCGGAGTCGGGGCGGGTTCAAATCGCACAGGAAAATCTGACACGGGCGAGGGCGCTGGCCGAGGGGTGCATGGAGGACTCGAAGGTCCGCTTCCTGCTGCTTCGCTTGCAGGAGTCGGCGGGCCTGAACGAGGGCATGGCCGAGCAATGGGAGACCCTGCTGCAGGAATGCCCGGACGATCTGCAGATCGTCCGCCATTGCGCCACGCGCCTCGTGAAGGAACGGCGTATCGAAGAGGCCTTGGCGCTGGTCGATCGCCATCTGCCCGAGTCGAAGAGCAACGCCGACCGCCTGTTCGCGCGGGCGAAGCTGCTGGGCGACATCCGGGCGCATGAACAGTCCGATGCCTTGTTCCGCCGCTTGATCTCGCAACATACGGACCGCAACATGCGTGCCGAGTTTGCCAAGCGCCTGCGCAAACGCGGTTTGCTGGCTGATGCGTTCGAGGTGATCGCCCCGGTGGTCAAGCACCTGGCGCCCGGCAGCAAGGCGGCTGAACTTGCCGAGGGGCTGGCCAGTGACTATGCGTTCTACCAGCGCTTCGAACCCGAAGAGGCGCTGGCGGGAAAAGACGTCCGGATCGTGTCGATGAAACATGCGATTCTGCACTTTCGCAACCGGAAGATTGCCGAACATGCACCGGGAAAATCCGTCTCCGTGGCGCTGGTCACCGGCAGCCTGGGCCCCGGCGGCGCCGAGCGGCAGTTGACGCGCCTGGCCGGCGAACTGACCCGCATGGCCAAAGCGCCCAAGCGGCGATCCGCCGATCTTCCCATTCGGCCCAAGAAGGTCGAAGTGCTGGTCAAGCAGCACACCGAGCCGACGGGTTCGCCCAAGCGGCAGGACGATTTTTTCCTGCCCGTCCTGATCAAGGCGCACATTCCCGTCACGGAGATCAACCGCTTGCCGGCCGTCTCGGTGTCTCACCAGACCGTTCCCGAAGGAAGTCTGACCCGCTTGCTGGAACAGTTGCCTCCGCCTGTCCACTATGGCGTGACGCGGCTTGCGCCGGTGTTGCGGACCAAGCCGTTCGACGTGGTGAGCCTGTGGCAGGACGGCACCTGCCTGTTCGGCGCGCTGGCGGCCTTGCTGGCGGGCACTCCGACCATCCATCTGGTGTTCCGAGGCTTGCCGCCGAACATCCGCAAGGATCGCTTCCGCGCGGAGTATCCGGAGCTGTATCAGGCCCTGGCTCAGGTGCCGGGAGTGATCTTTGTCAGCAACAGCCGCAAGGCTGCGCAGGCGTACTCGGAATGGCTGGACATTCCGATCGAGCGCTTTCACATCTTGTACAACGGTGTGCCCGAACTGCCGACCGGCGCGTCGGCCGCCGACAAGAAACTGTGGAAGGCCTTCCAGGCGAGCACGGATGACGCCACGGAAACGATCGGTGGCGTGTTCCGGCTGGAACCGGACAAGCGGCCGCAGCTGTGGATCAAGCTGGCCGCGCTGTACCTGAAGGAGCGACCGCATGCGCGCTTTGTCATCGTGGGTGACGGGCGTCTGCGAGAGAACATCGAGGCGCTGGCGCAAGAGCTGGACGTGACCGACCGGCTCTTGCTGGTGGGCCTGTCGAACCATGTCGGCTATTGGTATTCGCAGATGGATGCCAGCGTGCTGCTGTCGCGTTACGAAGGCTTGCCGAACGTGCTGATCGAGGCGCAATTGCTGGGGGTTCCGGTGGTCTCGACGCCAGCCGGCGGCGCGGGCGAGTGTTTCGTGGAAAACGAGACGGGTCATCTGCTCAGTGACGTCGTGCATCCGGATCTGCACGAGGCGTGCGAGAAGGTCACGTCGATGGTGAGCAAGGCGCACAGCAGCGAGGACGTGGGGGTGCGCAGCCGCCGCCGGGCGCAGAAGCTGTTTTCGCTCGAGGCGATGCTGACTAAATTTCTGAGCCTGTGCATGCCCGTCAGTTCCGGGAACGACGATCACATCGATCTCGCGCCGGCCATGGGCCTGATGCGGGCGTGATGGGCTTAAGCGGCTCAAGCCGAGGGAACTTATGTACATGAAAGTCCTGGCCCCGAACGTGCGGCGCCACACGATCCTGCCTCTGTTGCTGCTGGCCGCGCTGACGCTCTCGGGCTGCCAACTTCCGCGGTCCGGCCCCATGCTGAGTGAAATGACGGGGGCCCACAATGACAAGGACGTCATCGTGATGCCCGTGTCGCGCGAACTCGCGCAGCAGAGCCGGGTGCCCGAGGTGGCCGATTTCCCCGCGCGCTACCGCGACCTGACGCAAGCGGGATTCGACCGCCTGGCACCCGGCGACGGCATCAACATCAAGGTGTGGGAACGCGGCGGCCTGGGCGTATTCGCGACGGACCCGTCTGGTGTGAGCGACCTGGGCAACCAGGAAGTCGACCGTTCGGGTCATGTCACATTCCCCATCATCGGCAAGTTTCGGGCCGAGGGCCAGACCCTGGAACAGTTGCGTGACGCCGTGATGGCGCGCCTGAGCAAGCTTGTGGTTGGCGCCGACATCAGCGTGACGCGCGTGGCCGACGAACGCGGGCAGATGGTGACGGTGCAGGGAAACCTGACCAGGCCCGGCATGTATCCCATCACGCAGACGTCCCAGCGCCTGAGCAGCGCGCTGGCGCAGGCGGCACCGGTGCAGGAGAACCCCGAGCAGATGATCATCAGCCTGCGTCGCAACAAGCAGGTGGCGTCGGTGCGGCTGTCGGATATCTACCGGAATCAGGCCAATGACATTCTGCTGCGGGCGGGCGATGTCATTACCGCCTATGACGCCAAGGCGTTTCTGACCGTGCTGGGGGCGGCCGGTACTCAAGGGCGCGTAGCCATCAGCAAGCGCAATTACAGCGTGCTGGATGCGCTGGCCGATTCCAGGGGGCTGGACGACAAGCTGGCGGATCCGCGTTCCGTGTTCTTGTTCACGCCCGCGAAGGCCGGGGTGGACGGCAAGCCGGACAAGCTGCCCGTGGTCTACCAGTTTGACCTGACCCGTCCGGAGCAGGTGGCGCTGGCGCGCGAGTTCACGGTGCGTGAAGGTCAGGCGATCTATATTTCGGACGCGCCGTTCACGCAGGTGCAGAAGGTCCTGTCGGCCTTCCGCTTCACGATGAGCGCGGGCTTCAGCGCCACGAAAGCCATCGGCAGCGATGCGGGCGCCAGCTCGTCGTCGCTATCCCAATAGCATATCGATGAGTAACGAGGACCGGATCAAAGGCTGGCGATCACGCCGACAAGACAGTCACTACACGGTGGGGGCCGGTGTCGCCGACTGGCGGCTGGATCCGGCCGCCCTGTTCGAAGCCAAGGCTGCGCCGGCCGTGCTGTTCAAGCCTTTGCTCGCCCGCCTGGAGGGCGAGCCGCATGATTCTGTGGCGGCCCGGCGGGCGGTGTACGAAGCGGTGCAGGCGGAGCTGGAGGCGGAGATTGCGCGCAGCGCGGTCGACGAAAGCCTGGCCGATTTTTCCCGGCGGCGCTTGCGCATCATCGTGCGCCTCCTGGAACAGGACATCCGCGCGGGCGTGGCGGTCTTCACGCCGGGCTACATGCCGGACAGGCTGGTGGCCGAGGACGAACGCCTGGCTGCGGCGTACGCGCGGCGCGTGGAGCGGCGCAAGCAGGACGAGGCGCGTGAAGCGCGGCGCTATGCGTCACGCAACGACATAGCGCTGCAGATCGATGTGGCGCAAGACGAAGCGGGCGACCTGGCGATCCTGCGGGACCGCCTGCGCGTCTTGCACGAGGGGCGGCCGCCGGACATGGCCGGCCGGGTCCAGCCGGTCGGGCGCACGCTGATGGCGATGTTCATCTATCAGTTGCGTGTGATGCAAGGCGAGAGCCGTATCGCCCTGGTGTGGGCCCTGGTCGGACCCGTGGTGCTGCTGACCTTGATTTCGTCGCTGTATATCCTGATGGGCACGCATTACATCATGGGTATGGATGTGCAGACGTTCGCGCTGTTGGGCGCGACGACCTGGATCATGTTCCGGCAGATCGCCTTCCGGAGCAGCACGGCCTATGTGTCGGCCCGCGGCCTGCTGAACTTTCAGGGCGTGACGCCGTTGATGTGCGCCCTGGTGCAGGCGCTGATCTATGTGTCGGTGTATCTGGTGGTGTTCGCGGTGTTGATCAGCGCCGGTCATGCCTTGGGTCTCATCACATTGCCGATCAGTTGGGCCGGCTTCATTCTTTTCGTTGTCCTGATGGGGTGTTGCGGCGCGGCGATGGGGCTGCTGTTCGGCACGATCGCGACGTTCTGGCGTTTCTTTTTGCGGCTTGCGCCGATTATCGAACGGTTTTTTCAGATCTTCGCGTCCGTCTTTTTTGTATCGGAACAGTTGCCGGAGCAATTGCGTCCGTGGGTGCTCTGGTCGCCGTTCGCGCATGGCATGCAACTGCTGCATTCCGCTTACTTCCATGCGTACCAGTCGCACGATGCCAGCCTGAGCTATTTCCTGACCTCGCTGGTCTTCCTGCTGGTGGTCGCCCTGATGGCCGAGCGCCTGGCCCGCCCCGATGTCCAGCCCATGTGAGGCAGAACCTATGCGAGGATCCTTGTTGACAGACCCTGGGATGATCATCCGGATCAATGGCGTGACCGACGAGCCGTATGCCTTCGGCCGCAGGCAGGCGCTGTTGGCCAATGCCAGTCTCGATATTCCGGTCGGGCGCTACGCCTTGCTGTCGCCCGTGCCGGAAATGCATCGTCAACTGGTGGACGTGCTGTGCCGCCTGCGTCCGCCACGCCAGGGCTTCGTCACGCACGATGGCAACGTGTCGTGGGCGATCGGCCGGCAGGGTTTCATCCGCAGCAAGGCGACCGGCCTGAGCATGATCGATTTCATCAGCGAGATGTACGAGATCGACGCGGATATGACACACGAACTGGTGGCGGACCTGATCAGCGATCCCAAATGCCTGGCCAAACCCATGGAGCATTGGCCCCCCTATACACGACAGGAATTTTCGTTCGCGCTGGCGTTGGCGCCGGCGTTCGATGCTTACGTGATCGAAGGAAGCATTCCCTTCGAGCCCTGCCGCTTCACGCGCCTCTGGCTCGCCCTGTTCGAAGAACGGCTGGTGGGCCGGACGCTTATTTTCTCTAGTTATCGCCAGAATCAGTTGGCGGACTATTGTTTCAAAGGCTTGATCTATGAACGAAGCGCACTCCGCATCGAAGACGACCTCGACCAGTGCATCCTCAGATTTCCCCCGCGGCGATCGCGAAGCGACGCCGGAACCCACGGGGATGACCACGGAGACGGATTCGACGATGGCCAGCTCGGGTTCTGAAAACGGGTCCGAGATCGAACGCCGTCGCCGCGAGCGTCAGTCGGCGCTGCGCGAGCGCCGCCGCCAGCGCTGGATCAATGCGCTGATCGTCGTCGCGCCGGTGGCGCTCGCCCTGGCCTACGTGTGTCTCTTTGCCATACCGCGCTACGAGGCGGAGTCGCGGTTTTTCGTGCAATCGGCGTCTGGTCAGCAAGGCGGCGCGGGGGCGGCCAGTTTGCTCACCACGGGGAATTCGGGCGGCATGCTGGGCGGATTCGTGGACGGGTGGGCGGTCGCCGACTTCCTGGAGTCGCGCGACAGCATGCGGCAGCTCGACCAGAAGGTCGGCCTGCGCCGTTACCTGACGAATCCCAGTTGGGATCCGTTCAATCGCCTTGCCGAGGATGCCAGCGAGGACGAGCTGTATCGCGCCTACCGGGCGTCGGTGCACGTCTCGTTCAATGCGTTGGAACAGATCGATGTGCTGCAGGTCAGCGCGTTTTCCTCGGAAGACGCGGCCACGCTGTCCAGGGCGCTCATCGAGCTGGCCGAGAAATTCGTCAGTACCATGAACGAGAAGGGCGTCTCCGACAAGCTGACGGTGAGCAAGGAGTCGGTCAGGATGGCGGAGCAGGATGCGCTCGCGGCCCGGGACGCGCTGACGACGTGGCGCACGGCGCATGGAAACGTCGATCCCGCCGCCACGGTGTCGATGCTGCTGGATCTGTCCAGGCAACTGGAAGGGGAGCTCAGCACCGCGCAGATCAGGCTGGACAAGATCCGGGCCTTGAACAACAAGGATCACTTCATGCTCAAGCCCGCCGAGATGCAGGTCGCCGCCCTGAAAAAACGGCTCGCGGCCGTGCGTTATCGCCTGAGCGGGGGCGGCAATGCGGAAGCCAGGCAGCTCAAGTCGTACGAGGCGCTGCGCAACGCCCAGGCGTTCGCGGATTCAAACCTGACCCTGGCGCAGCAATCGTACCAACAGGCGATGACGGACGCTCTGCGCTTGCAGCGGTATCTGTCCATCATCGCGCAACCGGTTCCCACGGACCGGCCCAGCAGCCCGCGCACGGGTCTCCTGCTGTTGCAGGCGCTGGCGCTGGGCTTTGTGCTCATGTTCATCGCTCGCGTGGCGATGGCTTTGTTGAGAGGACTGCGCCATGGTTGATACGACGATGGAGAGCCGCCGGCCTGTGGTTGGCGTCGATCCGCAGAACGCCATCGCCCGCTTGCGCGAAACCATCGGGCGGATCCGCGACGCGGCCGACCCCGAGCGCGACATGACTGCGCTCGAACCGGCATTGCGGCAGGTCAAGGACGGCTGGCGCGATGTCCGGCGATTGCTGGTTTCGCCCTTCGTGCGCGAGGGCCGGCTCGGGCCCGCGATCGCCGCGCTGGGCGTGCTGATTGCCGTTCACCCCTCGCGTGTCGAGGAGCGCCGTCTGCTCGCCAGCCTGTTCGGTCGCATGGGGCAGTGGGATCAGGCGATTGCCGAGGCGGATGCCGCCGCCGGCATCGAGCCGGACAACGCGGCGCTGCATGCCGTGCGGATTCAATTGCGCGTGCGTGCGGGCCGGGTGGCCGAGGCGGCCAAAGCGGCTCGCGCGACCCTGGCCCTGGCCCACAGCGAACCAGGCGAAGCGTATTCCTGGATGATGGCTTTCGTGCGCAACGGCGATGTGGCCGAGGCGGCAGACATCGCGGCGGCACTGGAGCCGGACGAGCTGCCGAACGAACGCGTGGCGACGATGGCCGTGCGCGCCCTGATGGAGGATGGCCGCACGGTGGCGGCAATCCGGCTTGGCGACGCCGCGCTGCGCGCGGGGCACGACTGCGCGGGGCTGCGTTCGTCGCTTGGGCTCTCGCATCTGCGGCGTGGCTCGGAAGCAGATCGCAAGGTGCATGCGGTGGCGCATTTCGAAGCAGGTTTGCAGATGGCGCCGACGGATGTGCGGCTCTTGACGCTGCATGGGGAAACCCTGCTGCGCGCTGGCCGCTACCAGGAAGCGGTGGTGCCGCTGGCGCGGGCCCTTGAACTGGCGCCGGAACTGGAGCATACGCGCGCCCTGTATGCCCGCGCGCTGCGCTACACCCTGCAGTATGGCGATGCAGCCGATCAGTTGATGAGACTGGTCGAAAAGTCCCCGGACAAGCTGCTGTGGCAGCGGGCCGCCATCGGAGCGCTATCGCAGGCGGGCCGCAGGAAAGAGGCCGAGGCGCTGTTCTCGCGATACATCGCCACGCGCAGCGCCCAGCTTCCGGACACGTTCCAGGCAGCCATGGCCCGCATGGAGGGAACGCTGGACACCGCGCCCATCCCGCAGGCACGCCTGGATTGGGCCTGGTCGTTGCGCGGCGATACGTCCATCGATCGTGCGGCCTGGGAGCGCCGGGCGCGCTGGGGCCATCGGGTCGATCATCTGCTGCTCGACTGGCTCGAATGCCGCGAGGAGCGCGTCGAAGAGGCCATGCACCTGCTGGGCGAGCTCGATAACGGCGAGCGCTTTTTCGCGCCGTTGCTGGCGGTCGGGCGCGGTGTCGTGGTCGCCACGGCGCACGTGGGCCCCATGTACGCCGGCTTGATGGCCCTGGAGTTGGTGGGCATCCCGTCCCGCTGGCTGGCGACGGCACCCAGCATCGCCCAGAGCAGCTATTCTGCGGCGCTGATTTCCACCGCCGACCAGACCGAGGCCCAGGTCGCCAAGGCCTGCATGCGCGCGATCAACGCGGGCTACGTGCTGTGTCTGGCCATCGATGGCGCAGCCAATCCCGCCGCGCCGCGCACGACCTTCGAAGGACAGGAGGTGACCTACTCCGGCTTCGCGTCCCATCTGGCGTACCGCCTGGGCGTGCCATCGGTGTTCTACGCGCCTCGCTGGGAGAACGGCCGTGTGACCTACACGCTGGAGATGCTGCCGGCGGCTAATCCGGGCGAGGATGAGCAAGCCTATGCGCAGCGCTGGCGGAAGGCGTATTTCGACCGGCTTCGGGAACACTTGGCCGGCGAGCCGGAGAATCTGCGCCTGAGCGGCGGCATCTGGCGCCATGTGACGTCTGCGGACCGGTCCGCGCAAGCATAGGCGGCTTCGATGTTCGTGCGAAAGAACGCGATGATCTGGCTGCTGGCTCTGGCCTCGCTGTGCAGCGGTCCGGCAGTGGCCGGCGAACGGTGTGCGGCGCCGGATGAGCACTGTCCATTTGTGTCCGGGTTGTTGCAGCAGCGCGAAGGCTATGGGGCACAGGCCACGGGCGGGCTGGGTGGCGATTTCGTCGAGGTGACCTCCGATCAGGATGCGGGGCCCGGCACGCTGCGCGCTGCGCTCGAGCAGGCCCGCAAAGAGCGGTCGTGGATACGCTTCGCATCCGACATGACCATCGTCCTGAAGTCGCAGTTGCGTGTGCCGTCCGACACGACCATAGACGGGCGCGGCAAGCGGGTGGTCTTGATCGACGACGGCCTGGGCGTATATGGCAGCCGGAACGTCATCCTGACGCATCTGACGATAGACGGGCGCCTGAATCGATTCACGCAAGCCGTGAACGTGGCCAACGGCAGCCGCGACGTGTGGGTCGATCACATGGACCTGTCGCGGATGGCTGATCGCCTGCTCAATGTGAAGAACGGTTCAACCGACGTGACGATCTCGTGGACCAGGTTCCACCATTCAAACAAGGTCATGCTGCTCAACAACATCACTTCGAAAAACCTCTTCCAGCACTATGCGCGCGATTCGATCGCGCGCGTGACGCTGCATCACAACTATTTCTTCGACACCGTGCAGCGCAACCCCAGGGCGCAGTTCGGCACTTTCCACCTGTTCAACAACCTGGTGGAGAACTGGGATTTCTATGGCATGAGCTTCAGCCTGGAGGCCAAAGCCCTGGTCGAAGGCAACATCTTCGTCAACGACGCCCGGCGCACGTGCGTGGAGCCTGAATTCTTTGCCACGGTGGAAGGCATCAATGTGAATTACTGCCGCTATATCCCCGGTGCGCCCCAACGCAGTGCGCTGGGTAACGGCGAATCCGATCGCCGGGCTTACGAGAAACTGAAGTTCCGGTACGGCTATACCCGCGACTACAAGGCCTTTCTGCGCGTGAAAGACAATCTGTACCTGGGCGATGCGAAGCCGGTGCTGCGGGACTACCGACCCGAATCGGTGCCGACGCCTCCGTACTGCTACGGCTATGAAAAGCCGACGCAGGCCCTGGCCGAAAAGATACGGAAGTCTGCGGGCAACACGTCCGGGGATAGCCCGCTGCCCGACTTGCGCACCGTCATGAGTTGTCCGGGCTGAAACGGAAGTGCCTCAAGCGATGCTCAGGCGACGTGCGCTCAATGCGCTATGGCTCGATCCTCTGCGAGCCGACCCATCAGGCAGGCATGCACCCCCTGGGCAATCGCCCAGGCCAGCCGCCTGATCGTTGCCGACTGTCCAAGCCGCGCTTCTTCTTCAGGATTGACGATCACCCCCGCCTCTACCAGCACGGCAGGCATGGGCGCGGTCCGCAGCACCGCCAGCCCGTCGTAGCGGTGGACGCCCAGGCGGCGGTCGAGGAATGGGTGGTTTTCCCCCTCGACCTGCGCGGCGTGGTATCCGGAAGGGCGCTCGCCCGCCGCGTGCAGGTATGACCCGATGTTCCGCGCGCACGCCAGGCTGCGCGCGGGATGCGGGTTCAGCGCCGAGACGAAGATCGAATAGCCGGCGAATTCGGCCTGGCGGCCCGCCGCGAGATAACGCCCCTGTGCCGAGTCGTGGTGGATCGACACGAGGAGATCGGCGTCCGGCGCGATTGCCGCGCGCCGGGACGGTGGGATGTCCGCGCCGATGCCCTCGGCCCGGGTCGTCCGGTCGCCTAGCGCCGCAAGCGCGCGGGCGAGGGCGGCGGCCAGGTCCCGGTTGTACAGAGACTCGGCGCGGCCGCTGGCGCCTGCCGCGCCCGGCCGCTCCGGTCCGTGACCCGCGTCCACCAGGATGTGCGCGGCCTGCGCCGGCCAGGCGCAGCACAGGGCCAGCAGGAGCGCGGACAGGGCGCGCGCCGGACGCTCGCGGAGGGGGCATGCCGGCACCCGGGGCGGTGCCGGAAGGACGATGTTGCGAAGCGGCGTGACCATGCGTGCAGTGTAGGGCTCGGTGTGTGGCCGTGCACGCCGGCCGTCTGACGCGCGCCCGTCCTACGACGCGACTGCCAGACGCGGCGAGGCCACGTGCCGGGGCAGCACGGGCGCGCCGACGGCCGTGCCCCGCCGGAACACACCGGCCGCGCTGGCCAGGTTCAGGGTCTGGCCGTCCAGGGTCTGCACGGCGGTAAAGGATTCCTCGGCCATGGCGGCGTTGCCCCGGGTCAGGTCGCCCAACTGAATGAAGGTCTGCTGGATGCGCGCCAGGTCTCCGGTCTGTTCCTGGCCCGCGTCGTGGATCTGATCGATCAGTGCGCCGACTTGGCGGTTCTGTTCCAGAATGTGGCCCATGGCTTCGGTGGCCTCGCGCGTGCGGGCCACGCCGCCCTGGGCGATCTGTACGGTTTCGCGGATCAGGCCGCCGATTTCCTTGGCGGCGCCGGCCGAACGCTGGGCCAGTGCACGCACTTCGCCGGCGACTACGGCAAAGCCGCGTCCCTGTTCGCCCGCGCGGGCGGCTTCGACCGCTGCGTTCAGGGCCAGAATATTGGTCTGGAAGGCGATGCTGTCGATCACGCTCACGATTTCGCCGATCTTCTGGCTCGCCGCATCCATGCGCTCGATCTGCTGCGCGGCCTGATTCACGACACCGGCCGCGCGGGTGGCGGCGTCACCCGAATCTTTGGCCAGGGCGACGGCCTGTCGAGCACGCTCGGCATTGCCGTCGATCAGTTCGGCGAGTTGCTCCAGCGAGCTGCTGGTCTCGGCCAGACGGTTGGCTGCTTGTTCGGTCTCGTTGCTGAGATGCTGGCTGCCTTGGGCGATTTCGGCCGAGGCGCCGCGCAGACCGCCGAGCTGGCCGTGCACGTCATCGATGAAAGAGCGCAGATTCAGGCTGGATTGCGTGATGGCCTTCTGGATCGAGGCGATCTCGTCCAGGCGGGGCAGCCGCCAGTCGTCCACGGGCTGGCCTGTAGCGGCCTGGACCGCTTGGCGCTGGATGGCGCGCAGCGGCCGCACCAGCCGGTGATCCAGGAGCAGGCCGGCCAGCAGGACCAGCACGGCGCCGCCGCTGCTGGCGCCCAGCCAGGCCGCGTCTCGCAGTCCGGCCAGCCAGGCGAGGCCGGCCCAGAGGGGAATCAGGCTGCCCAGGGTCAGGGCCAGCCGCTGGCGCAGCGACTGGGTGCGTGCGCCGTTGCGCCAGCGCCGCCATCCGGTGTCCATCAGCAGGCCGTGGTGAAAACGCCCGGCGGGCCGGCCGGCCTGGAAGGTCGCGCAGACGCGCTCGGCTGCGGCGATTTCCTCTCGGCTGGGCTTGGTGCGGACCGACAGGTAGCCGCTGAGCGTATCCTGATGGTAGACGGGCGCGACATTGGCGCGCACCCAGTAGTGATCCCCGTCCTTGCGCCGGTTTTTGACCACGGCCGTCCATGAGCGGCCCTGCTTCAGGGTATCCCACAGATCCTGGTAGGCTTCGGGGGGCATGTCGGGGTGGCGCACGATGTTGTGGGCCTTGCCCAGCAGCTCGTCGTACTCGAAGCCGCTGATGCGCACGAACGCCGCGTTGGCGTAGGTGATGTGGCCCTTGAGGTCGGTGACGGACAGCAGCGTTTCATCCCCGGGGTAATCGTATTCCTGTTGGCTGACGGGCAGGTTCTTGCGCATGGATATCCTCAGGATTGTTAAGGATTAAAATATCTTTGGTATCAATGACTTACGGCTGTCCTTGGAGTAATTCGGCATCATACTGGGAATTCATGATTTTTTTGCATGTTTATCCATGCTAATTCCGCATAGAGAGGGGCCTCTCAATCATGTTTCAGAACACAGAGCCCATTTCAATAGTTGAAAGCAATCGACTCTATTTAAACAATCAATTTTACTTATGGAATGGGCTCGCCTACACTGGTCTCCGTTGGCCTCATGGCCCTTTCACTGAACCCCTGAACGAGGAGCTTTTTTCATGTCCCTGATCAACACCACCATCAAGCCCTTCAAGGCCACCGCCTATCACAACGGCAAGTTCGTCGACGTCTCCGAGCAGACCGTCGCCGGCAAGTGGTCCGTGTTCGTGTTCTATCCGGCCGACTTCACCTTCGTCTGCCCGACCGAACTCGAAGACCTGGCCGACCACTACGCCGAATTCCAGAAGCTGGGCGTTGAAGTCTATTCCGTGTCCACCGACACGCATTTCGCCCACAAGGCCTGGCACGACACGTCCGACGCCATCAAGAAGGTCAACTACCCGATGATCGGCGACCCCACCCACGCGCTGTCGCGCAACTTCGACGTGCTGATCGAAGAAGAAGGCGTGGCGCTGCGCGGCACCTTCGTGGTGAACCCGGCCGGCGAAATCAAGGTCCTGGAAATCCACGATCTCGGCATCGGCCGTGACGCGTCCGAACTGCTGCGCAAGGTCAAGGCTGCCCAGTACATCGCCAGCCACCCGGGCGAAGTCTGCCCCGCCAAGTGGGAAGAAGGCGCCAAGACGCTGACCCCCTCGCTGGATCTGGTCGGCAAGATCTGATCTCCATCGCCTGAACGGCGCGCGGCGGCACGGTCCGCCCGCGTGTCCGGAGCGATCGCGGCCCGTCCACGGGCGGGCCGCATTTTGACCCCGATACCCTCATTGGGCAGTACCATAAAGGTCTGTCCCGGGGCAGTTTTTTTCCAAAAAGGTGTGAATATGCTGGATGCGAACCTCAAAGGACAATTAGGAACCTACCTCGAACGGGTCACAGAGTCCGTCGAGCTGCGCGCCTCCCTGGATGGCAGCACCCAGGCGCAGGAGTTGCGCGTCTTTCTGGAAGAAATCGCCAGTCTGTCCGACAAGATCACCCTGACGGATGACGCCGCTGGCGCGCGCGTGCCGTCTTTCGAAATCGCCCGGAAGGGCACCGACATCGGTGTGCGCTTCGCCGGTATTCCCATGGGCCACGAATTCACTTCGCTGGTGCTGGCGCTGTTGCAGGTCGGCGGCCATCCGCCCAAGCTGGACGAGGACGTGGTCGAACAGATCCGCAACCTGCCGGGCGACTACACCTTCGAAACCTATTTCTCCCTGTCGTGCCAGAACTGCCCGGACGTGGTCCAGGCGCTGAATGCGATGTCGGTCATCAATCCGCGCATCCGCCACGTGGCGATCGACGGCGCCCTGTTCCAGGACGAAGTCCGGCAGCGCGAGATCCTGTCCGTGCCCGCCGTGTTCCTGAATGGTGAACTGTTCCATCAGGGCCGTGCCGGAGTCGAAGAATTCCTGGCCAAGCTGGATGTCGGCAATGACGAGGCCAAGGTCGACGCCCTGAACGCCCGTGAAGAATTCGACGTGCTGGTGGTCGGCGGTGGCCCGGCGGGTGCGGCAGCGGCCGTCTATGCCGCTCGCAAGGGCATCCGCACCGGTGTGGTGGCCGAGCGTTTTGGTGGCCAGGTGCTGGACACCATGGCGATCGAGAACTACATCTCCGTGCTGGAAACCGAAGGGCCCAAGTTCGGCGTCGCGCTGGAGCAGCACGTCAAGGCCTACGAAGTGGATATCATGAACCTGCAGCGGGCCGCCAAGCTGGTGCCGGGCAAGTCCGTCCAGGTCGAACTGGCCAGCGGCGCGGTCCTGAAGGCCAAGACCGTCATCCTGTCGACCGGCGCGCGCTGGCGCCAGATCAACGTGCCCGGCGAAGACGAATACCGCAATCGCGGCGTGGCCTATTGCCCGCACTGCGACGGCCCCTTGTTCAAGGGCAAGCGCGTGGCGGTGATCGGCGGCGGTAATTCCGGCGTCGAGGCGGCAATCGACCTGGCCGGCATCGTGGGCCACGTCACACTGATCGAGTACGGCGATGCGCTGCGGGCCGATGACGTGCTGCAGCGCAAGCTGCGCAGTCTGCCCAACGTGACCGTCATCACCTCTGCCCAGACCACCGAGATCCATGGCGATGGCAAGCGTGTGATCGGCCTGAGCTACAAGGACCGTCAGGGTGGCGAATCGCATCGCGTCGAGCTGGAAGGCGTGTTCATCCAGATCGGCCTGGTGCCCAATACCGAATGGCTCAAGGGCACGGTCGAGCTCAGCAAGCACGGCGAGATCATGGTCGACGCCCGGGGCCAGACCTCGGTGCCCGGCGTGTTCGCGGCGGGCGATGCGACCACGGTTCCGTACAAGCAGATTATCATCGCCGCTGGCGATGGCGCCAAAGCCGCGCTGTCAGCCTTCGACCATCTGATCCGCAGCTCGGTGGAGGCGGAGGCGACGGCTGCCGCCTGATTGAGTCTTCGGTGTTCATCCAAGGCCCTGCAAAATCTGCAGGGCCTTTTTTGCATGTGACGTGTGGCGTGTCGCTGTAACGCTGTGCCGTATATGACTATTTGACGTTAATTTAGCCTTATAAAAACAGAGGCCATGCTTATAATTTCGATCGGCCTTTTTTGCCGTATGCCGTTATTGCGAAAAAAAAGATAAAAAAATGTGCTTGTCCATGCGGCTTGTCTGAACATCCCTTCTGAGTATTTTATGAAACTGCGAAACAAGATTGTGTTGACCACAGGGGTTTCCTTTGTGGTTTTTTTGCTGGCATTGACAATGGCGTTGATCGGCATGCAAAGCACAAAATCACGTTTTCAGCAATTCATCGATTTTGATCAGAGTCTGCTGCAGGCTGAAAACGCCATGTATACCCAAGGTTTGCAGATGGGGCAGGCTTTACGCAACATCGTCATGGATCCTGGTAATGAAAGGGCTTATGCAAATCTTGACAATGCTGCGGGTGCCTTTCAGAAAGCCTATCAGCTTGCCGGTCGTGTTGGGGCGGATGATGCGTCAACGCAAAAAATGTTGCAAGCAGTCAATACGTTGCGGAATACGCAGAAAAACATACAGGAACGCATCGTTGGAATGGCTCGCGAAAGCCAGCAACAAGCGGCGATACAGGCCATTGCAAACGATGAAACACCGGTATGGCGTGAAATGCGCGATTTGCTCACCACATCCATACGCGACAGGCAAGAGGCAGTCGAGCTGTCAAAAGCGGAAATGGCCGCTTTCACCCAGAAAATCCTGATGATCAGTTTATTGCTGGCGGTGACTGCCTTGGTGCTGGGTGGTGTCATGATGGCGTGGCTGACACGTAGCGTCATGAGACAGCTGGGCGGCGAGCCCGATTATGCTGCGGAAATCGCTCGCGATATTTCTTCAGGCGATTTTTCTAATGCAGTAGCCTTGCGCCAGGGTGATCGGCATAGTCTGATGTTCGCCATGCATACCATGCAGCAAAATCTGGCCCAGTCCGTCCGTGATATTCAGCAGGCCACGGAAACCATCGATACTGCCGCGACGGAAATTGCGATGGGCAACTCGGATTTGTCGGCGCGTACGGAATCCCAGGCGGCCAGCCTGGAGGAAACCGCAACGGCGATGGAGCAACTGACCAGCACCGTTCAGCAAAATGCCGATAACGCCCGGCAGGCGGATGGCTTGGCAAGCACGGCATCTGAAATTGCTTCCAAGGGGGGCGATGCTGTCGCTGGCGTGGTGAATACGATGGAGTCCATCAAGGAAAGCTCCGGCAAGATTGTCGATATCATCAGCGTCATTGATAGTATTGCTTTTCAAACCAATATTTTGGCGCTTAATGCTGCGGTTGAAGCCGCGCGCGCTGGTGAGCAAGGTCGTGGCTTTGCCGTCGTGGCTTCAGAAGTGCGTACTTTGGCGCAGCGCTCCGCAGCCGCTGCACAGGAAATTAAAAGCTTGATCGATGATTCGGTTGCGCGGGTGCAAGCGGGCGACCGTCAGGTCGAAGAAGCTGGCCGCACCATGTCCGAGGTGGTCAGGTCAGTGAAGGAAGTGGCTGTCATCATGAGCGAAATCACTGCGGCCAGTCAGGAGCAAAGTGTCGGTATTGGTGAAATTGGCCAGGCAGTCACGCAAATGGATAATACGACCCGGCAAAATGCCGCTTTAGTCGAGCAGGCGGCAGCCGCTGCCAAAAGCCTGGAGGATCAGGCGGGCAAGCTGGCTCTGGTGGTGTCGCGCTTCAAACTGCCCAATGTCGTGACCCTTGAGGCAGAGGCCGTACAACCGGGTCATCGCATGGTATTGGCCCGGTAAAACCTGCCTGAGAGGGCAAGCAGGCGAAGCCTGTGCGGCGTGTGGGCGTTTTCCACCGTCGGGCCGGTCGTTCAATCAGGTTCGGTGTCCTCCATCCGGGGCCAGGGGCCGTCGATGTGCTGGCGGCACAGGTCCACCCAGGCCTGGGCCGCGTGGCTGAGCATTGGCCATGCGGCCGCTAACAGGGCGATGTCCCATTTCAGCGTCTCGGGGCCCAGGGGGCGGGCGTCGAGTCCCAGCGATTCCGGATCCTGGATGAAAGGCTCGGGCAGCAGTGCAATGCCCATGCCCGCCTGTGCCATGGACAGCGTCCAGTCCCACTGGCCACTGCGGGCGGCAACGTGCGGTTCATAGCCGGCCGCCTGGAATTGCCGGTCCAACAGGCGGGCCAGCGCAAAGTCGTCGTCGAGCAGCACCAACGGCCGTCCGTTCAAGTCCCGGATGTGGGGCGAGGCGGGCAGCGCCTGCATCAGCCCGGGTTGGCCGATCGCCAGAATCCGGTATCGGGCGACGATCCGCGGGCGCAGGCCCAGCTCCGGCGCCACGGGCATCAGACTGAACCCCAGGTCCAGCCGGCCTTCGGCCACCTGGTGTTCGATGGCGCGGCCCGTGTCCTCATGCAACGCGACTTCAATCCTGGGATAGCGCTGGCGATACTCTTTGAGTGGCGTGGTGAACAGGCGGTTGATCATCGGCGGCAGGCCGAGATCCAGCCGACCCAGCTCCAGCGTCTGCGTGCGGGTGATGTCGCGCAGCAGGGCACTGTGCGCCGCGAGTACGTCCTGCCCGCGCGCCAGGACCACGCGCCCCATGTCGGTGAGCCGCGCCGGTCGCCGTTCGCGGTCCAGCAACGGGGCGCCGATCTCGTCTTCGAGCTGTCGGATCATCTTGCTGATCGTCGATTGCGTCACGCCCAGGGCCGTTGCGGCGTGGGTGAAATTTTGCCGCTTGGCGGTTTCGATGAAGTAGCTGAGGGCGCGCATATCCATCGTGGCAGGCCTATTACTATGAATAAATAGAATTGTATCTATCTATTTAATGAATATTGCCAATGATATTCTCGTTTCATCATCGCATCAATAGACGAGGAGACCATGATGATGGAGCGCCTGCAATGTGCCGGATTGAGATCGAAGATCATGACGGCGTCGGCGGCCGCTGCGCTGTTCAGGGACGGCATGACGGTCGGGATGAGCGGTTTCACGCGAGCCGGGGATTGCAAGGCTCTGCCTGCGGCGCTTGCGGAGCGGGCGCGGCGTGAGCCTTTGCGGCTGAACCTGATTACGGGCGCGTCCCTGGGTAATGACAGCGATGGCGTCATGGCCGAGGCCGGTCTGCTGGCGCGCCGCCTGCCGTTCCAGGCCGATGCCCGGTTGCGTCGCGAAATCAACGAAGGTCGGGTCATGTTCATCGACCAGCACCTGTCCGAGACCGTGGAGCAACTGCGCGTGGGCCACTTGCCCAGGATCGACATCGCCGTGGTCGAGGCCGTGGCCATCCTGCCCGACGGCAGCATCGTACCCTCCATGTCCGTCGGCAATTCCGCCAGCTTCGCCGCCCAGGCCGAGCAGGTCATCGTCGAGCTGAACACCAGTGTGCCCATGAGTCTGATGGGCCTGCACGACATCTACCTGCCTGAGGACCGGCCTGGACGCAAACCCATTCCCCTGACCGAGCCGGATCAGCGCATCGGCACGCCGGCGATTCCCGTCGATCCTGCGCGCATCGCCGCCATCGTCGTCACCGATCACCCGGACAGTCCTTCCACCGCCTTGCCGCCCGATGAGGATACCCGGGCGATCGCCCGCCACATCACCGGCTTTCTGCAGGGCGAGGTGGCCGCAGGCCGCATGACCGATACGCTGCTGCCGCTGCAGGTCGGTATCGGCACGATCGCCAACGCCGTGGTGCACGGACTGGTGGATGCGCCGTTCCGCAACCTGCGGATGTATTCCGAAGTGCTCCAGGACAGCGCCATCGCCTTGATCGACGCGGGCCGCGTATCCTTCGCCTCGGCGTCTTCGATCACCCTGTCCGAGCCCATGTACCGCCACTTCATGGAGCGTCTGGACGAATATGCCCGGCGTATCGTGTTGCGCCCCCAGGAAATCAGCAACCATTGCGAGATCGTGCGGCGCCTGGGCGTGATCGCCATCAATACCGCGCTGGAGTTCGACCTCTACGGCAACGTGAACTCCACGCACGTCGGCGGCACGCGGATGATGAACGGGATCGGCGGCTCGGGGGATTTCGCCCGCCAGGCGCACTTGTCGATTTTTGTGAGCAAGTCGATGGCCAAGGGCGGCGACATCTCCAGCGTGGTTCCGATGGTGGCCCACGTGGATCATACCGAGCATGACGTCGACATCCTGGTGACCGAGTGGGGGCTGGCTGATCTGCGCAATCTGGCGCCGCGAGAGCGTGCGCCCCGCATCATCGAGCAGTGCGCGCACCCGGACTACCGGGAAGCTTTGATGGATTACTTCCAGCGCGCCTGTGCGAAGGGAGGCCATACGCCCCACCTCATCGGCGAGGCGCTGGCCTGGCACGAGCGGTATGCCGATACGGGATCGATGCGCGTCGCCGAGTCGCTGGCCTGCGCGTGAATGCGGCGGCGCGTCGCCGGCTTCAGGCTGTCCGCGTTGCGCCGCCTTCTATCGCCGGCAGGGCCGGCCGGCGATAGAATACCGCCTTCTCCTTTTTTTCGGTGGCGAGGCCTGTCATGCTGACGCAATACGGCGTGCTGGACGTCTGGACCTATCTGGCCGGCGTGGTGTTCATCATCCTGCTGCCGGGACCCAATTCCCTGTTCGTGCTGGCGATCGGCGCCGGGCGCGGTGTGCGCGCCGGCTATCAGGCGGCTCTCGGCGTGTTCGTCGGCGATTCCATCCTGATGACGCTGACGGCGGCCGGTGCGGCCTCGGTGCTGCGGCTGCTGCCCATGGTGTTCATCGCCCTGAAGGCCGCCGGGGCGGTTTACCTGACGTACCTGGGGATCCGTTTGCTGATGTCGGCCTGGCGGCCGGGGCCGGCGCAGACTCACGCGGTCGCCGGCGGTCCGGGCAGCCCGTTTCGCAAGGCGCTGCTGCTCAGCCTGCTCAATCCCAAGGCCATCCTGTTTCTGCTGTCGTTCTTCGTGCAGTTCGTCGATCCGACCTACCCGCATCCCGCGCTGTCCTTTCTGATCCTGGCGACCATCCTGCAGGTCTGCAGCGCCGTGTATCTGTCTACCCTGATCTTCGGCGGTTCGCGCCTGGCGACGTCGTTCAGGCGGCGCCAGGGCCTGGCGCGCGCCGGCAGCGGCCTGGTGGGATTGCTGTTCCTGTGGTTTGCGGGGCGCATGGCGTTTGAAGCCTGAAATGTTCCCGTGCGGACGCTGTTACAGAACATCATCATCGTGCAATAATGTTGATCATTCATATTGAGTGATGTTCCGGTGTTTTCGCCCGTTGCGCCTCTGGTGCGGCGGTGGCGGGTCGCGCATGTCCGGCCAGGGTAGGGGTTTATCCCCTTTAGGTGGCCTTGCGCATCCTGAGTAGAATTTTTTGCATCCCGGGTGTTTCACGAACGATTCGAACAGGATGCCTGCATGTCCCCGCGACTGGCTTTACGCAATATCAGCAAATCCTACCCGGCCGTCCGGGCCAATGATGCAATCGATCTGACCGTCGAACCCGGCGAGATCCACGCCATTCTGGGCGAAAACGGGGCCGGCAAGTCCACCCTGATGAAGATCATCTACGGCGTGGTCCGTCCAGACGAGGGCACGGTTCACTGGGATGGGCAGGAAGTCCGGATCGCCAACCCGGCAGCGGCACGAGCCCTGGGCCTGGGCATGGTGTTCCAGCACTTTTCCCTGTTCGACACCCTGACCGTGGCGGAAAACATCGCCCTGGGCCTGCCGCCGGGTACGGACATGCAGGTGCTCGAAACGCGGATCGCCGCCACGGCGGCGCAATACGGCCTGGACGTCGAGCCGCGCCGCCACGTGCATACCCTGTCGGTGGGCGAACGCCAGCGCGTGGAGATCGTGCGCGCCCTGCTGGGCAAGCCGCGCCTGCTGATCCTGGATGAACCGACCTCGGTGCTCACGCCGCAGGCCGTGCTGCGCCTGTTCGAGGTGCTGCGTCAACTGGCGGCCGAAGGCTGCAGCATTCTGTACATCAGCCATAAACTCGACGAGATCCGCGCCTTGTGCCATCGCTGCACGGTGATGCGCGCCGGCCGGGTCACCGGGGTCTGCGACCCGCGCCAGGAAACCGAGGCTGGCTTGTCGCGCCTGATGATCGGCGCCGATCTGCCGGTGCACGAGCACCGGGCACGGCAAGAGGGGCCTGTGCTGTTCCAGGCGCGCCGCCTGAACCTGCCGCCCGCGCACCCTTTCGCCACGCCGCTGGTGGACGTCGACTTCGACCTGCATGCAGGGGAGATCCTGGGCGTGGCAGGCGTGTCCGGCAACGGCCAGCAGGAATTGATGGGCGTGCTGTCGGGCGAAGACACGCGCGCCGCCCGGGACGGCATGCTGTTCGACGGCCAGCCCGTGGGCCAGCGCTCGTCGGCCTGGCGGCGCGCGCGCGGCATGGCCTTCGTGCCTGAAGAGCGCCTGGGACGCGGTGCCGTGCCCGAACTGTCTCTGGCGCGCAATCTGCTGCTCTCGCACCAGGGGCCGGATACGGTGCGGCGCGGCTGGATACGCACCGGGGCCGTGCGCCGCATCACCGCCGACATCATCGAACGCTTTCGCGTCAAGGCGCCCGGTCCCCAGGCCCTGGCCGGCAGCCTGTCGGGGGGCAATCTGCAGAAATACATCGTCGGCCGCGAAGTCGTGCGCCGGCCCCGGCTGCTGATCATCGCCCAGCCCACCTGGGGGGTGGACGTGGGCGCGGCGGCGCAGATCCGGGGCGAACTGCTGGCGCTGCGCGATGCGGGCTGCGCCATCCTGCTGATTTCCGAGGAACTGGACGAATTGTTCGAACTCTCCGACCGTCTGGTCGTTCTGGCCAAGGGGCGCTTGTCGCCCGCCATCGACCGCGCTCAGGCAACGCGTGAACAGATCGGCCAGTGGATGAGTGGTCTGTGGCCCGGGGCCGAGGCGCCAGGCGCTCAGGCCGGGCATGCTCCTGCCGCTGCGGAGGCCGTCCATGCTTGAGCTCATCCCTCGCGCCGAGCCTTCGCGCCGGATGGTGTGGCTGTCGCCGCTGCTGGCGGTCGCGCTGACAGCGCTGTGCGGCCTGTGCATGTTTCTGGCCATGGGCAAGCCGCCCTTGCAGGGTCTGGCCGTCTTTTTCATCGAACCGCTCGCCAGCCGGCACGGCTGGGCCGAGGTCGGCGTCAAGATGGCGCCGTTGCTGCTGTGTGCGGTCGGACTGGCACTGTGCTTTCGCGCCAACATCTTCAACATCGGGGCCGAGGGCCAACTGGTCGTCGGAGCCATCGTGGCCGGCGCCTTCATCCTGCAGTTCGATGACGGGACTGGCGGTGGGGGCGGACCGCTGATGGTCGCGCTGGCGCTGCTGGCCGGAGCCCTGGGCGGCGCGCTGTGGGCGGGGCTGGTGGCCTGGCTGCGCGATCGTTATCACGCCAATGAAATCCTGGTGTCGCTGATGCTGGTGTATGTGGCGCAACTGCTGCTCAGCTATCTGGTGCACGGCGTGATGCGCGACCCGGACGGTTTCGGCTTTCCCCAGTCGCGCTTGTTCGACGACGGATTCCTGCTGCCGGTGTGGCCGGGCACCCGCCTGCACCTGGGTTTCGGGCTGGCCCTGGCCGCGGCTTTGGCTGCCTGGCTGTTGCTGTCCCGCCTGTTCGCCGGCTACCGCCTGACCGTGGGGGGGCTGGCACCGCTGGCGGCGCGCTACGCCGGGTTTTCCTCGCGCCGCGCGCTGTGGGGCTGCATGCTGGGCTCCGGCGCGCTGGCGGGGGTGGCCGGCGCCTGTGAAATCATGGGGCCGATCGGTCAGCTCACGCCCTCGGTTTCGCCGGGCTATGGCTTTGCCGCCATCATCGTCGCCTTTGTGGGGCGGTTGCATCCCATCGGCGTGATCTTCGCCAGCTTCGTCATGGCCCTGTTCTACATCGGCGGCGAGCTGTCCCAGACGCGCCTGAACATGCCCGATGACATCACCGGCATCTTCCAGGGCATCCTGCTGTTTTCGCTGCTGGCCTGTGATGTGTTGATCCACCAACGCCTGCGCTGGAGGCGCTGACACCATGGACGTACTGGCTCCCCTGATCGCAGCCGCCATGAACGCCGGCACGCCGCTGATGCTGGCGGCCCTGGGCCTGCTCATCAACGAGAAATCCGGCGTCATCAACCTGGGTTCCGAAGGCATGATGCTGGTGGCGGCGGCCCTGGGCTTTGCCGTGACCGTGCAGTTCGGCAGTTCCGGGCTGGGGTTTCTGGCCGGCGCGGCCGCCGGCGCCCTGATGGCCGGTCTGTTCGCCTGGCTGGTGGTCTGGCTGGGGGCCAATCAGGTCGCCTGCGGTCTGGCCCTGTCCCTGTTCGGCGTCGGCCTGTCGGCCTTCATCGGCTTGCCCTACGTGGGCGCCACGATCCAGGCCGCATCCTGGGCGGTGCCGGGGCTGGCCGATCTGCCGTTTGTCGGCCCGGCACTGTTTCAGCACCATCCCCTGGTCTACGGGGCACTGGCGCTGGCCGTCGGGCTGACCTGGTTCCTGTATCGCACGCGTCCCGGGTTGATCCTGCGCGCCGTGGGCGAATCCCCCGAATCCGCCCATGCCCTGGGTTATCCGGTGCGCCGTATCCGTCTGGCGGCTTTGCTGTTCGGCGGGGCCTGCTGCGGTCTGGCCGGGGCCTTCATGTCGCTGGTCTACACGCCGATGTGGGTCGAGAACATGGTCGCCGGGCGCGGCTGGATCGCTCTGGCGCTGACGCCGTTTGCCACCTGGCGCCCGCTGCGGGTGCTGGTCGGCGCCTATCTGTTCGGCGGCATCACCATCCTGACCTTCCACATGCAGGCGCTGGGCGTGCCGATTGCCTCTCAACTGCTGTCGATGCTGCCCTACCTGGCCACCATTCTGGTGCTGGTCCTGATCTCGCGCAACGTGAACTGGATCCGCATCAACATGCCTGCGTCCCTGGGACGCGTGTTCAACCCCAATCACTGATTGTTGTCGTCCTACGGAGATCCTCCCCATGAAAACCCGCTTGATTCGTCACACACTGGCGGCCGCCACCGCTGCGGCATGCCTCTGGACCGCCGGCCCCGCCGCTGCCCAGGAACCTCTGAAGATCGGTTTCGTTTACGTCAGCCCGGTGGGCGAGGCCGGCTGGTCCTGGCAGCAGGATCTGGGCCGCAAGTACATGGAGCAGCAACTGGGCGACAAGATCAAGACCCAGTACGTCGAGGACGTGCCCGAGGGCGCCGACGCCGAGCGCGTCATCCGCGACCTGGCCCAGCAGGGCAACAAGCTGATCTTCACCACCTCCTTCGGCTACATGAATCCGACCATCAAAGTCGCCAAGCAGTTCCCGGACGTGAAGTTCGTGCACTCCACCGGCTACAAGACCGCGCCGAACGTCGCCACCACCAACGCCCGCTTCTACCAGGCGCGCTACGTCGCCGGCATCCTGGCCGGGCACAAGACCCAGACCGGCGTGGTCGGCTATGTGGGCGCCTACCCGATCCCCGAGGTCCTGCAGGGCATCAATGCCTTCACGCTCGGCCTGCGCAGCGTCAAGCCCGACGCCACGGTGCGCGTCATCATGGTCAATAGCTGGTTCGATCCGGGCAAGGAACGTGACGCCGCGCTGGCGCTGCTGGACCAGGGCGCCGATATCGTCACCCACCACACCGATTCGACTGCTACCGTGCAGGCGGCCGAGGAACGGGGCAAGTGGGCCATCGCCTACCACTCCGACATGTCGAAGTTCGGCCCGAAGGCCCAACTGGGCGCCGTCACCCACCATTGGGGTGAATACTTCACTCGCGAAGCCAAGGCCATGCTGGACGGCACCTGGAAGTCCGATCAGGTCTGGGGCGGTTTCAAGGAAGGCATGGTCGCTCTCGAAGGCTTCGGTCCGGCTGTGGACGATGCGCTGAAGGCCGACCTCAAGGCCAAGGAAGACGCCATCGCCAACGGTTCCCTGAACCCGTTCGCTGCGCCGATCAAGACCAACGAGGGCAAGGTGGTGCTGGCCGAAGGCGCGCTGGATGACAAGGGCCTGAACGCCATGGACTATTACGTCGAGGGCGTGGTCGGCAAGCTGACGAAGAACTAAGGGCCCCCACGCTGCGCAGCCCTTGGCTGCTTGCTGCCCCCCAAGGGGGCGCGTTTTGCCTTGGGGCGGCCCGGCGGCAAAACAGCCCCTACGCTGCGCAGCCTCCGGCGGCAAAAAGGGTTCTTAAGCCGCCTTACGTGGCACCGACCAGGTGCTGACGACCTGGGCGACCGGGTCGCCACCGCCTTCGGGCAGCAGCAGTGCCTCGCCGGCCGTCATGCGGCCGGTTTTCAATATCCGCGCCTGGGCGATGATTCCGCCGGCCGGCGCTCCCCGCAGAAAATTGATCGTCAGGCTGGCGGTGACGGATTCGGCGACCCCGGTGGCGCCGACCACGGCCGCGTACAGGGCCAGATCCGCCAGGCCCATCAGCATCGGCCCGGCGACGATGCCTCCCAGCCGCTGGTTGGCCGGGCTGGGGGGCAGGCGCAGCGTGGCCTGCCCGTATTGGATGTCCAGGATCTCGATGCCCAGTACGGCTGCAAAGGGATGCAGTCGGTCCAGCAGTTCGCGGAAGCCTTCCAGACTGATGCGGGCCTCGGGGGTCGAGACGTCCGGCGCGGCGGTTTCAGCGATGATTTCAAGCGGCTTGGACATAACGCAAAGAGTGGTCGAAAAGCCCATAGTACACTGGCCCAGCCGGATCAGACGGGTGCTGGCCGGCCGCGCCGGCCGGCGTTCCGGCCGGTTCATCCGCAGGGTCGCTTTCGTTTCCTGCGGGTCACATCATTGGGTAGGAAATGAATAGATTCTTGACGCGCACACTGGGAATTTCGGCTGGCCTGCTGCTGGCGACCTCGGCCTGGGGGCAGGGACACGGCGCCGCCCACGGCGCGCCGGCCGCCGCCGCACCGGCCAAGGCATCCGCCACTGTGACGGCGTCCGATTGCTGGATCCGCATGATCCCGTCTCCGGCTCCTTCAGGCGGTTTCTTCGTGGCCCACAACGCCGGCTCTGCGGATGCCGTTCTGACGGGGGCCCATTCGCCTGACTACGGCATGGTAATGCTGCACGAAACGACCGAATCGGGCGGCATGAGCAAAATGGCGATGGTCCACCAGGTCGCCATTCCGGCGGGCAAGGACCTGGCGTTCAAGCCGGGCAGCTACCACATGATGCTGGAACAGCCTCGTGACGGGCTGAAAATTGGCGATACCGTGCGAGTGGATTTCACCTTGGCCGATGGCGAGGGCTTTTCCGCGACCTGCGAACTCAAATCGCCCAAGACCATGTCCGGTACGGCCGGGCATGGCATGAAGCACTGATCAGACGTTCGCGACGAAATCCAGCACGGCGCGGTTGAAGGCCCGGGGGTTGGCCAGGTTCATGCCATGGGAGGCCAGGGCGATGCGTACGCGTCCGGCCTGCGGCAGCAGTTGGTGCAGCCGTTCCAGGCGGGTGCCGTACTTGGCAGGGCTGTTCGCCCCGGTGATCAGCAGCAGCGGGCAGGACAGGGCGGCGGCGTCCCGGGGGGCCACGGGCAGATTGGCCTCCTGGATCTGCGACAGCAGCGTCGCAGCGTTGTCCCGTACCATGTCTTTGAACCAGCCGACCATCTTGCGCCAGGTGTCGGTGCCGTTCACCGTGTCGATGAACTGTTCGATCGCGCCTTCCGTATCCCCATCTCGCAACCGTTGCACGGCGTCGGCGTAGAAGACGGGTGTTTCGGGCTCGTCCGCAAAACGGAATCCCGGGTCGGCCAGCGTCAGCGAGCGGCACAGGCCCGGTGCCTGGATCGCCAGAGCCAGGGCCACCTGGGCGCCCCGCGAATGGCCGATCACGTGCGCGCCGCCGTGCTCGTCCAATGCGCGCAGCAGGTGCGCCAGATCGCCGGCGTGGCCATCGATGGCGTATGTTGTCTGGGGATGGGTCTGCGCATCAGGCCAGCAGCCGCGCAGACTGGGGGCGATGACGCGGCGTGTGTCGGCGAAGGCCGGCATCTGCCAACGCCAGTAGCGATAGTCGCACAGCGAACCGTGGATCAGCAGGATGGGCGTGCCCGCACCCACACCCGCCTGGGTGTAGTGCAGGTCGCCATCGGGCAGGGGCAGGATGTGGTGCGGCGGTTCGGTGTGCGGGGCCGGCATTACAGCAGCTTCAGGCGGCTCTTGGCTGTTTCGGCAGACGGGCTGCCGGGGTAGTCCTTGATGATGCGCTGCAGGCTGGCCTTGGCGCTCTTCATGTCGTTGAGTTCGATCTGGTCGGCAGCCACCACCAGCAGCGCGTCCGGCGCGCGGGGATCTTCGGGGCGGTTCTTCACCAGGGTCTGCATGGTCTGGATGGAGTTCTTGAAGTCCTTGGAGGCGTACTGGCTGCTGCCCAGGTAGAACTGGGCGTCACCGGACAGGTCGCTGTCGGGATAGGACTGGATGAAGGCCGAGAAGCTGGCTGCGGCTTCTTTGTAGCGGCCATTGCGGTACTGGTCGGCCGCGGCTTCGTAGACGGCCTGCTCCTGCGGGTCGCCTGCTTGCGGTGTCTGGGGTGCGTTGGCATGGCCGGCGTTGCCGCCGGCCGAGGGCCCGCGCTGGCTCAGCTCTTCGACGCGGCCGCGCAGCGAGGCGATTTCCTGATGCAGCAGGTCCATCTGGTCGGCCAGTTGCAGCCGGGCCTGCTGGTTCTGTTCGTTGATCTGTTTGATCTGGGTGCGCAGTTCCAGGATGGCGCGGCGCGCCTCGTCGTCCGAAAACGCCTGGGCGGCAGGTGTTGCCAGCGTCAGGGCCAGCAGAGCGGCGGAGGAAAGGGCGTGCAGGCGAAGGATCGATGCGGTCATGAGTCTTCCATGAAAAAATGCCCCCACGCTGCGCCTTCGGCTTGCCGCCCCCCGAAGGGGGCTTTTCATCTTGGGGGCGCCCGGCGATGAAAAAACGCCGTAGCGGGGGCCGCTACGGCGTTTCACAGCGTGGCTGACGATCAACGTTGATAGTTGATGTCGGCGCGGCGGTTCTCGGCGTAATCGGCGTCGGTGTTGCCCAGGGCCTTGGGACGTTCCTTGCCGAAGCTGATGGCTTCGATCTGATTGGCATTGACGCCCAGCAGGGTCATCATGCGTGCCACGGCATCCGAACGGCGCTGGCCCAGGGCCAGATTATATTCGGTGCTGCCGCGTGCGTCGGTGTTGCCTTCCACGCGGACCTTCTGGCCCTGGTGGCTGCTCAAGTAGTTGGCATGCATCTCGACGACGCTACGGTACTGTTCGGGCACCGTATAGCTGTCGAAGTCAAAGTAGACCGAGCGTTGTTGCGCGAGCGGGCTTTGCGGATTGAAGGGATCCATGATTTGCCCAGAGGACGCCGAATCGGAACCGTTTCCGGCACCGTTCTGGTCCAGCGGCACGGAGCTGCAGGCGGCCAGCGAGGCAGCGAAAGCGGCGATGGTCAGGGTCCTGGTGATGCGCGAGCTCATTTAATGTCCTTTAGAAAAGAGTCACACGAAAAAATCAGTCTGTGAAAGGGCCCCAGGCCGGCTCGCGGACCTTGCCGTTGAGTACCGACAAGGTCTGGCGTACGCGGCCGTCGATCGAGGTCACCGCCAGTACGCTGCGACCGTTCTGGATGGCGCTGTAAAGCACCTGCATTCCATTGGGCGCGTAGCTGGGGGATTGGTCGTCCGGGCCGTCCGTCAGCACTTGCTCGGAACCCGAGTTCAAGGCGAGGCTTGCAATCCTGAAAGCACCATTTCTGCGAGTAACGTACACCAGTTGTTGTCCATCCGGCGATACCCTAGGTGAAATATTGTAACTGCCCGAGAAGGTCAGACGCTGGGCGTCCCCGCCACCCGCCGGCACTTTGTAGATCTGGGGGCTGCCGCCCCGATCGCTGGTGAACACCAGGGACTGGCCGTCGGGGGAGAAACGCGGTTCGGTGTCGATCAGCGGCGAACGCATCACCCGGCGCAGATCGGATCCATCCGCGTTGATGGTGTAGATCTGGGAAATGCCGTCTCTTGACAGCACGATCGCCATACGATGGCCGTCCGGCGACCAGGCGGGTGCACTGTTGTTGCCCTTGTAATTGGCGATCGGCTGGCGCTGGCCGGTCGCCAGCGTCTGCACATAGATCACGGACTTGCCCGATTCGAAGCTGACGTAGGCCAGCCGCGAGCCGTCCGGCGACCAGGCGGGCGAGATGATGGACTGCTTTGAACGCAGCATGACCTGCGGATTCTGGCCGTCGGCGTCAGCAATTTGTAACTCATAACCGTTGCCAGTCTGCAACACATAGGCGATCCGGGTCGAGAATACGCCGCGCACGCCGGTGATTTTTTCGTAGATGCGATCCGCGATCCGGTGCGAAATTCGGCGCATTTCCGCTTCAGAGCCGCTGTAGGACGCCTGATCCAGTTCGGTCTTGCGGACGTTGTCCACCAGTCGGTAGCTGACCGTGTACTGGCCGCCGTTCTGGGCGACCGTGCCGTAGGCAAGATAGTCGGCGCCGCGCGCCTGCCAGGTGCCGTAGTCGATCTTGCTCTGGACGTCCAGGCCGGCGCCCGAGGCGCCGATCAGACGGAACTGACCGGAGCGGGTCAGGTCGGCGCGGATGACCTCGGGGGTCGAGGTGGTGCCGGACGTGCCCGCAAAGTCGGCGATGGCGATGGGGTACTGAGTGGCGCCGACGCCGGAAATGTCGACGCGCAACTGGGCATGGGCGGCCGGCGCGACGGCGGCAGCCAGCGCGAGGCCCAGGCCGGCCGCTGAAGCGCGCCGCCAGAGACTTCCGAGGAAGCCGGAGGCTGTGAATACGGTCATGGTGACGATCTCCTTAGTCGTACATGCGGTAGTCCACGTCAATATACGACGGATACTTGCCGCCAGGCGGTTTCGGGAAGGGCGAGCAGGCCAGAATCCCCTTCTGGATGGCATCGTCGAAACGGGGGTTGCCAGAAGAGCGGGTCAGGTCGGCGCCCTGGACTTGTCCAGAGGATTGCAGGCGGACACGGAAGGTGGCCGTGGGATTGGCGGAGCCGTTTTGCTGAGGGGGGTTGAACACCACCCGTGGCTGGACGCAGGCGCGTACCTTGGCCGCATAGCCGTCGTTGCCGCCGCCGCCGCGCTGATTGCGGTCGGCGTTGCCGTTGGGAATGCCGGCGGCCTCCAGCGCGTCGCCACGCATGGCGGCCAGCAGGGCCTGGCGCTTGGCCTCGGCTTCCTTCGCGGCCTTTTCCTTTGCGGCTTTTTCCTTTGCGGCTTTGTCAGCGGCTGCTTTTTCGGCGGCAGCCTTTTCAGCGGCGGCTGCTTTTTCAGCCTTTTCCTTGTCAGCCTTCTCTTTCTCGGCTTTTTCCTTGGCGGCCTGCGCGGCGGCTGCCTTGTCGGCCTTTTCCTTGTCGGCCTTTTCCTTGGCGGCCTTGTCCGCTGCAGCCTTCTCGGCTGCCGCCTTTGCCGCTTTTTCCTTCTCGGCCTTTTCCTTTTCCGCCTGCTCCTGGGCGGCCTTTTCGTGCGCGGCCTGGGCGGCGGCTTCCTTCTCAGCCTTTTCCTTGGCTTCCTGTTCGGCCAGCCGGCGTTCCATGTCCTCGCGTGCCTTGCGTTCCTTGGCCAGGGCGATCTCGGCATCGGCCTTGGCTTGGGCAGCCGCAGCGGCGCGCGCCTGGGCCTCGGCGACCTGGGCCTGTCGGGCGGCCTCGGCCTGGGCGGCTTGCTCGGCCTCCTGGGCTGCCTGCTCGGCGGCCTGGCGTGCGCTGTCGTCCGGCTTCGGTTCGGGCTCCGGCGTGGGTTCGGGTTCCGGTTGCGGCTGTTGTTCTTCGGGCTGCTCCTGCGGCGCGGCCGCGTCGGCCACCGTGCCCTGGGCCCAGAGTTCGACCTGGACGGGACCGGGATTGTCGGGCGCGGTGGAAAAACCCACCACCATCAGCAGGATCAGCAGCCCGTGGGCGACCAGAGAGACGATCAGGCCGCGCCGATCATCACGCGCGCCGGGGCGCGCATCGTCATCAGTACCGGCGTTGAAGAAACGGTCGAACAGATTCATGGGGCAGGATGTCAGCGCGTGGCCGGGGCGTTCTGGTTGACCAGCAGCCCCAGCTTGCCGATCCCGCCGTTGCGCAACTGGTCCATGACCTGCATGACGGATTCGTAGGGCACCTTGCCGTCGGCGGAAATCACCACCGGGGTGTCCGCCGTGGCGACGGCGCGGACCTCGGCCAGCAAGTTGGCCTTGTCGACGGGGCGGAACGAGGCGCCGCCTTCGCGGACTCGCAGGGCGATCGCGCCTTGCTCGTCGATCTGGACTTCGATGGGCTGCACGGGCACGTCAGAGGCCGTGCCGACCGAGGGCAGCTCGATCTGGCCCGGGGTGATCATGGGCGCGGTGACCATGAAGATCACCAGCAGGACCAGCATGACGTCGATGTAGGGTACGACGTTGATGTCGTTCTTCATGCGGCGTGAGCGACGGCTGCTGAGCGAAGTCATGTCAATGCACCTGACGCTGGAGAATATTCAGGAACTCGTCGACGAAGCTTTCGAAACGGATCGACAGCCGGTCGATTTGATTGGTGTAGCGGTTGTATGCCAGCACCGCCGGAATGGCGGCGAACAGGCCGATGGCGGTCGCGATCAGGGCCTCGGCGATGCCAGGGGCCACGGCGGCCAGGGTGGCCTGCTGCATGGTCGACAGACCCATGAAGGCGTGCATGATCCCCCAGACCGTGCCCAGCAGCCCGATGTAGGGGCTGACCGAGCCGGTGGAGGCCAGGAAGTTCAGGTGCGATTCCAGGCTGTCCATCTCGCGCTGGAAGGCGGCCTTCATGGCGCGCCGGGGGGCGTCCAGCAAGGTATCGCCCCGGCTGGAGGAGCGGCGCGCCTTGACGAACTCGGTCATGCCGGCGTCGAAGATGCGCGCCAGGGCGCCGTGTTCGTTGCGGCGGCTGGCAATGGCCTGCTGCAGGACGGTCAGATCGCCGCCCGCCCAGAAATCGTCTTCGAAACGACGGGTCTGCTCGTCGGCGCGACGCAGGGCCGCCCGTTTGCTGAAGATGTAGGTCCAGGACAGGACCGAGGCGCCGAGCAGAATCAGCATCACGATCTGCACGGGCAGGCTGGCGTTGCCGATAAGGGACAGCAACGACAAATCGCTAGAGGCTTGCATGGTTAATGAAGGGCCTTTTCCAGTAGATCCCTGACAGGGGGGGAGAGACGAATGGGTTTGAAGCTGAGGGCGTGCACCGTGCAGATGTCGATGTCTGCGCTGGCGAGCAAGGTGTCGCCGCGCAGCGCCTGCTGGCTGAACCGGATCGTCGAGGCGCCCAGTTCAGTCACGGCGGTCCGGATGAGGATGCGGTCGTCCAGGCGGGCCGGTTGCCGGTAGGCAATGTCCGCATGCTTGACCACAAACATCATCTGTTCCTGTGTTGCGAGAGTGTGTTGATCCATTCCGAGCGCGCGTAACCATTCGGTGCGACCGCGTTCGAAGAATTTGAGGTAGTTCGCGTAGTACACGACGCCACCGGTGTCGGTGTCTTCGTAATATACGCGAATGAACAGTTCGCCGGGGGGATTGGTTCGATCCGGATTCATTTTTTGGTGAGGCCTTGTGACACGGGCACCGTGAGGTCGGCGCCCGTGTCAGGACACCGGAGTCTACAGGGATTCCAGCCGTTTCAGTACGTACGCCAGGGCGTCGGCCTGGGCGATGCGCTGCGCTTGTTCGTCGCGGCGCGCCTGGATCTCGACGATGCCTTCCTTCAGGCCGCGTTCGCCCAGCGTCACGCGCAACGGCGCGCCGATCAGTTCCCAGTCGGCGAACATGATACCCGGCCGGGTGTCGCGGTCGTCCAGAATCACGTCCACGCCTTGCGCCTGCAGTGCCTGGTACAGCGATTCGGCGGCCTCGCGTACGGCTTCGCTCTTGCCGATGCCGATGGGGCACAGCACGACCTCGAACGGCGCGATGGCGCGCGGCCAGATCATGCCCCGGGCATCATGGTTCTGCTCGATGGCTGCGGCCGAGATGCGGCTGACGCCGATCCCGTAGCAGCCCATCTGCATCACGGCCGGCTTGCCGTCCGTTTCCAGGAAGGTCGCGTTCAGGGCGCGCGAATACTTGTCGCCCAGGAAGAACACGTGGCCGACTTCGATGCC
The DNA here is from genome assembly GCF_049650445.1 of Castellaniella sp. Classification (GTDB taxonomy): domain Bacteria; phylum Pseudomonadota; class Gammaproteobacteria; order Burkholderiales; family Burkholderiaceae_B; genus Castellaniella. The sequence continues at coordinate 11,844 of NZ_JBASAD010000003.1, read as the reverse complement.
GCGCTGAATCGCCAGGGTGCCGCCACGCGGATCGGGATCGCCCGCCACCACGTTGCGCAGATCGGCGACCATATCCGGCTCGGGCAGGTCGCGGCCCCAGTTTACGCCGCTCAGGTGGTAGCCGGCCTCGTTGGCGCCGCAGACGAAGTCACCCATATGAGCGACCGTGCGGTCGGCAATCACGGTGATGGCCTTGGGGGCCAGGCCGACGGGGCCCAGGTAACCCGGGATGCAGTGGAAGACCGCGTCGATTTCGGCCTCGGTGGCCAGACGGTGGCCGTCTTCAAAGCCCGGCAGTTTGCCGACCTTGACCTCGTTGGTTTCGTGGTCGCCGCGGATCAGCAGCAGCCACAGGCGGGCGGGGCCTTCGGCGGGGTCGGTGGCCAGCACCACAGCCTTGATCGTGCGCGACAGCGGCAGACCCAGTTGTTCGGCCACGATCTCGCATTTGGGGGCGTCGGGCGTGGCGCGCTTTTCCAGGGCTTCGCGCGCCGGTTCACGTTCGGCCAGCAGGCAGGGCGCATCCGCCAGTTCGATGTTGGCGGCGTACTCCGAGTCCGGGTTGTAGACGATCAGATCCTCGCCCGTGTCGGCGATCACCTGGAATTCGTGGCTGCGGGAGCCGCCGATCGAGCCGGTGTCGGCCGCCACGGCGCGGAATGTCAGGCCCAGGCGCGTGAAGATGCGCTGGTAGGCGGCGTACATGGCGTCGTAGCTGGCCTGGGCGGCGCTCTCGTCGCGGTCGAAGGAATAGGCGTCCTTCATGGTGAATTCGCGTCCGCGCATCAGGCCGAAGCGCGGCCGGCGTTCGTCGCGGAACTTCGTCTGGATGTGATAGAAGTTCACCGGCAACTGGCGCCAGCTATGGATTTCGTTGCGGGCGATGTCGGTGATGACCTCTTCGGACGTCGGCTGCAGCACGAAGTCGCGCTGGTGGCGGTCCTTGATGCGCAGCAGCTCGGCGCCGTACTGTTCCCAGCGGCCCGACTCCTGCCAGAGTTCGGCCGGCTGCACGACCGGCATCAGCAGTTCGATGGCTCCGGCGCGGTTCATTTCTTCGCGCACGATGGCCTCGATCTTGCGCAGGACCTTCAGGCCCATCGGCATGTAGGTGTAGACGCCTCCGGCGATTTTGCGGATCATGCCCGCCCGCGTCATCAACTGGTGGCTGACGACTTCCGCTTCGGCGGGGGCTTCCTTCAGGGTGTTCAGGTGGTACTGGCTGGCGCGCATGGTAGGGATTCCGGTTGGTACGTATAATCGACGGTAATTGTATTGAATTCACAACCGAGGTGGCCCCATGTTGGATCGCGAAGGCTACCGTCCGAATGTCGGCATCATTCTCGTGAACCAGAAAAATGAGGTTTTCTGGGGTAAGCGCATCCGGGAACACGCATGGCAGTTCCCCCAGGGAGGCATCAAGCACGGCGAAACCCCCGTGCAGGCGATGTACCGCGAACTCCACGAGGAAACCGGCCTGCTCGCCGAACATGTGCGCATTCTGGGACGGACCCGGGACTGGTTGCGTTATACCGTGCCGGATCATTACGTGCGCCGCGAACTGCGCGGCCACTACAAGGGCCAGAAGCAGATCTGGTTTCTGCTGCGCATGGTGGGTCGCGACAGCGACGTCAGCCTGCGCGCCACCGACACGCCCGAATTCGACGCATGGCGCTGGAACGCCTATTGGGTGCCCCTGGAAGCCGTCATCGAATTCAAGCGCGAGGTCTACTCCCTGGCGCTCAACGAACTATCGGGCCTGCTGTTCCGCCGGGGGCGTGAAAACCGCTATCTTCGTCACCGGGGCCCTCGCGGCGCCGGGCCGCATGAACGCGTCGCCGACCAGACAGCGGATGCGCCGGCTCCCAAAACCTCACGGCCTGAACAGGTATGATTCAATCCCTTTTGTGGCGCATCGCGCCGGCACCCCCAAAGGTTTGACCGCATGCTCCAAGACCTCGACGCCTTGTCCCAGCGCATCCGCCAAGTCGCTCAGCTTGCGCGGGATCTTCAATCCGAACGCGCCGCCTTGCAGGCCAAGGTCCGGCAGCTCGAACAAGAATGCCAGGCCCTGAAAGACCAGCAACTGCGCGAAGGCCAGGAATTCGCCCGCATGTCCGAGCGGCTTGCGCGCCACGACCAGGAACTCCAGGCCGCACGCGACGAATCCGGTCAGCATCGGGCTGCCCTGGAATCCGAGGCGCGTGATCATCAGATCCGTTCCGATTCCCTGCAGCGCCGCCTGATCCAGGTCGAATCCGAACGCGACCGCCTGCGCGAGGCCGCCACCGGCGCTCAGCAGCAGATCGAACTCATCCTCGAGCGCCTGCCCGGCGCGCAGGCCCAGTAGGGCCTGCCCACACTGACCCAAGGAGCCGCGAAGCATGGAACGCGTCGACATCGCTATCCTCGGCCGCGATTATTCGCTGGCCTGCCCCCCCGAAGAAAAAGCCGCCCTGCTGTCCGCTGTGCGCTTGGTCGATCAGCGCATGCTGGCCATCAAGGGCGTCGGCAAGATCGCCAGCAACGAGCGTATCGCCGTGATGGCGGCCATCCAGATCGCCAACGAGCTGCTCAGCATGCGCGCGCCCGATGGTCCCCTCGGAAATATTGCCTTGGGCGATTTCAAGGGTAAAATCGAATCCATGAACGGTATGCTCGACGAAGTCCTCGGCAGCACCGTTTGACGTTTACTTTCCGGATGCGTCAGGTCATCCGGTCGTTTAAGTCCCTGCCGTGTTCGTGACCTGGCCATACATTCCTTGAACCAATGCTATTTGGCATAGGTTGCCGGATTGACAGATAGGAGCGCTGCCTTCATTGGACGGCCCGAAACCTGACTGATGGCGACCACCGTGAACCCTCGGTTCCGGGATGCCGGCCTAGACGGCACAGGCGGGGCATTACCAGAAAGCTCGTCGTGATTTCGCGACGGGCTTTCGTCTTTTTAGGAGTTGCAAATGTATCGAGGCGTGCGCAATCGCAAACAACTTCTGGTTGGTTCTTTATTGGCCTTGTCGGTCTTGGCGCTGCCCGCCCTGGCCCATGAAGCCCATGAGCCTGCCGAACCCCGGGCCTCGCTGTCGGCCGAGGCTTCGTCCGAGGTCGGTCAGGACACTGTGGAAATCACCCTGGCGGCAGAGCTGTCCGGGAAGTCGCAGACCCAGGTCGCTGAAACCTTGAATCAGCGCCTGGATTCAGTCATGAAGCAGGCCAAGGGACACGAAGGCATCGAGGCCCGCAGCGGGTCTTACCGGATCTGGCCGACGACCGACCGTGACGGCAAGATCGCCGAATGGCGGGGCCAGGCCGAAATTCTTCTGGAATCGCGCGATTTCCCCGCTGTCTCGAAGCTGGCGGCCAGCCTGGGTGACCGCATGCCGATTGCCGGCCTGGCATTCTCGGTCTCGCGGGAACGGCGCGCGGCCGAAGAGCAAAAACTGCTGGGTCAGGCCGTCGAGGCGTTCAAGGCTCGCGCGCAGGCGCTGACCCAGGCGCTGGGCTTTGCCGACTATCGTTTTCGTACCGTCGATCTGGGCGGGCAGGGCGCCATGCCGTATGCGCCCGCACCTCGCATGATGATGAGTGCCATGGCCGCCGAAAAGACCGCTGCGCCTGTCGAGGGCGGGCGCGAGCGGATCAGCGTGTCGGTGCAGGGGACGATCGTTTTGCTGCCCAAATGAACAGGGCCAGCCCGATCAGGATCATGGGCAGCGACAGGATCTGACCCATGGTCAGTCCGCCTGCCAGCAGCCCCAGAAAGTCGTCCGGTTCACGGGTGAATTCCACCAGGAACCGGAACAGCCCATAGCCCATCAGAAAGACGGCGCCCACCTGACCTGTCGGGCGGGGTGTGCGGGCGAACCACCACACCAGGGCGAACAGGGCAAAGCCCTCCAGCCCCATCTCGTACAACTGCGAAGGGTGGCGCGGCGTGCCGTCGCCTGCTCCCGGAAAGACCATGCCCCAGGGCAGGTCCGTGGGGCGGCCCCACAGTTCCCCGTTGATGAAATTGCCCAGCCGCCCGGCTGCCAGGCCCAGGGGGATCAGGGGGGCGATGAAATCCCCGATCGCCAGCAGCGGCTGGCCGCGCTTGCGGGCGAAGTACAGCATCGCCAGAATCACGCCGATCAGACCGCCGTGAAAGGACATGCCGCCCTGCCAGACCTCGAAGATCGCCAACGGATGGGCCAGGTAGTCGTCGAACTTGTAGAACAGCACGTAGCCCAGGCGTCCACCCAGTACGACGCCCAGCACGCCGTAGAAAATGATGTCCTCCAGGTCGCGCAGCGTCAGCCCGTCCGGGACGGGATGGTGCTGGATGCGCCAGCGTCCCAGCAGCCAGGCCAGGCCGAAACCGGCCAGGTACATGAGTCCGTACCAGTGGATCGCGATGGGACCGAGTTGCAGGGCGATGGGGTCGATGTGGGGGAAGGGCATGGACGCGGCCGAGAAGGAAAACAATCATGGATAATACCGTGATCGGGGCGGCGGGCGTTGGCCCGGCGCTTGGCGCAGGTGCTCCGGACAAAGGACCAAGGAAACAGGCAATGGCGGGATGCAACAAGGCGTTCGGGATCGTGCTGGCGGCCCTGCTGACCATGTGCGCGACAGGCGCCCGGGCGGCTGGCGGGGCGGCGGCCGATGGTCTGGCGCTGGCCAGTCAGCGCCAGTGTCTGGGCTGCCATCAGGTCGATGCCCGCCGGGTGGGCCCGCCGTTTCGCGCCATCGCCGAGCGTTTCCAGGGGCGGAAGGAATCCGCTGATCACCTGGCCCGCGCCATGCGCGAAGGCAGCCGCGGTCAGTGGGGCGCGATTCCCATGCCGGCCCAGCCCCGCCTGTCCGACATCGAAGCGCAGCGCCTGGCGCTATGGATCCTGTCGCTGAAGGACACCCCCGCAGCGGATTGACAGCCCGCCTGATCGGTCCGCCATCTGCACGAGACGAGGAGCATCGCATGGAAAACTCAGGAACCCCTGCACTCAAGACGGCGATCTTCGGCGGTGGCTGCTTCTGGTGTCTGGAGCCCGTGTTCCGCGCCCTGGACGGCGTGCGGGATGTGCAGCCCGGCTACTGCGGCGGCCACGTCGATCACCCCACCTACGAGCAGGTCTGCCGCCAAAACACCGGCCACGTCGAGGTCGTGCAGGTGACCTTCGATCCGGACCGCGTCGGCTACCGCACCCTGCTGGACGTCTTTTTCGGCACGCACGATCCGACCACGCTCGACCGCCAGGGCAACGACGCGGGGCCGCAGTACGCGTCGGTGGTCTTCTACGAGGACGAGGCCCAGCGTCTAGAGGCCGAAACCGTGCGCGCCGAGGCCCAGACCGCTTTCGATGATCCGATCGTCACCCGCATCGAAACGGCCGGTCGGTTCTGGCCTGCCGAAGCAGTGCATGCCGAATACTACCGGCGCAACCCCGAACAAGGTTATTGCCAGTTCGTCATCGCGCCCAAGCTGGCGAAATTTCGCCAACGCTACGCGCATCTGCTGCGCTGAAGGTCGGGGCGGTTCGCACTCGCAGGCCTGTTCGAGACGCCAAGGCCTGTCGCGATCGAGCCTATCGCGCCGCTGCCGCCAGCTTGCGGCCCCAGGCGGTGTTCGGCCGCGTCAGCGCCGCCAGGGCCGCCAGCACGCCCAAGGTCGCCAGTCCGCGGATGACCAGGATCACCCACAGGTTCGCGCCCAGCGCCAGGATCAGCAGTGTGTCCTCGATCAGGGCGTGACACAGCGACAGCCAGGACAGGGCCAGCAGCCGCGTGCGCGGGCTGTAGTTCTCGCGTTCGGCGGCGTCGATGATCAGCGCGCCGCCGTAGGCCAGACCCAGCAGGACGCCGACCGTGGTCAGGGGCGCGGCGCGCTCCTCCAGGCCGGACAGGCGCAGCACGGGTGTCAGCAGCCGGGTGACGAGCCGCGTGATCCCCAGGCGCTCCAGCACGTCCAGCAGGACGACCAGACCGATGATGATGACCAGCACCAGCGCCAGCGATTGCAGTGTGGACAGGACCCAGGGCCAGAAATCCGGAGGGCCCTGGGTCAGCCCCGCGTCCTGGCGCATCCAGGCCAGAGAGACCGGGTCCTGCAGCACGTCCAGCGCCCGGCAGGTCCAACTGACGGCAGCGCCGTAGAGGATCGCGACGATGATGCGCAATGCGCCCGTGATCAGCGCGCTGGCGCCCGCGCGGCGCACCACGGACTGTTCAGTGGGGATGTTGTGGGCGAACAGCATCATCGATCCCAACGCGCTGACCTGGGCCACCGTCATCTGCATGCCGTCGGACAGCGCGGCCATCGAGGCCATGCCGCCGTAGATGTTGGTCAGTGCGGTGGTGGCCCAGATGATGCCGGCCTCGGGCGGCAGCCCCAGCAGCGCCATGGCTGGCGTCAGGGCCTCGCCGGCCAGGCGCACCAGGCCCAGGCGGTCGGCGATGTAGACGATCACCATCACCGGCAACATGATGCGCGTGATCGTCAGGAACATGCGCGTGCTGCGCAGCCGGATGGTGTTCAGATAATGGAGCATGGACGGGTTCCGGGAGGATCGCGGCGCCAGCGGACGGGCCGTGTCCCGGTATTGTAGGGGGAGGCCGATCCTTCCGGCGTGTCTGTAATGCGGCCCGGGCGCGGGGCGGCGCCCGGGCCGCGCCTCAAGCCCGCAGCACGCCCCGTCGGATCTGGTCCAGTTCGATGGATTCGAACAGCGCCTTGAAATTGCCTTCCCCGAAACCCTCGTCGCCCTTACGCTGGATGATCTCGAAGAAGATCGGCCCGATCTGGTTGGCGGTGAAGATTTGCAGCAGCAGGCCGCCGCCCGGGGCGCCATCCAGCAGGATGCGGTTGCGGCGCAGGCGTTGCACGTCCTCGCCGTGGCCCGGCAGCCGACTGTCCAGCAACTCGTAATAGGTGTCCGGAGTGCTCAGGAACTTCACCTGCCCGCTCAGTTGTTCCACCGTGCGGTAGATGTCGCCGGTGGACAGGGCGATGTGCTGGATGCCTTCGCCCCGGTACTGGTCCAGGTATTCCTGGATCTGGCCTGGGGTTTCGCCGCCTTCCTCGTTGATGGGGATGCGGATCAGGCCGCAAGGCGAGGTCATCGCCTTGGATTTCACACCGGTCAACTGGCCTTCGATATCGAAATAGCGGATTTCGCGGAAGTTGAAGATGCGCTCGTAGAATTCGGCCCACTCTTCCATCCGGCCGCGATGCACGTTGTGGGTCAGGTGGTCGATGCCGAGCAGCCCGGCGCCCGCGTGGCGCAGATCGTCCTGGGCGGTGGCGTGGTCCAGGGGCTCGAAGTCCACGTCATAGATGCCGATGTCGCCGATTCCGCCGTGGCCGTGCTTGCCGCGCCAGCGGTCCACCAGATAGATGAGGGAATCGCCGATGCCCTTGATGGCGGGGATGTTGAGTTCCATCGGGCCGCTGTGCGAATCGAAGCCCCAGGCCCCGCGTTCCAGGGCCAGCCTGTAGGCACGGGCCGCGTCCTGGACGCGCAGGCCGATGGCGCAGATCGATGGGCCGTGCTGGCGCGCGAAGCGCTGCGCGAAGGAATCGGGTTCCGCATTGACCAGGAAGTTGATCGCACCCTGGCGGTACAGCGTGACGGCTTTCTTGCGGTGCCGGGCGATGGCCCGAAAGCCCAGGGCCTCGAACACGCGGCCCAGCGCGGCGGGATCTTCCGCCGTGTATTCCACGAATTCAAAGCCGGCAGTGCCCAGGGGGTTGTCCCAGGGGGTGAAGGATGTGTTCATGAGTGCCTCCATTGCCTTTCTGGAATTCTAGGGAAAACAGTGTGGGGAAAGATTGCAAACTTGAGGTACGATTCCCTACCGTGACGCAATCATTCATCTAATAATTCGTGATTGAGACAATATGATGCCTATCGACGACCTGGACAGGACAGATCGCCTGATCCTGACGCATCTGCAGCGCGACGGCCGGATCAGCAATCAGGATCTGGCTCAGCGGGTGGCCCTGTCGCCCAGCCCCTGTCTGCGGCGCGTCAAGCGCCTGGAGGACCAGGGCTACATCCGCCGCTACGTCGCGCTGGCAGATCCGGAAAAGCTCGGCCTGGGCCTGCTGGCCTACGTCTTCGTCCGCCTGGACAAGTCGCATCGCGCCGAACACGGCGCCATGTCCGCGTTTGCCCGCGACGTCCAAAGCTGGTCGGAAGTCGTCCAGTGCTACGCCATGTCGGGCGACATGGACTACCTGCTGCGGGTTCAGGTCGAGGATCTGGCAGCCTTTTCCCGGTTCGCCATGGACACGCTGATGCGGCATCCTGCCGTCGTCGACATTCGCAGCAGCTTTGCGCTGCAGTCCATCAAGGAAACGACCGAGCTGCCGACCACGTGATACCAGGCCTGAGATAGTTGATTGCTATCAACTCAACAGCAATATTCAATTTTATTTATTCTATAGACCTCGTTAGACTGTTTTCATGAGGAGCCCGCAACGCGGGCTCCACGATTCCCCGATCGGGCGCCGCGCATCCGGTGGCGCCACTGCACAGGAGAAGCTCATGAAGCAACTGACTACCGCCGCCGGTGCCCCCGTCGCCGACAACCAGAACATCCAGACGGCCGGCCCGCGCGGCCCGGCCTTGTTGCAGGACGTCTGGCTGCTCGAAAAACTGGCCCACTTCGACCGCGAAGTGATCCCCGAGCGACGCATGCACGCCAAGGGCGCAGGCGCCTACGGCACCTTCACCGTCACTCACGACATCACCCGCTATACGCGTGCCGCGCTGTTCTCCCAGATCGGCAAGCAGACCCCGATGTTCGCCCGCTTCTCGACCGTGGCCGGTGAGCGCGGTGCGGCTGACGCCGAGCGCGACATCCGCGGCATCGCCATGAAGTTCTACACCGAGCAGGGCAACTGGGACATGGTGGGCAACAACACCCCGGTGTTCTTCTTCCGCGACCCGCTGAAATTCCCCGACCTGAACCACGCGGTCAAGCGCGACCCGGGCACCGGCATGCGCAGTGCCCAGAACAATTGGGAATTCTGGACCGGCCTGCCCGAGGCCCTGCATCAGATCACCATCGTCATGAGCGACCGCGGCATTCCGTCCGACTACCGCCACATGCATCTGTTCGGCAGCCACACCTTCAGCTTCATCAATGCTGCCAACGAACGTTTCTGGGTGAAATTCCACTTCCAGTCACAGCAGGGCATCCGCAACCTGACGGATGCGCAGTCCGCCGAACTGATCGGCCGCGACCGTGAAAGCTCGCAGCGCGACCTGTACGACAGCATCGCCAAGGGCGACTTCCCGCGCTGGACGCTGTCCGTCCAGGTCATGCCTGAAAAGGATGCCGGCCGCTACCACCTGAACCCCTTCGATCTGACCAAGGTCTGGCCGCACGGCGACTACCCCCTGATCGAGGTCGGCGTCCTGGAACTGAACCGCAACCCGGAAAACTTCTTCGCCGAAGTCGAACAGGCCGCCTTCACTCCGGCCAACGTCGTCCCGGGCATCGGCTTTTCGCCGGACCGCATGTTGCAGGCTCGTCTGTTCTCTTATGGCGACGCCCAGCGCTACCGCCTGGGAGTCAACCACCATCAGATCCCGGTCAACGCCCCGCGCTGTCCGTTCCACAGCTACCACCGCGACGGCGCAATGCGGGTGGATGGCAACCACGGCGGCCTGACGGGCAACGAACCCAACCGTGCCGGCGAATGGGCCGAACAGCCCGACTACCGCGAACCGCCGCTCAGCCTGGAAGGCGCCGCCGACCACTGGAACCACCGCGAGGACACCGACTACTTCTCGCAGCCGGGCGCGTTGTTCCGCCTCATGACGTCCAAGCAGCAACAGGCCCTGTTCGACAATACGGCCCGCGCCATCGCCGGGGTCACCGCCGACGTGCAAGCACGCCACATCGAGCACTGCACCCAGGCCGATCCCGCTTATGGGGCTGGGGTGGCCGCAGCCATCAAGGCTTTGCAGGCATGACGCGGTGCACCGGGCAGTCCTTCACGCACTGTCCGGTGCCTGCCGGATCCGGGCGGCTTGCACGCTGCACGGTGGCGAGCTGTCCGGCGTCCACGTTGTCTCGGGAAGCCGGCCGAACAATTTGACGATTTGCGATATGTTGATTTAATATCCGGAGATGGATCTGGATTTGGCACTCAAGGCGCTGGACAACATGCACCGGCGCACCGTCCTTTCGGCGATGCGGGACCCGCGCAGGCATTTCAGGCCTATCGGCGGGACGGACCCTTTGACCGATGGGGTGTGTGTGACGCAGGTCGCCGAACTGCTGGGCGTCAACCAGTCCACGGCATCGACCTATATGTCGATGTTGCGTACCGCCGGTCTGGTCACGGCGTCCCGGGTCGGGAAATACACACGTTATCAACGGGACGAACAGGCGGTGGCTGCGGTGGCCGCCGCCATCATCCGGGATCTCTGATCCCTGGCGGCTTCATCGCCGCTGGGGGTGGTTCTGGTTTCGTCCGTATTTTTTTGTCTTAACGTATTGATAAATCCAAAATTGTAGATGTGAAATCATGAGTATCTCCCCTCGCTATCAGATTCTTTTGCTTGCCATGACGACATTCGTTGCCGGGGCCAATGAATACATTCTTGCCGGCATCCTGGATCTGGTGGCCCCGGGACTGGACGCTCCGGTCGCGCTGACGGGGCAGTTGATCACCTTGTACGCATTTGTCTATGGCCTGTGCGTACCGGTCGTCGTTGCGCTGACCAGTCATATCGGCCGGCGCAAGATCATGATCGCTGCGATGATGGTCTATGCACTTGCCAACCTGGCGACGGTATGGGTGGACGACTTCTGGATGTTCCTGCCGATACGGGTCGTCCAGGCCCTGTCGGGCGGGACGGCCGTGGTCACCGCCTTGTCGACGGCGGCTGCGATCGCGGGGCCGCAGCGGCAGGGGAGGGCCATCGCGACGGTCATCATGGGGTTCACCGCGTCCTTGATCGTGGCCGTCCCGATCGGCCGGGAGATCGCCTTGCGTTTCGGCTGGCATGCCATTTTCCCTCTGATCGGCCTGCTGAGTCTGGCCACGGCACTGAGCCATCGGCTCGTGCTGCCGGCCCTGAGTCCGGCGGCCTCCATTCCCTTGGGGGCGCAACTGGCCCTGCTCCGGCGCCTGCCGGTGTTGGGCGGCCTGATGGTGACCGTACTGTGGATGGCAGGCTATGTCATGACCTACAGTTTTCTTACGCCCTATCTCATAGAGGTCCAGCATCTGTCCCCTGCGTGGATCAGTCCAGTGCTGCTGGTATTCGGCGTGGCCAGTCTGGCGGGTTCGCAGTTGGGCGGCAGCGGGACCGACAGGCATGGATTTCATGCGACGCTGGTGACGTCCAAGTTCCTGCAGATGATCTTTTTACTGGCCCTGCCGCTGGTGCTCTGGTTCTGGCCGTCTGGCTCGGTGCTTGTGGTGACTGTAGCCCTGGTGTTGTGGGCCGTGACGGCTTGGGCGTCCGGGCCCGCCCAGCAGGTTCGGGCCGCAGCCCTCGTGCCGAAGGCCCGGGGCGTTCTGGTCGGACTCAATCAATCCGGCATGCAGATGGGGATTGCCTTGGGCACCGCCCTGGGCGGACTGGTCACCCGGACTTCAGGCCTGGCGGATCTCCCCTATCTATCTGCAGCCATGATCCTGGCTTCCCTGCTGCTGATGGTGGTCTGCAGACGGATGGGCAGTACTGTGCCGGCGCCTGCATAAGGGCAGGGCACGAGTTTTTTGACGTTTTGAAGACAGGATTTGCATTGCATAAAAAAGCTGTGCTATAGTCTCGTTTCTTCGCCGCCAGGCACTCGGGTTAACCCCTAGATTGAACGGTTTTACCAGAATGGTTGCCGCAT
>NZ_JBASAD010000002.1:0-45501 GCF_049650445.1 Castellaniella sp. | reverse complement strand
TGCGCCATGCGGGCCGTCGGCCAGGATTCATGCAGCGCGGCAGTCAGCGCCGCGTCCAGGCGCGCCAGATCCAGGCCCCGGCGCGAGGACAGCACGGTGGGTAGATCCAGCAGCAGCGCGAGCTGTCGCCCAGCGTCCTTGTCGCCCAGTGCGCGGCAGGCGGGCGTCAGGGCAAAGCGCCGCAGCCGTTCCAGGCCGGCCGATTCCGGTGCGTCGATCACCAGGATACGGGTGCCGGGTTGCGCGCAATAGGCGTGCCGGGCACCCGCCGGGATCAACATGCCGCAGGACGGGTCGGCGAACAGCGCGTGCCCATCGACTTCCAGGTCCATGCGGCCGGCCAGCGGCGCCATGATCTGCGCATGGTCGTGCGCGTGGACGTGGGCCTGTCCATCGTAGGTGCGCAGCGTGCTGACCGGTTCGAGAAGCGACATGGGAATGGAACGGCAATACAGAGCGGAATGGAAGGATCTTACTGCTTAAAATGGGGTTCTGGCTCCGACGCGCGCCGCCGGGCGCCCGGAATGCCGCGCTGCGCCTCGCCATGATTCTCTATCTGCACGGATTCCGATCTTCTCCCGATTCCCTCAAGGCCCGCCTGATGGCGCAGGCGATGCTCAAGCGTGGTCTGGAGGCCGATTGGTGCTGTCCGCAATTGCCTGCCAGTCCGGACGCCGCGCTGAAACTGGCTCTGGAGCTGGCCGAGACAGGCCTGGGTGGCGCTGCGGCGGACCGTCTGACCGTCATCGGCTCGTCCCTGGGCGGCTTCTACGCCACCTGGCTGGCCGAGCGCCTGGGCTGCCGGGCCGTGCTGCTAAACCCTGTCGTCCACGCGGCGCGCGATCTGGCGACCCAGGTCGGCTCGCACCGCACCTTCCACGGCGACGCGCCGTTCGAGTTCCTGCCTGGCCATGTGGACGAACTGGCACGGGCCGAAGCCGACATCCCGGTCCTGACGCGGCCGGAGCGCTATTTTCTGCTGGCCGCGACCGGTGACGAAGTCCTGGACTGGCGGGAAATGCGGGCACGTTTCGCGGGCAGCCGCCAGCGCATCATCGAAGGCAGCGACCATGGTATTTCGGATTTCGCCGACTGGCTGCCCGAGGTCCTGGATTTCGCCCTGGGCGATCCTGTGACGCACCCTCGGACGCAGGGGCATTGCGTCGTCACGGGCAGTTGGACCGAACTGGGTGACGAGGCCAGCCGCATTCGCCTGGAAGTCTTCGTCGAAGAGCAGCAGGTGCCGCTGGAAGAGGAACTGGACACCCGCGACGTCCAGTGCCTGCACGCCATCGCTTACGATGCCGACGGCCAGGCCATGGGCACCGGCCGCCTGCTGCCCGACGGACATATCGGCCGCATGGCGGTGCGCAAACCCTGGCGCGGGCAGGGCGTCGGCTCGCTGTTGTTGACCGCGCTGGTGGATGCCGCCCGCCGTCGGGGCGATGCAGAGGTCGTGCTGGACGCGCAACTGCAGGCGCGGCCTTTCTATGCCCGTCATGGTTTCGTGGAAGAGGGCGAGACCTTCATCGATGCGGGGATCCCGCATCGGGTGATGCGGTTGCGGTTTTGAGGGGTGTTGACCCCCATTCTGGGAAATCCTATTGGATGAAAAGGTTGCGGAGATGAAGTCCGCTCGGCACGTTTTGATGCGACACATTATGTCGTCCCTCTCCGATAGCATGGGTTTGTGGACATCACGAAACCTGGGAACTGACCATGAGAAACCTGCTGGCTGTGATTGGCTTGTACGCCGTGTTGCGCAAGGGCTGGGAACTGTACGAAAGCTACGAAGCCATGCGCGAGGAGAACGAGTATCTGCGCAGGCGAAGGGATGAGGACTGAATGGTTACAGTGAACGTCGTCCAGTCAATCACTCAGGGAACTTATCGTGTTCGATTTTAAAGAGACGGCGGATAACTTCAGAAAATCCGGGGATGAGCTCGTTGACAACAGCCTGCCCAAGGTTCAACGTGTTCTTGAAGGAGTCCTCGAAAATTCCATCACACAGGCGGCTACCCAGCTCGATCAGGCAGCCGGCAACAACATCCAGATGCTCTCCGGCGAACTGCATGAGCAGATCCAGTTCGCCAAGTGCGAGTTCGACGACACGATCCGCGTGGCAAAGGTCGAAATAGTGGATGCTATCGAGACCTCGCTACGGGGCTTCAGAAAGCACGTGATCGCCCCTTTCTGGATGCTGATGTTTGTGTTTGGTGTCGTGATGGCGGGACTTGCCGGTTTCATGGTCGGCCATGGGTGGTAAGCTGTTTCTTTTAACCAATTGAAACATCCCATGTCATACGGTGCTCTGAAACAGCGCCATCGCGAAGTCCGCGGCGGTTATCCAGAAGACCTGAACCTGCGCATCCACCGGGCGCTCAGTTGGTGGCAACGAGCCCTGATGGCGGACGATGCCGACGGGCGCTACATCTTTCTTTGGATCGCGTTCAATGCCGCGTATGCGACCCAGATTGACGAGCAGAGCCGTCTGTCCGAATCTGCGACTTTCAAGGCTTTCCTGGAAAAGCTATGCAGTCTGGATCGGGAAAAGCGTCTCGACGCGCTGGTCTGGCAGGAGTTTTCGGGGCGCATCCGCGTACTGTTGGACAATCCCTATGTGTTCCAGAGTTTCTGGGATTTTCAGAGCGGTCGTATCGGCGAGGATGAATGGAAGCAGCGCTTTGAGCGCGGCAAGCAGAAGGCGCATCATGCGCTGGGCAGCGGCAATACGCCGATGCTGCTGGGCGTTGTCTTCAATCGGCTCTATACCTTGCGCAACCAGTTGGTCCATGGCGGCGCCACCTGGAACGGGGCGGTCAATCGCAAGCAATTGCGTGACTGTACCGAACTGCTGAGCGGTCTGGTGCCGCTGCTGATCGAACTGATGCTGGATCACCCCGGGACGCTCTGGGGTGAGGCCTGTTATCCGGTGATCAAGGACTGATTCTCGACCCTCGCGGAGATATCTGCTGGATTGCGTCGTTGTGATTCGCCGGATCTGTGTATGGGTCTCACGACCCTCACGACCCTCATAACTCCTTCAGGATCTCCATCTGCCGCGTCTGATAGGCGCTGTCGTCGATCAAGCCGGACTCGTGCAGTGCCTTCAGTTCGCTCAGACGAGACTCCAGGCTGCCGGTCCGGCCGGTCCGAGTTCCGGCAGAATGGGCAGAGGGCGGAGTGCCCGTAGCCGTCTGCACAGCGGCGGTCCCCGTGGTGCCGGACTGCACGCCTTTCGGACTGAGATCCTTGGGCTTGATCCTCACAATCCGCAGGCCGAAGCGGCCGAGCCACATTGTGACGGTCATCAGCAGGGCGCTGTAGAGCAGGCCCGCATACAGCAGGGTCAGGAAGGTCACGGTCTCCCGCTGGCCATCGGGCAGCAGGCAATAATATTCGCGGACGACGCCGTGCTGTCCGGGTTTGTAGGAATAGCTCTGGGAAAACAATTCGAACTGGCCAGGGGCGGGGCAGGACAGCGGGGCGCCGATCATCGTCAGCGTGGGAAACATGGATCCGATGCCGATGCTCAGGAACACGATGCCGATGAAGCACCAGCCGAGCGCGACCGAGATCAGTCCGAGCAGGATGGTGCGCAGCGCCTGGGCGCGTTCTCCAGCAGGCTGTTCGCTGATGTGCAGCATGATTCTCAGGGCGAAGAACACCCAGGAACCCAGCAGGAACCAGGTGATCCAGCGCAGCAGCATGTCGAGGGTCATGGCGTCTCGGGTAAGGTCAGGGCCTGAAAGGCGGACACGCTTTGCGTGCCACGGCCCAGACCGATCTGCCCCGAGCCGTTGCTGCCCGTGACCCAGACCGAGCCGTCGGTGCGCAGCGCCAGAGTGTGGTAGCCGCCGGCGGCGATGGCCGCAACGTCCTGCAGCACCCGCAGCGGCTGCCGCAGGGTGTCGCTGTGGCCGCTGCCCAGTTGTCCGCTGTCGTTATAGCCGAACGTCCACAGCGCACCGGCCGTGTCCAAGGCCAGGGAATGCGCGCTGCCCGCGTCGATCGCGTGGACGCCGTCACGCAGCATGAAGGGGGTCTTGCGATTGATGTTGCCGCCGTCGCCCAGTTGACCGCCGCCATCGAAGCCGACCATCCACAGGCTGCCGTCGGTCTTGAGCATCATGCTGTAGCCGTTGCCGGCGGCCATGGCCTGCACGGATTCCAGGATGCGGATCGGCTGCGCATGATTGGCGGTGCTGCCGTCACCGAGCTGGCTGTTGTTATTGTGTCCAACACCCCACAGGGCGCCGTCGTTCATGAGGATCAGGCTGTGGTCCGGGCCGGCAGCGACGGCGTGCACGCCGTCCATGATCTTGACCGGAGTGCGGCGCGGGTCGGTGTCCCCCGTGCCCAGTTGACCGTAGGTGTTCTGGCCGAAGCTCCAGAGGCTGCCGTCGGTTTTCAGCGCCAGGCTGTGGGCACCGCCGGCGGCGATGGCGGCGATGCCGTCCATCACGCGTACGGGGGTGCTCATTTTGCCGGAGCCGCCATCGCCCAGTTGGCCGAATTCATTATTGCCGCAGGCCCACAGGCTGCCGTCGGTTTTCAGGATCAGGCTGTGCTTGCCGCCCAGTGCGACGCTGCGCACGCCGGCCAGGGTCTTGATGGGGGTGCGTTGGGCCGTGGTTTCGCCATCGCACAACTGGCCATCGTTGCCGTTGCCCATGGCCCAGAGCTGATGGTCGTCGGTGAGCAGCATGCTGTGCATGTCGCCGGCAGCAATGTGTGTGATGGTCATGTCAGGTGTTCCGGTGCTTGAAGCAACTGCTGCGCTGGTACCCCAGAGCAGCAGCGGGATGAGCAGGGCCGTGGCGAGGGAGTATCCGGACATCCGGACAGTTGTCCTGTCCCGGTCGTGATGTTGACGGTCGTGCGTGTCGTCCATGGGGGCTGTGTCCTGTCAGTCGGGCCAGGCATTGGGGTTCATGAGAAACAGGGCCTGAATCGTTCGCGTGGGCGAGATGTCGCGGGCTTGCCATTCGAAGGTGCTTGGCGAGATTTTTTGGGATTCGGCCGGGCAGAACGCGACCAGATTGGAGGGCGCGTACTTGTCGGCCATCAGGCGGTACTGCGCGGCGGCGGGCGGTGGCGGGGCGCCCTTGGGGGCCAGGACGTGCATGACGGCGTAAAGCTCATGTCCGGCGCCGGCGAGGCGGAAGAACGCGTGGCGCCACGCCTCGTCGATGCAATAGGCCCGAGCGGCCCAGCCGCCGGGGGCGATGGCGGGGAAATGGTCGAGATTGATGTCGCTCCAGTAAAACGCCTCGGGCACGTAGCGGATTTCGACGCGGGTCTCGCCCGGCTCGAAGACCTGATCCCAGGTGTAGCGGGTCTGATAGGTCCAGGATGCCGCGCCGTGGACGAGCAAGCCATGTGCCTCGAGCATGGTCCGGGTTTCTGCCGGCAGGTGCGGCCAGGGCGCTTCGCCGTCCAGGTCGTAGAGCAGCGGCACGCCCGCGTCCAGCAAGGTCCGCGTGACGTCCACGCCGTCCAGACGGGCCTGTCCTTGACCGGTCGGCGTCAGCGGCGCGCCGTTCACCCGCACGGACAGATTCAGATAGTTGACGGGTTTGCGCTCGGCGGCCAGCCCCTCGGCCATGCCGCTGCCGGCCGGCAGGCCGACACCGTCGGGGCTGGCGTCCACCGGCATCTCGGGAAAGTTGAAGCTGAATGGCACGGTGTGGCGATGCGCAGCCTGGAACACGTAAGAGAGCCTGATGCTGCGCGGGGCAATCTCGATGTCTTGCTGTGTGACGCGCACGTCGGCGGGCAGTTTGAAGAGCGGGCCTTCGGCGGCATTGCCGCGTATCATCGCATCCGCCGTATCGGTCGCGGCGGCTTCTGACGCGCCTGCAGGCGCGGCCTGGAGGCAGGTCGACAGGATCGCGATGCTGCAGCCAACGGCCAGCCGTCGCGGGGTCATGGGCGTGCCTTGGGGGCCGCCAGGTGCGCCAGGCAGTAGCGTTGCGGCGCGCTGTCGTCCTGCGGCGCCAGGAATTCGTCGCCGCAGGCGTTGCGTGTGGACCAGACGAACAGCTTTTGATCCGCAGCGTGTGCATAGGGAAGGTCACCGCGCGAGGTCCCTGCGATGCGCTGTGCGCCGCGCGTCGCCAGATCCAGCAGGGTGATCCCTGTGTCGGCCGCGTACACGATCCGCGAGCGGCGGGCGTCAAAGAGGAATGAACCGAGTTCCCAGGCGCCCCAGGCCGCCCGGTAGACCGGGGCATCAGGCGTGCGCTTGCGCGTTCTGAGTTCGAGCGTGCCGTGGCCCAGGTCGACGGTCCAGGCCAGGAAGTCGCGATTGCCCCGCAGGGTACCGAGGGCGTCCTGGTCGCTTTCCGGCATCTGGTCTGTTTCGACGGCGGTGGATGCGGCCGCCTGGTCGAGCAAGGTCTGGATGGTGCTTGGCACTGTGTCCAGCGGACGGTGCCCTTCGATGGTCGCGGCATAGACGGCGCTTGCGTTGCGCTCCGGGTTGTCGCCCTTGCCCCAGAGTGCGACGCGCGCGTACAGCGTGCCGTCCTGCCAGGCCAGTGCCTGGATCGCCATCGGCGCGCCGTCGGGGTGGGGCTGCTGCTGGTCGGGGCGGGGCGTGGCCTCGGTGAGTTTGCCGTCGGCGACCCGGTAGAGCCAGACTTGATCGGGGCCGTCGATTTCCTGGCTGGGCAGCAGGATCGCCAGCAGAGTGTCATCGGGCGAGACCTGGATGTCGGCGATGCGCAGGTCGGACTCGATCCGGATGTCCGGGCGTGCAGCCACCATTGGCGCCAGGTCGAGCGGTGCGATTTTCGAGGGCATCAGCGGCGGGGATCCCAGATCCTGCAGGACACGGCGGCGGTCGAGATACACCGTGTCCAGACAGTCGTAGGCCAGTTTCGCCAGCGGGCTGGAAGCGCTGGACAGTTCCTTGAACGAGCGGTCGGCGATGCAGCGGCGGTCGCGTTCGCGCACCCAGTCGCGTTGCTGGCGGACCAGATCGTCGCGGGCAGAGCCGGTCGCCGCCGTCTTGGCTGCGGTGTAGGCGCGCGATAGGGCCAGATCCTGCCAGCGCAGCGCAGCGTGTCCGCAGATGAGGCGGTCGACAGGGCGCTCGGCCTTGGCGCAGTCGAAGCTGGCCGGGATGCTTTGCGCCGCTGCGGATGACGACCCGGGCCCGCTGGACGGCTTGGGCGCCTCGCAGGCGGCCAGCAGTCTGGCTGCCGGCTCGGTGGCGCCGGTCAGAGGATAGCGTTCCGTGTGGTTTTTGATGGTGATGTCCAGGCTGTCGCGGGCACTCAACATGTGGCGCAGGGTGTCGTCCAGGGGCAGTGTGGCGTTGAAATCGACCCCGCCCGAGTCCTGATTTTCAGTGCCTCTGGCGGAGAATTCGACGTGCCGGCCGCCCGCCTGCAGGCGGATGGGTGTTTGCTGGTCTGCCTGGGTGCCGCTGTGTTCGTCCTGGATATTGATGTCCACGGTGCCTGCGCCAGGCGTACAGCCGAAAGAAAGCATGACGTAGTCGCTGTCTGGAACGCCATAGGCGAGGGTCGCCTGGTCGTCGTGACGGTTGCCGAACCAGCGGGGCTGTTCGTCGTCCTGCGCGGCGGCGGGCCATGCCGCCCATGCCGGCGCAATCAGCAGGACGGTCAGAAAAACCTGGCGCAGGCAGAGGCGGAAGCGGGCGGTGGGGGGCGGCTGTGTCATAAGCGTTCTCACGAAGGTCAGGGCTGGTGGGGCTGAGGGCATCGCCCACCTAGCCGGTCAGCCACTTGATAGGTAGCGTGACACATTTGAATGTCCAGCCGTTGGCCGTGATCAGTTTCAACAGGGGATCGCGCATTTCCCGGATGTCGAATTCATAGCTGTAGCTGAGTTTGGGCACCGGGCGGCCGTTCTCGATCTGGATGCCGTACAGCGTTTCCCGCTTGGTTTCGTAGAACGTGATGGCGCCCCACTGCTTGTCGAACGACAGGCCGGCACCGCCCGCGCCGGCCGAGGCGTTGAACTGGGATTGGGTCTCGCGCACCCGCGCCGTGTGATCGGACTTGTCGAGACGGATCGTCAGCCGGGTGAGTTTCGTGATCTTGTGCGCCCGCAGCAGGTCCAGCCAGGCAGCGTCGGCGTATTTCCAGTCCA
Source organism: Castellaniella sp. (assembly GCF_049650445.1). Classification (GTDB taxonomy): domain Bacteria; phylum Pseudomonadota; class Gammaproteobacteria; order Burkholderiales; family Burkholderiaceae_B; genus Castellaniella. The sequence goes on along the minus strand of NZ_JBASAD010000002.1, from coordinate 37,377 downwards.
CGATGATTTCGTCCGGGTGCTTGCCGGGGGCGACGGTGAAGGGAAACTGAGCGCCGTCGTTGATGGTCTGCAGGCGTTGCCGCAGATCCTGCAGGGTGATCGGGCGGGATCCCGGTTCGGGATCGAAGGTCATGGACCAACTGACGAGGCGGATGAAGATCAGGGCGACTACCAGAGCGTAGAGCAGCAGATAGGGCAGCGGCGAAGGCATGCCCGGCGCATCGAGGTCGTAGGCATTGAGGCTGAACCCGGTGTAGGCCCGCGCGTGCAGAAAGACGTTGCCCGGCAAGGTCAGCAGGACGAAGAACGTCAGAAAAAAGACGACGGGCCTCCGGTTGTCCGGCAGCGCGAAGAACAGGAACATCATGGCCAGCACGGCGGCCAGCAGGATGATGCCCAGCACCGCGCCCAGCATGTGGTCGTGGATGTCGGTGCGTTTCCAGGCGATGGTGATCAGCGACAGCGCCAGGATGACCGTGATGGCCATGGCACTCAGCGCCAGGGCTGTGCCTTTGCCTTCCATGTCGCCCCCGATTGTGTTCTTTCGGGAAGTCTAGCAAACGACGTGCAAAAGCGATTCATTCATTTGAATGAATCGCTCGGGGTTTTCACCAACAGGCACTCAAGAAAACGGCGCCCAAGGGCGCCGCGATGAGGGGGGCTTACTTCAAGTTCCCTGACAGGAACTGTCGCAACCGTGGGCTTTGCGGGTTGTCGAAGATGTCGGCCGGGGCGCCGGTTTCTTCCGCCACGCCCTGGTGCAGGAACATGACCTGGGATGCCAGATTGCGGGCAAAGCCCATTTCGTGAGTGACGACCAGCATGGTGCGGCCTTCCTCGGCCAGCTTCTGCATGACTTTCAGGACTTCGCCGACCAGCTCGGGGTCCAGGGCGGAGGTCGGCTCGTCAAACAGCATGACCTCGGGTTCCATGGCCAGGGCACGGGCGATTGCCACGCGCTGTTGCTGGCCGCCCGAGAGGGACGAGGGATACTGGGTCTCGACCTTGGGGTCCAGGCCGACCTTGGCCAAGTAGTGGCGGGCGCGTTCGACGGCCTCGGCCCGGCTGAGTTTCAGCACCTGGATCGGGGCCTCGATCACATTGCCCAGCACGTTCATGTGCGCCCACAGGTTGAAGTGCTGGAACACCATCGCCAGCTTCGAGCGCAGGCGCCGCAACTGGTCCAGATCGGCCGCGTGGGGTTCGCCATGCTTGTCTTGGACGATCTTCAGCAGTTCGCCGTTCAGCGAAACTGAACCCTGGTTGGGTTTTTCCAGGAAGTTGATGCAGCGCAGAAAGGTCGATTTGCCCGAGCCGCTGGAGCCCAGGATGCAGATCACGTCGCCGGCGTTAGCCGTCAGCGAGACGCCCTTGAGGACCTCGTTGTCGCCATAGCGTTTGTGGATGTTGAGTACGTCGAGTTTGGACATGGGGATCAGCGGTGGGTGCCCAGATAGGCCAGCGTGCGGCGTTCGAACCGACGGAACAGCCCGATCAGTGTAAACGACAGGCACAGGTAGAGCAGGGCAGCGAGTCCGTAGGAGGCAAAGGTCTGGTAGGTGGCCGAATTGGCGTCGCGGGCCACCTTGAGGATGTCGGGCACGGTGGCGGTGAAGGCCAGGGACGTGGCGTGCAGCATCAAGATGACCTCGTTGCTGTAGGCCGGCAGCGCGCGGCGCAGGGCAGAAGGCAGGATCACCCGGCGGTACATCGCGAAGCGCGTCATGCCATAGGCCCGCGCGGCTTCGATTTCGCCTGCGTTGGTGGCGCGAATGGCGCCGGCGAAAATTTCCATGGTGTAGGCGACGGTATTCAGCGTCAGGGCCAGCACCAGGCAGTTGAACCCGGACTGGAAGAACGCCGCCAGCGGGGGTGTTTCCTTGATGAAATCCAGGCTGTAGATGCCCGCATAGATGAACAGGATCTGTACGTACAGCGGCGTGCCGCGGAATATATAGCTGAAAATCCACAGCGGGACCGACAGCCAGCGACGCGAGGATACCCGGGCCACGGCCAGGCCGATGGAGATGAAAAAGCCCATCGACACCGACAGCACCAGCAGCCACAGGGTGACGGCCATGCCCGACAGACTGCCGTTGTTGGTGTACAGAAAGGCGCGCCAGAATTGTTCGAGTACGTCGCTCATAGCTGCGCCTCGCGCACGCCTGCGCTGTAGCGGCGGTTCAACCAGAACAGGATGCCGTTGGATACCGTCGTCAGGGCCAGGTAGATCAGGCCGGTCAGGCTGATGAACAGGAACACCCGGAAGGTGACGTTGCCGGCGTCCTGGGCCACCTTGACCAGATCGGAGAGGCCGATCAAGGACACCAGGGCGGTGGATTTCAGCAGGACTTGCCAGTTGTTGCCGATGCCGGGCAGGGCGTGGCGCATCATCTGCGGAAACAGCACACGGCGAAAGACCTGGAATTCACGCATCCCGTAAGCGGTGGCGGCTTCCATCTGGCCGTGGGGTACGGCCATGAAGGCGCCCCGGAAGGTCTCGGCGAAATAGGCACCGTAGATGAAGCCCAGCGTCAGCACGCCGGCGCCGAAGGGATCGATGTCGATCGGGTCCAAGCCGAGCAGATCGGTCAGCTCGTTCAGGTAGATCTGCATGCTGAAGAAGATCAGCAGCATCAGCACCAGGTCAGGAACGCCGCGAATCAGGGTGGTATAGGCCGTGGCGGTCAGGCGGGCGCTCCATGAGGTCGAGAGCTTGGCCCAGGCGCCCAGCAGTCCCAGCCCCACGGCCACGGCCAGGGACAGCAACGCCAGTTTGATGGTGACCCAGGTCCCCGCCAGCAGCAGGGGGCCGTAGCCGTCTAGAAACATGGAAATCGGGGGTAGGCGAAAGAGCGGGCCGCCCCGGCGCATGCGCCGGGGCGGCCGCGCCCGGATTGGGATGGGCTGGCCGCGCGGTCAGGTGACATGGCGCGGCGGCGCGGGATTACTGGGCGGGAAACTTGATCAGGCCCTCGGCGAAGTATTTCTTCGCGTAGCCCTGGATCGTGCCGTCGGCCAGCATGGCCTTGAGGACTTTGTCCACGTCGGCCTTGAGTGCGTTGCCCTTGCGGATGCCCATGGCGATGGGTTCGTTCAGGATCGGATCGTCCAGCGTCATCGCGGCGAGCTCGTAGCCGGCGCCTTCGGGCTTGTTCAGGAAGCCGTCGACTGCGCTCTGGGCTTCCTGGAACGTGGCGTCCAGGCGGCCGGCCGTGACGTCCACGTAAGCGTTGGTGTAGCTGGGATAGGCGATGACCTCGACACCCTTGGGCGCCCAGTGCTTGCGGGCGTAGGTTTCCATCGTGGTGCCCTGCTGGACACCGACGCGCTTGCCCTTCAGGGATTCGGCGGTGGGCTCCAGGCCGCTGCCCTTCTTGACCATCAGCTTGACCGGCACGATGTACATGGGCGTGGAGAAGTCGATGACTTTCTTCCGGGCTTCGGTGGCGGTCATGGTGGAGTTGGCCAGGTCGAACTTGCGCGCCTGCAGGCCGGGGATCAGGCTGTCGAAGGACATGTCGATCCACACGCAGGTGTGGTTCATGCGCTTGCAGACTTCGTTGCCGATGTCGATGTCGAAGCCTTCGAGCTGGCCGTTGGGGTTGCGGTACTCGAACGGAGGATAGCCGGCTTCGGTGGCGATCTTGAGTTCCTTGGCGTCGGCGGCGGAGCCGACAGCAGGGATCAGGCCGGCCGCGATCAGCAGCGCGGCGCCAAGCAGGGTGGTTTTCATCGAATTTTCTCCTGGGGAGTCGGGTGGCTGATGGCCAGCCGACGGTAACAAGGCGTGATGTTAACCCAGGTTTTCGCCCGGGCGCATCCAGCGTTACCCTTAGGTTCAGTCCCGGTTTTCGCGGTGGTGCGCCCGGAGTCCGGGTGTGCGGCGTGGTTCAGGTCGGCAGTGCGGGTTCGCGGCGCTGCTCGATCTGGGCGGCTTCCTGAATGACACGGACGATTTCGTCGAGATCGTCGGTGACCAGCAGCAGGTCCAGGTCGAAGGGCCCGATCATGCCGTGGGTCAGCAACTGGTCGCGAACCCAGTCCACCAGACCGGACCAGAATTCCACGCCCACCAGGATGATGGGGGCGGGCGGCTGCTTCATCGTCTGGATCAGCGTGATGGCTTCGAACAGTTCGTCCAGCGTGCCGAAGCCGCCGGGCAGCACCACGTAGGCCAGGCTGTACATGAAGAACGCCGATTTGCGCGCATTGAAGAATTCGAAGTGCAGGCTGTCGGTCTGGTAGGGATTGTCCGTTTTTTCGCGCGGCAGGCGGATGTTCAGGCCGACGCTGCGTCCGCCCGCCTCGAAGGCGCCGCGGTTGGCGGCTTCCATCAGGCCGGGGCCGCCGCCGGCGATCACCGGCAGGCCCAGTTGGGCGATGCGCTCGCCCAGTTCCATGCCCACGGCATAGAAGGGGTGGTCGTGGGGAATGCGGGCACTGCCGAAAAGGCTGACCCCCAGACCGATTTTCTGAAAAGCGGCGGCGGCCGCGCGCATCTCTGCAATAATCGTGGGAATCTGTTGTTCGGCCGAAGCGCGTTTCGTCTTATTGTTCGTCATGAAAAAAACCTTGTTGCTCGTGGATGGGTCCAGCTACCTGTACCGCGCTTACCATGCGATGCCTGATCTGCGTAATGCGCGCGGCGAGCCCACCGGAGCCTTGTATGGCGTCATCTCCATGTTACGGAGGCTGTTGCTGGATTACAAGGACGTGGCCACGCATGGGGCCTGCGTGTTCGACGCGCCCGGTGGTTCGTTCCGGGAGACGATCTACCCTGATTACAAGGCCAATCGTCCGTCGATGCCGGAGGATCTGCGTGCCCAGATCGGGCCGATCCATCAGGCCACCGCTGCGCTGGGCTGGACGGTGATTGCGGCGCCGGGCGTGGAGGCCGATGACATCATCGGTACTCTGGCGCGCCAGGCGGGCGAAAACGACTTTTATACCATCATTTCGACGGGTGACAAGGATCTGGCCCAATTGGTCAATGACCGGGTCGAACTGATCAACACCATGTCGGGCGAACGCCAGGATCGCGAGGGTGTGATCCGCAAGTTCGGCGTGCCGCCCGAGCGCATCATCGATTATCTGATGCTGGTCGGCGACACGGTGGACAATGTGCCGGGTGTGGCCAAGGTCGGCCCCAAGACCGCCGTCAAATGGCTGGGTGAATATGGCGACATCGATACGCTGGTCGCGCGCGCCGAGGAAATCCGCGGCGTGGCGGGAGAAAACCTGCGTGCGGCGGCCCCGAACTTCCCCCTGACGCGCGAACTGCTGACCGTCCGCCTGGACTGCGACCTGGAAGCCGGCTGGGAACCTGCCGCGCTGGACCTGCGCGCGCCAGACCGCGAGGCCTTGGTGCAACTGTACGAGAACTACGGCTTTCGGACCTGGCTGCGCGAGGAAACAGGCGAACCGGACCGCATCCCGGACCAGGATGCACGTGTGGCGCACGAGGCGCCCCCTGCGCCGGACACGGTGCAGTACGAAACGATACTCGACGAGGCGGCGCTGGACGCCTGGCTGGCACGGCTGCAAGCCGCGCCCCTGGTAGCCCTGGACACGGAAACCACCAGTCTGGACCCGATGGCGGCCCGCCTGGTGGGGCTGTCGTTTGCCATCGAACCCGGCCATGCCGCCTATGTTCCGGTGGGGCATCGCGCGCCGGGCACGCCCGATCAACTGGACCGTGCCCTGGTGCTGGAACGCCTGCGTCCCTGGCTGGAAGACCCGGCAGCGCCCAAGCTGCTGCACCACGCCAAATACGATGCCCACGTATTTGCCAACGAAGGGGTTGCCCTGCGTGGGGTGCGGCATGACACCATGCTGCAGGCCTATGTCCTGCAGTCCCATCGACGGGTGAACCTCCAGGATCTCTGCATTCAGTGGCTGGGGCTGACGGGTACGACTTACGAGGACTTGTGCGGCAAGGGCGTGCGCCAGATCGGCTTTGACGAGGTCGCACTGGATCAGGCCGCGCACTATGCCGCCGAGGACTCCGATTTCACCCTGCGCCTGCATCAGGTCCTGTATCCGCAGGTTCAGGCCGAAACGGGGCTGAATGACACGTACGAACTGGAGATCCGCGTTTCCGACGCGCTGACGCGCATCGAACGCAACGGCGTGGCCATCGATGCCGGAGTCCTGGCGACGCAGAGCCACGAGCTGGGCCGGCAGATGATCGATCTGGAAGCCCAGGCCCACGTCCTGGCGGGCCAGCCCTTCAATCTGAATTCACCCAAGCAACTGGGCGAGATCCTGTTCCAGCGCATGCAGTTGCCGGTGCTGCGCAAGACGGCGGGCGGCGCGCCGTCCACCGACGAGGATGTCCTGACCCGGCTGGCGGCCGACTACCCCTTGCCGCGCCTGCTGCTCGACTATCGCGGTATCGCCAAGCTGAAATCCACCTACACCGACAAGCTGCCGCGCATGATCGACCCGCGCACGGGCCGCGTGCACACGCGCTACGCCCAGGCTGCCGTGGTGACCGGGCGGCTGGCTTCGTCCGATCCGAACCTGCAGAACATTCCCGTGCGTACGGCCGAGGGCCGTCGCGTGCGTGCAGCCTTCGTGTCCAGCCTGGGGAAGATCGTGTCGGCCGACTACTCGCAGATCGAACTGCGCGTGATGGCGCACGTGTCGGGTGATGAGAACCTGCGCCGGGCCTTTGCCCAGGGGCAGGACATCCACCGCGCCACGGCGGCCGAAGTCTTCGGTCTGCCCCCGGACCAGGTCGACGCAGAACACCGCCGCGCGGCAAAGGCCATCAATTTCGGCCTGATCTACGGCATGGGTGAATTCGGTCTGGCCAGCAATCTGGGCATCACCCGGGCGGCGGCCAAATCCTATATCGATCGCTACTTCATGCGCTATCCCGGCGTGGCCGACTATATGGACCGCGTGCGCCGCCAGGCTCGCGAGCAGGGCTATGTGGAAACCGTGTTCGGGCGGCGTCTGTATTTTCCGGAACTGGCTGGCGCCAAGGGGCCGCGCGCGGCCGCCGCCGAGCGCGCCGCCATCAATGCGCCCATGCAGGGCACGGCGGCCGATCTCATCAAGCGTGCCATGGTGGCGGTCCAGGACTGGCTGGACGCCGAGGGTCTGCGCAGCCTGATGGTGATGCAGGTCCACGACGAACTGGTGTTCGATGCGCTCGAGGCCGAGGTCGATATCCTGCGCGAACGGGTGCCGGCGCTGATGGCAGGGGTGGCGGAACTGGCGGTGCCGCTGGTCGCCGAGGTCGGAGTCGGTCCCGACTGGGGCGCCGCGCACTGAGTGCGGGAGCCTACTCCGATTCGCGCAGCCGGTTGGGGCGCAGTTCGCCGTGGCGGTCCAGGATGGGGTAGGCCGCCGCGTTGACCAGGCAGGCGTTCACCCCGCCTGCGTCGCGCAGGATTTCCAGGTAGAAAGCGCCGACTTCGGCGACTTCGAGGCGGCCGGTCTTGATGCGGTTCAGGTGACGCTCGGCCGCCCGGCTCTCCAGGGCGCGGAAGTGTTCCTTTTCAAACGCCAGGGCGCGGGCTGTGGCGCGGTCGCCCGAGACGAGCAGGGCGGCGGCCTGGCGCAGGTTGCGCTGCAGCCGTTCCAGGACCTCGGCCAGTTCAGCCTGCTGCTCGGCGTCCAGTGCCCAGTGCTTCTTGTGCAGTTTGCCGGCGTGGCCCAGCAGGCCCATGCCGGACACGTCGGCGGCATAGGCGATGTTCATGGAAAAGGCCAGGATGGACTTCAGGTACTGCTCGTCATCGGCACTGAGGCTTTCCTGATCCTGGGTTGCCAGATAGGTGGTCACCGAACGGTCGAGCTGGCTGATGGCTCCGTTCAGGTAGCGCGCCTGGCTGGTGGCCCTGGGGTCCTCGCGCAGCAGGGCCTGTCCGGTCAGTTGCAGCGACTCGCGCAGCAAGTCCGTCAGTCGCAGGGCTTCGCGGGCGGCCTGGCCCAGGGCTACGGCCGGGACTTCGCGGGCGGATTCGTCCAGATACTGGGGGCGGGCCGGGTCGTGGGGGTCGACGCGCATCGGCAGCAGCCGCTGCAGCAGCCGGGCATAGGGCTGCAGCGCCGGCATGAAGCAGGCGGCTACCACCAGATTGAACAGCAGGTGGAAGTTCGCCACGCCGTGTGAGGCATCGCCCAGCGCCGCCATGATGGTTCCGGCCCAGGGCAGCAGGGCCATGCCCAGCAGGCAGCCGGCGACGCGGGTGCCCAGATTGCCCATGGGCACGCGGCGGGAAGCCGGATTGCCGTCGCCGCCGCCTTCCAGGACCGGATTGATGGCGGTGCCCAGGTTGGCGCCCAGGACCAGCGTATAGGCCAGTTCCGGCGAGACCAGGTCATGATGGGCCAGCGACATGATCAGCACGACCACGGCCACGCTGGAATGCGAGGCCCAGGTCAGCGCTGCGCTGACCGCCAGGGCGATGACCGGCGCGCCGGCCAGGGCCTGCAGGGCGCTGCCCAGCAGCGGTGCGTTCTGCAGCGGCTCGAACAGGGTCACCAACTGGTGCAGGGCCAGCAGCAGCAAGCCCAGGCCGATCAGTGCCCGTCCCAGGTCGCGGGCGCGGCCCGGCTCGTAGTGGCGAAACATCCAGACGCCCACGAGCACCAGACCGGGCGCCAGGGCCGTCGGGTCGAAGGACAGCGCCTGGACAATCAGCGTGGTGCCGACGTTGGCGCCCAGCATGGCTGCCAGGCCCGGCACCAGGGGCACCAGGCCGTCCAGGGCGAAGCCGGTGATCATCAGGCCGGTGGCCGTGCTGCTCTGGATGGCGGCGGTGATCAGCAAGCCCGTGCCGAAAGCGCGCGGGGACGAGCCCATGGCGCGTCCCATCCACAGGCCCAGCGTCTTGCCGAAGGCCCGCTGCACCCCGGTCTGCACCATATGGACGCCCCACAGCAGCAGAGCGACGTAGCCACCGAAGGCGATCAGGACCTGGAGTTCACGCACATCCGGACCGTTCGTTTCAGGCCGACTGGCGGCGCAGGGCCTCGATGCGTTGCTCGATGGGCGGGTGTGAGGCGAACAGGGCGCCGATGGCGCCGCCTGCGATGCCCGAGGCTGCGAAGGACTTGGGCAGTTCGCCGGCCTCTACGCCGCCCAGACGGGCAAGGGCGCGGATCATCGGTTCGCGCGCACCCATCAGGTGGGCCGCACCCGCGTCGGCGCGGAATTCGCGCTGGCGGGAGAACCAGGCCACGATGATCGAGGCAAGCACGCCGAAGAGGATTTCACAGATGAAGACGCTGGCGTAGTAGCCCATGCCCACGCCACGCTCGTTTTTCAGCACGGCACGGTCGATGAAATAGCCGACCAGGCGCGACAGGAAGATGACGAAGGTGTTGACCACGCCCTGGATCAGGGTGAGAGTCACCATGTCGCCGTTGGCGATGTGCGAAACCTCGTGGCCCAGCACGGCGGCGACTTCTTCCTCGGTCATGGACGAGAGCAGGCCGGTGGAGACGGCCACCAGGGAATCGTTGCGGAAGGCGCCGGTGGCGAACGCGTTGGGCGCGCCTTCGTAGATGGCGACCTCGGGGCGGCCGATGCCGGCCCGGTCGGCCAACTGGTGCACGGTGTTGACCAGCCAGGCCTCGCGCTGGTCGGCGGGCCGCTGCGGGTCGATGACCCGGGCGCCGGTGCTGGACTTGGCCATCCATTTGCTCATCAGCAGCGAGATGAACGAACCCGTGAAGCCCAGTACTGCGGCGAACACCAGCAGCGCGACCGGATCGATGCCGTTGGCGGTCAGGTAGCGGCCGACGCCCAGCAGGTTCATGGTGATGTTGAGTACCAGCATGACCGCCATATTGGTCACGAGGAACAGGATGATGCGTTTCATGGGGGCGGGGCTCCGCAGAAGGGATGACAAGGAAGAGGGTGATGATGTCTCAAAGTGTATAGTATTGGCTTTCGGCTCGTATCCCTGTCTTTGGTGACGCATGCAGTCTTTGTGGATGTTGCTGGCCTGCGCCATGTTCGCCATGATGGGGGCCTTCGTGAAGGTTTCCGCCGACCTTGGCGCCACGCTGCCGGAAATCGTCCTGTTTCGGGGGATTCCTTCCGTCCTGGTGCTGTATGGCTGGGCGCGTTACACGCGGCGCACGATACGCCCGTCCAGTTGGCGCCTGCACATCTGGCGCAATCTCAGCGGCATCACATCCATGTGGCTGGGCTTCTTCGCACTGGCCCATCTGGCCCTGCCCACGGCTGTCAGCCTGAACTACACTGCGCCGCTGTTCATCGCGGGCTGGCTGCTGTTTTTCGGCGGTGCTCAGCGCGATCCGATGCGCGTGCTGGCGGTGCTGGCCGGTTTCCTGGGGGTACTGGGCGTGCTGCGTCCCAGCATCGAACACGACCAGTGGCTCGCGGCCCTGATGGGACTGGGGGCAGGCGGGCTGGCGGCGATCGCCATGATGCAGATCCGCCAACTGGGACAGATCGGCGAACCTGAATGGCGCACGGTGCTGCTGTTTTCGCTGGGGGTTTGCTTCAGCGGTGTGGTCGGCATCGCGCTGCAGGGCTGGCGCACGAGCGATCCGCTGGTCTTGCTGGCCCTGATCGGCCTGGGTTCTGCCGGGCTGGTGGGCCAGTTGGCCATGACCCGGGCCTTCGGCTTGGGGTCTACCCTGTTGACGGCGGCGCTGCAGTACATGACCATCATCTTTGCCGCCCTGATCGGCGTCCTGTTCTGGGGCGATCGGCCGACGCCGCTGGCCTGGGCAGGCATGGCGCTGATCATCGGTTCCGGCCTGCTGTCGGTCTGGCGCACGTACACCGAGGCCCGCGCTCTGCGGGGAGATGGTGCGGCGCGGCCCGAAGGCGCAGGCATTCCCACGAAGGAGGTAAACCCGTCATGACCGCATTGTTGATACAGCCCGATGCCCTGCGCGACCGCCTGGCCCGGCCGGGTTGCCTGGTCTTCGACGTGCGCCACGATCTGGCGGACCATCAGGCGGGCCGACGGGCCTACGAAGCGGGTCACGTGCCCGGGGCCCTGTTCCTGGACCATGAAACCCAGTTGTGCGCCCTCAAGACCGGGCGCAACGGCCGCCATCCCTTGCCGGATCGCGCCGATTTTGCCGCCCTGATGCGTGCCCAGGGCCTGACGGCCCGCACCGAAGTGGTGGTCTATGACGCCGGCAATGCCATGTTCGCGGCGCATCTGTGGTGGATGCTGCGCTGGCTGGGACACGATGCTGTCTCGGTGCTGGACGGGGGCTGGGCTGCCTGGCAGGCGGCAGGCGGGGCGGCCGAGACCGGTGTGCGCGCACCGTCTCTCAGCGAGGCCCAGGCAATCCAGGGTCTGACGCCTGCGGGCAAGCCGACCATGCCCGTCGTCGACGCCCGCGCCGTCCTGGCCAATCTGGACGAACCGCGTTTTACGGTGCTGGACGCGCGTGCGCCCGAGCGCTTCAGCGGCGCGGTCGAACCCATGGATCCGGTGGGCGGTCACATCCCGGGGGCCCTGAACCGGCCCTTCGCCCGCAATCTGGGGGAGGATGGGCGCTTCAAGCCGGCCAGCGAACTGCGCGCGGAATTTGAGTCTCAACTGGGCCACCGCCTGGACCATGGCATCGTCCACCAGTGCGGCTCGGGCATCACCGCTTGCCATAATCTGTTTGCCATGGAACTGGCCGGCCTGCGCGGTTCGGCCCTGTATCCGGGTTCCTGGAGCGAATGGTGCGCGGATGCGGCCCGGCCGGTCGCGAAAGGCGACTGAACCTGCGGGCGATCCCCCGCCTCGCGCCTTGCAAGGCGCTCCGATTCGCCTGGCAGGGATCAGTCCGTAGGGGACTGATCCCTGTCCGGGCTCATCATCCGCCGGTACCAGGCATGGAAATGTGCCATGCCGTCCTCCAGAGGGCTCTGGTACGGGCCGCATTCGCTCTCGCCGCGCGCCATCAGGGCGCGGCGGCCGGCATCCATGCGCTCGCCGATCTCATCATCCTCGATCGCGGTTTCCAGATAGGCTGCGCGCTGGGCTTCGATGAATTCGCGCTCGAAGGCGACGATTTCCTCGGGGTAGTAGAACTCGATCACGTTGACGGTTTCCTGGGGGCTGACGGGGTGCAGCGTGGACAGCACCAGGACGTGGGGATAGAGTTCGATCATGTGGGTGGGAAAATACGTGACCCAGATCGCGCCGAACTCGGGCGTTGAGCCAGACCGGTATTGCAGCAGGCGGTCGTGCCATTGGCGATAGACCTCGGTGCCTGGCTGACCCAGGGCCTGGTGCACGCCGACCTTCTGCATGCTGTGGAATTCTCCGAACTCCCATTCCAGGTCGTCGCAGGTGACGAAGCGTCCCAGTCCTGGGTGGAAGGGGCCGACGTGGTAGTCCTCCAGGTAGACCTCGATGAAGGTTTTCCAGTTGTAATGACAGGGGTGGACTTCCACGTGATCGAGCACGTAGTCTGAAAAATCGAATTCAGGCCGCTCGAACAGGCTGCCGATGTCGGCCAGGGGGTCGCGTGCGCCTTCGAACAGCAGGCCGTGGCAGTCGCGCAGCGGGAAGTCCCGCAACCGCAGGTCCGGTTTTTCCGGGAACAGCGGGGCGTTCAGCAGGCGGCCTTGCGTGTCGTAGCTCCATTGGTGGATGGGGCACAGAATGCGCCCACCCGTGCTGCACAGATTTCCCGTTGCACAGTCCGCGTCCCGCCCGGTCTGGCCGCCCAGCATCAGGGCCTGACGGTGACGGCAGACGTTCGACAGCAGGCGCACGTCAGTGCGGTCGCGCAGCAGGACGCGTCCGTTCCCTTCATGCGTCAGGGTGCGCCAGTCGCCGGGGTCGGGCACCATTTTTTCGTGCCCTACGTAGCGCGCGCTGCGTTCGAAGATGTGGCTGCGTTCCCGGGCCAGGATGGCCGGGTCGAAATAGTGCTGGACCGGAAGCTGGCTGGCCAGATCCGTGTCGGAAGGGATATAAGGGTTGGTCATTGGTTCCCCCCGCAAGAATGAGACTGTCCGGAGCGCCGTCCGGGCTCCCCGGCCCGGCGCGTGGCGCGGCCCGGGGCAGGGGCCGAAATTGTACCCCACCCCCGCCAGCGGGGGCGGGGGCGGTTTCGTGGTCCGGCGGGGTTCCCGTACAATTCAGTCTGGAATGCTCAGATGAAACCCATGGTCAACGATCAAACCTCGCCGGACTCCACGCTCCGGCCCGCCGATCCATTGCCCCAGGACTTCGAAACGGCGCTGGCCGAACTCGAAGGCCTGGCCGGCCGTATGAACGACGGCAATCTGGGCCTGGACGAATCCATTGCCTTGTATCAGCGTGGCGTGGCGCTGGCTCAGGTGTGCCAGCGGCGGCTGGAAACGGTGGAACAGCAGGTCCAGGTGTTGCAGGGCCAGTTGCTCCAGCCTTTCGACGACGACGCGACGGCGCGGGACGCGACATGAGCGCTGTACCAGGAAATTTCGACGCCTGGCTCGGCGGCCGGGTGGATCACGTCGCAGCAGTGCTCGACGACCTGCTGCCGCCAGTTCAGGACGACCCCGCGCGCCTGCACGAGGCCATGCGCTACGCCGTCCTGGGGCCGGGAAAACGGGTCCGCGCCGCCCTGGTCTACGCGGCCGGCGAGGCCAGTCGTGCAGCCGGGACGGCCGCCGCCCAGGATCTGGCGCTGGACGCCGCCGCTGCCGCGGTGGAATTGATCCACGCCTATTCGCTGATCCACGATGATCTGCCCTGCATGGACGACGACGACCTGCGGCGCGGCCGACCCACGGTCCATCGCCAGTTCGACGACGAGGCCCTGGCCATGCTGGCCGGGGATGCCTTGCAGCCGCTGGCCTTCGACTGTCTGGCGCAGATGCCGATTGCGCCGGCCCTGACCGTTCAGGCCGTTCAACTGTTGGCCCGCGCGGCCGGCAGCGATGGCATGGTGGGCGGTCAGGCCATCGACTGCGCCAGCGTCGGCCAGGCGCTGCCGATCGAGGCGCTGCAGCACATGCATCGCATGAAGACCGGTGCCCTGCTGGAAGCCAGCGTCTTGTTGGGCGGGGTAGTGGCGGGGGCCAGCAGCACGGCGCGTGCCGGCCTGGAATCCTACGCTGCGGCCATGGGGCTGGCTTTCCAGGTAGTGGACGACATCCTGGACGTGACCGCCGATTCGGTCACGCTAGGCAAGACCGCCGGCAAGGACGCCGCCCAGGGCAAGCCGACCTACGTCTCCATCATGGGGCTCGAGGGTTCGCGTGAACTGCTGGACAGCCTGCGCGAACAGGCGTACATCGCGCTGCTGCCGCTGGGGCCGTCTGCGGGCCGTCTGCGCGAACTGGCCGACTATATCATCGGGCGGTCCCATTAGCGTGGACAGGCCCTGGATTCAAAGCATCATGACTAGACTACTGGAAGACATCCAATCGCCGGCAGATCTGCGTCGGCTGGACCGTCGGGATCTCAAGGAACTGGCCGCCGAGCTGCGGGCGTTCGTGCTGGATTCCGTATCGCGCACCGGGGGGCACCTGTCCTCGAACCTGGGGACGGTGGAACTGACTCTGGCGCTGCACTATGCGTTCAACACGCCCGATGATCGGGTGATCTGGGATGTGGGCCATCAATCCTATCCGCACAAGATCCTGACCGGGCGCCGCGAGGCCATGTCCGGCCTGCGCCAGCACGGCGGCATCTCCGGGTTTCCGAAGCGCACCGAATCACCGTACGACGCTTTTGGCACGGCGCATTCCTCGACCTCGATCTCCGCCGCGCTGGGCATGGCGGTGGCGTCGCGCAACGCCGGTATCGACCGCCAGCACATCGCCGTCATCGGCGACGGGGCCATGACGGCCGGCATGGCCTTCGAGGCTCTGAACAACGCCGGCGTCACGTCCGACGTGAACCTGCTGGTGGTGCTGAACGATAACGACATGTCGATTTCGCCGCCGGTGGGGGCGCTGAACTATTACTTTGCCCGCCTGCTGTCGGGCCAGTTCTATGCACACGCCAAGAACATGGGGCGGGCCGTGCTGCAACACGTGCCGCCCGTGCTGGCGCTGGCGCGCAAGCTGGAAGGCCACGCCAAGGGCATGCTGTCGCCGGCCACGCTGTTCGAGGAACTGGGCTTCAACTACATGGGGCCGATCGACGGTCACGACCTGGACGTGCTGATCCCCACCCTGGAAAACGTACGCCGGCTCGGCGGCCTGCAGTTCCTGCACGTCGTGACGCGCAAGGGCCAGGGCTACAAGCTGGCCGAGGCCGATCCGGTCCTGTATCACGGCCCGGGGAAATTCGATCCCTCGGTCGGCATCCAGAAACCCACCGCTCCCGCGCGCCGGTCCTTCACCCAGGTCTTCGGTGATTGGCTGTGCGACATGGCCGCCGCCGACACCCGTCTGGTGGGCATCACGCCCGCCATGCGCGAGGGCAGCGGCATGGTCGAATTCGAGCGCCGCTTTCCGCAGCGTTATTTCGACGTCGGCATCGCCGAACAGCATGCGGTGACCTTTGCCGCAGGGTTGGCCTGCGAGGGTTGCAAGCCCGTGGTGGCGATCTACTCCACTTTCCTGCAGCGCGGCTACGACCAGTTGATCCACGACGTGGCCTTGCAGAACCTGGATGTGACCTTCGCCCTGGATCGGGCCGGCATCGTCGGTGCCGATGGGGCGACTCACGCCGGCAACTACGACATTGCCTACCTGCGCTGCATCCCGAACATGGTGATCGCCACGCCCTCGGACGAACGCGAGGCCCGGCTGCTGCTCAACACCTGCTTCCTGCACGACGGCCCCGCCTCGGTCCGCTACCCGCGTGGCGCCGGTTGCGGTGCCGAGCCGGGCGACAGCCTGGACCCGGTCGAACTGGGCTGCGCCGTGGTGCGCCGCGAGGGCCGGGGCATCGCGCTGCTGGTCTTCGGCACTTTGCTGCCCGAGGCCGCGCGCGCGGCCGAATCACTGGATGCCACGCTGGTGGACATGCGTTTTGTCAAACCGCTGGACGAGGCGCTGCTGCGGCGTCTGGCCGACACCCACGAACTGCTCGTCACGATCGAGGAGGGCGCCATCATGGGTGGCGCAGGCAGCGCCGTGGCCGAGTGGCTGAACCGGGAAGCGATCATCCGGCCGATGCTGCAACTGGGCTTGCCGGATGAATTCATCGATCACGGGGACCAGAAGGCCATCCTGGCCGGTCTCGGTCTGAATGCTGACGGAATCGAGGCGTCGATCCGTCAACGCTTGAAAAGGAATGCGTCATGAACACCCTGCTGGATCCGGTCGCGACGGCGATGCCAGACGTGCAAAGCGGACCGGATACGCGTCGGATCGCCATCCAGCGAGTGGGGGTGCGCGGTGTGCGTCATCCCCTCCTGGTGGCGACCGGCACTGGTCAACCCCAGGCCACGATTGCCCTGTGGGAAATGACCGTGGCCCTGCCAGCCGAGGAAAAAGGCACGCACATGTCGCGCTTCATCGCGCTGCTGGAATCGCATCGCGTCCAGCCGATGACGCCCGCCGCCCTGTGTGAACTGGGGCAATCCATGCTGGACCTGCTGCATGCGGATGCCGGCGATCTTGCGGCCGACTTTCCTTATTTCATCGACAAGGCCGCGCCGGTGTCCGGCGTGCGCAGCCTGATGGACTACCAGGTGCGCTGGTCCGTCCACGCCCGCCGGGGCGAGACGCCGCGCTTTTCCCTGTCCGTCCAGGTGCCGGTGACCAGCTTGTGCCCCTGCTCGAAGGCGATCTCGGAATACGGCGCCCATAACCAGCGTTCGCACGTTTCCGTAGACCTGGAATACGATGCGGTCCAGGCCGTCGATCTGGATGCCCTGATCCGCGGTGTGGAATCCCAGGCCTCGTGCGAGCTGTGGGGCCTGCTGAAACGGCCCGACGAAAAATTCGTCACCGAGCGCGCCTACGAGAACCCGAAATTCGTCGAGGATCTGGTGCGCGACGTGGCCGTGATGCTGCAACGCCTGCCCGGGGTGGCGTCCTATCGGGTCACGGCGGAAAATTTCGAGTCCATCCACAACCACTCCGCCTACGCGGTGGTCAGCAGCCACTAGAACAGCAGTCATCAGCACGCTGACGCCTCAATTCCCGGCGGGACGATGCGTGCGCCGAGGTTGATCAGGGCTTTTCACCGTAGCCAGTTCCGTCAGCAGGCGCGCCAGATCGTGCTGTCTGTGCACGTGCATTTTGCGGGAAATGGATTTGACGTGTGAGCGCACGGTGGATTCCTCGATGGATCGCAGTTGGGCAGCGGATCCGCTTTTTCCCAGCGGGATCGCTACACACAGCGTCCCAGTCCAGATATTCCACCCCTTCCTGAGGCATGACGTGCAACAGATTGCTGGGGTTGAGCGCCTGAAAATCCTTGAGACAGGTGTCGACCGTGCTTTGCGGTAACTGGATCGGCTCCAGCACATCAAGCTGTTTGGTCGGTTCGTTTTGCGTGGTGACGCAGAGATAGGACGCGTTGACCTGCGCGGCGGCTTGCATCAAGGCATCGCTTCATGTTTCATCCAACAGGACAGCCAGGATACTAGGGTAAACACAGGGACCGGCCCGTGGCCGGATGTCCAGCCAAGGGCTTGGGGAACGGATGGGAGCGCCTCAGCAGCGCGGATACAGGTCGATCATCGCCCGATAGATCAGGCTCTGCCAGCGCCACAAGATGTAGTCACACACCCCGCCCATGTGGATGGTGGCCACGCCGGGTGTGCATTGCAGGGCAAAGCCGATCTTGTTGTTTTCGACTTCGCGTGTGCTGACCTGGTCGCCCCGTCCGTCGCTCTCGTCTGCCTGCGCTTTGGCCCTCGCGACGGTCGCTTCGATGCTGGCGAGCTGCGTTTTCAGGGCCTGCATCGCCTGATTCTTATTGGGGACCTGCCTGCGGATCTGCTGAAAGGTATCGGGAATGCTTTGGGCGAGCAGGTCCGTGCGGGCTTGACGCAAGGTCGCGTCGGGAAAATCATGCATGGCAGGCGCCAGAAAAGCGAAGGTCCCCCGGCACGACGCCGAGGACATCCCGGCGGGCAGGGGAATCCGGGAAACCGGCGCGCCATCGGCGCCTCCCTGGCCTGGCGCGCCATGGCCGACGCCCGATGATTGCGGATTATCCCACCAGCGTTGCTCGTCGCCCCGGACGGCATCGCCCAGTTGGGCTGCGGCCTTGGACAGGTCGTGCTGCTGATGGGAGGACAGTCCGGTGGCTGCCAGATCCAGCACCATGCCGCCGATGGCCCGTGCCATATTGTCCGGACCCAAGCCCGCCAGGGCTGACTGATTGACCTCGGGGACTTCGATCGTGGCCAGCGGCTGCTGCAGTTGGCGCAGGTGCTGATTTTTATACTGCGCATGCAGTTGCGCACCATAGTGCAGGATCGCACCGGCGGCGGCATTCGCGGCGGGCGGCTTGCCGGTTTTCCCAAGCGCCTTGCGGCAGGATGCAGGCAAGGCTTTCCAGGCGCTGGCGGCCTCGTCACGCATGCCCATGGACGCCAGCAGCGCAAACTCTTTCTGCGATGCCTCGCATGAGGCCGTCGAGGCAGCCGGGGCCGCTGAGGCCGGCGTACTGTACCCGGCCAGGGCACCGGACAGGGCCAGAACGACAGCCGCCGGTCCTGTGGCCGTGCAGCGCAATCGCCGGGGTGGGGCGGGGCCCCCTCGCCGGGCGACCTCCGGGTGTCTCGTAGACACGCAGACCGTATTGAGCAGCGTCATTTTGAGCGGCGTCATGTACGCAATTTTTTATAAATCGTCTGCAATTGGCGATAAATATCATCCTGGCTTTCACCGCTGATTGTGGTTTTCATCCCCTCGATCGTCACGTCGATGGCTTTGGCACGCAGTTCAGCGCCGGGCACCAGCTCTTGCAGCAGGGCTTGCGACAGAGCCTCGGTTCTTTGGTCAAACAGCGCTTCGGTATTCAGCACATGACTGGTCAAGGCCGTCGGGTTGTAAGCCCCTGCGCCGCCAAACAGGCCGGAGCTGAAACCGCCCGCCAGCACGGCACCGACCTTCATCCAGCCCAGCCCTTGTGCTTTGTCGTAGCCATCGGCCAACAGGCGTCGGCTTTGGCGGAAGCTCTTGCCGTAATTGCCATTGAGGATGGATTGCTGCAGGGCATTGTCCTGCGCGAGCAGCCAATCGTTTTCCGCGCTCAGCAGCTTTTCGATGATGGCAAGGTTGCGCGCGTCATTGGGCTGGGGCGTCTGGTTTGCGACCCGCTCGGCCAGCGCCGGGTCGTAGCGGTGCACGTATCCGGTCAGGCTCTGCCGGTACACCGCAGGCAGGTCGATCTGCCCCAGCGCATGGACCGCCATGCGCGCGATCCAGTCCGAGGTGTCATTCTGGATAGTGTCGGATGTCACCGTGAAACCTTCCTCGATACTCCGTTTCAGGTACATGTCCTGGTTTTTCTCCCACACACTTTCTGAGGTGGTGACGAAGCCCGCCTGCAAGGCCTTTTTATGCTTGGGATAGTCCGTCAACGGGGTGGTTTTGGCGGAGTAATAATGCAGCGGCGCAAACGCGGGCGCGTCGCGCACTGCCAGGTTCCGGCAGTCCTCGGCCTGTGGTTTGTAAAATTGGTGATGCCCCGCCACCATGACCAGATTGCCGCAGGTTGCCGGGGATTGCGACGCAGCGGTGCGGATGTTGAAGGTGGGCGTGTAGCCCGATCCGGCAGTTGCCGTCAACGCGCTGGGCAGGTCGTACAGCTCGATGATCAGCGTCGAAACGCCGGGTGCTGCCAGCACGGGGCGATTGACGAAGCGGCCTTGGGCGTAGTCCAGCACGAAAGGCTCCAGCCGGACCCGGTCGATATCCATGTAGCGACCCAGAATGGTCTTCAGCTCGGCTGCGTAATACGTGGATTGCTCGGCCAGCAAGGGCACATAGCGGCTGCTAAAAGACGAGTTGCCGCAACTGCTGAACGGATGGTTCAGGAAATCGTTGTATCGGCAGGCATATTTTTCCTTGAGCTGGGCCAGCGCCTCCGGTGAGGTGACCAGCGGAAACTGGATGCTGACAATGGCGCCTTCCGGCATCTGCATCTGATGCGCGACGGGCTGGGGGTTCATCTCGGCAGGCAGATTGGCCACATGGGTGGCGCAACCGCCCAACAGGGCCAGCGCCACACCGGATACAGCCAGTCCGACCGACCGCAGCCACCCGCCACGATCATTATGTTCATGCATCATGTATCCCCCCCGATGTGCTGAGAATCTGCCGGACTCGCATCCATCAGCGGCCCCGCTATCAGAAGGAATATGCTACTGAACCTTGTTTTTGATTTCGTCCCCAAAATAGGGGAGATCAGGGCAGCTCGAACACTGGCGCCCCGATCCTCGGCCCGGACCTGACGCCAGGAGGCTGGCCAGGACTTTAGTCAATGGCCAGTCAGCGTCTTAGCCTTAAATCAGGTCGATGTGCTAGAATGCCGGGTTACTTGCTCGACCGTGCTTGTGGCGCGCCGTTTTTTGGCGCGTCCGTGGTTTCCCAGGAAGGGGGCTGCATCGTGCCGGCGGGCTGTCTGTCAACACCACAGATATCCACAAGGAGTCTTTACATGCGCCACTACGAAGTAGTGTTCATCGTGCACCCCGATCAGAGCGAGCAAGTGCCCGCCATGATCGAGCGCTACCAGGCCATGGTCACCAGCAATGGCGGCCAGATCCATCGCGTCGAGGACTGGGGCCGCCGCCAACTGGCCTACCCGATCCAGAAGCTCGTCAAGGCCCACTACGTGTGCTTCAACATCGAGTGCGGCCAGACCGCCCTGGACGAACTCGAGCACTCGTTCCGCTACAACGACGCGATCCTGCGCCACCTGTTCGTCAAGACCAAGCACGCTCACACCGAACCGTCCATCATGATGAAGTCGGTCGAGCGCGAGGAAGCCCGCAAGGCGACCGCCACCGAGTCCACGAATTCCTGATCCGGAGTTTGCGCGTTCCGTGAACCGGGTCGAAATCGCAGCGCGTCTGGCCGAGGCCGAGCCGCTGCGCCACACGCCGGCAGGTACGCCGGTGTTGCGGCTCCGGATGGCACACGAATCCGAGGTCCTCGAGGCCGGCTCTCTTCGCATCGTCCGCATGGAATTGCAGGCGGTCGCACTGGGAGACGTAGCCCAGGAACTGGCAGCAGCGCCGATCGGCGCACTGATCCAGGCCATCGGATTCCTGGCGCCGTTGCGGCAGGGTTCGGACCGGCTGGTGTTCCACATCCAGCGGATCGCGCAGGCACACTGAAATGAACATGCCGGGCAGAGGCCCGGCCACAGAGAAAGGCAACCATCATGGCTTACTTCAAGAAAACCAAGGAAAAGCGCAAGTTCGGGCAACAGAATCCGCTGTTCAAGCGCCGCAAGTTCTGCCGCTTCACCGTCGCCAAGGTCGAAGAGATCGACTACAAGGATCTGGACACCCTGCGCGATTTCATCCAGGAAAACGGCAAGATCATCCCGGCCCGCCTGACCGGCACCAAGGCGCACTACCAGCGCCAGCTGGACACCGCCGTCAAGCGCGCGCGCTTCCTGGCCCTGTTGCCGTACACCGACAACCACAACTGATCCGAGGTTTCCTGTCATGCAAGTCATTCTGCTTGAAAAAGTCATCAATCTCGGCAACCTGGGTGATGTGGTCCGCGTGCGCGACGGCTATGCCCGCAACTACCTGATCCCCCAGAAGATCGCCCGCCGTGCGACCGACGCCGCCCTGAAGGAATTCGAGGCCCGTCGCGCCGAACTCGAAAAGCACCAGGCTGACAAGCTGGCCGCGGCTCAGGCCGTGGGCGAAAAGCTGTCCGGCTACGTGCTGGTCCTGAGCCAGAAGGCTGGCGTCGACGGCCGTCTGTTCGGCTCGGTCACCACGATGGACGTGGCCGCCGGACTGCAGGCCGCCGGCTTCGCCGACGTGCACAAGGCTCAAGTCCGCATGCCGGACGGCGCCATCAAGACCGTGGGCGAGTTCCCGCTGCAGGTCGCACTGCACGCCGACGTGGTGGCCGACATCTCGGTCACCGTGCAAGGCGAAATGGCCTAAGCCATTGCAAGGCCGCGCCCCCTGCCTCGTGGTAATGTAGGGATGGCGCGGCGTCGCTGAAAAAGGCCGGCGTAATTGCCGGCCTTTTCTTTTGCCGCCATCCGTCTTCAGATGGCCGGCGGGCGACACGCAAGCGTCCACTTGCGCAGCGTGGAGGCCTTTTTTTCAGGAGTTCAGGTTTGGAAATCGAAGCCGACGCGCAACTGGATTATCTGCGTGTGCCGCCGCACTCCATCGAGGCCGAGCAATCGGTGCTGGGTGGTCTGTTGCTGGACAACGCCGCTTTCGACCGCGTGGCGGACGTCCTGGTCGAGGACGACTTTTATCGCTTCGATCACCGCCTGATCTGGCAACACATCACCCGGCTGGTGGGGCTGGCGCGGCCGGCCGACGTCGTCACCGTACACGAATCCCTGACCACGGCCGGCAAGTCCGGTGAATGTGGCGGCCTGCCGTATCTGAACGCGCTGGCGCACAATACGCCTTCGGCTGCGAATATCCGCCGCTATGCGGAAATCGTGCGTGAACGGTCCATGCTGCGCAAGCTGGTCTCGATTGCCGACGAGATTTCCTCCGCCGCGTTCAACCCTCAGGGCAAGGAAGCCCGGGAAATCCTCGACGAGGCCGAATCCCGCGTCTTCCAGATCGCCCAGGAAGGCGCGCGCGGCATGGCCGGGTTCCAGGAAATCCGGCCTCTGCTGGCCCAGGTGGTCGAGCGCATCGACGAGCTGTATCACCGCGAGGGCGATTCCGATGTGACCGGGGTGCCGACTGGTTTCGACGACCTGGACCGCATGACCTCGGGCCTGCAGGCCGGCGATCTGGTCATCGTGGCCGGGCGGCCGTCCATGGGCAAGACCTCGTTTTCCATGAACATCGGTGAACACGTCGCCATCGAGCAGGGTCTGCCGGTGGCCGTATTCTCCATGGAAATGGGCGCGGTGCAACTGGCCATGCGGATGATCGGCTCGGTCGGCATGCTGGACCAGCATCGCATGCGGACCGGCAAACTGACCCAGGATGACTGGCCGCGCCTGACGCACGCCGTGCAGAAGGTCGAGGAAGCCCAGATCTACATCGACGAAACGCCTGCGCTGACGGCCATGGAACTGCGGGCACGGGCGCGGCGCCTGGCACGCCAGTGCGGGCAGTTGGGCCTGATCATCATCGACTATATCCAGCTCATGTCCGGCAGCGGCGGCGAGAACCGCGCCACCGAAATTTCAGAGATCAGCCGTTCGCTCAAGGGCCTGGCCAAGGAACTGAACTGCCCGTTGATCGCTCTGTCGCAGCTCAACCGCAGTCTGGAGCAGCGTCCGAACAAGCGGCCCGTCATGAGCGACTTGCGCGAATCCGGCGCCATCGAGCAGGACGCCGACGTGATCATCTTCATCTACCGCGACGAGGTCTACAACCCCGATTCGCCGGATAAGGGTACGGCCGAGATCATCATCGGCAAGCAGCGTAACGGCCCTATCGGTACGGTGCGCCTGACCTTCCAGGGGGCCAGCACCCGCTTCCTGAATTTCTCGGCGGCGCCAGGGTTCTGATCCGTTGCGGCCGAGGGCGGACTGAGCCCTGAGCCTCGCAGATCAAGACGCCGATGGGACTTGCGGCGCGTGCAGCAGTTGCATCAGCGCCGTGCCCAGCTCGGGATATATCCAGGCAAACCCGGACGCTTCCGTCCGTACGGGGGCCAGTCTTTGGCCGCCGAGCAGCAGCACGGACATTTCGCCCAGGGCCAGGCGCAGCGCCCAGGCCGGAGCGGGCAGAATCGCGGGGCGCCGCAACGTTCGAGCCAGCCTCCGGGTGAAGTCGCTGTTGCGCACGGCCTCGGGCGCGCAGGCATTGAACGCTCCGCTGCATTCGTGCCGCAGCAGGTGGTCGATCAGTGCCACCTGGTCGTCGATGTGGATCCAGGGCATCCATTGCCGGCCGTCACCCAGCCGTCCGCCCAGCCCAAGGCGAAAGACGGGCAGCAGCCGTGTCAGCATGCCGCCTTGCGCAGCCAGCACGGGCGCGGTGCGCAGCAGCGCCACCCGGACACCCCACTGACTCGCGCGTTGCGCCTCCTGCTCCCAGGCGACGCACAGGCGGTTGCCGAAATCGCTTTGTCCCGGCTCGCTGTCCTCGTTCAGCCATTCATCGCCCCGGTCGCCATACCAGCCGACCGCCGAGCCCGACAGCAGGATACGGGGCGGAACGGTCTGCCGGCCCATCCAGTCCACCAGCGTACGCGTGAGATCCACACGGCTGCGCCACAACACGGTGCGGCGGGCTTCGGTCCAGGGGCGGTCGACAATGGGAGCGCCCGCCAGGTTGATGACGGCGTCCATGGGGCCGGCGTCATCGAGATCCTGCAGCCGCGCAATACCCCGCGCGCCACTGCACAGTTCGGGAACCTGGAGCGGATTGCGGCTCCAGACCCACAGTTGGTGCCCCTGTGGCCGCCAGTATTGGCAGAGCGCCCGGCCGATCAGGCCGGTGCCGCCGGTGAGCAGAATGCGCATGGTGTTTTCCCCTCGTTACGATGCCGGGTCCCGGCGCGTCTGGGGCACCCAGATCAGTGCCGAAGTATCGACGCCCAGCGCCTGGGCGCGGGCCAGAATGGCTTCGCGTTGCCCGGCGTCGAGCTGTTTGTCGCGAGCGAGGATCCAGGCATAGCCTGTATCCGGTCCGATTACCAGCGACCACCGGTAGTCGGGATCGAGCGCGGCCACGTGGTAGCCACCGTAGAATGGCCAGAAGAAAGAGACTTTGAGTGAGCCCGTCGTGGGTGAACCGATGAATCGCGCACGGCCGACCGCTTCGCGCCATTGGTCCTTGGCGGGGAGAAAGCCGCGATTCACCACGCGCACGCCGCCATCTGGCAGCGGCGTATAGGCGGCCGAGACATCGGTCATGCCCCGCTCGAAAGAATGATCGAGCCGGGCCAGTTCGTACCAGCGCCCCAGGTAACGCTGCAGATCGAATGGGGTGACGGCGGTCACCCCGGGCGGGGGCCGGGTGCTGGCGCAACCCGCCAGCAGCAGCGCGCAGCTGGCGGCCAGCAGGGCGGGAAGCGCCCGCCTTTGCTGGCGGGAAAGGCCTGCGAACAGGGTGCGGAGCATGTCGGAAAACGGGCGCATGATGTCCTTGATCGATTCAGTGGGCGTGCCGCCATTGGGCCACCAGCGGCTGCAGGCCGGACAGATGCCGGATGGCGCTGACGCCGGGCATGGACCATTGGTACAGGGCCGCGCATGAGCCGCCGACCCATAGCGCCGTCGCGGCGGGCAATTGGGCGCGAAGCTCGCGCAAGTGGGTGCGCACCTCCGCGGCTTTGTGCACATTGCTGAAGCTGAGGGCCACCACATCGGCCTGGTGGGCCTGTGCGGCCTGGACGATATCGGTCACGGGGGTCTGCGTGCCCAGAGAGACACAGGCGCAGCCTTCCAGCACCAGCAAGGCTTCGACCATCAGCAGACCGAGGCCATGCTGCTCCTGCGGCACCGTCGTGAGCAATACCTTGGGGCCCTGCGCAATCGGCTGGGGCGTCAGCGATGCGATGGCGTGACGCAGCACGCCGGTAATGATCTCGGTGTACAGGTGTTCTTCGTAAATCTCGAAGCGGCCTTGCGACCAGGCATCGCCGACGGCGGTGGTCAGCGGAGCGACCAGATCGGTCACGAAAGGCGCCAGGCCCATGCGCATCTGGGCATGCCCGAGCCCATGCCGCAGGGTCCGCGGATCATGCGCGGCGATGGCCTCGAGCAGTTCCTCGATCAATGGGTCAGTCGCATGATGTTTCTGTTTTGTCTTGGACAAATCAGAAGTGGCGTCAGTCGTACGCCGCGCCAGCATGTCGTGCAGCCGTTCAATCTCCAGCCCGACGACCTTTCCGGGCCGCATGCCGGCATCCAATAGCCGCGCGATCAGTTTGAGTCGTTGAACCTGCGCGGCGCTGTAGCGCCTGTCGCCGGACGCATCCCTGTCAGGTCTCGGAAAACCATAGCGTTTCTCCCAGACGCGCAGCGTGTCTTTGGCCAGGCCTGTTTCGCGTGCGACGGTGGCGATCGACAAGCCGGCATCGTCCGCGGAAGGCTGTGTGTCGCTGAGGTTGGAAGCGATCTGGCTCATGATGGGCTGAAGAATGGGTCGATCGAATTGTCTAAGACAAAACTAGTTTTGTCTAGTATATTACGTCCTCAGTGTAGCGTGCGGGGAGATGCCCGTGCGTGACGATGAATCGGAAAAACCATGAAAGTCGCTGTCATTGGATCGGGCATTTCAGGCTTGGCGGCTGCTCACCGCCTGAAAGGTCACGCGCGGGTGACGCTGTTCGAGGCGGGAGGCTATTTCGGTGGCCACACCCACTCTGTGCGGGTCGACTTGCCGGATGTCCATGGCCGTCGGGTCTCTCATGCGGTCGACACGGGGTTCCTGGTTTTCAATGAACGGACGTATCCCGGGCTCATTGCTCTGTTCCAGGAGTTGCGCGTGGCTACCGCGCCTTCCGACATGTCGTTCTCCGTCCAGGTGCCAGGCGCCGGCCCGGGGGGCGCCCACGCCCTCGAATGGAGCGGCTCCAGCCTGGGCACGGTGTTCGCCCAGCGGCGCAATCTGCTGCGCCCGCGCTTTCTGGGGATGCTCTGCGAGCTGCTGCGCTTCAACCGCTTGTGCACCCGTCTCGCCACCCGGGCAGACGATGCCGCCCTGGTCCAGCCGCTGGGCGATTTTCTGGATCATCATGGCTTCAGCGAGGCCTTCCGGCACTGGTATTTCCTCCCCATGCTGGGCTGCATCTGGAGCTGTCCCACCGATCAGATGCTGAAATTTCCCCTGGCCACCATGGTGCGATTCTGTCACAACCATGGGCTCCTCCAGGTCCAGGACCGGCCGCAATGGCATACCGTGACCGGTGGCGCGCACCAGTATGTGGCCAGGATGCTCCAGGGCCTGGATGCCCGCCTGGCGACACCTGTCGAGCGGGTCCGGCGCGACGAGGCCAGCGTATACATTCATGCGGCGGGTGAAACCGAGCGTTTCGATGCCGTGGTGCTGGCGGTGCATAGCGATCAGGCTCTGCGCATGCTGGAGCATCCCACCGTGCAAGAGCAGGCGGTGCTGGGGGCCATCCGCTACCAGGCGAATCGCGCCATCCTGCATACCGACACCGCCGTGTTGCCGCGGCATCGCGCCGCCTGGGCCGCATGGAACTATGAGCGTTCCGCGGATGGTGTTCGCGAGTCTGCCCGCGTCTGTCTTCACTACTGGCTCAATCGTCTGCAACCGCTGCCGTTCGCCCAGCCCGTGCTGGTGTCTCTCAATCCGGTCCGCGACATCAATCCCATGCGGGTACTGGGCGAGTTTGATTACGATCATCCGGTATTCGATATCGGGGCCATGGCGGCGCAGCGGCGTCTGCCGCAGTTGCAGGGGGTATGGCATACCTGGTATGCAGGCGCCTGGGCCGGCTATGGCTTTCATGAGGATGGCCTGCAGTCGGGCTACCGCGCCGCGGATCTGCTGCTGGCGCAATGGCGGCGCCGGGAGGCGGCATGAACCTGAGCCTCGATCATCCTGTTCCGCCGGCCAATCGGCCGTATATCGGTTTCGGCCATGTCTGGCATGCCCGGTTGCGTCCGCGCCTCCATCGTTTCGTCGCGCCGACGTTTTTTCTCATGCTGCCCATGCGTACCTTGCGTCGGCAGCCGCAATCGGCGGATCCTCTGGCGTTGAACCGAAACGGTGCGCTTTCTTTTCGGGACACCGACCATGGCGATGGACGCGGTCCGCAGCAGGGGGGGGCGCTGGCCTGGCTGGAGACACTGTTGAGTGCCGAAGGCATCCACGATGCGCAGGGCGAGATCTGGCTGCAATGCTATCCCCGCGTGCTGGGATACGCCTTCAAGCCGGTCAGCTTCTGGTATTGCCACCGGTGCGATGACAGTTTGCGCGTCATCGTGGCCGAGGTGAACAATACGTTCGGCGAACGGCATG
This sequence comes from Castellaniella sp., assembly GCF_049650445.1. Classification (GTDB taxonomy): domain Bacteria; phylum Pseudomonadota; class Gammaproteobacteria; order Burkholderiales; family Burkholderiaceae_B; genus Castellaniella. The sequence goes on along the minus strand of NZ_JBASAD010000002.1, from coordinate 9,405 downwards.
TCTACGTGCTGGACCATGCCCGCTATGGTCAGGTGCTGCAGGCGCGGAAAGTCTTCCATGTCTCGCCGTTCTGTGCCCTGGAAGGCGGCTACCGCTTCGAATTCCGCCGCAGAGGACCTCAGGGGCTGCGATCGGTCCGGGTGAAAATCGATTATCACGACAGTGCAGGTCCCGTGCTGCTGACAGGCGTGGCGGGTCGACTCGAACCGCTGACTGCCGCCAGCCGTCGCCGCGCCCTTTGGCGCTACCCCCTGCTGACGCTGGGCGTCATGGCCCGCATTCTCTGGAATGCCTTTCTGCTCTGGTTGAAACGGGTGCCGGTTCACGCGAAACCCGAAGCGCCGGCGCAGCCCGTTTCCCGTTCCTTTCCCTCGGACGACTGGCAATGAGCATTAAAACGTCTTCCTCATTTCCATCTGGGTTTTCCGCCGACATGCCGGCCGCCGCGCGCACCTGCCTGCGCTGGTTGCAGCACCTGCAACATGGCACGCTCCACCTGGAAGCCCCCGACGGCCGCATGCTGCCGCTGGGCCAGGGGGGGCAGCCTCACGCCAGCTTGCGTCTGCGCGACTGGCGCGTGTTCGACTCCGTGCTGCGCTCGGGCGACATCGGTCTGGCGCAAGGGTATATCGCGGGCGACTGGAGCACGCCGCATCTGGCCGACCTGCTGCGCCTGCTGGTGGCCAACCGCAACACGCTGGAAACGCTGGTGTACGGCAGCTGGTGGGGGCGGCTGCTCTATCGCTTGCGTCACTTGATGCATCGCAATACCCGACCCGGGAGCCGGCGCAACATCCAGGCCCATTACGATCTGGGCAATGACTTCTACCAGCTGTGGCTCGATCCGGGCATGAATTACTCCGCCGCCTGGTTTCAGGGGGATCCGTCGGGCGATCTGGCCCATGCCCAGCGCGCGAAGATCGGCCGCGCACTGCGATGCGCCGAAGTGCGGCCCGGCAGCCGTGTATTGGAGATCGGCTGTGGCTGGGGAGCGCTGGCCGACATGGCGGCGGGCGAGTTCCAGGCCCATGTCACGGGCGTCACCCTGTCCTCCGAACAATTGGCCTGGGCCCGGGAGCGGATGCTGCGCGCCGGGCTCGCGTCCCGGGCCGACTTGCGCCTGCAGGACTATCGCGATATCCAGGACGAGCCGTTCGATGCGATCTGCTCCATTGAAATGATCGAAGCGGTAGGCCAATCCTATTGGCCCGACTATTTTGGCGCCCTGGCGCGCTTGTTGAAACCGGGCGGCAAGGCCTGCGTGCAGAGCATCGTCATCGACGATGCGCTGTTCGAACGTTATGTGCAGGGCACCGACTTCATTCAGCAGTATGTCTTCCCGGGCGGCTGCCTGCCCAGTCCGGCGCATTTTCGTGCGCAAGCCCGACAGGCGGGCCTGCGCGTGACCGATGAATTTGCCTTCGGCACCGACTATGCGGAAACCTTGCGCCGCTGGCGCCAGCGTTTCACGCAACATCGCGCCGAGGTGCTGGCCCAGGGGTTCGATGCTGGTTTTCTGCGAACCTGGGAATTCTATCTTGCCTACTGCGAGGCGGCGTTCGATACCGGCAACATCGACGTGGTCCAGTACACGCTGGTGAAAGATTGAACACACGATGCCCTCACGACCGATACCCATGCCCGCTGGCCGCCCGGCCCCGTCCGGGCACTCCCCGCTGAGACGCCGTCTGCTCTTCTGCGGCCTGGCCCTGGCGGCCACGGATGTGGCCGCTGAGCCGGACCGGACGGCAGGCGCGGCGGGCGACCCGCCGGTTTTCGTGCGACGGGTGCTGCCCGACGCGGCACTGGCGGGGGAGTGGCGGCTGCGCTTTTTCGGGCTGCGCATCTACGATGCCCGCCTGTGGGTGGGGCGGCGGTTCGAAGCGGACAATTTCGGCGCCTATCCTTTGGCCCTGGAACTGACTTATCACCGGGCTTTCGCCGGCGCCGACATCGCGAAACGATCCATCGAGGAGATCGGACATCAGGGCGGCCTGACGCCCGGCCAGGCGCTGCGCTGGCGCACGGAACTGGCCGGGTTGCTGCCCGATGTGCAGCCCGGGGACCGCCTCACGGGGCTGTATCGGCCCGGACGCGGGATGACGGTCTGGCAGGGGTCGCGGCAGCTTGGTTCGATCGAGGACGCCGAACTGGCGCTGAGGTTTTTTGGCATCTGGCTGTCCCCCCGAACGTCCGAGCCGGCGTTGCGCAGCGCCTTGCTGGCCCGCCTGACGGAGGCCAGGCCATGAGCCGCCCCGCAGTCCTGGAACCGGCGCGATCCATGGCGCCAAGCGATGGCCTGGCCTACGGTCTGATGGGGCTGCCCCTGGCTTTTGCCGCGATCCCGATCTATGTGGTGATGCCCCATTATTACGCCAGTGATCTTGGGCTGCCGTTGGCGCTGGTGGGTGCGCTGCTGCTGCTCGTGCGCCTGATGGACGCGGGCGTCGAACCCCTGCTGGGGCGTTTGAGCGATCACTTGTATCGTCACGGCATCCTGGCCGTGTTGTGGGTGGCGGGCGCCTCGGCGCTGCTGCTGGGGCTGGGCATGACGGGGCTCTTTTTCCCCCAGACGCAGGGGGAGGCGCCCCTGGCGGCCTGGATGGTCGCAGGTCTTCTGTTCACTTGTCTGGCCCACAGCCAGCTGATCATTTCGCATCAGGCCTGGGGGGTGCGTCTCGGAGGGGATGCCGTTCAGCGCAGCCGCATCGTCGCCTGGCGCGAGGGCCTGGGTCTGGTGGGCGTGATCACGGCCAGCGCGATCGCTGTGAATGGGAGCCCCCACAACACGCTGAAGGTTCTGGCCCTGGCGCTGCTGTTCGCCTGGCTCGCGTTGTGGCACGCCCCGCGGCCGCCGGCGATGGCGCGGACCCTGTCGCCGGCGGGGAAAGCCGCCGGTGCGGTTCTACTCTGGCAGCCGCTCAAGGAGCGGCCATTCCGGCGCCTGCTGTCCGTGTTTCTTTTCAATGGCATTGCCGGCGCCATTCCGGCTGCGCTGATGCTGTTCTTCGCGCAGGATCGGCTGCTGGCCGGTTCGTCCCAGGTCGCGCTTTTCCTGGTGCTCTACTTCGTCAGCGGAGCGCTTTCCATGCCGCTCTGGGTGCGGGTCGTGCGTCGCCTCGGCCTGGAGCGGACATGGCGCGCCGGCATGCTGCTGGCAGTGGTCTGTTTTGGCTGGGTGGCGGGCCTGGACAGCGGTCAGGTGGCGGCTTTTTCCATCATCTGCGTGCTCTCGGGCGCCGCGCTGGGAGCCGATCTGGTCGTGCCGGGCGCGATGCTGGCCTTGCTGATCGAACGCCATGGCGCCCAAGGCATGCGCGACGGCGCGTACTTGGGATGGTGGAATCTGGCCACCAAACTCAATCTTGCGCTGGCCGCCGGGGTGACGCTGCCCCTGCTGCAATGGCTGGGCTATGCGCCCGGCAGCCGGGATCCCCACGCGCTGCAGCTTCTGGCCTGGATCTACGGTCTTTTGCCTTGCGTACTCAAGCTGGGCGCCGCCTGGCTGCTGCACCGGCTGTTCATTGCCTCTCATTCTACCGAAGGATGACATCATGACCACACGCCGCCATGTTCTTTGTGCCCTGATCGCGGGACCCGCCGTGCTGGCGGGATGCGCCGGCCCCAAAGTGGTCGACTATGCGGAACAACGGCCCAGACTGGAGCTGGACCGCTATTTCAATGGCCGTGTCAGGGCCCATGGCATTTTTCAGAAGCGCAGCGGGGAAGTGGCCCGCCGGTTCACCGTGATCATGGATTGCCGCTGGGAGGGCAATCAGGGGGTGCTCGACGAGGCCTTCACCTATTCGGATGGCACGACGCAGCGTCGTGTCTGGCATTTGACCAAGCTCGACGGCGGGCGCTACGTGGGACGCGCCGATGACGTGGTCGGGGAGGCCCGGGGCCAGGAATCCGGCAATGCCTTCCGCTGGAACTACACCTTGCGTCTGCCGGTGGACGGCAAGGAATATGAGGTGCAATTCGATGACTGGATGTTCCTCGTCGATGAGCAGGTGATGCTCAACCGGGCCACCATGAGCAAGTTCGGCATCACGCTGGGTGAAGTGCTGCTGTCATTCACAAAGGAATAGCGCGGTGTCTCTCAACCCTTCATTGACGGACTGGCGCGGCAAGCGCGTGTGGCTGGTGGGCGCGTCCAGCGGCATTGGCCTGGCGGTGGCCGAACAATTGCATGCCCGTGGTGCCCAGGTCATCGTGTCGGCGCGCCAGCAGCCTTTGCTGCAGGCGTTCGTCGAGGCCCACCCGGGAAGCGAGGCGGTGGCTCTGGACGTGACCGACGCACAGGCCGTGCAGGAAGCCGCCGTGTGCCTGCGGTCCGAAGGCCCTCTGGATCTGGTCTGCTATTGCGCCGGCTACTATCGGCCCATGCGGGCGGATTCGCTGGCGCTGCCCGAGCTGCTGAAGCACCAGCAGGTCAATCTGACGGGGGCGTTGCATGTGATCGCCGCCGTGGTGCCGGGACTGCTGGAGTCGGCGCGGGCCGGATGCGCGCCGCACCTGAGCCTGGTGGCCAGTGTGGCCGGCTGGCGTGGTTTGCCGCAAGGGCTGGCCTATGGTCCGACCAAAGCGGCGCTCATCAATCTGGCCGAGACGCTGTTCCTGGATTTGCGGCCTCATGGCATCGGCGTCAGTATCGTGAATCCCGGGTTCGTCGATACGCCCTTGACCAGCCAGAATGATTTCGTCATGCCTGCGTTGCTCACACCGGCGCAAGCGGCACAGGCCATGCTGCGAGGTTGGGCCTGCGGCAGTTTCGAGGTGCATTTTCCGCGCCGTTTCACGTGCTGGCTCAAACTGCTGCGCATCCTTCCCTACCGCTGGTATTTTGCACTCGTTCATCGCATGACAGGTCTTTGACGCGCATGAAATCCCCTGACTCTGACGTTTCCACCGATACCCGGGCCGCGTTGGCTCGCCTGGTGTGGCTCTATGAGCACCTCACGCCCGACCGCCTGGCGCAGATTGAACACTGCTATGCGCCGGATGCGCGATTCAAAGATCCATTCAACGAGGTGCGCGGCGTGCCGGCGATCACCCGGATCTTTGCGCACATGTTCGCCATACTGGATCAGCCGCGATTTGTGGTCACACAGCAATGCTCGCAGGGGGATCAGGCCTTTCTGTGCTGGGAGCTCCACTATCGCATGCGGCGGTGGCGCGCCGGAGCGGACCAGTGCATCCATGGCGCCACCTGGGTGAGTTTCGATGCCCAGGGCCTTGTGTCCTGTCACCGCGATTATTGGGACGCGGCAGAGGAACTGTATGAAAAATTGCCCGTGCTCGGCCGACTGATGCGCTGGCTGCGCAAAACGCTCTCCGCCAAATGAAAGACTTGACCGCCGCTGTTCATCCTCCCGGTGCGCTCGTCTGGTTTCGCCGGGACCTGCGTTGCGACGACCATGCCGCGCTCTATCATGCACTGCGCAAGTACGGGCGTGTTTATTGTGCATTCGTGTTCGATACCGATATTCTGGACGCGCTGCCCACCCGGCATGATCGACGCGTGGAGTTCATTCATGCCAGCGTGCTGGAACTCGACGAGGCCTTGCGGCGGTTGGCAGCGTTAAGCGGTGCGCCCGGCGGCGGACTCATCGTGCGCCATGGTCTGGCGGCGGCCTGCATCGTTCAACTGGCCCTGGCGCTCGGTGTCCGCGAAGTGCTGGCGAATCGCGATTATGAACCCCAGACCATCGCACGCGACCAGCGTGTGGCCGAGGCCTTGCGCGCACAGGGCATCGCTTTCAGCGACCATAAGGATCAGGTACTGCTCGATCGGGATGAAGTGCTGACCCGGCAAGGCCGGCCTTACAGCGTATTCACGCCCTACAAGCGCGCCTGGCTCGAGAAGCTCGACGGATTCCAGCTCGAGTCCTACCCGGTCGAGCGCCATGCCGGCCACCTGGCCCCGCCGCCGCGGGGCGAGTCGCTCCCCGCGCTGTCGCAACTGGGGTTCGTTCCGACGAATCTGCAAGAATTGCCCCTGCCCCCGGGGATCAGCGGGGCGCGGCAATTGTTGCAGGACTTCGTGCCGCGCATGGGGGCCTATCATGAGGCTCGCGATTATCCAGGTCGCAAGGGGGTCTCGTACCTCTCGGTCCACCTTCGCTTTGGCACCGTGTCGATTCGTCGATTGGCGTCGCTGGCTGCCCGGCAGGCGGCCGGCGGGTGCCCAGGTGCGCAGACCTGGCTTTCAGAACTGGCGTGGCGGGACTTCTATTTCATGATTCTGTGGCATCACCCGCGGGTGACCACACAGTCGTTCAGGCCGGAGCTCGATCAGGTTCAGTGGGATGAGGCGCCCGATGCCTGGCAGGCCTGGTGCGAAGCGCGTACCGGCTACCCGCTGGTGGATGCCGCCATGCGGCAGTTGCTGCATACCGGCTATATGCACAACCGCCTGCGCATGGTGGTGGCCAGTTTCCTGACCAAGGATCTCGGGATCGATTGGCGCCGTGGTGAGCGGTTCTTCGCCCAGCATCTGAACGACTATGACCTGGCGGCGAACAATGGCGGGTGGCAGTGGGCGGCCTCCACCGGGTGCGATGCGCAGCCCTGGTTCAGGATATTCAACCCGGTGACCCAATCGCAGCGCTTCGACCCGGAGGGTCGCTTCATCCGGCGGTATCTGCCCGAACTGGCGCGTGTGCCGGATGCGCACATCCACTATCCCGCCGCCATGAAACCGGCGGCGCTCTCAGCCTGTGGTCTGCGACTGGGCATCGACTATCCGCCGCCCATCGTGGACCATGCGCGCGCCAGGGAACGGACGCTGAGGCGGTTTTCGTTTCTTGCCGACAAGCGCAAAGCGGATTAGCTGTCGCGATTGCGTGGGGGTCCGCTCGGCGCGACCGGCGCGCGACCGGGCGCATGGCTCGTCATGCGCAACGCCATCCGCACGGCCGCGCGCAGCGAGGCCGGGTCGGCGATCCCCTGTCCGGCAATGTCGAAGGCCGTGCCGTGGTCCACGCTGGTGCGTACGAAGGGCAGGCCCACGGTCACGTTCACCCCTTCATCCAGACCCAGGTATTTCACCGGGATCAGGCCCTGATCGTGATACTGGGCGACCACGATGTCGAATGCCCCCTGGCGGGCGCGCATGAACACGGTGTCGCCCGGCCAGGGGCCGCTGGCGTCCAGGCCTTCTGCGCGGGCCTGAGCGATGGCCGGCACGATATGGCGGGCTTCTTCGTCGCCAAAGGCGCCCCCTTCGCCTGCGTGCGGGTTCAGGCCCGCCACGGCGATGCGCGGCCGGGTGATACCCGCCTGACGGCAGGCTCGCTGTGCCAGGCGGATGGCACGCAGTTCGGCCGCCGGGCTGAGTGCTGCAGGAACCCGGGACAGGGCGATGTGGATGGTCACCAGCAGCACGCGCAGTTCGTCGTTGGCCAGCATCATGGCGTAGTCCGCCGTGCCGGTGCGCTGCGCCAGGATTTCGGTGTGACCGGGGAAATCGATGCCGCCTGCGTGCAATGCGCCCTTGTGCAGCGGTGCCGTCACCAGTGCCCGCACCCGGCCGGCCTGGGCGTCGTCGATGGCATGGCACAGGTATTCGTAGGCGCCGCGTCCGGCGCGCGGATCTTCCTGCCCCCAGGGCAGGTCGTCCGGCAGCGCATTCCAGCGATTCAGCACGCCGATCACGCCACCGACCGTGCCCGCGCCCGGCGCATCCAGCGGTTGCACCTGCAGGTCCGTCAGGCCCAGGACGGAGCAGGCGCGCCGCAGGGCACCCGCGTCGCCGTAGACCACGGCGGGGTGGGGCAGGCCTTCCGCGAACAGGCGGACGATCAGTTCCGGGCCGATCCCTGCGGCGTCCCCCAGCGTGAAGGCCAGAGGCGCGCCGACGGGCGCCGGCGCGGGATCAGAGGGCGTCGCTGGCATAGTCGGCCAGCCGGGACCGTTCGCCGCGCTGCAGGGTGATGTGGCCGGCGTGCGGCCAGCCCTTGAAGCGGTCCACCACGTAGGTCAAGCCCGAACTGCCCTCGGTCAGGTAGGGCGTGTCGATCTGGGCGATATTGCCCAGGCAGACGATCTTGGTGCCAGGGCCTGCGCGGGTGACCAGGGTCTTCATCTGCTTGGGCGTCAGGTTCTGGGCCTCGTCGATGATCAGGAGCTTGTTGAGGAATGTGCGACCGCGCATGAAGTTCATGGATTTGACCTTGATGCGGGAACGGATCAGATCCATGGCGGGCGTTTTGATCCAGTCCTGGCCGTTGCTGCTGCCAGGGGTGCCGAGCGCGCCAGCCGCGCCCTGGTGCAGGACTTCCAGGTTGTCCTCCAGCGCCCCCATCCAGGGCAGCATCTTTTCTTCTTCCGTGCCGGGCAGAAAGCCGATGTCATCGCCCACCGGCACGGTGGCGCGGGTGATGATGATTTCGGTGTAGCGCTTGGTCTCGAAGGTCTGGGCCAGGCCGCTGGCCAGGGCCAGCAGGGTCTTGCCGGTACCCGCCTGGCCCAGCAGCGACACGAAGTCGATGTCCGGGTTCATCAGCAGGTTCATGGCGAAGTTCTGTTCGCGGTTGCGCGTGGTGATGCCCCAGACGCTGTTCTTGGCGTGGCTGAAGTCGCGCAGGGTGGACAACACGGCGTTCTTGCCCGTGACTTCGCGCACCTGGGCGTACAGCGGCATTTCGCCTTCGTAGTAGACGAATTCGTTGACGATGAACTGGCTGCACAGCGGGCCACGCACGCGGTACCAGGTCAGGCCGTTCTGCTGCCAGGATTCGATGTCCTTGCCATGCTTGTTCCAGAAATTTTCCGGCAAGGGCATGACGCCGTCATAAAGCAGGTCGGAATCGTCCAGGACATGGTCGTTCAGGTAGTCCTCGGCCGGCAGACCCAGCGCCCGGGCCTTCAGGCGCATGTTGATGTCCTTGGACACCAGCACGACCTCGCGCTTCGGGTTTTCCTGGCACAGCCCGTGGACGATGCCCAGGATGACGTTGTCCGCCTTGCCCATGGGCAGTTCCAGGGGCAGGCTCATGTCGGTGGGCCGGGTCTGGAAGTACAGCGAGCCCAGGGCGTCGGTATTGCCCAGCGCGTCCAGCGGCACGCCCTTGGACAGATCGGCCGTGCCGATCAACTGATCCAGGTAGCGGCTGACCTGACGGGCGTTGCGCGCGACTTCGGACATACCTTTTTTCTGGTGATCGAGTTCTTCGAGGACGATCATGGGCAGAAAGACGTCATGTTCGGCAAAACGGAACAGGGACGAGGAATCGTGCAGCAGCACATTGGTGTCCAGCACGAACAGCTTGCGCTGCGCCACCGGCAGGCGTTTGGGGCGCGTGCGGGCAGCGGTGGACCGGGCCGGGGCGGGCGCGGCTTTTTGGGGGGCTGCCTGAGCGGCGGGTGCCGCCGGGGTCGCAGAGGGGGGCTGGGCGGGGG
>NZ_JBASAD010000001.1:0-103011 GCF_049650445.1 Castellaniella sp. | reverse complement strand
GATCTGGCCCAGCGCTATGCCCTGCTGTGCCGGGACTCGGCGCCCGAACTGCAGGAACGGCTGCGGGCGCCGGCCGCCTGCCGCGACCTGGCGCGGTTGCTGCCGGGAGTGCTGGCGCGTCTGGTTGCAGTGCCGAACGATGCCGCCGCCTGGCTGGCGCTGCTGGAATCCTGCGATGCACTGCGCCGACCCGAGCGTTTCGAGGCGCTGCTGGCGGCGGCTGATTGCGTACGCGGCGATGTCGACCCGGCGGCCTGGATGCGACGGCTGGATGCGGTGCGTGCGGTGGACGCGGGCGCCATCGCCCGCGCTGCCGGGGGCGATGCGGCGCGCATCCGGGATGATCTGCGCACGGCGCGGCTGCAGGCGCTGGCAGTCGTCTGAAAACCATGACCTCTGACGACCAACCCGTCCTCGTCTTCGATTCCGGTATCGGCGGCCTGACCGTGCTGCGCGAGGCCCGCGTGCTGATGCCCGAGCGGCGCTTCGTCTACGTCGCCGACGATGCCGGTTTCCCCTATGGCGGTTGGGCCGAGGAAGACCTGCGAGACCGCATCGTGCGAGTATTCGCCGATCTGTTGCATGATCACGACCCGGCCCTGTGCATCGTCGCCTGCAATACCGCATTCACTGTGGCGGGTGCGGCGCTGCGGGCGGCGTATCCGGACATGACTTTTGTCGGCACCGTTCCGGCCATCAAGCCGGCGGCCGAGCGCACGCGTTCCGGGCAGGTCTCGGTGCTGGCGACCCCGGGCACGGTGCGGCGCGACTACACACGCGACCTGATCCAGTCCTTCGCCACGCAATGTCATGTGACGCTGGTGGGTTCGCCCCGGCTGGCGCGCATGGCGGAAGCCTATATGCGTGGCTTGCCGGTCAGCGACGAGGCTGTGGCCGCCGAAATCGCCCCCTGCTTTGTCGACAGTGGCGGTGCCCGCACCGACATCGTGGTGCTGGGCTGCACGCATTATCCCTTCATGGCCAATGTGTTCCGGCGGCTGGCGCCCTGGCCCGTGGATTGGCTGGACCCGGCCGAAGCCATTGCCCGGCGCGCCCGCAGCCTGTTGCCGCGCCGTGCCGATGCGCTGCATCCGGCCGAGGACGACACGGCGCTGTTCACCGGAGGCACGCCGGACTTCGCCACGCGGCGTTTGATGAACAGTTTCGGCTTGAAAGTGGTTTAGCACGCAAGCCGTGTCGCCCGGTTGCGGTCCGCCTACAGCCGATCCCGCCGGTCCCCGCGCGTGAAACCCAGCAGGGGCGTGTCCAGGCCCCTGCCGACGGCCAGGACCTTGAACAGTTCGCCCATCTCGGCCTCGGACAGCAGGGTGTTCAGGGCGGTCAACTGGCGCGCGCGTTGTGCGGGATCGTTGCCGGGGGCATGGATCAGATCCGTCAGGCCCGCGTTCATCAGGAAGCGCGCCTGGGACGTGTAGCCCATGACGTCCAGCCCGCCGTCCAGCGCGGCGTCGGCCATGGCGGTGAAATCGACGTGGGCGGTGATGTCCTGCAGGCCGGCCAGGATCAACACCTGATCGTGGGCGTGGTGGCGGAAGTGGCACATCAGCGTGCCGCGCAGGCGTTGGGGGTGGTAGTACTCGGCCTGCGGAAAGCCGTAGTCGATCAGCAGGGCAGCGCCGTGTTGCAGCCAGCGGCCCAGATCGCGCACCCAGGCCTCGGCCTGCGGATTCATCTCCGACTGATAGCCGGGCAGGGCGGGCATGCGGGCGGCCAGGGTCGCTGCGGTGGGTGGCGGCGCTTCGCGTACTGCCCAGCGGAAGGGGGCGATGGCCTCGGGACGGGCGTCCAGGGCGACGCCCAGCAGTTCCGGCGCGCCCGCAGCGTTCCAGCGGAACAGGACGGCAGGCATGGCGTCCAGGACCTCGTTGGCTACCACGCAGCCGCTGAAGGCCGCCGGCAGCGTGTCCAGCCAGCGGACTCGGTCGCCCCAGTCCGACAGGCGCTCACGCTGGCGCACGCGCAGGTCGGCGGACAGTTCCAGGATCTCGTATTCGACCTCGAGGCCCAGGTCTTGCAACGCGGGGATCAGCGCGGCGGCCAGGGCGCCCGATCCGGCGCCGAACTCCAGGACACGGGTGGACCCGCTGGCTTCCAGCACCTGGGCGACCTGGCGCGCGAGCGCACGGCCGAACAGGGGGCTGGTTTCCGGGGCGGTGGTGAAATCGCCGTCGCGGTGGAACTTGGTGCTGCCGGCGCTGTAGTAGCCCAGACCGGGCGCGTACAAGGCGGCTTCCATCCAGCGCTCGAACGGCAGCCAGCCGCCCGCATCGCGGATGCGCTCCGCGAGCATGGCCTGGACGAGAGCGCCGTGGGCGCGCGCGTCGTCGTCGGGTTGCGGCAGGCCGGAGGGGGTATGGACGGCGGGCAGTTCGATCATGGGACGAGGCAGGACATAGGACAGTCCCCTACGGACTGTCCTATGCCTGACGAGTCGGAGCGGCTTGCAAGCCGCGACGTGGGGGGGATGCCACAACTGTAAAACAAAAACCCCGGCGTTGTGAGCGCCGGGGCCATGAGGCGATTCAGATCACCAGATCAGGCGAAGCGAGGACGCGACGCGCGAGGCTGATCCTGGCGATCCTGCCGCTTGAAGGACGGCTTGGAGCCAGCCTTGTGGGCGGGACGGGCGGCGCGCGGCGCATCGCCGTCACGGCTCGGACGCGGGCCGGCGCCGTGGGGCGCGCGGTCGGCCTTGGGCTGGAAAGGACGCCCCTCGCCGCGTTCCGGACGGGCAAAAGCCGGCTTGTCCTGTTCCCAGGGCTTGCGGGCACGCGCCGGGCGCGTGTCGCCGTCCGTGTCTTGCTGCCAGGGTTTGCGGGCGTAGGCCGGACGGCCCTCGCCGCGTTCCGGGCGGGCAAAAGCCGGCTTGTCCTGTTCCCAGGGCTTGCGCGGCGCGCGGGCCGGGCGGGTGTCGTCACCTGCCTGGGCGTCTTGCTGCCAGGGCTTGCGGCCGCGCGGTGCGGCGCCGGCGGGGCCATCCTTGTGCCAGGGCTTGCCGCCTTGCGGCCGGGCGCCCCGGGTGGGCTTGTCCTTGTAGGTGGGCCGCACGGAACGCTGCGGCTCCAGGCCGGGGATGGTTTCCATGGGGATGGCCTGGCCGATGAAGTGCTCGATGCGGCGGACCTTGTGGCGCTCGGCGTGCACCGCCAGGGTGATGGCCTGGCCGTCGCGCCCGGCGCGGCCGGTGCGGCCGATGCGGTGCACGTAGTCTTCGGCCTGCAGGGGCAGGTCGTAGTTCACGGCGTGGCTGATGGTCTGCACGTCGATGCCGCGTGCGGCCACGTCGGTGGCGACCAGAACGCGCACCTGACCCTTTTGCATCAGACCCAGGGTGCGGGTGCGCTGGCGCTGGTTCATGTCGCCGTGCAGGGCGGCGGCGGCGAAACCTTCGTCGGACAGATGGTCGGCCAGATCGTCGGCGCCCCGTTTGGTGGCGGTAAAGACGATGGCCTGATCCAGGCTGGCGTCGCGCAGCAGGTGGTCCAGCAGGCGCAGCTTGTGGGCCTTGTCGTCCGCGTACAGCAAGTGCTGGGTGATGTTGGTGTGCTTCTGGCGGTGGGTGGTGATCTCGATGCGCTGCGGTTCGCGCATCAGGTTGGCCGCCAGGTGGGCGACCGTGCCGTCCAGCGTGGCCGAGAACAGCAGCGTCTGGCGCTCGACCGGCGTGCTGCGGACGATGGTCTCGATGTCTTCGATGAAGCCCATGTCCAGCATGCGGTCGGCTTCGTCCAGCACCAGGGTCTGGACGGTGGACAGGTTCACGCGGCGCGCTTGCAGGTGGTCGATCAGGCGGCCCGGGGTGGCGACCAGCACGTCCACACGGCGCGACAGGGATTTGATCTGGGCGCCGTAGGGCATGCCGCCGACCACGGTGGCGATGCGCAGACCGTCGATCTGCTTGCCGTAGGAACGGGCGGCGTCGGCGACCTGCATGGCGAGTTCACGCGTGGGCGTCAGGACCAGGACCTGAACGCCGCGGCCGCCCGCGCCGGCACGGTGGCTCAGGTGTTGCAGGGCGGGCAGCATGAAAGCGGCGGTCTTGCCGCTGCCGGTCTGCGAGGACACCATCAGGTCATGGCCGGCCAGCGCTTGCGGGATGGCGGCGGACTGGACGGAGGTGGGCGTGTCGATGCCGAGGTCGCGCAGGGCGGCCACGAGCTGGGGGCCGAGCCCCAGGGAGTCGAAGGACATAGGTTTCCTTGCGCCCGTGATGACGGGCGATATGCCGCGGGGAACGAATCGGATGTCCCCGCCGGGTTGCTGTCGCGGATGTCTGCCGGACAGAATCAGTCGCATGTGCCGACCGAATCAACCCAAACGGCACGCCAAGCGTGAAACCGAGGTCAGAAGGTCAGAAAACAAGCAATCCGGCAGTTTGGCATAGGGATTTCCCTGAGTCAATACTAAAATGAGGCCGATAACCTCATTGCAAGGGGTTTTGTTGGATTGATGCCGAATCGGTCGGGATTTTGGCAATCATATTGTTTCGTTCTGTTAGGCTATGCGCTGCATCGACTTATCGCTTCAGGTCTCAAGGATTGACTCCGCATGATGACGCTTGACCATTTCTTCGTCACCGGCACGGAGACTGACGCTCTGGTGCAGGGCTCCTGGCAGCCCGGTCTGGTCCTGCTGTCCGTCGTGGTGCCGATCTTCCTGTCGATGATGGCGCTGCAGACCTCGCATATCGCCCGCAACACCCCCAGCCCTTACTATCGTCACGTCGCCATCGGTACAGGGGCGGTCGCCCTGGGTGGCGGGATCTGGACCATGCATTTCATCGGCATGCTGGCGTTCCATCTGCCGGCACCCATGATTTACCGCACGGACGTCACCTTGGTGTCCTTGCTGCCGGGGCTTGTGGCCTCGTGGACTGCCCTGTGGATGTTGACGCGGCGTGAGCCGACCGGCTGGCCGCTCGTGATCGGCGGCGTGGTGGTGGGCGCGGGCATCGGCGCCATGCACTACATCGGCATGGCGGCCATGGTCACGCCCCTGGACATGCGCTATGACCCGTTGCTGTTCGGCCTGTCCATCGTCGTCGCGGTGGTGCTGGCGATGCTGGCGCTGTGGATCCGCTTCGGCCTGCGCCGCACGCCGCTGTCGCGGCGGACGCGGTTCATGCTCAGCGGAGTCATCATGGGGGTGGCGATTGCCGGAATGCATTACATCGGCATGGCGGCCGTGCGTTTCTATGGTGTGCTGTCCGGTGCCGACACCGAGCATGGCGTCTGGCTGGGCACCACCTGGGCCTCCTTGGGGCTGGCATCCATCAGCCTGACGGTCACGGTGCTGGTCACGTCCCTGAACGGCCTCATCCGTACCCGCGAACTGTACCGCGAGGTCGGGGAAAGCCAATCGCGCCTGCAGGCCATCCTGGATACGGCCGTGGATGCCATCATCACCATCGACGGCGACGGTATCGTGCAGGAGTTCAGCCATTCGGCCGAACGCCTGTTCGGCTACCAGGCCCAGGAAGTGATCGGGCACAACATCAAGATACTGATGCCCGAGCCTTATCATTCCGAGCACGATGGTTATCTGCAGCGCTATCGGGCGACCGGGGTGCCGCACATCATCGGCCTGGGCCGTGAGGTCATCGGGCGGCGCAAGGACGGCAGCCTGGTGCCGGTGCGCCTGGCCGTTGGTCGTGTGCCCTTGCCCAATCAGGAACAATTGTTCGTCGGCATGCTGACTGACATCAGCGACAAGCAGGCGATGGAAGCCTCGCTGCGCGAAACCGCCGAACGTGCCGAGCAGGCCGCTGCGGCCAAGGGCCACTTCCTGGCCAACATGAGCCACGAGATCCGCACGCCGATGAATTCCATCATCGGCTTCACTGACCTGCTGCTGCAAACAGACCTGGCGCCCGCCCAGCGCGGCCACCTGAACATCATCCGCCAGTCTTCGCGCAATCTGCTGCGGCTGCTCAACGACATTCTGGACACGTCCAAAATGGACAGTGGACGGCTGGAACTGGAAAACCGCGACTTTTCGCTCAAGGCCCTGGCGCTGCAGATCGAGTCTTCGCTGCGTCTGGGCGCTCAGGCCCGGGACTTGCGACTGACGACCCAGTATCCGGCCGACATGCCGGAATACTTCAAGGGCGATACCCTGCGGCTGTTGCAGGTGCTGACCAATCTGGTGGGCAACGCCATCAAATTCACCGAGACCGGCGGGGTGGACGTGCTGTTCTCCCTGGAGGGCGGCGTGGTGCACGTGCAGGTGTGCGACACGGGCATCGGCATGAGTCCCGCGCAGGTCCAGGCCATCTTTGATCCCTTCACCCAGGCCGACGCTTCGATCAGCCGACGCTTTGGCGGTACGGGGCTGGGCACGACCATCGCCCGCCAACTGGTGGAGGCCATGAAGGGGCGCATCGAAGTCGAAAGCGAGCCCGGTCGGGGCAGCACTTTTCACGTGTGGCTGCCGCTGGCACCGGGTGAGGCGCCCGCCGAGCCGCAGGCTTCGGGCGAAGCGCCTCAACTGCCACCCCTGCGCGTACTGATCGCCGACGATGTGGAGCAGAACCTGGACCTGCTGACGCTGGTGCTGCAGTCCGGCGGCCATACGGTGGAAGCCGCCCGGGACGGCGAACAGGCCGTGGAGCTGTTTCTGGCCGGCCGCTTCGATGTGGTCCTGATGGATGTGCACATGCCGCGCGTCGATGGCCTGCAGGCGACCCGTCTGATCCGCCAACATGAGCGCACCCAGGGCCTGGGGGCTACGCCCGTCATCGCCCTGACGGCCAGCGTAATGGCCAACGACCGGCGCGAGGCGCGTCAGGCCGGCATGAGCGGCTTCGCCGTCAAACCCCTGGACATCCCCCGCTTGTTCGAGGAGATCGCCCGGGTGCTGGAAGGCCGGCCCGAGACCGGTAGCGGTCCGATGGTGGTCGGCCGTGCCGTGGTCTCGTCGATCGACTGGGAACGCGGTATGGCGCTCTGGGGGGACCGGGCGCGGTTGGCCGACCGGATCCTGGCCTTCCTGGACGAGGCGCCGGACAAATACCCCTTGCCCGATGTGGGCGAGCACGCCGATCCCGAGGCGCTGCTGTTCAGCCTGCATGGCCTGCGCGGTGCGGCGGGCAATCTGGCCTTGATGGCCCTGTCGCAGCAGGCGGGCGAACTGGAAGACCTGGGCCGGACGTCGGGATCGCTCGACGGCGTGTCGGAGCGCCTGCCGCACCTGCGTGCGTTGATGGAGGTTGCGCGTCAGGCAGCCAGGTCGGTACGCCGGAGCGCATCCGCCGCGCCTGGATCAGAGGCGCACGCAGCTCCGTCGGCGGATGCCATCGCAGCCGTGCGGGCGCCGCTGACGATCGCGGATACTGATCTGGAAGCGGCCGTGGCGGCGCTGCGGACCGTGCTGGCCAGCAATGCGCTGGACGATGCCGCGCTGGACGTCGTGTGCGCCGGGCTGGGTGAGCGAGGCGGCCGCGCCCAGGCCCAGGCCCTGCGTACCGCCGTCGACGCATTTGAATTCGAACGGGCTGGCCAACTGCTGGAGTCCATTCCGGCGGAAATCGCCGCGCATGCCTGCAAGTCGGACTGACCCCTGAGCCGATCGCAAGGAAACACTGGATGGATGACAAGAAGGATGGACGCCGCACGGTGCTGCTGGTGGACGATGAATCGACCAATCTGCAGGTGCTGCGGCATACCCTGCAGGCACAGTACCGCCTGCTGTTCGCCAAGGACGGCCCTACGGCGCTGTCTCTGGTACGCAAGGAACGGCCCGACCTGATTCTGCTGGACATCATGATGCCGGGCATGTCGGGCTACGAAGTCTGCGAGACCCTGAAGCGCGACGAGAGCACCCGCGCCATCCCGGTGATCTTCGTGACGGCGCTCAGCCAGGGAGACGACGAGCACAAGGGGCTGGAACTGGGCGCGGTGGACTACATCACCAAGCCTTTCAACCCTCCGGTGGTGCAGGCCCGGGTACGGACTCATCTGTCCCTGGTGCAGGCCGGGGAAGTCCTGGAAACCCGCCTGCAGATCATCCGCTGTCTGGGTGCGGCGGCGGAATACCGCGACAACGAGACTGGCTTGCACATCGTCCGCATGAGCCATTACGCCTGGCGCCTGGCGCGCGAGGTGGGCTACAGCGAAGAAGCGGCCGACGAACTGCTGAACGCGGCACCCATGCACGATGTGGGCAAGATCGGTATTCCCGACGCCGTGCTGCTCAAGCCCGGCAAGCTGAACGCGGCGGAATGGGCCGTCATGCGCCAGCACACCGTGATGGGCGCCCGGATCATCGGCGAACACCCGTCCAGCCTGTTGCGGCTGGCCGCCACGATCGCCCTGCGCCACCATGAGAAATGGGACGGCAGCGGTTATCCGGACGGCCTGGCGGGCGAAGCCATTCCCCATGCCGCACGCATCATCGCGCTGGTCGACGTGTTCGACGCCCTCACCAGCGTGCGGCCCTACAAGCCGGCCTGGTCGATCGAAGACGCCGTGGCCCACATCCGCAAGGAAAGCGGCCGTCATTTCGACCCGGAACTGGTCGAGGCGTTCTTGCGTTGCCTGCCGGACATTCTGGAATTCCGCACGCGTTGGGCGGACGAGCCGGAGACCCAGGAACTGGATCAGGTCCGCTGAATCGGTTGGGGTGGCCCTATTGGGTCGATTCGCCCGGATTCATGTCTGTGATGTGCCGGCCTCCCGATCGGCGGCAGTCCGGCGCCTCGTGTCGGTGCAGACCCTGGCAGAAGTAGTCACGCTGCAGTTCGTCTTGCCGGCTCCCGCCGCCTGATCTGGTTTTTGCAGAGTCTGTCGTTCTGTCGCCACGACAGTGTGATGGACCTTGCATGCCCATATTGTCAAATATCGTTTGACATAATGTTCATATTATTTCCAATTGTCTAATGATATCGAATGTCCCAAAATCGGATTTCCTGATGTTGGACGTGTGACTGTGTTGTGCAACCCGAATGATCTGGCGGTTCCAAATGGATCCGGATCGTCCGATGCGGGGGGGATCATGCAGACCGACGAACGGGCAGACCATTCGTTCAGGTTCAAGGAGACCGGAATCGCGGTGGTCTGGACGAATTTTCAGTTCCGCTGATGTATTGGCGGCATTCAAAGAAAGAGAGGAGCTTCCTGCAATGAATATTCATGGTGTGAAAATTCTGGCCGCCGCCTTGGCGGGTTTGGTCATCGCGGCACCTGCGTACAGTGTGGAACGGACGGTCGACGTGGCCGGTTTTGGCGCCAAATCCGGCGCCATCCGTCTGTTCGGCATGAATGCCGAAGCGGCGTTGAATGCCGCGGCTGATGCGATCAATGCCGCGGGCGGCGTCAAGCTGGGGGATGGCGCCACCGGCAAGATCAAGGTGACCTATTACGACGATCGCTGCAATGCCGAAGAAGGCATCTCGGTCGTCCGCAGAATCGCGGCGACCGACGCCATCATCGGTGTCGGCCCGAGCTGCTCGAACGTCGCCGAATCGGCCTTCGGCATTCTGCAGAAGAAAGTGGGGGATGCCAGCGACAGCGGGCTGCAGTTCCCGATCTTTGCGGATGTCGCTTCCAAGGTCGGCCTGGCGGGCATTTCTGAATGGTCCTTCAGAAATGTGCCCAACGAACTCGAGATGTACAAGTCGCTGTTTGGCTGGGTGAAGCAGCAGTATCCCGACCTCAAGACCCTATACGGCGGCGTGGAGGTCGATTTTGCGCACTCCAAGGCCACGTTTGGCGCGATGAAAGGACAGGCGGAGGCCAACGGTTTCAACGTCCTGGGCACAAGCGAATGGCTGTTGAACGATACGGCTTTTTCCAATCAGGTGCGTGACATGCGTCGTGCGCAGCCGGATATCGTGGCCATCTCCGCTCACCCCATCACCACCTGCGGCGTGCTGCGCGAGATGGAGCGTCAGCAGGTCAAGCCCAAGCTTCTGATCGGGCTGACCAGCTCGTCGACGCTCGAGACCCTGAAAGGCTGTGCCAAGCAAGCTCAGGGCTTGCTGATTCCGACCGGATTCGCGCCGATCAATAACCAGGCCCGGACCGCTGCGGAGCAGATCGCTGCCAAGGGCGGGAGCGCTGACCTGCACAGCGCGGCTTCTTACGAAATCATGTTCTACCTGAAGGACATCATCGAGTCGCAAGGCGTGATGGCCAAGCCCGAAACGGTCGAGGAAGATCGCCGGAAGATGCGTGCGGGCATGGCCGCGCTCGACGAGACGCGTGGTCTGCTGGGTGCTGTCAAGCGCACGGCGGATCGTGAAGCCATCAAGCCGTTCGTCTTCGTCCAGGCTCGAGGCGATCATTGGGAAATGGTTCATAACCCGGCCGTCGCCAAATAGGCCGGATATTCGAATCATTGATCCAGGGAGCAAAGCGTGGACCCATTCTTCTTTATCGATACATTCCAGTCGCTGGCGAGCGGGGTGCTGTACGGCGCCACCTATGCGCTGATCGGGCTTGGGTTCACGCTCATTTTTGGGGTGATGCACAAGATCAACCTGTCGTATGCGGCCGCCTCGATCGGCGGCGCCTATGCCAGCATCATGGTACTGAACTCAGTCGCCGCGCCTGTGTTCGTGGTGTTTCTGCTGGCTGCGCTGGCGGGCGGGTTGATCGGCCTGCTGGTGTATTTCACGTGTTTTCACTTCATTTCACCGGCGCATCCTCTTTCCATGCTGATGGCCACGCTGGGCATGCTGCTGTTCATCGAAGAGGTGATCATCCACGCTACCCATGGCGTACCCGTGGCCTATCCCAGCTTCGTCGAAGGCTCGCTCCAGTTGGGGGAGTTCTTCTTCCGTGGCGACCTGATCGCCGTGTTCCTGACGGCATGCGCCTGCATGGCGGGGTTGCTGTGGCTGCTGCATCGCACGAAGCTGGGCCTGGGCACCCGGGCCGTGGCGCAACAGCCCGTGGCTGCCAGGCTCTGCGGCATCGACATCACCCTGGTCAACGGGCAGTTGTTCGTGATCACGGGGCTGCTGGGCGGGGTCGCCGGCGCGATGATCGGTTCGGCCGTGGGCGCGCTTTCACCCTTGCTGGCGCTGCCTTTGACGGTGAAAGGTCTGATCGTCACGGTCATCGGCGGTCTGGGCAGCGTACCGGGCGCCATCATCGCCGGGCTTGCGGTGGGTGGCCTCGAGAATCTGTTCCAGTCTCTACGCGGGGTCACCGAGCGGGATCTCTACGTCATGCTGGTGTTGTTCGCATTTCTGGTGCTGCGGCCCAACGGGCTGTTCGGTTCCGTTTCGGCGCGTGATTGAGGAGAACGGCATGGATTTTTACTACGGACTCATTCAGATCATCGGCATCCATGCGTTGCTGGGTTTGTCGTCCTACTGGATTCTGCTGACCGGACAGGTCAGCCTCGCCCAGGCCGCCTTCTTCGGCATCGGCGCCTACCTTGCGGGGATGTTGACGACTTTATGGGGCTGGCCGCTGGTGCCCGCCCTGCTCGCGGCGGCGGCCGTTTCCGGCTTCGTCGCCTTTCTGATCGGATTTCCCGCGTTGCGGGTCAAGGGCTTGATGCTGGTGGTCGCGACGATCGCCTTCAGCGAGGTCGTCCGGATCGTCCTTTTCAACTTCAAGTTCCGGGTGTCGGTCGATGGCGTGGAACTTGGCCCGGCTGGCGGCGAGGGGTTCTCGCAAATCCGCTATTTCTCCCTCAATGGCTGGAGCGTCTTTGAAGTGATGATGTTCATCTGGGCATTCGTCCTGTTGGTGCTGGCGATGCTCTGGTGGCTGGACCGCTCCAGAATCGGCGTGGTGTTGCGTGCGGTGGGCGAGGACGAACTCGCGGCGCAGGCGGCCGGTATCAACGTGATGGCGATCAAGGTGCTGGCCATGACCGTGAGCGGCGCGCTGGCTGGGTTGAGCGGGGGGATCTTCGCGCATTACACGACCCACGTCGAGCATGCGCAATTTGGCATCGTGCTCGCGGCGTTTGCCCTGTCGTATCCCATCATCGGGGGCCTGTCCAGTGTCTTCGGCACGGTGCTCGCCGCCATTTTCATTCAGGGCGTGCTCGTCGAGGGCCTGCGGTTCATGGGGGATTGGCGCAGTTTCGTGTTTGGTCTGTTCATCATCTTGACCATGAATTTCAGGCCGGATGGTTTTCTGAATGGCCGCCCGGGTTGGCTGCGGTTCGGCGCGGTACGTAAAAAGGAAGCGTGAGGATGCTCAAAGTCAGTTCGCTCAGCAAGAACTTCGGAGGCATTCAGGCGCTCGACGGCCTGACCTTCGATGTCGAGGAAGGCGAAATCCATGGCCTGATCGGCCCCAACGGTTCGGGCAAAAGCACGACGGTCAATCTCGTGTCCGGCCTGTTTCTGCCATCCTCGGGCAAGATCGAGTTCCTGGGGCAGGACATCACCGGACTGCCCCTGCATCGCCGCACGGCCGCCGGTATCAGCCGGACGTTCCAGAACATTCGTCTGTTCGGCAAGCTCACGGTGTGGCAGAACCTCTGGATCGCGCAGCGGGACGGCGGCAACTCCGGCGGTTTTCTGCGCCGCTGGATGGGCGGCGAGGCGGCTGCGCGGGAAGAAATCGACGAAATCCTCGAGATGTCGTCCCTGCTGCACAAACAGGATGTCGCGGCTTCCAATCTGTCCTTTGGTGAGCAGCGGCGCCTGGAGCTCGCCCGGGCGATTGCGGGCAGGCCGAAGCTGATCCTCATGGATGAGCCGGCCGCCGGGATGAATCCGGAGGAAGTGGCCGACCTCGAGGCGCGCATCCGGGAACTGAAGCGGCGCAACGTGACGGTCCTGCTGATCGAGCATCACATGGATCTGGTGATGTCGGTCAGCGATCGAATCACGGTGCTGAACTTCGGGCGCCGTATCGCTCAGGGACTGGCCCAGGAAATCCAGTCCGACCCTGTGGTGCAGGAAGCTTATCTGGGAGTTGCGGCATGAGCACCCTATTGGAAGTCTCCGACGTCGTGACGTGCTATGGGCGGATTCAGGCGCTGCGGGGCGTGTCCCTGCGCGTGGAGGCGGGACGGGTGACGTGCCTGCTGGGGCCCAATGGCGCCGGAAAGACCACCCTGATGATGACCGTGACGGGCTTGCTCAAGCCTCAGTCGGGCGACATCGCATTCATGGGCAAGCGGATCGCCGGCGTCTCCCCCAGCACGATCGTCAAATCCGGTCTGGCGCTGGTGCCGGAAAACCGGCTGGTGTTCAAGGACATGACGGTGCTGGAGAACCTGGACGCCGGGGCCATCACGCGCACGGATCGCGTCAAGGTGCGGGAAGATCGCGAAAGATTGCTCGACCGGTTCCCGCGTTTGCGAGAGCGTGCGGGACAGCAGGCGGGCACGCTCTCGGGGGGAGAACAGCAGATGCTGGCCATTGCGCGGGCGCTCATGTCCAACCCTTCGCTGCTCTTGATGGATGAGCCGTCCGTCGGGCTGGCTCCGCTGGTGGTTCAAGAAATCTTCGAGGTCATCGCCGAACTCAAGAAGGACGGGGTGTCGATTTTTCTGGTCGAGCAGAATGTGCACATGGCGTTGCGGGTCGCCGACCATTTCTACCTGATGGATCACGGCCGCATTGCATTCGATGGCGATGCGCAGGCCCTGGCAGAAGACGAGGTGATCCGGCGCGCCTATCTGGGCGATCGTCGTTAGTGCACCAGCCGGGCGGTGCCTGATGGTGCGCCAGGGCCCCCGGATTTTGCAAGGAGTTGCGTGCACATGCTGGTTGACCTGCTGCAGAACACGGTCGAGGGTCTGGCCAATGGCGCGGCGTATGCCTTGATCGCGCTTGGCTTCACGCTGATGTTCGGGGTGTTGGGCAAGCTCAACCTCGCCTACGGCGCCGTGATCATGATCGGCCTGTATGCCGGAGCCTATGCCCACCTCCGGTGGCAGGCGGGGTGGGGTGTGGCGGCCGTCGTGGCGGTGTGCGGGGCGGTCGTCGCCGGCATTTACGTCGAGCGCGCCTGCTTTGCGCCGATGCGCCGAGGTGGTGCCATGGCCTCGATGGTGGCGAGCTTCGCGATCTGGATGCAGCTCGAGGAAGTGGCAATGCTGGTGCTGCCCAGGCATTCCTATCCCGTGCCTGCCCTGGGGGACGGCACGGTGATCCACCTGGGCCCTGTGCTGCTGCGTAGCGAGCATCTGCTCATGCTGGTCATCGCTGTCGGGGTCATGGTGATTCTGGAGTGGGTGGTGCATGGCAGCCGGTTCGGTCTGGGCTTGCGGGCGATCGCCGAGAACCCCCGGGCCGCGAAGTTCGTCGGTCGGAACGTGGGCCATACGCTCTTTCTGGCCTGCGTGCTGGCTTCGGCAGTCGGTGGCATCGCCGGATGGCTGATCGTGTCCGCCGATCAGCAGGTCAGCGGCATGTTCGGCATGTGGGCCACGTTCAAGGGGCTCGTCGCGGCGATGCTGGGCGGGTTTGGCTCCTTGCGGGGCGCCGTGGCGGGAGGCCTGCTGCTGGGTGTGATCGAGGCGCAGGCCTTATGGTTGTTCGGGCCGCAGATCCGCGATCTGTCCGCCTATCTGCTGCTCTTTCTGTTGCTCGTTCTGCGGCCCGGAGGCCTCTTCGGCCAGACGCGGGCCCTGCGCGATGCGGCGGCGCACAGGAGGCTTTGAGGCTGTGGATGCTTTTACGATCGGGGTCGTTTCCAACATCGGGATGATGACGCTCCTGGCGCTTTCCGCCTACCTGCTGTTGCTGGTGGGCGAGGTTTCGTTCGGCCAGCAGGCGTTTTTCGGTATCGGCGCCTATGCGGCCGGGATTGCGACCGCCCTGTGGGGCTGGCCGCTCTTGCCGGCGCTCCTGTTTGCCGCGCTGCTCGGCGCGGCGACTCAGTTCGCGATCGCGATTCCCACGCTGCGTTTGCGGGGGTTCTATTTTTCCATCGCGACCCTGGCTTTTGCGGAAATCGTGCGCATTCTGTTTGAATTGTTTCACTACCAGCGCGAAATTGGCGGCCGTCTGGTAGGCCCGGAGGGCGAGCACGGTTTTCGGGATGTGCGCTATGCGTTCGACAACGGGATCACCCCGCTGGACACTCTGCTGGTGATCTGGGCGCTGGTCGGGTTCGTGCTGGCCGCCTTTGCCGGTCTGGAACGCAGCCGCTTCGGTGTCAGACTGCGGATGATCGGAGAGGACGATGTGCTGGCCGCTCTCAATGGCATCGATGTGACCCGATATCGGCTGGCCGTCTCGGCGGGGGCCGGCGCGCTGGCTGCTTGTGCGGGCGGCTTCTTCATTCATTCCGTGACGTACGTCGAACCCGGCGTCTTTGGCGTGATGCTGGGCGTGCATGCGTTGGCCTATGGCCTGATCGGCGGCCTGGGCACTGCATTCGGCCCTTTGCTGGGGGTATGCCTCGATATCGGGTTTCTGGAATCTTTTCAAAGCCTGTCGCAGTATCGGATGGTTCTGTTCGGCGGCTTGGTGGTCCTGCTGCTGGTCATGCGTCCACGCGGTCTACTGGACGAAACGGCGGTCCATCGCCTCGGGCGGCTGTTCAGGGGCGCGCGATGAAACTTGCTCTGGAACGGGCCAGCCTGCATTTCGATGGGCATGCGGTACTGGACGGAATCGACCTGGAGGTCCGAAGCGGGCAAGTGCTGGGGCTGGTCGGACCCAACGGTTCCGGCAAGTCGAGCCTGATCAATGTCCTGAGCGGTATCTATCCTTTGAGCGGCGGCCGCCTGCTGATCGACGGGGCAGACGCGACCTCATGGCGGCCGCCGCAGATTGTGGCGGCCGGCGTGGCGCGCACGGTTCAGAACACCCGGATATTTGGCAGGCTCACCGTCCTGGACAATGTGCGTGCGGTGGGGAACGGCGCGCGCTCTGCGGCCGAGGCGCTGCTCGAAGACGTGGGCCTGCTCGACCAGCGTCATGCGATGGCGTCGACCCTGGGGTTCGCGCAGAGGCGGCGGCTCGATCTGGCGCGCGCCCTGGCGCTGCGTCCCCGCGCCTTGCTGCTGGACGAGCCTTCGGGAACCCTGACTGCGGCTGAAACCGACGCGATGATCGAGATGCTGGCGCGCATTGCCTTGCCGGGGCGGACGGTGGTCATCATCGAACACAAGATCAACCTGATCGCGGCGCTGTGTCCGGAGATGGCTGTCCTGCACATGGGCCGGAAGATTGCCCAGGGGCCAGTGGCCGCGCTGTGCGACGACGCGCTCGTGCGGGCCGTGTATTTTGGCGACCGGGGACCCGTCCATGCTTGAGGTGCGCGGCCTGGCCGTGAGACACGGCGCGCTCGAGGCGGTCCGTGAGGTCAGTTTCGAGGTCCCGGCAGGCGCCGCCATCGGGCTGCTGGGACCGAATGGCGCTGGAAAATCCTCGGTCCTCGAAGCCATTTCCGGGATGAAGCGGCCGGTCGGGGGGCAGATCAGCTTCCTGGGTCGGCGCATCGAGACATGGTCGTCGCATGCAGTGCTGGATCTGGGCATTGCCCATGTCCCCGAAAATCGACTGATCTTCATGCGTCTGACGGTCGGAGAGAACCTGATGGTCGCCGCGCCTGCGCGCATGAGCAAGGCACACATCCGCAGGCGGCGCGAGGCGGTGCTGGATTATCTGCCCGAGCTGGCTCCCCGCCTGGATGAGCCAGCCTCGTCTCTGTCCGGAGGGCAGCAGCAGCTTCTGGCCGTGGGGCGCGGGCTGATGGCGGATCCGCGATTGCTGATCCTGGATGAACCGACGCTCGGCCTGTCGCCGCTTGCGACCGCCAGGATGTTTGCGCTGATCGTTCAATTGTTGGCCGATGGTCTGGCTGTGCTGCTGGTGGACCAGAATGTGCACCGCGTCCTGGAAATTGCCGACACGGTGCACGTCATCGATCGAGGCCGGATCGTCCTTTCCGGGCATGGCGGCGTCTTGATCGATGAACCGTTTTTCAACGAAGTCCTGCTTGGCGCGAGCCGGCGAATTACATAGAGGAGATAGCATGATCATGATGTTGCGCCCCATTTTTTTCTCGACGGTCCTGCTTGGCGTGCCC
The DNA here is from genome assembly GCF_049650445.1 of Castellaniella sp. GTDB lineage: Bacteria > Pseudomonadota > Gammaproteobacteria > Burkholderiales > Burkholderiaceae_B > Castellaniella. Next base: position 86,032 of record NZ_JBASAD010000001.1, on the reverse strand, counting down.
TTGGCCGTGCCGCCTGCCGCCGCGCAGGCCGCCGGCCTTGCCGGCCGGGTGAACTGCGTGGAAACCAACCAGAAACTTGACTACGCATGCACGGTCCGGATTGCCGACGCGGCCTCGAACGAGGTCGTGGGCGGTCTTGCCGTCCAGGTCAAGGCGGGCATGCCTTCGATGCCCATGGCGCATAACATTGCGCCCGTTGCGGCCCGGGAGACTCAGGCGCCAGGCGTGTACGCATTTTCGATCAAGCTGGACATGTACGGGAAATGGGCGTTCTCCATGCATATTTCCGGCCCGCGCCAGGAACTTCTGGTCGATATGCTGGATCTCTCGCCTGGCGACGGCGACCTGGGAGCGGGCGGGCACGGCCATCACCCCGCGCATTCTTCTTCAACCCGGCCCTCTGAATGATGGGCTACACCTTGCAGGAAAACACCATGAGCGTCACATTGACGTACCGGGATGGCGCGGCCGTGATCACTTTGAACCGCCCCGAAGCCATGAACGCGCTGAATGCGGAGATGATCCATTCGATCGGCGCGCTGATCGATGAGGCGGGCGACAGCGATGCTTCCGTCCTGATCGTGGTGGGCGCGGGAGGCAAGGCTTTCTGCGCCGGCGCGGACGTCACGGGAATCCTGGGCCGGGATGCCGATGCGCAGCGGGCGTTCGCCCGCTTGGGACAGCGGACCTTCGCCAGGCTCGATGCGTTGCGCATGCCATCGATCGCCGTGATATCGGGGGTGGCTTTCGGTGGCGGGCTTGAGCTGGCTCTGGCCTGCACGTTCAGGGTGGCGACCCCGGCCGCCCGCCTGGCGCTGCCCGAGATCCGGCTGGGGCTGATTCCGGGCTACGGCGGTACGCAGCGGCTGAGCCGGTTGATCGGTCCCGCCCGTGCCCTCGAAATGATCACCACGGGAAGAGCCGTTCGAGCCGAAGAAGCTGTCCGCCTCGGCCTGGTCAACGCCGTGGCGGAGGGCGATGATCCAGTTGCGCTGGGGAGCGATTTCGCGTCCGCGCTCGGCAATCCGCCACCCGCCGCCTTTGCCCTGGCACGCGACGCGGTGCTGCAAGGCTTTGACATGGCACTGGCCTCAGGTCTCGAGCTGGAAGCCGAGCTGTTCGCCGCAGTGACACAGACGAAGGATGCCACCGAGGGCGTGGGGGCGTTCCTGGGAAAACGCCAGCCCGTATTCGTCGGTCACTGAGAGATCCCGAGCCTGGGAGCCCCTCCTTTTCTATTGAGACGTTTTCATCCGATCGAGGTCGAACAATGGAACAAGACATGTCGCACATTTCTTTCAGTGCCCTGGTCATCGATCGGGCGGAGGACGGCTCGATCACCCGCCGCTTGTCACGGATGACGGAAGATCAGTTGGACGCCGGCGAGGTCACCATCAGGGTGGCGTTTTCCAGCATCAACTACAAGGATGCCCTGGCCGCGACGGGCGCGGGCAAGATCATCCGCCGTTTCCCGTGCGTCGGGGGTATCGATCTCGCCGGGGAGGTCGTGCGCTCGTCCGACGAGCGCTATGCCATAGGCGATCAAGTGGTGGCGGCAGGCTTTGACATCGGCGTTGCGCACCATGGCGGCTATGCCGAATATGCCCGGGTTCCGGCTGACTGGATCGTACCGTTGCCGGATGGCCTGAGTCCGCTCGAAGCGATGGCGTTGGGTACGGCCGGGTTCACGGCTGCGCTGGGAATCGTCCGCATGGAGGACAACGGCCTGTCCCCCGACAGGGGCCCCGTCCTGGTGACGGGTGCCACTGGCGGTGTGGGCAGTCTGGCAATCGATATGCTGGCCGGCTTGGGCTATGAGGTCGTTGCGCTGACTTCCAAGGCGATACAGGCGGATTATTTGAAGCGGCTTGGCGCCGCCGATGTCAAGCTGGTGTCGAGTATCGACCTGGACCGTCTCCGGCCTCTGGAGGGGGCTCGATGGGCGGGAGCGGTGGACAATGTCGGTGGCCCGCTGTTGAGCTGGGTGATCTCGACGATGAAGCCCGAAGGCACCATCGCCAGTATCGGCAACGCTGCCAGCGCGGAGCTGCACAGCACGGTGTTCCCCTTCATCCTCAGAGGCGTCAGCCTGATGGGCATCAATTCGAGTTTGATCTCCCATTCGGTGAGTCGGCGGGTCTGGCAGCGCCTGGGCGCGGATCTCAAACCGCGTCATCTCATGGAGATCACCCGTGAGGTCGCTCTGGAGGCGCTGCCTGGGTGTTTTGAGGACTTCATCGAAGGTCGCGCGAAAGGGCGGACGGTCGTGCGCATCGGCGGGTAGGACGTCGGATCTGGTTCGAATCCGAAATTATGTAAAGATATTGACATAATTTCGGATTCGATGGATCATGAGGCATATCCACCTCTGATCCTATTTGAACCATGACTACCTATCCCAATTTGTTGGCTCCGATCCGTATTGGCACGACGACGCTTCCCAATCGCATGGTGATGGGGGCGATGCATACTCGTCTCGAGACACTCGACCGGCCTCAGGAGCGGCTGGCGGCCTTTTACGCGGCGCGTGCCCGGGGCGAGATCAGCCTGATCCTGACGGGCGGATATTCACCCGTGCCCGAAGGCGTGATGGATGAGGGCGGCCTGTATCTGAATTCGCCCGAGCAGCTCGGAGAGCATGAACTGATCACCTCCGAGGTCTCAAAGGCTGGTGGGCGCATCGTGCTGCAGATCCTGCATGCCGGCCGCTATGCCAAGGTGCCCGATTGCGTGTCGCCGTCGCCGGACAAGGCGCGCATCAATGCATACACGCCGCGCGAACTGAGCACGCAAGAGGTCCGGGAAACGATAGGCAGTTTCGCCAACACTGCGGCATTGGCCCGGCAGGCGGGCTATAGCGGGGTCGAGATCATGGGCTCCGAGGGGTATCTGATCAATGAATTCACCGCGCCGCTCACCAATCGGCGCGAGGACGAGTTCGGCGGTTCTTTCGAGGGCAGGATCCGCTTTCCCCTGGAAATCGTGCGATCCGTCCGTGAGCGCGTCGGCCCGGATTTCATGTTGATCTACCGCATTTCGTCCGTCGATCTGATGGAGGGCGGGATGACGGCCGAAGAGATCGCCGAGTTCGCCCGTCGTATCGAACGAGCGGGCGCCGATATGATCAACACGGGGGTCGGCTGGCATGAGTCCTCAGTGCCGACCATCGCCGCCTCGGTGCCGCGGGCGGCCTGGGCGGCCGCCGTGCGCAACATCAAGCAGGCGGTTTCGATCCCCGTCATGGCGTCGAACCGGATCAACACGCCGGAAGTGGCCGAGGCCTTGATCGCCGCAGGAGATGCCGATCTGGTGTCCATGGCGCGTCCTTTGCTTGCGGACCCTGATTTCGCTTTGAAGGCTCGGCTGGGGCAGGGCGATCTGATCAGTCCCTGCATTGCCTGCAATCAGGCCTGTCTGGATCGGATTTTCACCGAGCGGCCGGCCACCTGCATGGTCAACCCGGTTGCGGGCAGGGAACTGGAGTTCCAGGAGGGCAAAGCCGCGCGGTCCCGCCGCATCGCGGTCGTGGGTGCTGGTCCCGCAGGGCTGGCCTTTACCGTCAATGCGGTGCGCCGCGGGCATTCGGTCGAACTGTTCGAGGCGGACCGTGAACTTGGCGGGCAGTTGAACATGGCCCGGCAGGTGCCAGGGAAGAATGAGTTCAACGAACTGCTGCGGTACTTCCGGGCCTCGCTCGATCACCTCGGCGTTCCGGTGCATCTGAATACGCGCGTGGACGCGCAGCATCTGCTCGATGGCGGCTATGACGAGATCGTGCTCGCGACCGGCGTCGCACCGCGCACGCCGGACATCGCAGGCGTGGATCATCCCAAAGTGCTGAGCTATGTGGACGTGCTGAACCGGCGTGTGGAGGTCGGACAGCGTGTGGCCATCATCGGCGCAGGCGGTATCGGGTTCGACGTGGCGGAATTCCTTGTCGGGCGGGCCGATGAATCGCTGGATGTCGCAGCCTTCCAGCGCGCCTGGGGCGTCGATCCGACGATCAGCGGGCCGGGCGGTCTGCTGCCCGCCGCGCACGACCAGGCCACGCGCACTGTGCACATGTTCCAGCGCAAGCCAGAGTCGTTGGGCAAGAATCTGGGCAAGAGCACGGGCTGGATACTCAAGGTCAAACTGCGCAAGGCGGGGGTGAACATGATCCCGGGGGCGTCCTACCAGGCGGTCGATGATCAGGGGCTGCACTACACGGTCGATGGGCAGACGCATGTGCTTGCCGTCGATCACGTCATTCTGTGCGCCGGCCAGAATCCGAATCGAACGTTGCATGAAGCATTGCTGGCCAAAGGCAGGGATGCCCATCTGATCGGTGGCGCGGATGTCGCCGCCGAGCTCGATGCGGTGCGCGCGATCGAGCAGGCGACGCAGCTTGCTTATTCATTTTGATCTTCCCCATTCTATTTTCAGGAGAAAAAATTTCATGCGTGGACTCAACGATAAAGTGACTCTCATCACGGGCGCGGCGGGCGGTATCGGTCGCAGCCTGGTCCGGAGATTTCTGGAAGAGGGCGCGCGTGTCGTGGCGCTGGATCTGGATGCTGCCGGGCTGGCTGATCTCGAGACGCAGTGTGCCGGTCATGCCGGTCTTTTGAGGACGATGCCGCTCGACATCACGGATCATGCCGCCGTGCAGAAAACCGTCCAGGCGGTCCATGCGGAATTCGGACGCGTCGATGTTCTGGTCAATAATGCGGGCTGGGATGTGGCCAAGCCTTTTGTCGAGACGACGCCGGAGCTTTGGGACAAACTGATTGCCATCAATCTGAAGGGGCCGCTCAGTCTGCAGCACGCCGTGGTTCCGCTGATGCTGGCGGGCGAAGGCGGAAAGATCGTCAATATCGCTTCGGATGCCGGGCGTGTGGGCTCCTCCGGCGAGTCGGTCTATGCCGCCTGCAAGGGGGGGATCATTGCCTTCAGCAAGACCCTGGCTCGGGAAGCGGCGCGAGGCAATGTGCGGGTCAATGTCGTGTGCCCCGGCCCGACCGATACGGCCTTGTTGCGCTCGTTTACGGGAGATGGCGAATTTGGCCAGAAAATCTACGACGGCCTCAAGCGCGCCATTCCTCTGAAGCGTTTGGGACAGCCCGAGGACATCCCGGGAGCGGTCGCTTTTCTGGCCAGTGACGATGCGGATTTCATCACCGGCCAGGTGATCTCGGTCTCGGGTGGCTTGACGATGCACGGCTGAATGCGCCATGAGATCGCCACGGCCGGCGCTCGTTGCGCACGGCTTTGAGCGAAGGACGAGAGCTTGGGTGGAGTAGAATCAAGCTCGACGAATAACCAGGTTCCGGGCCGCCATGCGGCCCGAAGTCTTACCGGAACTTCGAATTCATGATCAAGGTAAATGAGCCGTCCTCGGAGGGATCTGCCTCAGAAGTCCATAACCGGCTTTTTTTCCGGCTGTTCCAGGTAGGCAATACGCTTGACCGTCAAAGCATCAAAGAATTGGGGATCACCCCTGTCCACTGGGCGGTCATGGGCGCATTGTCCCGTCCCAAGGCCCGGGCGGGGATGTCCTTTTCAGACCTGACCGAGTATCTGTTCGTCAGTCGCCAGAACCTGGACGGTGTCCTCAAGCGTCTGGAGCGTGATGCGTTGGTCGAGCGGGTGACCGACGATGTCGATCGTCGAGCCAAGAAGGTCGTGTTGACCGCTACGGGCCGGGTGTTTTGGGATGATCTGCAGCCCAAAATCTACGAATTCTATCGACAGGCGCTGGCGGGCTTCCAGTTTGATGACAAAGTCGCCTTGGTCCATTTCATGAACCGGCTCAATGAAGGCATGAAGTCGGTGAAACTGGGCGATCAGGCCAAAGAAAGATCGGTGGGCTGAACCGGAAGGCGTGCGACATGATGGGGAAGATGCCGATCAGGGTTCTGATCGGCATCGTTCGCTGGATCAGGTCGTACGTGAGGCGATGATGCTGGCGGCGTGATCGCGCAGCTTGAATTTCTGCAATTTGCCGGTCGCCGTGCGGACCAGCGGTTCGAAGATCACGTGCTTGGGCGTTTTGAAGCCCGGAAGTCTGCTGCGGCAGAATCGAATGATGTCTTCCTGGTCCAGCTTGCCGACGTGCTCGGGGCGCGGCTCGATCACCGCACAGGGGACTTCACCCCATTTCGGGTCGGGAACCGCCACGACGGCCGCTTGCAGGATGGCCGGGTGGGAAAGCAGGACCTCTTCGACCTCGATGGATGAGACGTTCTCGCCGCCCGAAATGATGATGTCCTTCGAGCGGTCTTTGATCTCCAGGTAGCCGTCCGGATGGACGACGGCCAGATCGCCCGTGTGCATCCAGCCGCCGGCGAACGCCTCATCCGTTGCTTGCGGATTCTTCAGATAACCCTTCATGCCGAGGTTGCCGCGGACCAGGATTTCACCGATCGTGAGGCCGTCCCGGGGCACCGGTTCGCAGGTCTTCGGGTTTGCAACGATGATATGGCCCGCCACTGTGGTGGCGACTCCCTGGCGACCCTTGTGGAGCAGCCTTTCCTCGGGTGCCAGCGTCGACCACGACTCCTGTGGCGCGCAGATGGCGTTGACCCCGTGCTGCTCGGTCATGCCGTAGACGTGCAGGACCTGGAACCCCAGGTCTTCGGTCTGCTGGATGACGGATGAGGGAGGCGATGCGCCTGCGCAGGCCACCAGGATCGGGGTTGCTGGCTTGGACCAGTCAGCGGGTTTTTCGGCGATCAGTGAGGAAAGCACGGCCGGCGCGCCGCAGAAATGCGTGACCCCGTGACGGCGGATGGCATCGTAGATGTCGGCCGCAACCACCTTGCGCAGACAGATGTGCGTACCGGCGACAGCGGCCATCGCCCACGCGTAGCACCAGCCGTTGCAGTGGAACAGCGGGAGGGTCCACAGGTAGACGGGGGTGTCGATGTTCAGGCCGGCATAGACGACGGTGCCCAGGGCGTTCAGGTAGGCGCCCCGGTGATGGTAGATCACCCCCTTGGGATTGCCCGTAGTGCCCGACGTATAGTTCAGCGTGATGGCGTCCCACTCGTCCTCGGGGTAGTGCAGAGGTGCGTCTGCGGGTGCCTGGGTCAGGAAGTCTTCGTAGTCGATCCGCCCCGCACGGGCGGAATCCGGCAGGCTGTCGTCCCGAATGTCGATGATGTCGATCGGTTGCTGGGACAGGGCCACGGCTTCGCGCGCGGTTTCGGCGAATGCCTGGTCCACCAGCAGCAGGCGGGTTTCGGAGTGCTGCAGGATGAACGCGATGGCCGGTGCGTCGAGCCGGATGTTGATGGAGTTCAGGATGGCACCCGCGAGCGGCGCGCCGAATTGTGCGTCGAGCATGGCGGGGATATTGGCCGCGAGGATGGCGACCGTATCGCCAGGCCGGATGCCTGCGCCGTGCAGTGCCCGGGCCAGGCTGCGGCAGCGTTGCGCGTATTCGTGCCACGAGTACCGCCGGTCGTTGTAGATCACGGCGGTGCGGTCCGGATAAATGTCAGCGGCTCGATCGAGCAGTGTCAGTGGTGTCAGTGTCTGGTAGTTCGCCGAGGTTTTCGGCAGGTCTTGGTTGAACTTGTTCATGAGAGTCCTGTTGCCATCTGTCAGAGAGAGTGGGGGCCGGTGGGCGCCTCGCCGCGAGACAGATGCGGGAGCGTCGCCGCTTCCCATCAATTTTTGGCGAAATCAGGATTTATGTCAACATATTTACATAAATCCTGATGAATACCCTGAGCCCGATCTGCCTGCGGAGGTGGGTTCAGGAAGCCGCCCAGGTGCGCACGCGCTGGATCATGAAATCGATCAGGGTGCGCGCTGCCAGTGTCTGGTAGCGTCCGGGCATGCGCAACAGGAACATGCGCGTGCCGAAGACGCTCAGGCGCCAATCCTGAAGAGCCAGGACGATGCGCTGGTCGGCCACTGCCGAAGCCACCAGGTAGTCCGGAACCAGTCCGACTCCCAGGCCGGCGAGAATGGCTTCCCGCAGAAACTGGAAGTTCTCGGAGGCCAGCGTGGGGTTGAGCGCAATCTCTTGCCTGACATCGTTCTGGTAAGCGGAAAGACGCAGGTCGCGCCCGTCCACGGTGGATGTGATGAGCGGGACACCGGGCAGGTCCTCCAGCCGCTCTGGCATGCCGTGTTCAAGCGCGTACTGGGTGGAGGCGCAGATGACGTAGCGCACCTGGCTGAGTTCATGCGCCACCATTTGCAGGGGAGGGTCCGACATGACCCGGATGGCGATGTCGATTTCTTCCCGCAAGAGATCATCGACGCGGTTTTCGAACATGACGTCCAGGGCGATGTCCGGATAGGCGCGTTTGAATTCGATCATCCAGTCCGACATGACCAGATGCCCGAAGCCGGTCGGCAAGCTCAGGCGCACTGAACCGTGCAGGCCCCGGCCCAGCGTATCCACCGATTCGCGCGCGGCCAGCAATTCATCGCGGATGATGCACCCGTGCTGGTAGAGCTTCAGGCCGACTTCCGTGGGTTCGACACGGCGTGTCGTGCGGCGCAGCAACTGCAGGCCCAGGGATTGTTCGAATTGGGTGAGGTGATAGCTGATGTTGGCGCGGCTCATCTTGAGCTTGCGCGCGGCCTTGCTGAGGTTGCCGGCATCGACGATGTCCACGAGCAGGATGAGGGACTGGGCATTCAGGGATTCCATCGTCAAATATCCTTGACAGAATGTTCATATTCTTTCTAATTGTCTAATAAGATAGAAGATTGCACAATGCATTCACCGATATACGACAGGAGTGTGCTGTGGCGCTTGACCAGGAATCGTTCGAGCTACTTAAGACAAGCTTGGATCGCTTCATTCAGGAACGGCTGGTGCCGGCGGAGGACATCGTCGAAGATCGGGACGAAGTTCCCGGCGACATCGTGGACGACATGCGCGAGCTGGGGCTCTTCGGTCTGTCGATTCCTGAGGAGTACGGCGGTATCGGGCTGTCGATGAGCCAGGAATGCGAGGTCGCTTATGCTTTGGGCCGGACGGCATTGGCTTTTCGCTCGGTCGTCGGCACGAATATCGGCATCGGGTCGCAGGGTATCCTGATGGACGGTACTGAGGAACAGAAGTCGACGTACCTGCCCGCCATTGCCAGCGGGGAATTGATCGTATCGTTCGCGCTCACGGAGCCGGACGCCGGATCGGACGCCGCTTCGATCAGAACCCGGGCGGTGCGGGATGGCGACGATTATCTGCTGAGCGGCACCAAGCGGTTCATCACCAATGCGCCACGCGCCGGAGCGTTCACGCTCATGGCCCGTACGGGCGAGTCGGGCGCCAGGGGCATCACTGCGTTTTTCGTGCCCGCAAACCTCCCCGGCCTGTCGCTGGGCAAGGCCGATAAAAAAATGGGCCAGCGCGGTACCAAAACCTGCGACGTCAATCTGGACGAGGTGCGCGTACCGGCCGCCAATATCATCGGCGGTGTGCCTGGCAAGGGGTTCAAGACGGCGATGAAGGTCCTGGATCGCGGGCGTTTGCATATTTCCGCCCTGGCGTGCGGCATGGCCAGCCGCATCCAGTCCGAAAGCATCGCCTACGCGCAGCAGCGCAAGCAATTTGGCAAGCGCATCGGGGACTTTCAACTGGTGCAGGCGATGTTGGCCGACAGCCAGGCCGAGCTTCTGGCCGCCTGGTCCCTGGTTCAGGCTTCTGCGCGCCGCTACGACGACAAGCCTGCCGGTGTCAGCGATCCGGAAGTCAGCATGCAGGCATCTTGCACCAAGATGTACGCCACAGAAATGGTCGGGCGCGTGGCGGATCGCGGGGTTCAGATCCACGGCGGGGCCGGCTACATCAATGAATACAAGGTAGAGCGCTTCTATCGCGATGTGCGCCTGCTGCGTCTCTACGAAGGCACGACCCAGATTCAGCAGCTCGTGATCGGCAAGCACCTGATGCGTACCGAATAGGTATCCGCTCTTTTTCACATGGGATCTGATTTTCGTGATGACCTCTACTTATCCTGACGATGGGGCGCAGGCCCTGGAATATCTGGCCGCCGCCCGGCGTCAGGCAAGCCAGCTCCCCGAGGCCTTGCGAGCCGAGCCGATCGAGATCCGCCGCGCCGCAGTCATCGGTGCCGGTACCATGGGGGTGGGGATCGCCATAGCCTTGCTCGAGGCCGACGTGGCGGTCGTTTTGCTCGACCAGAATGGTCCGGCGGTCGAGCAGGGGCGGTTGCGTATCGCCCAACACTACGAGCGCCGGGTTTCGACGGGGAAAATGACGGGCGAATTAGCCGCACGGCGTCAGTCCGTGCTGGCTGCCACCCCGGATTGGGGCTGTCTTGCCGACGTGGATCTCGTGATCGAAGCCGTCTATGAGGATCTTGCGGTCAAGCAGGATGTCTTTCGCCAGATCGACGCCTCGGCGCGCCCCGGCGCGATATTGGCCAGCAATACGTCCTACCTGGATGTCGATGAGATCGCGCGCGTGACGCGGCGTCCCCAGGATGTCCTGGGCTTGCATTTTTTCAGTCCGGCGCACGTCATGAAGCTGCTCGAAGTGGTGCGGGCGGCGCAGACGTCCTCCGTCGCCCTGGCCACCGGTATGGCTCTTGGGACCAGGCTCGGGAAAACCACGGTATTGGCGAGCAATGCGTTCGGCTTCATCGGCAACCGGATCTACAACGCCTATCGTCGTGAATGCGAGTTCATGCTGGAAGACGGCGCCTGGCCGGAAGACGTGGACCAGGCGTTGACGGCGCTGGGTTTTGCCATGGGGCCGTTTGCCGTCGCCGATCTGTCCGGCCTGGATATCGCCTGGCGCATGCGTCGCGCGCAGGCGGCTACGCGCCATCCGGATGAACGCTACGTCTCGATTCTGGACCATTTATGCGAACAGGGCCGTCTGGGCCGCAAGGCCGGCGCTGGCTATTACGTCTATGCGGACGGGCAGGCGGTGTCCTCCACGGATGCCGTGGTGCGGGGCCTGATCGAACAGGCCAGCGCTCAACGCGGAATCGTGCGCCGTCCGCTGGCTCCGGAAGTCATTCAACGCCGTGCATTGCTGGCGATGGTCAATGAGGCCGCCTTGTTGCTGGCGCAGGGCGTGGCGCTCCGGCCAGGAGACGTCGATGCGGTGCTGGTTGACGGTTATGGGTTTCCGAAGAAGCTCGGCGGTCCGGTGTTCTGGGCGAGGCAGCAGGCGGCCGATCGCCTGGAGACCGATCTGCGCGCGCTGGGGGAATCGACCGGGCACGGATTCGTGCGTGCCGACCTTTCCGTCCTCTCGAATGATTGAACAATGTCTGGGGGTATGAATATGAGTGGTCAGGCTTTCATTTGTGATGCGGTGCGGACCCCTTTTGGCCGGTATGGCGGCACGCTGTCTTCTGTGCGGGCGGATGATCTGGCGGCGGTGCCGCTGCGCGCCCTCATGGCGCGTCATCCCGGTGTCGATTGGGAATCTCTGGCCGACGTGCTGCTGGGCTGCGCCAACCAGGCGGGCGAGGATAATCGCAATGTGGCGCGCATGGCCGCCCTGCTGGCCGGCTTGCCCTTGTCAGTGCCTGGCGCCACGATCAATCGACTCTGCGGCTCCGGACTGGATGCGGTGGGCACGGCGGCGCGGGCGATCAAGGCCGGTGAAGCCGGTCTGATGATTGCGGGTGGCGTCGAGAGCATGAGCCGGGCGCCGTTCGTGATGCCCAAGGCCGCCAGCGCTTTCTCACGCGACAACGCTGTCTACGATACGACGATCGGTTGGCGTTTCATCAATCCGCTCATGAAAGCGCGGTACGGGGTCGATTCCATGCCCGAGACGGCGGAAAACGTCGCCACCGAGTACGGGATCGAGCGCGAGGCGCAGGATCGCATGGCGCTGGCCAGTCAGGAAAAGGCGTTGGCCGCTCAGGCCGCCGGGCATCTGGCCCGGGAAATCACCCCCGTCCTGGTGCCGCAGCGCAAAGGCGATCCGATTGCGGTGGAAAAAGACGAGCACCCACGGTCCACCAGCCTGGAGTCCTTGGCCAGGCTCAAAGGCGTCGTGCGTCCCGATGGCACCGTCACCGCCGGCAATGCCAGCGGTGTCAATGATGGCGCGTGCGCGCTGCTGCTGGCCGACGAGGCGCAGGCGAGCCGGTTTGGCCTGACCCCTCGGGCGCGGGTGGTCGGGATGGCGTGTGCCGGGGTGGCGCCCCGGGTCATGGGGATCGGCCCGGCACCGGCCACCCAGAAGGTCCTGGCCCAGACCGGCCTGAGCCTGGCGCAGATGGACGTGATCGAACTGAACGAGGCCTTTGCCGCACAGGGCCTGGCCGTATTGCGCATGCTGGGTCTGGCGGATGATGATGCGCGCGTGAATGCGTGGGGCGGTGCTATCGCCCTGGGTCACCCTCTGGGGGCCAGTGGCGCGCGTCTGGTGACGACGGCCGTCAACCGGCTGGAGGCGGATGCAGGTCGCTATGCGCTGGTGACCATGTGCATCGGCGTAGGGCAGGGGATCGCGGTCGTGCTGGAACGGGTCTGATTCGACAGCCCCGCGTTTTCCGCCAGAAGGGCCTCCGGATTTCCGGAGGCCCTTTTCGTATGGGGTCAGATGACGGAAGACTGCGAAAACACCGGTTTGCGGCGTTCTTGGAGCGACAGCAGGCCTTCCTTGACCTCAGGACCGGCGAAGCCCAGCATTTCAAGGGCCAGCGAGGTATCGAAGATCGGACCCGCCTGGCGCAGCCAGTTGTTCAGCGCGTACTTCGTCCAGCGGATCGCCGAGGGGGCGCCGGCCGCCAGTTTCTTGGCCACTTCCAGTGCCTTGTCCTGCACCTCGGACTCGTCCACGGCCAGAGAGATCAGGCCGATTTCCTCCGCCTTCTGGCCCGTCAGGGGTTCGCACAGCATGAGGTAGTACTTGGCCTTGGCCATGCCGCACAGCAGGGGCCAGATGATCGCAGCGTGGTCGCCGGCCGCCACGCCCAGGCGCGTGTGGCCGTCGACGATCTTGGCGTTGTTCGCTGCAATGGAGATGTCCGACAGCAGCGCCGCCACGAGGCCGGCCCCTACCGCCGGGCCGTGGATGGCCGAGACGATCGGCTTGGAGCAATCGATGATGTTGTAGACCAGGTCGCGTGCCTCGCGCCAGATGCGCGCGCGCGCATCATGGTGATCCATCATTTCCTGGATCATGTCGAAGTCGCCGCCCGCCGAGAAGCCACGGCCCGCGCCGCACAGGATGACGGCGCTGACGTCGGGGTCCGTATCGATCTCCTTCCAGACCTCGGCCAGTTCGCGATGGCCCAGGGCGTCCAGCGAGTTGAGGGTGTCGGGTTTGTTCAGCGTCAGCCGGAGCACGTGCGGCGCCGGGGTGTCGAACGTGATGTTGGTATAACCTGAATATCGGGTGTTCTGAGACATGGTTGCTCCAGTAGGTCAGAGGGGGGCGATGATGGGTTGAATCCGTGAGGGCCGAGGTGTGTCAGCGTCTCAGCCTTCACTGGGTGAAACTTCGGATGGGTGACCGGGTTGCGTATGACCTGGTCCGGCATGGATGGAGGTCGGAACTCTGGGCTCCAGGCCACGCATCAGCAGGTTGAAATACTCCAGTGCAATGTTTTCGGCGCTGGCACCGGCGCCCGGCTTGAACCAGCGCGCCATCCAGTTCAGCATCGAAAGGACGCAGCGGGTGGTCACGGCAGTGTCGGCCTGACCGAAGGAACCGCTGCGCACCCCCTGATCGACGATGTCCCGGAGCATCTGCTCGTACTCGTCGCGCAGGCGTACCGCCTCTTGCTTGTATTCGGCGGCGGTCATGCCGCTGAACCCGATCAGCATGGCGACGAATTCATTGTGGTGCGTTTCGAAATAGCGTGCATGCGCCACCATGAAGGAGCGCAGTTGGCCGGCGGCCGTCTGTTCCCGGGCGACCTGGACGGTCACGGCTTGCACCAGTCCGTTCAGGACCTCCAGGATGATGGCGTCGTAGATGTCCTGCTTGGTCGAGAAGTAGTGATAGATCGCAGCCTTGGAGATGCCCATGGCGGATGCGAGTTCGCCCAGAGAGCTGGATTCGTAGCCTTTCTGGGCGAACATTTCCGCTGCGATCGAGAGGATGCGGTGACGCGGATTCTCTGTCAGGGGCGGTCGTCCTGCCCGTTTTGGAGAGGCTGATCTGGCTTGGGTGGTCACAGGGAACTGGTTCCGTATAAATACTTACCGACCGGTCGGTAAGTATTAAGCCAGTATAAAAACCCGAACGCGCGCGGTCAACTCCCCAGCGCGTGGCGTCTTTGGGGCGTGGTATCTCTGGCGCGCAGCGCGGGAACGTGTTCAGAGGCTCCCGGCTGGAACCGTGCCGATCATGGGGTGTGGTGGATTGGAATGGCCGTGCAGAACTTGCTGCGCCGCGTGGCAAAGAAGCTGCGCACGTTGCGCACGCGCGGGTCGCCCGTCAGGCAGCGCAGCGCCAGGGCCTGGTAGGCCGCCATGTCCGCCACCAGCGCCACCAGCACGAAATCCGGCCCGCTGCTGACCCGGTAGCATTGCTGGATGGCCGGTTCGGCCAGTAACTGAGCCTCGAAGGCGTCGGCCTGTGCGGCCGCCTGGGCGTCCAGCGTGACTTCGATCAGGACCGTCAGGGCTGCGCCCATCAAGGCGGGGTCCAGGATCGCCACCCGCCGCTGGATGATGCCTGCCTTCGTCAGGCGGCGTACCCGCCGCAGGCAGGTCGGTGGCGAGGCGTGCACGTGCGCGGCCAGATCCTGGTTGCTCAGGGCACCATCCTGTTGCAGGAGGTCCAGGATGCGGCGGTCCAGGTCGTCGAGTTCGATCGTAGGCATGGGGATGTTTCCGGAACGCAACAGGTGTGAGGAAGGAAGAGTGGAATGGAGGTGAATTGATCTTGTTTAATTCATTTTCAGTTGTTTTATGGAATTTTATTTCATAAAACGAGGATCATGAAATCATATTTCATGATCATCTAAAAATAGAAATCAAATTTCTATCCCTCCAGTTCACAATAGCGCAAAACCGGGCGGCCTTCACCGCCAGACTCGCCACCAGGCCACGCATATGCGTCCGGCGGCGCTTCTTCCCGAATCAGGAGATCCCTATGTGTGGCATCGTCGGCGCCGTGGCGCAGCACAACATCGTTCCCGTTCTGCTCGAAGGTCTGCGCCGCCTGGAATACCGGGGCTATGACTCCTGCGGTGTGGCCGTGCACACGGGTACCGGCTTGCAACGGGTGCGCAGTACCGAGCGGGTGGCCGAGCTGGTGGCTCAGGCTGCGCAGGACGGCGTCCAGGGCTTGACCGGCATCGCCCATACCCGCTGGGCCACCCATGGCGCACCGCTGACGCGCAACGCGCATCCCCATTTCTCCGGCCCGGATCAGAGCGCGCCGCGTATCGCGCTGGTGCACAACGGCATCATCGAGAACCACGACGTGCTGCGCGCGGAACTGCAGGCCGTCGGCTACGTGTTCCAGAGCCAGACCGATACCGAAGTCATCGCCCATCTGGTGGACCACCTGTACGACGGCGATCTGTACGCCGCCGTACAGCAGGCCGTTCGCCGTCTGGCAGGCGCCTATGCCATCGCCGTGTTTTGCGCCGAAGAGCCGCACCGCGTGGTCGGTGCGCGCCAGGGCTCGCCGCTGGTCGTCGGCCGTGGGGCTGACGGCAATTACCTTGCGTCCGATGCGCTGGCGCTGGCCGGCACCACCGACCAGATCATGTACCTGGAGGACGGCGACGTGGTGGACCTGCAACTGGCGCGGATCTGGGTGACGGACGTCCAGGGCCGGGCCGTGGAGCGGGCCGTGCACACGGTCCAGGTCCATACCGGCGAGGCCGAGCTCGGACCCTACCGCCATTTCATGCAGAAGGAAATCTTCGAGCAGCCGCGCGCCGTGGGCGACACTCTGCAGGACATCGACGCCATCATGCCGGAACTGTTCGGCGACGGCGCGCACGCCGTGCTCCAGTCCATCGACCGCGTGCTGATCCTGGCCTGCGGCACCAGCTACTACGCCGGTTTGACGGCGCGCTACTGGATCGAGTCCCTGGCCGGCATCCCCGTCAATGTCGAAATCGCCAGCGAATACCGTTACCGCACCAGCGTGCCCGATCCGCGCACCCTGGTGGTGACCATCTCGCAGTCCGGCGAGACCGCCGATACCCTGGCCGCGCTGAAGCACGCGCGCAGCCTGGGCATGGACCAGACCCTGACCATCTGCAACGTGGCCACCAGCGCCATGGTGCGCGAATGCAAGCTGGCCTTCATCACCCGCGCAGGGGTGGAAATCGGCGTGGCTTCGACCAAGGCCTTCACCACCCAGTTGACCGCCCTGTACCTGCTCACCCTGACGCTGGCCCAGACGCGCGGGCGCCTGGACGCCGCGGCCGAGGAACAGGCCGTGAAGTCCCTGCGTCACCTGCCGGCGGCCGTGTCCGCCGTGCTGGCACTGGAACCGCAGATCATCGCCTGGGCCGAACGCTTCGCCAGCAAGGAAAACGCCTTGTTCCTGGGGCGTGGCATGCATTACCCGATCGCCCTGGAAGGCGCGCTCAAGCTCAAGGAAATCAGCTACATCCATGCCGAGGCCTATCCCGCCGGGGAGCTCAAGCACGGCCCGTTGGCCCTGGTGACCGATGCGATGCCCGTCATCACCATCGCGCCGCACGACGAACTGCTGGAAAAGCTGAAGTCCAATATGCAGGAAGTCCGAGCGCGCGGCGGTGAACTGTATGTCTTCGCCGACTCGGATTCCCAGATCTCCAGCGCCGAGGGCATGCACGTCATCCGCATGCCCGAGCACTATGGGAAACTGTCGCCCATCCTGCACACGGTGCCGCTGCAACTTCTGGCCTATCACACCGCCTGCGCGCGCGGCACGGACGTGGACAAGCCGCGCAATCTGGCCAAGAGCGTGACGGTGGAGTAGGGGGCGTTCCAGATCCCAGCATGACTCATGCCGCAACGGTGCCCGTGCGCCGCAAGACTGTCTTTGCCATCATCGCCATGGCCTTGCTCATGATGTCGATCGATTCGACCATCGTGGCGACGGCCTTGCATGCGATCCAGCAGGGGCTGGATACCTCGATCAATCTGGCCAGCCTGACCATCACGGCCTATTCCTTCGGTTTCGTGCTGATGCTGCCCATCAGCGGCAAGCTGGCCGAACGCTTCGGCCGCCGCAAGGTCTTCATGGGCTCCACGCTGGCATTCACGCTGGCCTCGTTCGGCTGCGGCATGGCCGACAACATCTATCTGCTGATCGTGCTGCGGGCCATTCAGGCCGCAGGCGGTGCGGGGTTCACCCCCACGGCCACCGGCATCATCGTGGATCACTTCGGCGCCGCGCGTGACCGCTACGTCAGCCTGTTCGGCAGCATTTTTCCGGTGGGCGCGATGATCGGCCCGATCTTCGGCGGATATTTCGTCGCGTATTCGTCCTGGCGCGACGTGTTCTATGTGAACGTGCCCATCGGGCTGGCCATTTTTCTGCTGGCCTGGCGCTTCATCCCACGCGATCCGCCGCCCGAGGATCGCGCCAGCCGCAAGATGGACGTGCTGGGGCTCGTGCTGCTGGGCCTGAGCCTGCTGTCGGGCATGCTGGCGGCCACCGCCCTGGGCGAGCGTCAGGCCGGCGACAGTGTGTTCGGATTCCTGGGGCTTCTGCTGACGGCGGTGCTCTCGCTGCTGTGCTTCTTGCGTCACATCCGTCGTACGGCCACCCCCTTCATCGCGCCCCGACTGATCTACGGCCGCCACTTCGGCGCCGTGAATCTGGTGAACATGGTGTTCAGCGGCTTCGTGATAGGCGCCATGGCGCTGGTGCCCTTGTACGCCACCAGCCGGTACGGTATCGATGCCGTGGGATCGGGCACGCTGCTCACGGCCCAGGGGGCTGCGGCCATGATCTGTTCGCTGACGGCGGTGCTGCTGCTGCGCCGCACCGGCTATCACTTGCCGCTCTACGTGGGCAGTGCGGTCAGCATTGTGGGGCTGGTGGGCCTGGCGCTGCCGCCGCTGGCGGGCACGCCCTATGTCTGGCTGGCTTTCTCGGCCTTCCTGGTCGGAGCGGGCAACGGTGCCATCAATCCGGCCATGCGCAATGCCGGCTTGCAACTGGCACCCGAGTCATCATCAATGCTGGCGGCGCTGCGGACCTTGTCGCTGCAGACCGGCTCCATCGCCACGATCTCGATGGTGGCGGCGTCCCTGGCGTATCAGAGCAATCCTGGTGCGATCCTGGCGTGGGTCTATGCGATCCTGGCGCTCATCCGGCTTCTGGCGCTGACCTTGGTGAAATACGTTCCGGAGCAGCGTGGCGCGTGGTAGGGCGGCGGTATCGCCGCATCTTCCCGGTGCGCGGACATCAGGCCGAGTTGGTGCGCTGCTGGCGGATGGAGGTCAGCCAGGTGTCGATCGGCATGGGGCGCGCCATCAGATAACCTTGCAGAGCATCGCAACCGTACCGGGCCAGAAAATCGGCCTGGGGCTCGTTCTCCACGCCTTCGGCGACGACCCAGAAATCCAGTTGTTCGGCCATGGCCAGGATCAGCCGGGCGATGGCGATGCTGTCGGGATCGCCGGGCAGATTCCGGATCAGGCTCTTGTCGATCTTCAGCTCGAAGATCGGCAGACGCATCAGGCAGGACAGGTTGGAATAGCCGGTGCCGAAATCGTCGATGGAAAAGCGGATGCCCAGGCGGCTGAGCTCGCGCATGCGCTGCGCCGTGGCCTCGGCGTCCTGGATCCAGACGCCTTCGGTGATCTCGAAGATCAGCCGGTTGCCGGGCGCGCCGGAGCGCCTCAGCAGGCCGCGCACGGATTCGCCGAACCCTGGATCCATCAGGACCCGGGGGCTGATGTTGATGGAAATCGGATAGGTCTCGTTCAGGCTCTGCAGGTCCAGCAAGGCCTGGCAGGCAATGTCCAGCGACCAGTAGGTCAGGTGGTTGATGAGGTTGGTTTCCTCGGCGAGGGGCACGAACAGGGCGGGCGAGATCGGGCCGTGCTCGGGATGCGTCCAGCGGGTGAGCAACTCCGCGCCCGTGACCCGGCCGTCCCGCGCATACTGGGGCTGAATGTGCATGGTCAACTGGCTGGTGTTCAAGGCCTGGGTCAGGTCCTTTTCCATCCACAGGCGCTGTTCGAAGTCGGCTTGCAGCGTGTGGTCGTAGACGACGGTCTGATTGCCGCCCTGCACCTTGGCGCGTTGCATGGCCAGGTCGGCCTCGCGGATGGCGTCGCTCGCCGTCGCGCCTTCGGGGTGCAGCAGGGTCAGACCGATGCTGGCGGTGAAGACGCAGGTCTGTTCACAGGGCTCCAGGGGTGTCGAGGCCAGGACGAGCCGGAGTCTTTCCGCGATCTTCAGCGCCTGGCGAGCGCCGGTTTCGGGGTCCGGGTCCAGCCGGGTGAGCAGCACCATGAACTCGTCACCGCTGACGCGTGAGACCATGTCCCGGTCGAGCGTGTGTTCCTTCAGGCGGCGGGCCACTTCTCGCAGGACCTGGTCGCCGATGGCGTGGCTGCGGCTGTCGTTGAGCCTCTTGAAGCCATCCAGGTCCAGAATCAGTACGGCGCCGCAGCCCGATTCGAGCCGCGCGCCGGGCAGCGTCTGTTCCAACCGGTCCAGCAGCAGGATGCGGTTGGGCAGGCCGGTCAGGGGGTCGTGGAATGCATTGTGGCGGGCCAGCGCCTCGGCCTGCATGCGGGCGGTGATGTCGGTCAGGATGGTGCAGAACATGACGGTCGTGCCGTCCGGATTGCACAGCGGCATCTTGACCGATTGGAACGTGTGTGTGCGGCCCGTCCGAGGAGAGGTCCGCTGCTCCTGGGTGACGATGCGGTCGCCTTGTTTCAGGGCCGGAAGATCGGCGGCCGAGATGCCGTCGGCGCGGATGGGGGCGCGGTCCGTGTCCGGATCGAGTGTCGCCGATGACGCGGTGGTGGGCAGGCCGAAGAAGTCGCGGAATGGCTGGTTGGCGTAATGGCAGCGCTGGTCGGCGTCTTCGATGCAGATCAGGTCGTCGATGTGGTCGAGCACCGTGGACAGACGGTGCGTGGACTTCCGCATCCGCTGCGCCTGGCGGCGTGCCCGGCACCGGGTGTATATCGCATGGCACAACGCGGCCAGGGCCAGGGCCGCTGCCAGGATCACCGGCCCGTATTTTTCCTGGTGTGCGATTTCGGACAGGATGTTGCCCAGGACGCCGTCCGGCTGCCCGTTGGGCACAGCCGACAGGGTGGAACCCATGTCGCTGACGCCGACCGTCAGTGTCGTGGCCCGAGCGGTGTGGGGCAGGAGACAGACCGGCCCCAGGAAGAAAAACAGGCAGACGTACGCGCGGATGGAACGTAAGTGAGTTTTCATCGGCGTTCCCGAAAGACGCCATGCTGGCCGACCGAGATTCGATTATAGAGTGGCATGGCGTCCGGATCCGGTGGCGTCGCGGGATAAACTGGAATTATCCTGGATTTCCCCAGTCCCGTTCGCCGACGTGCTCGTGCAGGTGCCGCACGAAGGCCTGGGTAGCCGGCGGCGGGCTGGCGTGCAGGCGGCTGTAGATGAAGAACTGGCGGCGGATCAACGGGTCCTGCAGCGGGCGCATGCGCAGGCCGTACAGGTCCACCAGGGTCTGCGCGTAAGGCAGGCCTGCCGTTACGCCCAGGCCTGCGCTGACCATGCTCAGGGCGGTGCTCATGAAGGCCACTTCGTGGCTGGGATGGATGGCGGGGATGTCGGCCATCCGGTACAGGTCCAGCGCCAACCGGTCGGTGAACTGGCCCTGCAGGGCAATCAGCGGATAGCGCACCAGATCGGTCCAGCGGATGCGCTTGAGCGATTCCAGCGGGTGGCCGGGTGGGAACACGGCCATGAAGGGCAGATCGAACAGTGGATCGGCCGACAGCTCGGTCAGCCCTTCGCGGTGGGGGCCGATGCTGATGTCCACTTCGCCGCGCACCGCCTGGGTGATGGCATTTTCGACGGCACAATCCAGCAGATGGACCTGGATGTCGGGATGTTCCCGGCGGAAGCTGGCGATGACCTCCGGGATCAGGGTGCTGGCCATCAACTGGGGCGCGGCAATGCGTACGATGCCGCGTCGCAGGCGCTTGAGGTTGTCGATGTTTTCCAGCGCGCCGTCCAGGTCGCGCAGGATGCGGGTGGCGACGGAATGGAATTCGCGCCCGACCTCCGAGAGCTGGATGCGCCGGGTGTTGCGGTCCACCAGGCGCACACCCAGTTGGGTTTCCAGCTCTTTGATCAGGCCGCTCAGGGCCGACTGGGTGATGTGCAGGGATTCGGCCGCCCGGGTGAAGCCCCCCGTGCGGGCCAGCGCCGTGAAGGCGCGCAATTGGCGCAGTGTGACTTCCATCGGATCGCCTTATGAATCGATGAATAAAAACTGTTTGAATGATAGCTGGAAACTGCGTTTAATGGGGCATCCATGACAGAGACGCACCGGTGCCCCCGGCCTGCGTCCGCATTCAGACCGGAGACAACGCCATGCCCCTCTCTTGGGACGCTCTGCAGGCTCGGCCATTGCATGGCCCGTGCGGTGACCGCAGATGATACAGCGCGCTTCTCATTTGATCGTTCGGGGTTTCGAGATCCTGATCGTCGCCTGCCTGGCGATCATGGGCATCCTGGTCTTCGGCAACGTCGTGCTGCGCTACGCCTTCAATTCTGGCATCGCCATTTCCGAGGAATTGTCGCGCCTGCTGTTCGTCTGGCTGATCTTCATGGGCGCGGTCCTGGCCTCGGCGCGGCGCATCCATATCGGTTTCGATACCTTGCAGCAGGCCGTCGGGCCGCGCGTGCGCCGGGCGCTGGTGGTCTTCACCGGCATGTTGATTCTGGCCGGCTGCGGGATCTTCATCGTCGGCGGCTGGCGCCAGACCTTGATCAACCTGGGTAACACCTACCCGGTCCTGGACATCTCCTACGCCTGGCTGTATGGCGTCGCACTGGTGTTCGGGGTGGCACTGATCTTCCCGGTCTGCAACAACGTGTACCGCGCGCTGATCGGCATCGATGACGGGTTGACCGAGGATCTGGCCGATCGCATCGAGGGGCTGGCTGAACGCATCGAGGATGAGTCCGGACACAGGGCAGTCCCTGCGCCTGGCGCATCGGAGCGCCTTGCAAGGCGCGAGGTGGACGCAGGCCGCCAGGGCTCCTCGAAGGAGATCAAATGAGCGCCATCGTCTTCCTGGGCTCGCTGCTGGGCCTGATCGCCCTGGGCCTGCCGATCGCCTTCGCCCTGATGTTCGCCGGGGTGGCGCTGATGCTGCTGACCGGACAGTTCGACGCCCAGATCGTGGTGCAGAACGCCGTCGCCGGGGCCGATAATTTCGTGCTGATGGCCGTGCCCTTCTTCATCCTGGCGGGCGAATTCATGAATGCGGGCGGCCTGTCCAAGCGTATCGTGGACATGGCCGGCGCCTTTGTCGGCCATCTGCGCGGCGGCCTGGGCTATGTGGCCATCTGCGCCGGCATTCTGCTGGCCAGCCTGTCCGGCTCCGCCGTCGCGGACACGGCGGCGCTGGCGGCGATCCTGGTGCCCATGATGCGTCAGGCCGGCTACGATCCCGCACGCGCCTGCGGCCTGATGGCCGCCAGCGGCATCATCGCGCCGGTCATCCCGCCCTCGATCGGCTTCCTGATCTTCGGCGTGGTGGCCAATGTGTCGATCACCCGCCTGTTTCTGGCCGGGATCGTGCCCGGCATCCTGATGGGGCTGTTCCTGACCGTGGCCTGGTGGTTCGTCGCCCGGAAACAGCAGGCGGCGCTGACGCCCCGGGTGCCCTGGGGGCAGCGGCTGCGTCTGCTGGGGCAGGGCGGCTGGGCGCTGATGCTGCCGGTCATCATCATCGGCGGCCTGCGCTTCGGGATCTTCACGCCGACTGAATCGGCCGTGGTGGCGGCCGCCTATGCGCTGTTCGTCGGGCTGGTGGTGTACCGCGAACTCAGTTGGCGCAAGGTCTACGAATGCCTGCTGTCCACGGCGCAGACCACTTCGGTCGTTCTGCTGCTGGCGGCGCTGGCGATGGTCGCGTCCTACATGATCACCATCGCCGATATTTCCGGCCAGGTGGGCGGCTGGCTGTCCGCGCTGTCGGATCATCCGATGGTCCTGATGGCGGCCATGATGGGGGTGGTGTTCTTTGCCGGGATGGTGCTGGATTTCATCCCCATCGTGCTGATCTTCACGCCGGTGTTCATGCCCATCGTCCAGGCGGCCGACATCGACCCCGTCTATTTCGGCGTGATCTTCATCATGAACTGTTCGATCGGCATGATCACCCCGCCCGTCGGGGTGGTGCTCAACGTCGTCAGTTCCGTGGGCAAGGTGACCATGGCCCAGGCCTCGCGCGGCATCGCCCCGTTCCTGCTGGCCCTGATCTCCTTGCTGATTGCCCTGATCCTGTTCCCCGAACTGGTGACCGTGCCCGCCCAGTGGTGGCGTTAGCGTCCGGCACCCCGTCCTATTCCACCCAAGGAGACATTCCATGAAAATGAAAATCCGCACCACCCTGCTCGTCGGCCTGCTGGCCGCGACGCTGTCCGGTTCCGCCTGGGCGGCGGTCACCGCGAAATTCGCCGTGACCTTGCCGGAAAAATCCCACCAGGGCCAGGGCGTGGCCAAGTTCGTCGAGCTGGTCAAGGCCAAGAGCCAGGGCGAAATCGACATCAAGCCCTACTACAGCGGCGCGCTGGGCAACGACGTGCAGGTGACCTCCGCCCTGCAGGGCGGCACGATCGAGTTCACCGTGCCCCAGACCACCACCCTGACGGGCATGGTCAAGGCCTACGAAATCCTGGACTTTCCCTTCCTGTTCAAGAACAGCGCACAGGCGGAAAAGGTTCTGGACGGCCCGGTAGGCCAGAAGCTGCTGGAAACCTTGCCCGCGCACGGTCTGGTGGGCCTGGCGTATTGGGAAAACGGTTTTTTCAACGCCACCAACAGCAAGCACCCGATCGCCAAGGTCGAAGATTTCCAGGGTCTGAAGTTCCGCTCGATTCAGGCCAAGATCACCCAGGAAACCATCAAGGCGCTGGGCGCCAATCCCGTGCCGCTGGCGGTGCCGGAGCTCTACACCGCGCTGGAAACCCGCACCATCGACGGCCAGGGCACGCCCAATGCCGTGATTGCCGCGCTCAAGCTCTACGAAGTACAGAAATATCTGTCCATCACACGTCACAGCTACGGCGCCTTCATCCCGCTGGTGTCCAAGGCCTTCTGGGACAAACTCACGCCGGATCAGCAAAAGATCCTGACGGATTCCGCCATCGAGGCCCGTACCTACCAGCGTGAAGTGGCGCGCGCCCAGGCGCAGTCGGCCAAGGACACCATGGCCAAGCACGGCATGGACATCAACGAGGTCAGCGATGCCGAACATGGTCGCATGCGTGAGCGTGTCCAGCCGGTGTGGCAGATGTTCATCCCCAGCGTGGGCCAGGATCTGTTCGATCAGGTCCAGGCCGAACTGAAGTAGATCAGTCCTTGGGTGCGGGCTTCGTCCCGCGCCTCCCGGCCGCCTCGGCGGCCCGGGCAACCGGAGTTTTCCATGAAGCTTGCCACCTTGAAAAATGAGTCGCGCGACGGCCGCCTGGTCGTCGTGTCCCGGGATCTGACGCAGTGTGTCGCCGTGCCCGAGATCGCACCCACCCTGCAGGCGGCGCTGGATGACTGGGATGCCTGCTTGCCGGCTTTGCGCGCTGCGTATGACCGGGTCAACTCAGGCCAGGACGGCGCAGCGCGTCCCTTCGATCCGGCGGCCTGCCATTCGCCGCTGCCGCGCGCCTATCAGTGGGCGGACGGTTCGGCCTATCTGAACCATGTGGAACTGGTGCGCCGGGCCCGCAACAGCCAGGTGCCGGAATCCTTCTTTACCGATCCGCTGATGTATCAGGGCGGGTCTGACAGTTTCATCGGTCCGCGCGACCCGATCATTGCCGACACGGAAGACTGGGGCATCGACATGGAAGCCGAAGTTGCCGTCGTCACGGGCGACGTGCCCATGGGCGCGCACCCGGCGGATGCCGCCGGCGCGATCCGCCTGCTGATGCTGGTCAATGACGTGTCCTTGCGTGGCCTGATCCCCGGGGAACTGGCCAAGGGCTTTGGTTTCTTCCAGTCCAAGCCGGCCAGCGCGTTTTCCCCGGTCGCCGTCACGCCTGACGAACTGGGGGCGGCCTGGCGCGACGGCAAGGTCCACCTGCCGCTGCGGGTCGACCTGAACGGCGAGCCCTTTGGCTGCCCGAACGCCGGCCAGGACATGACCTTCGCTTTCCCGCAGTTGGTCGCGCATGCCGCCCGCACGCGCCGGCTGGCGGCCGGGACCATCATCGGTTCGGGTACGGTGTCCAACAAGCAGGGCGGGCTGCATGGCTCCAGCATCCGCAATGGCGGCGTGGGCTACTGCTGCATCGCCGAGGTCCGCATGTACGAGACCATCGAGGGCGGTGCCCCGGTCACGCCCTTCATGCGCTTCGGCGACCGGGTGCGTATCCACATGAGCGACGCCCGGGGCGAGGACATCTTCGGTGTCATCGAGCAGACGGTCGAACGCCGCGCGGGCGCCTGAGGGGAGCCTGACTCATGCTGGAACTTTATTCTTATTTCCGCAGCTCGGCGGCCTATCGCGTCCGCATCGCGCTGGGCCTGAAGGGCCTGGACTACCACGTCATTCCCGTGCATCTGCTGCGTCACGGCGGCGAGCAGCTGGGGGACGCCTACCTGAGCCGCAATCCAGAAGGGCTGGTGCCGGCGCTGGACGAGGGCGGCCGGATCCTGACCCAATCCCTGGCCATCATGGAATACCTGGACGAAACGCATGGTCCGGCCACCCTGCTGCCGGCCGACGCCTTGGGTCGCGCCCGGGTGCGGGCCCTGGCGCTGCACGTCGCCTGCGACATTCATCCCCTGAACAATCTGCGCGTGCTGCGCTGGCTGTCGCGCGAACTGAAGGTCGAACAGTCCGCGCGCGATGACTGGTACCGGCACTGGGTGGAACTGGGTTTTCAGTCGCTGGAGGCTCAGTTGCAATCGCCCGGGACGGGTTTATGCTGCCATGGCGATGCGCCGGGTCTGGCGGATTGCTGCCTGGTGCCCCAGGTCTACAACGCGCGCCGTTATGATGTGGACCTGTCGGCCTTTCCGACGATCGCACGGATCGCGGCGCATTGCGAATCACTGCCGGCCTTCCTGGCAGCTCATCCGGGCGCGCAGCCGGACGCGGAGTGACGGGATCCCGCCCGCAGACGCGGGACGCGGCTCCACCGGCCCGGCGCGCGTGAGGCGGCTGCCGGCCGAGTTTTTCAGGAGATCATCATGAGCACGACCCCCTCTCTGGAATACCAGAGCGGATTCGGCAACGAGTTCGCCACCGAGGCCCTGCCCGGCGCGCTGCCGCAAGGGCGCAATTCCCCCCGGCAGGCGCCGTATGGCCTGTATGCCGAACAATTATCGGGCACGGCCTTCACGGCACCGCGCCACGCCAACCGGCGCTCCTGGTTGTACCGCATCCGGCCGGCAGCCACGCACGGGCCGTTCGAACCGTCTGCCGCGGGTGCGCGCTGGCTGAGCCATTACGACGAAGTCCCCACGCCGCCGGACCCGCTGCGTTGGGACCCCTTGCCCCTTCCGGCAGAGGGTCAGTCCGTGGATTTTGTGGACGGCATGGTGACCATGGGCGGCAACGCCGGCTGTGGCATCCATCTGTACGCCGCCAACCGTTCGATGGATCGGTATTTTTACAATGCCGACGGCGAATTGCTGATCGTGCCGCAACAGGGCCGCCTGGAACTGGCGACCGAGCTGGGCGTGTTGTGGATCGAGCCCCAGGAAATCGCCGTCATCCCGCGCGGCGTGCGTTTCCAGGTCCGCCTGCCGGACGGCGCGGCGCGCGGCTATGTGTGTGAAAACCCCGGCGCGCATTTCCGCCTGCCCGATCTGGGCGTGATCGGCTCCAACGGCCTGGCCAACCCGCGCGACTTTCTGGCGCCCGTGGCCGCCTACGAGGACGTCGAGGGCGACTTCGAACTGCTGGCGAAATTCCAGGGCCGCTTCTGGAGTGCCCGCATGGACCATTCGCCCCTGGACGTGGTGGCCTGGCATGGCAACGACACCCCCTGCAAATACGACCTGCGCCGCTTCAACGCGATCGGCTCGATCACCTACGATCACCCAGATCCGTCGATCTTTCTGGTGCTGCACGCGCCCAGCGCCGTGCCGGGCGTGGACAGCATCGATTTCGTCGTCTTCGCGCCGCGCATCCTGGCGATGCAGGACACCTTCCGGCCGCCCTGGTTCCACCGCAATCTGGCGGGTGAATTCATGGGTCTGATACACGGTCGCTACGACGCCAAGGCCGAAGGCTTCCAGCCCGGCGGCGCCTCGTTGCACAACACCATGACCGGCCACGGCCCCGATGCCGAGACCTTCGCCAAAGCCAGCGCGGCCGACACGTCCAGGCCGGACTACATCGCCGACACCATGGCCTTCATGTTCGAGACGCCGGTCGCCATCCAGGCCACCCGCCAGGCATTGGAATCGCCGCAGCGGCAGCGGGAATATTATCGGTGCTGGCAGGGCCTGAAGAAGCATTTCGACCCGGCCAAGCGGTAGGCCGACCCCTGCTTCCGTCGATCAAAAAAGATCGAGGGGAGTCGGGTGGAGGGGCGTGGCGCAACCGTATGAGGCGCCGGCGGCTTCCGAAGGGAGAGCGGGAAACAAGGTGCGCACTGTTTGAGGAGCGCGCAGCGCGACGAGTTTGCGCACCGCCCGCTCGTACGAGGAAGGGCCGGGCAGTCCGACCGCAGGGAGGACCGCCGAGTCGGGCGGCGTCATGCCTCCCACTCGGCTCCCCGTCTCAAGAACTCAAACCACGCTGATTGCAAGATGCCTGCCCGGCACCCTGCTCAGAAGCTCACTCCTTCCAGGAATCCAGATACCCCGGCACCTTCACCCCTTCAGGCAGGGTATCCAGTTCCAGCGGATAGCGTGAATCGATCATCACCGCGACCTCGTCAGTGTACTTGCGTTCGCCCTTGTTGTTGGCTGCGGCGGCCGCGAACGCCTTGGGGTGCGGGCCGTGGTGGAAGCCCGAAGGGTGCAGCGTGAACATCCCCGGCTTGATGTTGTCGCGGCTGAAGAAATTGCCCTGGTGGTAGAACAGCGCCTCGTCGAACTCGTCGTTGTTGTGATAGAACGGCACCTTCAGCGCGCCCGGATCGCTTTCGATGGGGCGCGGGGCAAAGGTGCAGACGATGATGGTGTTCGACAGGAACGTCGCGTGCACCGTCGGCGGCAGGTGATAGCGGTCCGACAGCAGTTCGCGGATGTCGCGCCAGTTCAGCTTTACCGGTACGCAGTCGCCGTGCCAGCCGGCCGTGTCCAGGAAATTGTAGGGGAAGGTCACCGTCGTGACCTGCTGGCGGCGCTTGGCGCGCACGCGGGTTTCATGTTCGCCGTACTGGGCCTTGTAGGCTTCGTCGATCTTCGGCGTGTCCAGCACGGCCAGGTCGAATTGCGCGTGGCGGCCGGTGATGCCGCGTTCCGGCAACTGGAACAGATCCTCGGTGGCTTCGATCGTCAGGACCTCGTTGCGTACCGAGGTTTCCAGGCGCCAGGTCGTGCCGCGCGGAATGTTGATGTAGTCACCCTCGCGGTAGCTCATGTGCCCGTAGTCACTGAAGAACTCGCCCTCGCCCCGGTGGAAGAACAGGATCATGTCGCCGTCGCCATTGCGCGCCAGGTCCGGCATGGAGACGTCGAATTTCCAGAAGCAGACCTGGGTCTGGGCGTTGTGCATGAAGCGCCGTGCCTTCCAGGGGCAGGGGGCGCTGTCGTCCAGGCGGTTCAGGTCCAGCAGGGTGAGTTCCAGCGGGCCTTCCCATTTCGTCCAGCCGGTGGGCTTGTGCGTGTGCAGGATGTGGCTGGCCGGGCCGAAGAAGCCGTTGCGGCCGTGTTCGCGTTCGTACAGGCCGTCAGGGATGTCACAGTGGGCCTGACGGGTGTAGATGCCTTCGGCCTTGGGGAACGTAATCGGGTTTTTCATGGAGGTCTCCGCAGGGTTGTTATGCAATAATTAACAATGTTATTATTTAAGCAACATCGATAATCTAAGGCCAGGCGAAGGATGCGTCCAACAGTTTTTCCCCATGAATCGATCGGTCCGGCTTCTACCGATACGACTGACACGGACGGCCGATCCGGTGAGATTCAGGGCATTCAATCGGTGGAGGTGGGGCTGGACCTGTTCCGCCGGCTGGCGGACGGGGGGGCGCCGTGCGGCCTGTCGGACCTGGCCCGGCGCGCGGGCATGCACCGGGCCAAGGCCTACCGCTATCTGGTCAGTCTGGTGCGCATGGGCTGGGTCAGTCAGGATGCGCGCACGGGTCAGTACGACGTCGGCCCCGCAGTGCGCGATCTGGCGCTGGCCTGGCTGTCGCGCCAGGATCCCTTGCAACGGGCTGGTGAAGAAGCCCGTGCGCTGGCGCAGGCGCTGGGGGAAACGTGCTTCGTCGCGGTGCGTGGGCAGGGTGGGGTGACCGCCGTCCGGGTCTGTCAGCCCGGTCAGGGGGTGTCCATCGGCGTGGCCGAGGGTGCACTGTTCGACCTGGAATCATCAGCCACGGGGCGCGTCTTTGCCGCCTGGCAGGACCCGCCGATGCGGCGGTTTCCGGCCGACGTGCGGCGCGACATCCATGCGCGTGGCCTGGCGGTGGTGGAAGGCGAACACGTCCCGGGCATCAACGCGCTCAGCGTGCCGGTGCTCGATGCTCAAGGCCGGCTGCTGCTGGCTTTGACTCTGGTGGGACCCGCCGCGTCCCTGCGGGCCGATCCCGACAGCCCGGCCGCCGAGGCGCTGCGTGCGGCCGGCCGCCGGGTTTCGGCGGCGTCGGGGCATCCATAAGATAAACAATAAAAAACCCGGCCGCATCGTACAGAGCGGCCGGGTTTTCATCGCCTGGGTGGGTACGCTCAGTCAGCCAGCGCCCAGTCGCCCTTGCGGATTTCGAGCATGCGGAAGGCGCTCAGGTCCAGGCCCATGTGGTCGGTCGCGGACATGTTCACGACACCGCCCGTGCCGACGTAGCCCTTGGTCTGCTCGATCGCGTCGCGGACCTTGGCCTTGTCGGTGCTGCCGGCCCGCTTGACCGCGTCGGCGTAGATCATCAGGCCGTCATAGGCGTGGCCGCCGAAGGTCGAGACCTCGGACTTCCAGCGTTCCTGGAAAGCCTTGGCATAGGCCGTGACGACCGGCTTCTGGGGGTCGCTGTCGGGCAGCTTGTCGGAGACGACCAGTGCCGCGCAGGGCAGACGCACGCCTTCGGCCGCGTCGCGGGCCAGCTTGATGAACTCGTTCGAGCACACGCCGTGCGCGTGGTAGAGCGGCAGTTTCACGTCCAGTTGCTTGTAGTTGCGGGTGACCAGCGCCGGCCCCTGGCCCAGGCCGAAGACCAGCACCGCCTGAACGTCAGGCGTGTTCTTGATCTTGGTGAGCTGCGGGCTCATGTCGGTGTCCTTGGGACCATAGGTCTCGTTGGCCACGATCTGGATGCCGTAGTTGGGCGCGACCAGTTCGGTTTCCTTCTTGCCGGACTGGCCGAAACCGCTGGTCTCGCTGAGCAGGGCGATCTTGGTGTAGCCGCGCTTCTTCATGTCCTCGAAGACTTTTTCGGCGGCCATGCGGTCGGTGTGCGGCGTCTTGAACAGCCATTTTTTTACCGGATCGATGATGACGACCGCGCCCGCCAGGGAAATGAAGGGAATCTCGGCCTTTTCGGCCAGCGGGTCCATGGACATGGTGGAGCCCGTCGTGGTGCCGCCGATGATGACGTCGACCTTGTCGTCGTAGATCAGGCGTTTGGCGAAGCTGTTGGCCTTGTTCGCGTCGCCGCCGTCGTCATAGTGCACGAGTTGCAGTTGCCGGCCCAGGATGCCGCCCGCCTTGTTGATGGACTCGACGTACATTTCCAGTGTCTTGACTTCGGGGTCGCCCAGGAAGGCGGCAGGGCCGGTGGCCGACAGAACGGAGCCGATCTTGATGGGATCGGCGGCTTGCACGGTCAGCCCGAAGGTGGCCAGCGCGATGCCGGTCACCCAGCGGCAGGTCGTTGATTTCATGGTGTGTCTCCTTGGTTGTGGATATTTTCTAGGATCAGGGCGATACCCTGGCCCACGCCGATACACATGGCGCACAGGGCGTAACGGCCGCCGGTCCGGTTCAGTTCGGCGACAGCGGTGGTAATCAGCCGGGCACCACTCATGCCCAGCGGATGGCCGATGGCGATCGCGCCGCCATTCGGATTCACGTGCGGAGCGTCATCGGCCAGCCCCAGTTCACGCAGCACCGCCAGCGACTGAGCGGCGAAGGCTTCGTTGAGCTCGATGACGTCCATTTGTTCCAGTGTCAGGCCGGTCTGGGCCAGGACTTTGCGCATGGCCGGGACCGGGCCGATGCCCATGATGCGCGGCGCCACGCCCGCCGTCGCCATGCCCAGGATGCGGGCGCGGGGCGTCAGGCTGTGCTGGCGAGCGGCTTGGCCGGAGGCCAGCAGGACGGCGCAGGCGCCGTCGTTGACGCCTGAGGCGTTGCCTGCCGTGACGGTGAGGTCCGGGCCGTTGATGCCGCGCAGCCGCGTCAGAGCCTCGGCGGTCGTGTCCGGCCGGGGATGCTCGTCCGTGTCGATGACCAGATCGTCGGCCTTGCGGCGCGGGATGCGCACCGGCACGATTTCGTCGGCAAATCGGCCGGCCGCCTGCGCGCGCGCCCAGCGTTGCTGACTGCGCAGGGCGAAGGCGTCCTGGTCGGCGCGCGAGATACCGAATTCCTGGGCGACGTTGTCCGCCGTTTCCGGCATGGAATGCGTGCCGTGCGCCTGTGCCATGCGCGGGTTGATGAAGCGCCAGCCGATGGTGGTGTCATACATCGCCGCCTGGCGCGACCAGGCCTGTTCGGCCTTGGGCACGACAAAGGGGGCGCGCGACATGGATTCGACGCCGCCGGCGATCATCAGGTGGGCTTCGCCGGCACGGATGGCGCGAGCGGCCGTGCCGATGGCGTCCATGCCCGAGCCGCACAGGCGATTGATCGTGGCGCCGGGCGCGGACAGGGGCAGGCCGGCCAGCAGCGCGGCCATGCGGGCCACGTTGCGGTTGTCCTCGCCCGCCTGGTTGGCGCAACCCAGGAGGACGTCGTCGAGGGCCGACCAGTCGAGGCCGGGGTGCCGTTCCATCAGGGCCCGCAAGGGCAGCGCAGCCAGGTCGTCGGCGCGCACACCGGCCAGGGCACCGCCGTAGCGGCCGATGGGAGTGCGCACGGCGTCGCAGAGAAAAGCGTCCATAGGTGTTTCCTTATGCCTGCTTGGGGCGTTCGTCGAACACGCGGCGGGCCTTGCCGGTCTGGGTGCGCGGCAGTTCGCCGTAGCGGTGGACGGTGATCCGGGTCGAGATGCCGATATTGGTCTTGATGTGATGCTGCAGGCGGTGGACCGCCTGGTCGATGGCCTCGGCGCTGGCGCTGTTGGCCTCGTGCTGCAATTCGCAGCGGATTTCGACCTGATCCAGGTGGTTGGTACGCGACACGACGATCTGGTAGATGCCGTTGAAGATCGGGTCGCGCAGGATCTGTTCCTCGACCTGGGTGGGGAACACGTTCACGCCCCGGATGATCAGCATGTCGTCGCTGCGACCGGTGATGCGGCCCATGCGACGGAAACTGCGGGCGGTGGGCGGCAGCAGCCGGGTCAGGTCGCGGGTGCGGTAGCGGATGATGGGCAGGGCTTCTTTGGTGAGCGAAGTGAAGACCAGTTCGCCTTCTTCGCCGTCGGCCACCGGTTCACCTGTGGACGGGTCGAGGATTTCGGGATAGAAGTGGTCTTCCCAGATCACCGGGCCGTCCTTGGTCTCGATGCATTCGGAGGCGACGCCCGGGCCCATGACTTCGGACAGGCCGTAGATGTCCACGGCGTCCAGGCCCAGCTTGCGCTCGATGTCGGCGCGCATGCCTTCGCCCCAGGGCTCCGCGCCGAATATCCCGACTTTCAGCGAGATGTCTTCCGGGGCGATGCCCTGACGGTCGAATTCCTCGGCGATGACCAGAGAATAGGACGGCGTCACCATGATGATGTCAGGCCGCAGGTCCATGATGAGCTGCACCTGCTTTTCAGTCTGGCCGCCGGACATGGGGATCACCGTACAGCCGGCGCGTTCCGCCCCGTAGTGGGCGCCCAGCCCGCCGGTGAACAGGCCGTAGCCGTAGGCGACGTGAACGGTGTCGCCCGCGCGGCCGCCGGCGGCGCGGATCGACCGGGCGACCACGTTCGCCCAGGTGTTGATGTCATTCAGGGTGTAGCCGACGACCGTGGGTTTGCCGGTCGTGCCCGACGAGGCGTGCAGGCGGGCCAGGCGTTCCCGGGGGACGGCGAACATGCCGAAGGGGTAGTTGCGCCGCAGGTCCTCTTTGGTGGTACAGGGGAATTTGCGGATGTCTTCCAGGCGCTGCAGGTCGTCGGGGTGGACGCCGCGAGCGTCGAAGGCCTTGCGGTAGTGCGGAACGTTGTCGTAAGCGTGGCGCAGGGTCTGGCGCAGGCGTTCGAGTTGCAGCGCAGCGATTTCGTCGCGGCTGGCGGTCTCGATGGGCTCCAGATCCCCGGCTTGGGCGGTCTTGACGGGCATGATGTTGTCTCCTGGTCTTGTAATCGATGCGCGGGCGGTTTCAGCCCGGGGGCAGGGTGTCGGTCACCATGCCCTGAATGCGGTGGGACTTTCCCCGGAACAGCGCGACGTCGCGGCCCGCCGTCAGATTGTGCACCGTGATGTCGTACACCCCGGTACGTCCGCCCTGGGTACGCGCCTCTGCGCGCGCCTGCAGACGGTCGCCTTCGCGGGCGGGTGCCAGGAAGTCGATGTGGCAGGCCGAGGCCACCGTGTTGTGATTGTCGCTGTTGCAGGCGTAGGCGAAGGCGGTGTCGGCCAGCGTGAAGATCATGCCGCCGTGGCAGATTCCGTGGCCGTTGAGCATGTCGCCGCGCACGGTCATCGACAGCCGTGCGCTGCCGGGTGCGATGGAGTCCAGACGCATGTCCAGCGACTGCGCGGCATGGTCGCGAGACCACATGGCGGCGGCCACGGTTTCGGCCAGAGTCTGGGGGGCGAGTGCTTCATGCGTCATGGAGTGATTTTCCCGAGTGGATGGCGGATTGCAAGGCGCCGCAAGGACGGTAGCGTTCGCCGTCGCTGCTGCGTAGATGGGTCAGGACCGTGCCGATCATGCCGGCGCCGATGCGATCGCACCAGTCCAGCGGGCCCAGCGGATAGTTCACGCCCAGCCGCATGGCCAGGTCAAGATCGGCGGCGCTGCACACGCCCTGGTGGACCGTGTCGGCGGCTTCGTTGATCAGCATGGCGACGGTGCGCATCACCACCATGCCGGGCGCGTCCTGGGTCGGAGCGACCCCGAAACCAGCCGCCTGAAGCAGGCCGATGGCGTCCTGGCGCGCTGTGTCGGGGCACTGCCGCGCGGCGGCCAGCGGCAGGCAGGTGGCCAGCATCGGGTCCAGCACCAGGTCCAGCAGCAGCGTGGCGGGTCGGTCCAGATCGTGAGCCCGCCGGGTGGCGCTGCGGCCGTCGGTCAGGTACAGGACGGCCTCGCCGGCCTCGGCGATGCGCTGGTCCTGGGCTGCGGATGTGGTGTGGAACGCGATGCCGCGCGTCTGCAGGCGCGCGCGCAATGCCAGCGCCAGAGGGCTGTCGCCGTGGATCGTGATCGAGGTCGGACAGGTCTGAGGGGCGGCCAGGTGGGGCGTGGGCGCGGGTGCGCCTTCGCGGTAGTCATGAAAGCCGCGCCCCGACTTGCGTCCCAGGCGACCGCCGTCGACCAGCTCTTGTTGCAGCAGGGACGGTTCGAAGCGCGGGGCGTGATGGAAGGCCGTCCAGACGCTGCGGGAGACGGCGGCGTTGATGTCCTGACCGATCAGGTCGGTCAGTTCGCAGGGGCCCATGCGAAAGCCGCCGCAGCTCCGCATGACGTGGTCCAGCGTGGCCGGGTCCAGGACTTGTTCTTGCAGCAGGCGCAGGCCTTCGGCGTAGAAGGGGCGGGCCACGCGGTTGACGATGAAGCCGGGTGTGGAACGGGCGTGGACCGCAGTCTTGCCCCAGGCCGTTGCAGTGTCGGCCAGCGTGGTGGCCGTGGTCGGGGTGGTGTCCAGGCCGGACACGATCTCGACCAGAGGCATGCGCGGCGCGGGGTTGAAGAAGTGCAGGCCGCCCAGGCGTCCGGGATGGCGCAGGCCTGCGCCGATGGCGGTGACCGGGATGGACGACGTATTGGTGGCCAGCAGGCAGTCGGGGGCCACGATGGCCTCGAGCGCGTCGAACAGGGCCGCCTTGGCGTCGAGCCGCTCGACGATGGCTTCGATGATCAGGCCGCAGCCGCCCAGGTCCGCCAGGGCGTCGGCGGCGCGCAGACCGTCGAGGGCGGTTTCAGCGAGGCTGGCGTCCAGCCGGCCCTTGGACACCAGCGCGTGCAGACCCTGCTGGATGCCGGTGATGGCCTGGGCCGCGGCTTCCGGCCGGGTGTCGTACAGGAAAACGGGATGGCCGGCCAGGGCGGCGACCTGGGCGATGCCGGCGCCCATGGTGCCGGCGCCGATCACGGCGACGGTGGTGCGGGGGGCCAGGGCGGTCATGCGCTCATTCCCCCGTGAAGCGGGCGGGGCGTTTTTCCAGGAAGGCGGCGACGCCTTCCGCATAGTCGTGACGCCAGCCCAGTTCGCGCATGATGCCGGCTTCCATCGAGAGCTGTTGTTCCAGCGTGTGCGAGGCGGCGGCCTGCATGGCCTGGCGGGTACGCACCAGCGCCCGGGTCGGCGCCTGGGCCAGTTGCGTGGCCAGCCGTTCGATTTCGGTGTCGAAGGCGTCGTCGGCGACGCAGGACCAGATCAGGCCCCAGTCGGCGGCCTGGCGCGCGGGCAGTCGTTCGGCCAGCAGGGCCAGACCCATGGCGCGTGCCATGCCGATGCGCTGGGGCAGCAGCCAGGTGCCGCCGGTATCGGGGATCAGGCCGACTTTGCTGAACGCCTGCAGGAAGTAGGCGGATTCAGCGGCGACGACCAGGTCGCAGGCCAGGGCGATGGATGCCCCGGCGCCGGCGGCGATCCCCCGGACGGCCGCCAGAGTCGGCACCCGCAGATTTTGCAGTGTCAGGATCAGCGGCTTGTAGAAGCCTTCGACTGTGGCGCCCAGGTCGGGCGTCTGCCCCGCGTTGATCTGCATGGCGCGGTCGCCCAGGTCCTGGCCCGCGCAGAATCCGCGTCCGGCGCCGGTCAGGACCAGCACGCGGGCCGTGGCGTCACGCTGGACCTGGTCCAGCGCGTCGCGCACTTCGAGGTGCATGGCCTCGGTGAAGCTGTTGAGTTTGTCAGGGCGCGCCAGGGTCAGGCGGGCGATGCCCTGGTCGATGGAAAAATCGATGTTCTGGTAGGTCATGCCGAGTCTCCGAGGGGCGAGGGACGGATGTCAGGCGTGGGCGCGGCGCTGAACGACCCGGAAGCGGTTGGCCACGAAGGCCGAATCCGCGTACGAGGCATTGGCTGCCGGGTTGCCGCCCGTCCCGTGGAAGTCGGAGAAAGCCGCAGACTGGTTCACGAAGACGCCGCCCGTCAGGTTGAGGGACAGGGCGACCTTGGCGCGCCAGGACATCTGAACGGCCGCGTCCAGCACGGTGTCGCGGGTGCTGTAGACCGCGAGGGTCAGCGCGCCGTGCTTGCGCGTCAGGTCTTCGGCCAGCGCCAGCGCGGCGTCCGTGTCGTCGGCGCGTACCAGGAAGCTGATGGGGCCGAATTGTTCCTGGGCGTAGTGTTCGGTGTCTTGCGCGTCGCAAGCCAGCAGGACCGGCGTGCGGGTGCGCGCCTGCGGGAATTCCTCGTAGTGCAGCGCCTTGGGTGCCAGCACGACCCGACCCATGCCGCCGCCGGCTGCCTGGTCGATGCGAGCCAGCGTGGCGTCGGACTGGATCGCCCCCAGGACGGCCTGGGCGACTTCCGTTTTTTCCAGGAAGCGCTCGATCGCCTGGGCCAGATCCTGGCCGACCTGATCGAAGGTCTTGTGACCGTCGTTGGTATCGATGCCTTGCGCCGGGATGACGATGGCCTGTGAGGTGGTGCACATCTGGCCGGAATAGAGCGACAGAGTAAAGGCCAGGTTGCGCAGCATGCCTGCGTAATCGTCCGTAGAGTCGATCACGATGCTGTTGACCCCGGCGAGTTCTGCGTAGACCTGGGCCTGACGGCAGTGGTCCAGCAGCCACTGGCCGAAGACGTTGCCGCCGGTATAGTCGATCGAATGGACGTCGGGATGGGTGTACAGCGCGTGTGCCGTCTCGTGATCGGGCGGCAGGCACAGCGTGACCAGATTCGGGTCCAGGCCGTTTTCAGTCAGCACGGCGCGGATCGTGCGAACCGTGATGGCGGCGGGCAGGACGACGTGGCCGTGCGGCTTCAGGATCACGGGGTTGCCGGTCGCCAGGGCTGCGAACAGACCCGGATAGGTGTTCCAGGTGGGGAAGGTGGCACAGCCGATGACCACGCCGACGCCCCGGCCGACGATTTCGTAGTGCTTGCGCATCACCAGGGACGGATGTTTGCCCTGCGGTTTTTCCCAGACGGCCTCGGCGGGGATGGCCGACATTTCGCGCCAGGCATAGGCCACGGCTTCCAGTCCCCGGTCCTGGGCATGGGGGCCGCCTGCCTGGAAGGCCATCATCCAGCCCTGACCGCTGGTCATCATGACCGCGTGGGCGATTTCGAAGCTTTGGCGGTTCAGCCGTTGCAGGACTTCCAGGCAGATACCGACCCGGCCTTCGGCGCCCAGCGCCTGCCAGGCCGGCATGGCCGCCAGGGCCGCCTGCACCAGGGCCTGGGGATCGGACTGGGGATAACGGATGCCCAAGGGGGCGCCGTAAGGCGAGGTCTCGCCGTCATGCCAGCCACATTGGCCCGGCTGGTCGATTTCGAAGGGTTTGCCCAGATGGGCTTCGAAAGCGGCGCGACCGGCTTCGGGCGCGCCTTCGCCATAGGCCTTGGGACTGGGGGACTCGGCATAGGCCGACCAGTAGCCGCGCGTGGCAATCGTGTCGAGCGCGCGTTCGAGCAAGGGACGGTGCTGGTCCAGCAGAGGGTGTGACATGGTGCGTCTCCGGCGCCGGCCTGGTGGCGGCGTTTCTTTTAAAAAAATACGAAACTTTGAATTTGATGTCGATTAATGTATCACTTCAGGAAGGTGATTTTCCAAGTAGAGGTGATTTATCTGATTTCGTGATGGATTCATAGTTAAATCGAATAACAAGGAAAATCAATGGTTTCATAGGGTGGATTACATGGGATCGGCTGCATTCAAGTGATCATCCAGGAAAACCCTAGGCTTTAAGCGATACAAATAATTTGACATTATGGCTGTTAAAGTAACATGATGGCGTGGTGCCCGACTGAATCGGGTCCAAAGGACACAAAATCCGTCCGCCCCCCGTACATCACCCCAAAGGAGTCTTTACATGTCCAGCAAGGAACGCTTTGCCGACAAGATGGAATTTCCGCCGGAAATTGAACAACCCAACATCTATCCCCTGTCCTGGCACCGCAAGACAGAAAAACTGCAGGAAGTCTGGGAAGCTTCGCTGCGCGAGTACTGGAAGCCCGAAGAACTGCCCTGGGACACGTTCGACGTCGAGAGTTATTCCTGGGAAGAACGCGAATGCATCGCCTACTGGTGGACGCTGCTGTCGGTGTTCGATGCCTCCGCGCCCCCGGTGTTCGCCGAGGCCCTGATCAAGACCTACGAGGTCCACGAAGAAGACCCGGTCCGCAAGTGCTTCTTCTCCGTCACCAGCGATGAACAGAACCACGAGATCATGTGCGGCCTGGCGATCACCAAGCTGCTCGGCCATCCTGATCCCATCACCTACGAACCCAAGACCGACATCGGCCGCCGTCTGCAGAAAAACGCCAAGTGGCTGTATTTCAACGGCGCGCGCTACTGGACCGGCTACAAGACCGCCGTGCCCAAGTATGATCTGGCGGTGCTGTTCAGCTCCTTCCTGATGGGGGAAATCGCTGCAGCCACCATCTTCAAGCAGATGTACGAAAATTCGCGTGAGCCGGTTTTCAAGGAAGCCTTCAAGAACATCGGCCGCGACGAAGGCCGCCACATGGCGATCTGTATGGCGGTGATGGAACGCGACTACCCGGGCCTCAGCGATGAGCACAAGGCCGTCGTCACCAAGCAGATCCGCGCCGGCTACCTGTTCCTGTCGGCCGTGTTGTACGAACCGCCCGCCGACTTCTGGGACTTGCCTGCAGACTTCATCGCCACGCAGCGCGAGGCCGAGGCCATTGCGCGTGACGCCGGTTTCGGCATCCCCACCGTCGACGCCAAGCGTGAAAACTGGCGCCAGGCCATCATCAACCTGAAGGGGGTTCTGGATCACTACAACATCCCGTTCCCGGCCATCCCCGAAGTCGGGATCACCGGCCAGGAAATCTCCGACGTCGAGATGGACGACATCATCCCGGTGTTCTGACCGGACGGCAGCACCCGGCACCGGTCGCGTTTGCGCGGCTGGTGCCGTTGCCTTGATAGACAAAAGAAACGGAAATACTCATGTCACGCATCATCATCCAACCTTCCGGCAAGACCGTCGAATGCAAGGGCAGCGACACCGTTCTGATGGCCCTGGAAAAGGCCGGCTACGCGCTGCCCAACAACTGCCGGGCCGGCGCCTGTGGCGAATGCAAGGTCAAGGTGCTGGAAGGCCAGTACGACCAGGGCATGGTGCTCGACATGGCGCTCACTGCCGAAGAGCGCCGCCAGGGCATCGGCCTGATGTGCATGGCCAAGCCGATTTCCGACGAGATGGTCATCGAATGGGGCACGGCCGACGCGCGCCCCAAACTGTTCCCGCCCCGCGAAAACGCGCTGTTCGTCCTGATCGATCGCCGCGAGGTGGCCAATCGCACCCTGGAAATCCGCCTGCGCCCGGTGGGCCAGCCGATCCGCTACTGGCCGGGCCAGTACGTCACCATCGGTGACGATCGTGCCGGCATTCCCCTGCGGGCGTATTCGATCGCCAATGCGCCCCGGCCCGATGGCGAAATCATCTTGCAGGTCGCGCGCGCCGATGACGGTGTCACCAGCGCCTGGATCCATGATGTGTTGCGGATCGGCGACAGCGTCAAAATCAATGGCGCCTACGGCACCTTCATCGGCGATCCGTCCGCGGAAACCCCTGTGCTTTGCCTGGCGGCGGGCACGGGGTTGGCGCCGATCATGGATCTGGCCGAGGCCGCGCTGCGGCGGGGTTACCGCAAGAAAGTCGACCTGATCTTCTCGGCGCGCACCGTGGCCGACGTCTATGGCCAGGGCATGATGGCGTGGTGGCGCACCAAGCATCGTAATTTCGACTATAAAATAACCCTCACGCGCGAACAGCAGGAAGGCTATCTGGCAGGCCGCATCGACACGATCCTGCCCGGTTTGTACCCTGATCTGTCCGCGCATAGTATTTTCATCGCGGGCAGTCCCGAATTCGTGGACGCCTGTGTCGCGGCGGTCAAGGCCCTGGGCGCAAAGGACGAACTCATCCACAAGGAAGGGTTCTTCGCCATCCAGAACGCCCGCTCCGAGGGCCGCTAACCTGACCTCCATGTTCTGACCATTGGAACCTCTGAACAAGTCCTCACGTCGCGTACATCTGCGGACTCGGGCGGTCTGCTGCGTTGCTCATCCTCGCGATAGCTACGGCTATCGCTGCGGTTCGCGCCTTGCATCCCATCCCGATCCGCAGCGTCCGCTTTCCGCTCGACTTGTTCAGAGGCTCCTTTGATCCCCGCCATCCAGCATCGCATCGACAGTTTCCGCCAACAGCAGCGGGTTCGCGCGGGTTCGCTGATCATGTCGGTTTTCGGTGACGCGGTGCTGCCGCGGGGCGGGCGGATCTGGCTGGGCAGCCTGATCCATCTGCTCGAACCGCTGGGCCTGAACGAACGCCTGGTGCGGACCTCGGTATTTCGCCTGGGCAAGGAAAAATGGCTGCGGGCCGACACGCACGGGCGCCGGGCGGAATACGTGCTGACCGATTCCGGGCGCCTGCGTTTCGAAGAAGCCTCGCGCCACATCTATTCGTCCCATGCGCCGATCTGGGACCGCCGCTGGCGCCTGATTCTGGTCGTCGGCGACCTGGATGCCCGGCAGCGGGACCGCCTGCGCCAGGCCTTGTTGTGGCAGGGCTTCGGCAGCCTGGGCAGTGATTGCTTCGTGCACCCCTCGACCCACCTGGAGGCCGTGCACGATACCCTGGAGGCCGATGGGCTGGGCGACATGCTGGGCAATCTGCTGCCTCTGCTGGCGGCCGATGCGCGCATCGCCCTGACTGCATCCGACGCCGATCTCGTGGCCCGGGCCTGGAACCTGGAACGCCTGGCTGAATCCTATACTGCTTTCGTGGCCGACTATCTGCCGATCCTGGCGGAACTGCGGCGCGACCGCCGGGTCCGCCTGGAGCCCGAAGAGGCCTTTCTGGCGCGGGTACTGATGATTCACGATTACCGCCGCCTGTTGCTGCGCGACCCGGAACTGCCGGAAGTCCTGCTGCCGGCGGATTGGCCCGGACAGTCCGCGCGCATGGTGTGCCGCGAGCTGTACCGCCGCCTGGCCGAACCCTCCGAGTGGCATCTGGATGCCCACATGCGGCTGGCCGACGGCACCATGCCCGTGCGCCTGGAAGATGGTTTCGAGCGTTTCCCCTCCGACGATCCGCTGGTCTCGATCTCGCTCTGATTCTTTTCGATGCATCCTGAGCCCGTGCGGGCTCGGGCATCCTGTTTCAGGCTTTAATGATACATAATTAAATTAAAAAAACTGATTTACGTATTGTTCAGATATGCCTTGATCCAGAGGTTGATCTGATGAATGGATGAGTTGAACTTTGGTTTGTATTGATGGTTTTCCCCAATGACTGTGGGTTACACATCAGATAGACTTGCTCATTCGGCTCAAGTCCTCTATGTTTTCTCTGATACCAAATCCTATGTTTAAAAAATGGATTTGTAATACATCTGGATCGGACATCTCCCACCTCGGGCGGAATGGCACCGAATCCGGGCGAGGAGACATGCCGTGCATGCGGAATTCTTGCAGTTCCTGTTTTCGGGGTTGACCGTCGGGGCTACCTATGCCTTGGCCGCCCTGGGCTTCAACCTGATCTATAACGCCAGTCACGTGATCAATTTCGCCCAGGGCGAATTCATCATGCTGGGCGGCATGCTGGCGGTGTTCTTCACCCAGGCGGGCCTGCATTGGGCGCCCGCCTTTGCGCTGGCCGTGCTGCTGCCGGCCCTGGTCGGCGTGCTGCTCGAAAAGTGCGCCATCGAACCGGTCAAGAACGCCGACACGGTCACGCTGATCATCATCACCATCGGCGCCTCGCTGGTGCTGCGCGGCCTGATCCAGGTCTGGCTGGGCAAGGGGGCTCATAGCCTGCCGCCGTTTTCCGATCATGCGCCCCTGTCGGTCATGGGCGCGACCTTGTTGCCCCAGAGCTTCTGGGTGTTCGGGGTGACGGCCGTGGTGGTGGCGCTGCTCTGGTATTTCTTCAGCCGCACGATGTCGGGCAAGGCCATGCTGGCCACGGCCTACAACCGGGTCGCCGCGCAGTTGGTGGGCGTAAGCACCGGCTGGGTCCTGCTCATGAGTTTCGCCCTGGCGGCCGCGCTCGGCGCGCTGGGCGGCATCCTGATCACGCCGATCACGCTGACGTCCTACGACGTGGGGATCATGCTGGGCCTGAAGGGCTTCGTGGCGGCGGTGGTGGGCGGCCTGGGCAGCGGCCTGGGCGCGGTGGTGGGCGGTCTGCTGGTCGGTGTGCTCGAGGCCATGGGCGCGGGCTATATCTCGTCGGCCTATAAGGACGCCATTCCCTTCGTCCTGATTCTGCTGATTCTGTTCTTCATGCCGCGCGGCCTGTTCGGCGGTCTTTCCACAGAGCGGGTGTGATCATGCGCGGACGTTCCTTCATCGGTCTGGCCATCCTGGCCCTGGCCTTGATCGCAGCGCCCTTTGTGGTGCCTAACAGCTACTACCTGGACATCATCATCCGCATGTGCATCAATGCCGTGATCGTCCTCAGCCTGAACCTGCTGATCGGCTACGCCGGCCAGATCAGCCTGGGCCATGCCGGCTTCGTGGGCCTGGGGGCCTATGCTTCGGCGGTGCTGCCCAGCCATTTTGGCTGGCATCCGCTGCTGGCCCTGGTGGCCGGGGCCGTGGGTACCGGGCTGCTGGCGCTGCTGGTTGCACGGCCGATCCTGCGCCTCAAGGGGCACTACCTGGCCATGGCGACGCTGGGCCTGGGCATCATCATCAACATCGTGATCCGCAACGAGTCCGCCTGGACCGGCGGTCCGGACGGCATGCCGGTGCCGTCCATGGAACTGTTCGGCTACGAACTGATGCGTGATACCCAATGGTACTGGGTCGTGGCGGTGCTGCTGTTGCTGAGCGTCTGGGGTGCGCTGAACCTGATCGACTCCCCCTTCGGCCGTGCCCTGCGAGGCTTGCACGGCTCCGAGATCGCTTCTCAGGTCGTGGGGGTGGACGTGCCGCGCTACAAGACGGTCGTGTTCGTGCTGTCGGCCGTCGTGGCCAGCATCATGGGCAGCGTCCTGGCGCATTACGTCGGTTTCGTGACGCCCGAGGTCGCCAATTTCTTCCATTCGATCGAACTGGTCACCATGGTCGTGGTGGGCGGCATGGCGTCGGTCTTTGGCTCGGTGCTGGGGGCCGTCCTGCTGACGGCGTTGCCGCAGGCACTGGCGACGTTCGAGGGTTGGGAAATCGTGGTCTTCGGCGCGATCCTGATGCTGTTCATGATTTTCCTGCCGCGCGGCCTGGTGCCGACGCTGGCGGCTCGCCTGCGCCTGGGAGACTGACATCATGACCCTGCTCGAAGTCGATCGTCTGTCCATCCAGTTCGGTAACGTCCGTGCTGTTCAGGACGTCAGTTTTTCCGTGGACGCGGGGGTGGTGTATTCCGTGATCGGCCCCAACGGTGCCGGCAAGACGACCCTGTTCAATCTGATCACCGGGGTCTATCGGCCCACATCGGGCGTCGTCCGCCTGGACGGCCAGGAAATCCAGGGTCGCACGCCCTATGAACTGGCCAGCCGGGGCATGGCGCGCACTTTCCAGAATCTGCAGATCTGGATGAACATGAGCGCCTTGGAAAACGTCATGGTCGGGGCTCATCTGCACCTGGACGGCAGCCTGTTCAAGGCGCTGCTGCGCACCCCTGGTCTGCGGCGTCGCGACCAGGCGCTGCGCGAAGAGGCCGCCGACCTGATGGCATTCGTCGGCCTGGAATCCTATGTGCGATCGCGCGCCGACAGCATGCCCTATGGGGCGCTCAAGCGTCTGGAGATCGCCCGGGCGCTGGCCATGAAACCGCGCCTGCTGTTCCTGGACGAACCAGCCGCAGGACTCAATCCCAAGGAAACCCAGGAGGTCGACATCCTGGTGCGCCGGATCGCCGAGACCGGCGTGACCGTCGTCCTGGTCGAACACGACATGAAGATGGTCATGAACCTGTCGGACCGGATTCTGGTACTGGACTATGGCAAGCGCCTGGCCGAAGGCTCGGGGGAAGAGGTCCGCAGCAACCCGGACGTGATCGCGGCCTACCTGGGCGGCCACGCCTGATCGGGGACATCATGCACGCATTGGACATCATTCAGGAAGAACACCGCAATCTCTGGCGCATTGCCACCACCATGGACTGGGTGGCCGGCGAATTGCAGGCGGGCGAACCAGTCGAGGAAGGTTTCTTCCACGCTTTGTTCCACTACATCCAGGAATTCATGGATGGCTGCCACCATGCCAAAGAGGATCAATATCTGTTCCTGGCCATGCGGCGGCGCGCTCCAGAGGCCGCCGCCCCCATCCTGGACGCCCTGGAGGCGCAGCACCGTCA
This sequence comes from Castellaniella sp., assembly GCF_049650445.1. GTDB lineage: Bacteria > Pseudomonadota > Gammaproteobacteria > Burkholderiales > Burkholderiaceae_B > Castellaniella. The sequence goes on along the minus strand of NZ_JBASAD010000001.1, from coordinate 41,056 downwards.
GGGGCCTGACAGCCTGCAGACACTGCGCAGCTTTCTGGGGCGCGGGAACCTGCTGGCGGAACAACCCGCGTTCATCGACGGTCTGCGCCAATACGCGGATCAGTTGAAGCAACACATCCGGATCGAGGAAAAGGACGCCTTTGCATTGGCTCGTGAAGTCCTCCTGCCCGAGGACTGGGCCGGGATCACGGCGGCGTTCTCCGATCACCGCGATCCTCTGTTCGGCGACCAGGCTCGCGCGGAATATCGCGAACTCTATCACCGCATCGTGTCGCTCGCCCCGGAGACGATCGGCCTGGGGGGCAGTCAGGCGGGGGCTTTCAGCCATCTGGCTGCAGCCGCGCGCGAACCGCTGCTCGAAGTCCGGGATCTCGAGTCCTGTTACGGACGCATCCAGGCGCTCAAGGGCATCAGCCTGGAAGTCTTCAAGGGCGAGCTGGTGGCCCTGGTTGGTGCCAACGGGGCGGGCAAGACCACCTTTCTGCGCACACTGTCCGGCATTCAGCCCATGAGCGCCGGACAGATCCGCTTCGCGGGTCGGGATCTGTCCCGAGTGCGGGCGGATCGGCGGGTGAAGGCCGGCATCTGCCACAGCCCAGAGGGCCGTCAGGTCTTCGGCCCTCTGTCGATCGAGGACAACCTGCGCCTGGGGGCCTACCTGCGGCCCGCTGGCCAGGTGGACGAAGATCTGGAACGTGTCTATGGGATGTTCCCCGTCCTGCGCGAAAAGCGCCGTCTGCCCGCCGGGACACTGTCCGGGGGACAGCAGCAGATGCTGGCCATCAGCCGGGCCCTGATGGGGCGGCCGCGCCTGTTGCTGCTCGACGAGCCGTCCATGGGTCTCGCGCCCCTGCTGGTCGAGGAAGTATTCAATGTCATCCGTACGCTCAAGGCCCAGGGTATTACCATTCTGTTAGTCGAGCAGAATGCCTTCGCTGCGCTGGGCATCGCCGATCGAGCCTACGTCCTGGAGACCGGCAATATCGTGTTGTCGGGCACCGGTCAGGACATGATCCGCAATGAACAGGTGCGCGCTGCGTACCTGGGCATGTGAAACACCAAGAGGAATCCGTCATGAGCAAGCAATTCGCATCCGTCGCCGATCTGGAGGAAAAGCAGGCCACTTTCGCCCGACTGTCCGAGCACTGCTGGTCCTATACCGCCGAAGGCGATCCGAACACCGGCGTCATCATCGGCGACGAGTCCGTCCTGATCTGTGACACGCTTGCCACCCCGGTGATGGCGCGGCGGCTGATCGCGGAAATCCGCAAGGTCACCGACAAGCCCATCAAATACGCCGTGCTGTCGCACTATCATGCCGTGCGGGTGCTGGGCGCCTCGGCCTATCGCGACGAGGGCCTGCAGGAAATCATCGCCAGCCAGGGCACCTACGAGATGATCGTCGAACGCGGCGCGCAGGACATGCAGTCCGAATACGAGCGCTTTCCGCGCCTGTTCCAGGCCTTCGAGTCCATTCCGGGCCTGACCTGGCCGACGCTGGTCTTCCAGGACGGCATCAGTCTGTGGATGGGGCGCGACCTGGAGGTCCGCATCTTCCATCCCGGCGCAGGCCATACTCGGGGCGATACCGTGGTCTGGGTACCGTCCGAAAAAGTCCTGTTTTCCGGCGACCTGGTCGAATACGACGCCGCCTGCTACACCGGCGACGCACAATTGGCCGACTGGCCGGCCACGCTGGATGCGCTGGCCGCCCTGGGGGCCGAAAAACTGGTGCCGGGCCGGGGCCCTTCGCTGGACACGCCAGAGCGGGTCGCCGCCGGCCTGGCTTATACGCGCGACTTCGTGTCCACGCTGTACACCTCTGCCCGCGAGGCGCATGCGCAAGGCATGGACCTGAAGCAGGCCATGGCGCACATCCGTGGCGCCATGGACCCGAAGTTCGCCCAGGTTTTCATCTACGAGCATTGCCTGCCCTTCGACGTGGTCCGAGCCATGGACGAGGCCAGCGGCATCCGTCATCCGCGGATCTGGACGGCCGAGCGCGACCAGGAAATGTGGCACGGCCTGCAATCGGGCAACTGACACGCGCAGCGGGCATCGCGGCACAAAGACCGCGACCCGCGCCGGTCCGGAGGAGACAGACATGCTCAGCACGTATCAGTACCAGAAATTCGAATACCGCCCGCCGCGCGAGCCGGGGGCGAGCACACCGGCCCGTCACCCGGTCGTGGTCGTGGGCGCGGGTCCGGTCGGCCTGGCGACCGCCATCGACCTTGCCCAGCAGAACGTGCCCGTACTGCTGCTCGACGATGACGACACGGTCTCGGTTGGCTCGCGCGGAGTTTGCTATGCCAAGCGGGCCCTGGAAGTGCTGGACCGTCTGGGGGTGGCCGACCCCTGCGTGAACAAGGGCGTCAGCTGGAACGTGGGGCGCACCTTTTTTCGCGGCGAAGAGGTCTACAGCTTCAATCTGCTGCCCCAGCCCGACCATCATCGTCCGGGCATGATCAATCTGCAGCAGTACTACCTGGAAGAATTCCTGGTCAAGCGGGCCCAATCCCTGCGGTCCCTGGACCTGCGGTTTCGCCACAAGGTCGTGTCCATGCGTGCGCGCGACGACGGCGTGGCGTTGCAGGTCGAGACGCAGGACGGTGCCTACGCGGTCGAGGCCGACTGGCTCATCGTGGCCGATGGCGCGCGCAGCTCCATCCGCCGGATGATGGGCCTGGAAGCCGAGGGCAAGGTCTTCATGGACCGTTTCCTGATCGCCGACGTGGTCATGAAGGCCGATTTTCCCGCCGAACGCTGGTTCTGGTTCGACCCTCCTTTTCATCCCGGTCAGTCGGTCCTGCTGCACCATCAGGCCGACAATGTCTGGCGCATCGACTTCCAGCTCGGCTGGGACGCCGACCCCGAAGAAGAAAAACGCCCGGAGCGCGTCATTCCGCGCATCAAGGCCATGCTGGGCGAGGAGCGCGAATTCGAGCTCGAATGGGTCAGTGTCTATACCTTCCAGTGTCGGCGCATGAGCAAGTTCCGTCATGGCCGGGCGTTGTTCGTCGGCGATGCGGCCCACCAGGTGTCGCCTTTCGGCGCGCGCGGCGCCAACTCCGGCATCCAGGACGCGGACAATCTGGCCTGGAAACTGCGGCTGGTGATGGAGGGCAAGGCGCCCGAGCGCCTGCTGGACAGCTATTCCGACGAGCGAGTCGTCGCTGCAGACGAGAACCTGCTGAATTCCACGCGCTCGACGGATTTCATCACCCCCAAGACGAAGACCTCGCTGGCCTTCCGCAATGCGGTGCTGGGACTGGCGCGCCACTATCCATTTGCCCGGGCGCTGGTGAATTCCGGCCGCCTGTCCGTGCCGACGATTCTGGCGGATTCCGCCCTGAATACGCCTGACGAGGCCGTGTTCGCCGGGGACATGGTGCCGGGCGCGGCCTGCGACGACAGTCCCATGCGGGCCCAGGTGGATCATTTCTGGCTGCTGGAGCGTCTGGGCAATCGTTTCCAGTTGCTGGCCTACGTGGACAAGCCGAGTGACGTCGCCCAGGCCGAAGCCCTGCAGGCGCTGATGTCCGGCCCCCTGCCGGTGGACGTCATCCTCGTGACGCCGTCGGGCGGGCGTTCGCCGCACGGTTTCCGGGTCTTCGAGGACTACACCGGCCGCTTCGCCGAACGCTATGACGCCCGGCCGGGGTCGGCCTGGCTGATCCGCCCCGACCAGCACGTCGCGGCCCGTTGGCGCACGCTGGATGCCGGGCGGGTCCGTCAGGCGCTGGCCCGTGCCACCTGCAACCAGGAATGAATCCCATGGGACTGAATCTGAACCTGAATTTCGGCGAGCCTGGCCACCGCTATGTGCGCGCCTATACCCCGGGCGATGACTTCTACGAGGCGCTGATCGAGCTGCACCGGGATCTCAGTGACGAGCAGAGCGCGCAGGCCAATGCCCGTCTGATCCTGCTGCTGGCCAACCATATCGGCGACCTGTCCGTGCTGCGCGAGGCCATGGCGATCGCGCGCCAGGACCTCTGAGATCGCGTCCGTCCGGCCCGTCCTGATCGACGTTGCCGGGCGGGGCGGCCGTTCGTCAGCCCCGGGTGCGGGCCGGCAGCATGCGGCGCAGGGTGTTGTCGCGGCTGATGTAGTGGTGTTTCAGGGCCGCCAGGGCGTGCAGGCCGATCAGGGCGTAGCCGATGTTGGCGATCAGCTTGTGGGTGTCGATGAGCGTGCGGCCCAGAGCCTTGTCCTCGCCGGTCAGGGCAGGCAGCGCGAAGCCCCAGGCCTTGACCGTGCCACCGAAGGAATTGATGCCGAACCAGGCCAGCAGGGGCATCGCGATCAGGAACGCATACAGCGCCACGTGCATCAGGCGGGCGCCGGCCTGTTCCCAGGCGGGAGGTGCCGGACTGATGGCCGGGCTGCGCTGGAACAGGCGTGTCGTCAGACGGATCACGGTCAGCGCCAGGATGGTCAGGCCACAAGAAGCGTGCACCATCTTCATGAGGGCGCGCTCGGGGCTGTCCTTGGGAAACAGACCTTTGAACTCCATCATGGCGTAGACCACGATGATCAAAAGCAGGGTGAGCCAGTGCAGGCTGATGGACAGGCGGCTGTAGCGGGCGGGTGCGGACATGCGGATTCCAAAGACAGTATGCAACGGGCGCATGATCGCCCATGTTGTATGAACCGAAGATGAACGCGGGTTGCGTCCATCCGCGCGTCCCTGGCGCGTGTCGCGCCCGGAGCTGCCTTCAGGCGTGCGCCCAGCCCTGGCGGATCGGCCAGGCGAAGACTCGCCGGTAGATGGGTTCGATGCAGCGTCGCAAGGAGGGAATCAGCGTGCCGCGCAGCGGCAGGCTGATCGCGGCGGCCACCAGGCCCGTCAGCAGGGCACCGGCCATGTCCAGCGGGAAATGCACGCCCATGTAAATGCGCGCCCAGGCGATCGGCAGTGCGATCAGGGCCAGGATCCACGCGGCCGTGCGGCGGACCGGATGCAGGGCCAGGCCGGCGCAGATCGACCAGGCGAAGCTCAGGTGATTGCTGGGGAACGAGGCGGTCGGTGCATGGGGCATGTACTGGTGCCCCAGGCCGACGACGAAGGGGCGCGGGTGGAACCAGGCCTTGGAAATCGCCCAGGACAGCAGCATGGCGATCATCGCGCTGATGGTCCCCTGCAACAGGGCTTCGCGGCCGGCGGCGTCCGCCCGCAGCCAGCTCAGTGCCAGGTACAGGGGGAACAGGTAGATCAGGCCGTTGGCCAGGACGCGGCCCAGCAGCAGGGCGGTGGCCGAGGGGTCACTGGCGTTGATCCACAGAAACAGGGTGTTGTTCAGGGCTTCCATGGCGGCGGTCGCGTCGGTGTCGTGTCGAGGGAAAGCAGCATAGCACCGGCCAGGCCCGGACAGCGTATCGGGATGAAAAAGAGGCTCCCGCGCTGCGCTTTTCACCTTGGGGCGGCCCCGCGGCGGCAAGCCCCCCGCGCCGCCGCGAGGCGGTCAGTGATTGTGGCCCGTGCCGGCGACGAAGACGGACGGCTGATCCGGATTGCCGGCGGTCAGATGATTGAACAGCAGGTTCAGGCTGATGGCCATGATGGCGGCCGAACTGATGCCGGAATGGAAGATGGTCGCGACCCAGGCCGGGAAGTGGGCGTAGAACTGGGGGGCGGCGATGGGGATCATGCCGAAGCCGATGGAGGTCGCCACGATGATCAGGTTCATGCTGTTTTCGTAGTTGACCCGGGCCAGGGTGCGGATGCCGCTGGCGGCCACGGTGCCGAACAGCACCAGGCCGGCGCCGCCCAGCACGGCCGTGGGTACGGCGGCGATGAAGCGTCCGATGACCGGCAGCAGACCCAGAGCCAGCAGGATCAGGCCGCTGGTGGCGACCACATAGCGGCTTTTCACGCCGGTGACGGCGACCAGTCCGACGTTCTGGGCGAAGGCGCTTTGCGTGAACGAACCAAAGACCGGCGCCACGACACTGGAAACCATGTCGGCGCGCAGTCCGTCACCCAGGCGGTGCGAGTCGATGCGGGTGTCGATGATGTCGCCCACCGCCAGGATGTCGGCCGAGGTTTCCACCAGCACCACCAGGATGACGATGAACATGGACACGATGGCGGCAGGATGGAATTCGGGCCAGCCGAAGTGGAACAGGGTCGGCAGGGCAAAGGCCGGACCGTTGGCGGCCTGGGAAAAGTCGGTCATGCCGGCGGCCCAGGCGATGATCGTGCCCAGCACCATGGCCAGCAGGATCGACAGGCGCGAGATCGTCGCGTTGCCGACTTTGCTGAGCAGCAGCACGATGAGCAGCGTGACGGCGGCCAGGCCGATATTGGCCATGCTGCCGAAGTCGGCCGCCTTGGGGTTGCCGCCCATGGACCAGTTTGCCGCCACCGGCATCAGCGACAGGCCGATGGTGGTGATGACCGACCCGGTCACCAGAGGGGGGAAGAAGCGGATGATGCGGGAAAAAATCGGGGTGATCAGCAGGCCGATCAGGGCCGCCGCCATGACGGCGCCGAAGACCGAGGCCAGGCTGCCGCCCGCACTCAGGATGGCCACGATGGTGGACACGCTGGCAAAGGACACGCCCTGAACCAGTGGCAACTGGCAGCCGAAGAACGGGATGCCCAGCGTCTGCAACAGTGTGGCCAGGCCGCCCATGAACAGGCAGGAGGCGATCAGCACGCCGATTTCCGCGCCGCTCAGGCCGGCTGCCTGGCCGACGATCAGCGGCACGGCGATGATGCCGCCGTACATGGTCAGGACGTGCTGGAATCCATACATCAGATTCGCCGTCATCCCCAGGGCTTCGTCTTCGGGGCGCGGCGGCGCGGTGCGGGCGGGTGTGTTCAAGGCGGTCTCCATCCTCTTGGTTCTGTCGTGGGCCGGACTCGATGCGGGCCGAGGGGGCGGGCAAATCCGGTTGCATGGCCTCCGGCCAAGCCGGGCCGGGGCGGGTGTTCAGGCATGAGGGTCGATGGACTCATTGTGGACCGCGCGTCCGGGTCCCGGGTGACGGCTCCGTCATATTGATCATCTTCATGTGTTTATGAGAAACCCTGTCCATTGGTATTTACGCTAGTCCGGCTCCGGGGCAACCGCCAGGCCGCCATCGCGCGACCGCTGTGTCATCGGGGCGCACCCCGCGCGTGGTCGATCGCCCTGTTTTTGGGCCTGCTTGCCTTGGGGGTAAGGGGCGCTGATCAGGGGATTTCATTTAGAATGCCCGTTTCTGAAGTGCGAGTGAGGCCAGGATGGACGAAGGGCAAGTGGTGCCGGCCGGATGGCAGCCTCTGGATAGGGAGAGCGGCCTGCCGGACTTCTTCGAAGCGACGCCGATGCCCTTATGGCTGGAGGACTATAGCGGCCTGCATGCGCAGTTCGCTCGCTGGCGCACCGAGGGCATCGTGGATTTGCGGGCCTGGCTGCTGCAGGATCGCGAACGGCTGCGGCATTGCGCCGGTCTGATCCGCATCCTGCGTGTCAATCGCCAGACCCTGACGCTGTTCGGTGCCCGTTCCCAGTCGGAATTGATGGATCGGCTTCCCGAGGTGTTGCGCGACGATACCTACGAAGGGTGGGCGAACGAACTGGAGCAGCTCTGGCGCGGCCAGGGAGGCTTTCAGAGTCAGACGGTGAACTATGCGCTGACCGGCCGGCGCCTGGACCTGTCCCTGAGGGCCGTGATCCTGGCCGATGATCGTCAACCCTGGGACCGGGTGCTGGTCGCCATGGAGGACGTCACCCCGCTGCAGGATGCGCGTCGTCAGGCCCAGGCCAGTGCGCGCGATGCCCGCGAGTTCTTTCAGCAGGCGCCCGTGTCGCTGTGGGTCGAGGACTTCAGCGCCATCAAGCTGCTGTTCGATGAACTGCATGAAAAGGACATCAGCGACTTTCGCACCTTCCTGGACGTGCATCCCGATTTCGTCGAACGCTGCCAGCAGGAAATCCGCGTCCTCGACGTCAACGACTACACCCTGACGTTATTCAAGGCGGAATCCCGGGCCCAGTTGATGGAGCGGCTGGGCGACGTGTTTGGCGAGGGCTCCCGCGCCTTTTTCGCCGAGCAATTGATCGATCTGTGGCACGGGAGGCTCTTTCACCAGAGAGAGGTCCGCAATCACACGCTGACGGGCGACGCCCTGCACATCCATCTGCAGTTGTCGGTATTCCAGGGGCATGAAGACGATTGGAGTCTGGTGCTGGTTTCCCTGACCGACATCACCGCCCGCAAGAAGGCCGAGGCTTACCTGGAGTACCTGGGCAAGCACGATGTGCTGACCCAGTTGAAGAACCGGTCCTATTTCGTCGACGAGTTGGGCCGGCTGCAGCGCAAGCACGCGCCGCTGGTGTCCTTCATCGCCCTGGATCTGAACAATCTCAAGCAGGCCAACGATGAGAGCGGTCACGCGGCCGGCGATGACCTGTTGCGCCGTTTCGGCGAGGTCCTGAACAAGGCGGTCGACCGCCCCTGTCAGGCTGCCCGTATCGGCGGCGACGAGTTCGTGGTGCTGTTGCCCGGCTACGACGAAGCGGCGACCCGCGCGGTGCTGGACAACATCCGTGCCCTGATCGAACTGAACAATCAGTACTACGGCGGCATCCCGCTCAGCGTGGCGGCCGGAGAGGCCACCTGCCGGGACGCCAATGCACTGGAGCAGGCCCTGAAGGATGCCGATCGGGGTTTGTACGCGGACAAGCGGCGGTATTACGCTATCCACGAACGCCGCAGGTAATCCGACGACTGCGCCGGCCGGCCGTGGGTCCGGAGTTCAGACCGCGCGCGGCAGCGGGTTGACCGTCACCAGGCCGGGCTGATCGATCGCCTCCAGGATGCGGCGCACGCGGTCTTGCCACAAGTGTCCGAAATCCTGCCGTTCGGCATCGCTGGCGCCGCCCGCCAGGATTTTTTGCAGCAGCGGCATGGCGGCGGGAGAACCCGGTACACCCTGAGCGCTGAAAGACACTGCCACCCGGTCGCCCGTGTCGCGGCGAGTGAAGACGATTTCACCCGGGACGTCGCCCTGGAAGTGCATCAGATCGCGCCGGTCGTGCCGGCCGCCCAGGCCCTTGAAGCCGGTGTCCGTGGTGGCACCCGTGACCAGACCGACCACATTGGCGATGACGCCGGTCACGCCGCGGGTCGCCTCGTCGGCGAAGATGACGTCGATGTCGCCGCGTTGCGGCACGGTGTCGGGGTACAGAGCGCGCAGCGCGCGCACTGTCATCAGCCAGGCACCGGCCACGGTGGGGCAGGAATGGCCGGCCAGCCGTACGGCGTCTTCGTAGCCGTATTCGATCAGGCCATCGTCGGACGCGCCCAGCAGCCCGGCCAGCGGGTCGTGCAGCGCGACCCGGGGGGCCTGGGCGAAGAATGCGGGAAATGCCATGATGGAACTCCGGAGAAACAGGGATCGGTCCAGTGTAGGCCGGCGCATCGGGGAAACCGTGCTTAACCCTGGGCGGCGTCCGGTCGTTGAGCGCTGACCAAGCCCCCGTGGTGCCGCACGCGGCCCGTGTGCGCAGGGGGGGTGTAAGATGGACCGGATCAGCGGCCCCGGGGCGCAGACGCCCCGGGGCCCGGGCTCGAACCACAGGAGGACACTTCATGGCACACCCCAACAGTTTCGGCGCGCGCGCAACCCTGGATGTGGGGGGCAAGTCCTACCGCATCTGGCGGCTGGACGCCTTGAAGGATCACGGACTCGATCCGAGCCGTTTGCCTTACGGCCTGAAGATCCTGCTGGAAAACCTGCTGCGCACCGAGGACGGCGTTGCCGTCCGGGCCGACGAGATCCGCGCCCTGGCAGGCTGGGACCCGGATGAGGAACCCAATCGCGAGATCGCTTTCACCCCGGCGCGGGTCGTGCTGCAGGACTTCACCGGCGTGCCCGCTCTGGTGGACCTGGCTGCCATGCGCGATGCCATGCGTGTCCTGGGGGGCAAGCCGGAGCGCATCAATCCCCTGGCGCCGGTGGAACTGGTCATCGATCACTCGGTGATCGTCGATGACTTTGGCCACAACCAGTCGTTCCGCCGCAACCAGGAAATCGAATACCGGCGCAACGTCGAACGCTACAAATTCCTGCGCTGGGGCCAGACGGCCTTCGACAATTTCCGCGTCGTGCCGCCGGACACCGGCATCGTCCACCAGGTCAATCTGGAACACCTGGCGCGCGGTGTGTTCACCCGCCAGGCCGATGGCGTGACCGAAGCCTATCCCGACACCTGTGTGGGCACGGACTCGCACACGCCCATGGTCAATGGCCTGGGCGTAGTCGCCTGGGGCGTGGGCGGGATCGAGGCCGAGGCGGCCATGCTGGGCCAGCCCATCTCGATGCTGATCCCGCGCGTGGTCGGCTTCAAGCTGTCCGGCGCCTTGCCCGAAGGCACCACCGCCACCGATCTGGTGCTGACCATCACCGACTTGCTGCGCAAGCATGGCGTGGTGGGCAAGTTCGTCGAGTTCTACGGCCCTGGTGTGGCCGCCGTGCCGCTGGCCAATCGCGCCACCATCGGCAATATGAGTCCGGAATACGGCTCCACCATCTCCATCTTCCCGATGGACGAAGAAACCCTGGCCTATCTGCGCTTCACGGGGCGCTCGGACGAGCAGGTCGCTCTGGTCGAGGCCTACGCCAAGGCGCAGGGCCTGTGGCACGACCCGGCGCACGAACCGAACTATTCCGAACGTCTGGAACTGGACCTGGGCACCGTGGTGCCATCGATCGCAGGGCCCAAGCGGCCGCAGGACCGGATTCCACTCACCGATGCCAAGCCCGCACTGGCCAAGGCTCTGGCCGCGCTGCCCGGCGCGGTCAAATCCAATCCGGCGGCCGTGCATCTGCCGGACGCGGGTGACTGCATGGTGGACCACGGTACCGTGGTCATCGCGGCCATCACCTCGTGCACCAATACCAGTAATCCGGCGGTCATGATGGCGGCCGGCCTGCTGGCGAAAAAGGCCGTGGAACGCGGGTTGCGCCGCAAGCCCTGGGTCAAGACCAGCCTGGCGCCGGGTTCCCGCGTGGTCACCGATTACTATGAAAAGGCCGGCCTGACGACCTACCTGGACCAGTTGGGCTTCAATCTGGTCGGCTACGGCTGCACCACCTGCATCGGTAATTCGGGCCCCCTGATCCCCGAGGTCTCCAAGGCCGTGCGCGACAACGATCTGGCGGTCGCTTCGGTGCTGTCGGGCAACCGCAACTTCGAAGGCCGCATCCACGCCGAGGTCAAGCTCAATTACCTGATGTCTCCGCCGCTGGTGGTCGCCTACGCACTGGCCGGCACCATGAACATCGACCTGCTCAACGATCCATTGGGGCAGGACGCCGAGGGGCGGGACGTCCGCCTGCGCGATCTCTGGCCGACGAGCGAGGAAGTCCAGGCCGCGATCCGGTCCTGCATCTCCTCCGACATGTACACGCGCGGCTACGCCAGCGTGTTCGATGGCGGCGAACTCTGGCGCGGCCTGGATACACCCGAAGGCAGCCTGTTCGACTGGCAGGACGACTCCACCTATGTGCGCAATCCGCCCTATTTCCAGAACATGCCCCGTCAGCCGCAGCCGGTAGGCGACATCCGCGGCGCGCGGGTGCTGGCGCTGCTGGGGGATTCGGTCACCACCGACCACATCAGCCCGGCCGGCTCCATCGGCAAGGACACGCCCGCCGGACAGTACCTGCGCGCGCACGGGGTCGAACCCCAGGATTTCAATTCGCTGGGATCGCGGCGCGGCAACCACGAAGTCATGATACGCGGCACCTTCGCCAACGTGCGTCTGCGCAACCAGATCGCCCCGGACACCGAGGGCGGCTGGACGCGCGACTTCACCCGCGATGGCGCACCGGTCGCCACGATCTTCGAGGCCTCGCAGAACTACTTGAAGGCAGGGACGCCGCTGGTGATCCTGGCCGGCAAGGAATACGGCTCCGGCTCTTCGCGCGACTGGGCGGCCAAGGGGACGGTGTTGCTGGGTGTGCGCGCGGTGATTGCCGAATCCTACGAGCGCATCCACCGCTCCAATCTGATCGGCATGGGTGTGTTGCCCCTGCAGTTCCCGACGGGCCAGAGCGCGGCCTCTTTGGGTATCCGGGGCAAGGAAACCTTCGAGATCACAGGGGTCCAGGCCTTCAACGGCGGCGGCATGCCCAAGACCGTGCGCGTCCGGGCTGGCGACGTCGAATTCGATGCCCTGGTGCGGATCGACACCCCCACCGAGGCTGCCTACTACCGCCACGGCGGCATCCTGCAGTATGCCTTGCGGCAACTGCTGGAATAGCGCGGACGGTTATCATGAGGGGATGAATCCATCATCCCCTGCCGCCTCCTGGGGCGACCTGCTGCGGGGCCGAAACGGCCTGCGTTCGCTCGCTCTGGCGGGCGGTGTGGCCGTGCATGCGGTCAATATGTTCATCGCCACCACCATCCTGCCTTCGGTTGTCCAGGACATCGGTGGTCTGCCCTGGTACGCCTGGAACACCACGCTGTTCGTGGCTGCCTCGATCATGGGGTCTTCGTGCGCGCCGCTGGGCATCCGGGGCTACGGCCTGAGGCGCACTTTTCTGCTGGCCCTGCTCGTGTTCATGCTGGGGACCGTGGTCTGCGGCCTGGCGCCCAGCATGCCCTGGCTGCTGTGCGGCCGGGTCGGGCAGGGCCTGGGCGGCGGCATGCTGCTCAGCCTGAGCTATGCCACCGTGCCCCTGGTGTTCGATCAGGCCCTGTGGTCGCGGGCCATGGCGCTGATCTCCGGCATGTGGGGCGTGGCGACCTTGTCGGGGCCGGCCGTCGGCGGCTTGTTTGCTGAATCCGGCCACTGGCGCTGGGCGTTCTGGGCCGTGCTGCCGGTGTGCGTGCTGCTGGGCACCTTGCTGGTGACGCAACTCGACTCGGAGGGCCGGGATCGCAGTGCCCCGCGAGAGGCGCCGTTGCTGCGCATGGGCTTGCTGGTGGCGTCCGTGCTGGTGGTGTCGGCGGCCAGTCTGTACACCTCCTGGGTGGTCCAGGCCGCCGGCGTGGCGCTCGGTCTGCTGCTGGCCTTTTGCCTGTCACGCCTGGATGCTCGGGCGCGACGGCGTTTCCTGCCCGAGGGTGCCTGGTCTCTGAGCCATCCCTTGGGCCGCCGCTATGCCATGATCGGGCTGCTGAGCATCGGTGTGACGACGGAAGTCTTCGTCCCCTATTTCCTCCAGGTTCTGCACGCGCAGTCGCCGCTGTATGCGGGGTATCTGTCGGCGCTCATGTCGGCCGGCTGGTCTCTGGGCACCTTCATCAGTTCCGGACGCGGGGCGTCGGGCGCCGGCCGTCTGCTGGCGCTGGGGCCGATCCTGTCGGCGGCGTCCCTGGCGGGACTCTACGTGCTCATGCCCAATCCCGCGGCGCCGACGGCCGTGCTGGCCGTGCTGCTGCTGGGCGTGGGGGTGGGTGTCGGCTTGTGCTGGCCGCACTTGCTGACCGGTGTGTTCCGCGCCGCGCCGCCGGAGCAGCAGAACATCGCTTCGGCGGCGATCACGACCCTGCAGTTGTACGCGATCGCCCTGGGCGCCAGCGTGGCGGGCATGGTCGCCAACGCCGCCGGGTTCACGGACCCGGGCGGCTGGCAGGGTGCGCAACGGGCCGCCTGGGCGGTCTATGGCGTGTTCGCGGTCGCGCCGGCCCTGGCGATCCGCCTGGGATGGCGCGCGCGGCGCGATGGCGTGTGAAGCCCTCGGGCCCGTGCGCGGGTCGGTGAGGGCTTATTTCAGCAGGTAAAACGTGTCCGGATCAGGGCCGATGCGGCCGTCGGCGCGGTCCAGGGTCGCGATCCGGGCCATCGCGGCATCGTCCAGATGCAGGTTCCACAGATTGAAGTTTTCCTGGAGCCGCGTCGGCTGCGAGGATTTCGGGATGACCATGTGCCCCATCTGGATGTGCCAGCGCAGGATGACCTGGGCGGGGGTGGCCTGCAGTTGGTGGGCCAGTTCCAGGATCACGGGGTCCCGCAACGCCTGAGTCCGGCCGAGCGGGCTCCAGGCTTCGGTGCGGATGTCGTGGTCCTGATGGTAGGCGCGCAGTTCGGCCTGCTGGAAGTGGGGGTGCAGTTCGATCTGGTTGACCACCGGCAGCACGCCGGTGCTGTCCAGCAGCTTTTGCAGGTGGCCGACCTGGAAATTGCAGACGCCGATCGATCGGGCGCGGCCCTCGTCGCGCAACTGGATCAGGGATTCCCAGGTGTCCAGGTAGCGCTTGTTCTGGGGCACCGGCCAATGAATCAGGTACAGGTCGACGTAGTCGAGCCCGAGCCGGTCCAGGCTTTCCTCGAACGCGGTCTTGGTACTATCGTGGCCATGCCGGTCGTTCCAGACCTTGGTGGCCACGAACAGGTCTTCTCGCGGGATGCCGCACTGGGCGATGCCGCGGCCGACCTCGGCCTCGTTGCCATAGATGGCGGCGGTGTCGATGGACCGGTAGCCGGCTTCGGCAGCCGCCTGGATCGCCGGGACGACGGCGTCGCCGGTCAGTTGCCAGGTGCCCATGCCCAGTTGGGGCGCGCGACGGTCATCATGAAATGTGATGTATGGTTGGTTGATGGTCATGCAAGTCTCCGGTGGAGGCAGGGCAGCATCCGGCTGCGGTCGGCCTGGCTGGCCAGTACCTGGCCGGCGGGCGATGAACGAATTCTTTGGAGTCAATCAAATGAGTGTACATAGTCAGGCGCAGCGCGTCACGGTGCCCCAGCTTGTCGCGTTCAAGGGGGAACGCAAGATCGCCGCCTTGACCGCTTATATTGCGCCGATCGCCCGTTTGCTGGACGAGGCCGTGGACATGCTGCTGGTGGGCGATTCCACCGCCATGGTCGGCTACGCGATGCCAGACACGCTGTCGATCACGGTCGAGATGATGTCCGCGCATGCAGCCGCCGTGGTCCGGGCCACCGAGCATGCCTGCGTGATCGTGGACATGCCCTTTGGCAGCTACCAGCAGTCCCCGGCCCAGGCGTTTGCCAATGCGGCGACCATCCTGGCGAGCAGCGGCGCCTCCGGCGTCAAGCTGGAAGGCGGCCTGCCGCTGGCCGAGACCACCCGCTTCCTGGTGGATCGCGGCGTTCCAGTGCTGGCTCACGTCGGGCTCATGCCACAGTATCGCAACACCATGGGCGGCTTCAAGGCCCAGGGAATGACCGATGCCGCCGCTCGCCGCATCCTGGAAGATGCCCAGGCCCATGCCCAGGCCGGCGCGTTTGGTGTGGTGCTGGAAGGCATCAGCGAACCGCTGGGGCGTGAAATCACCGAGGCGCTGTCGATCCCGACCATCGGCATCGGAGCCTCGCCCGCCTGCGATGGCCAGATCCTGGTGACCGAGGACATCCTGGGCCTGAGCGGCGACCGGATTCCGAAGTTCGCCCGGCGTTTTGCCGACGCGGGACAGGTGATCCGCCAGGCGGCCCAGGACTACGCCCAATCCGTGCGAGAGGAGACCTTTCCTACGCTTGCTCATTGTTTTGGTGTGCGGGCCAAGCAGTAAGATTCATATAAGTTTTATATCTATATGTATCGCCTGGGCCGTCATCGGCTGATCCGGGCGATTTCTGTCTCAGGGCCGTCTTAAGCAAAAAGCGCCCCTCGCATCCGGTGCCATGGAAATACGCCAACTCGAGGCTCTGAACGCCATCGTGACCAGCGGCAGCGTCACGGCCGCCGGCCGCGTGCTGGGCCGTTCGCAGCCCGTCGTCAGCCGCCAGATCAGCGATCTGGAGTCCGAACTGGGCTTCATGCTGTTTGCCCGTACCCGGCCCGCCATCACCCTGACTGAGCGGGGCGCCGAGTTCTACCAGGAAGTGCGCGGCATCCTGGCCGATCTGCACCAACTGGAATCGCGGGTCCAGGGCATGCGCAGCGGTCAGGTGCGACCCTTGCGGATCCTGGCGTCCGTCGATCTGGCGCGCAGCCTGCTGCCCGAAGCCCTGGCCCGGATGGACCGCTTCAGCCCCATCTTTCGCCAGAAGCTCATCATCGAGGAAGTCGTCCACGAACTGCCCGCCAATGTGCTCGCAGAAGGCCGGGCGGATTTTGCGCTCGTCAACCTGCCCATTGATACCGAGGCCGTGCGCGTGCACTGGTGCGGCCAGGCCCCCTGCCTGCTGGCACTGCCTGCCGCGCATCCGCTGGCATCCCGGGACGCGGTGCAGCTCGAGGACATCCGCAACACTGACGTCATCACGCTGCTCAGCCGCTATCGCATGCGGTATCACCTGACCAGCAGCCTGGCTCAGGCCACGGCCGGCGAGGCCCGGCGCCACATCGAGGTCGGCAGTCAGCAGACGGCGCTGTCCCTGGTGCGGCTCGGTCTGGGCGTGGCGCTGATCGATCCGTTCTCGATCCGGGGTGCCCAGCTCGATGGCGTTGTGCTGCGGCCCATCAAGACCGACATCGCCTACATGATCGGAGCCGTTTCCCAGGTGACGCATGAACTGCCGGAAGGCGCCCTGCGTCTGATTCAGGGCCTGCATCTGCACGTTCAGAACTGCATCCCCCATTATGTCGATACCGATCCCAGCGGTTTGCGCCCAGGGACGTCCGGCAAGGCCGAGACCCTGCGCCTGGCTTGATCCGCGGCGGGTCGCCGCCACCGGTCGGCGTATGCGATGATGTGGGGTCTTCTTCATACGGCATAGATCGGCATCGTGATCCCGTTTTCCCCGGAAATCCTGGCGGCGCTGGCGTTGGCGCTGCTGGTCGGCATCGTGGCCGGTGCCTGGCCCGCGCGGCGGCGCCTGCTGGCCCAGGCGGCGCAGGCTGCCCGTCAGGCCGAGCGCGCCGATCAGTTGCAGGAACGGATCACGCAGCTCGACCGGGACGCGGTGGCCCAGGCGCAGGCCCTGGAGGACTGGCGCGCGCGGGCGCAGGACGGCCGTCTGGAGCTGGCCCGGCTGCAGGCGGCCCATCAGGAAAAGCTCGCGGCCTTTGACGAATTGCGTCAGGTCTTCGAACAGTCGCGCGCCGCCATGCGGACGGAATTCCAGCAGCTTGCCGGCCAGGTGCTGGAAGAAAAAAGCCAGGGCTTTTCCCGGTCCAGCCAGGCGTCGCTCGACGGCCTGCTGCGGCCGTTTCGCGAACAGATCGAAGGCTTCCAGCGGCGCGTCAACGAAATCCACGATGCTTCGGTGCGCGGCCAGGCCCGGCTGGACACGGAGATCCGCCGGGTCCTGGACGTCGGCCTGAAAATGAGCGACGAAGCCCAGTCCTTGGCCACGGCCCTGAAGGGCAACAAGAAGGCGACCGGCAACTGGGGTGAGGTCCTGCTGGAACGCAGCCTGCAACTGGCGGGTCTGATCGCAGGCGATCACTACCAGGCCCAGGCGCCCTTCCGGGACGAGGCCGGCAACCGGCGGCAGCCGGATTTCGTCGTCCGGCTGCCGGATGGCAAGCACCTGATCATCGACAGCAAAGTCTCGCTGGTGGACTACGATCGGGCCGTGGCGGCGGCGACACCCGCTGACTGCGAGGCGGCGCTGGCCGCGCACGCGCGCGCCGTGCGTCATCACATCGACGACCTGGCCCGAAAGGACTACAGCGCCCTGATCGGCATGAAAAGCCCCGGCTTCGTGCTGATGTACCTGCCCATCGAACCCGCCTATATCGAAGCCATGCGGCACGACCGCGAACTGTTCGACCACGGCTACCGCCACAACGTCATTCTGGTGTCTCACACCACACTGATGCCGATCCTGCGCACGGTGGCGACGCTGTGGATGCTGGCACGTGGCAACGAGCAGGCGCGGGCCTTGAGCGACCAGGCCGGCGGCCTGTACCGGCAGGTGGAAGTGGTGGCCGATCGTCTGCAGAAACTGGGTCACGCCCTGGGGACGGCGGCCACGCACTACAACAGCACGGTCACGGCTGTGACGGGGCAGCGGGGCCTGTACGGCAAGGCAGGCCGCTTTGCTGAGCTGTCGGCCAAGGCCGGCCGCCCGCTGCCGCCGCTGGAACCCCTGCATGCGGACTTCGAAGTCCAGCGTCTGGACGGTGTTGCATCCGATCCCTCTCTTTCTTCCCCGGAGCCGAATCCGTGATGAGTCATTCCGTATCGCGCGCTGCCCTGTTGGCCGCCGCTGTCCTATGCTGGGTTGGTCCGTGGGCGAGCCGGCCGGCACAGGCCGCATCCGGTCCTGTGGCCGCCGACGCGGTGACTGCGTCGGTCGTCGTGCAGGCGGCCGGACGTGTGGACGACGTGCCGCGCCTGGCGATCCTGTCCGCTTTTGCGCCAGAACTGGAACTGCTGCGCGCACGCCTGAGCGCCGCCCGCGTCCACACCGTCCAGGGGGTGACGTTCACCACCGGGCTGCTGGAAGGCAAGCCCGTCGTCCTGGCGCTCAGCGGCATCAGCATGGTCAACGCCGCCATGAACACCCAACTGCTGTTCGACCGCTTTCACGTCACACATCTGGTCTTCAGCGGCATCGCGGGCGGCGTGAATCCCGAGCTGAGCATCGGTGACGTCAGCGTCCCGGAACGCTGGGGGCAGTACCTGGAGGTGGTCATGATGCGGGAAACGGCGCCGGGACAGTATCGTGCGCCGGACTCCAAGGGCGCCTTCGAGTTCGCTCCCCATGGCATGATGCAGCCGCGCGCCGTGCGCGTGCAGCCGGCCGACGGGGCCGGCATCCAGGAAAAATTCTGGTTCGAGGCCGATCCGCGCATGCTGGCGGTGGCGCGCGGCATCCAGTCCGTGCCCCTGCGCGGCTGCGACCACCAGGACCGCTGCCTGGACAAGCGCCCCCGTCTGGTGGTCGGCGGCAGTGGCGTGTCGGGTCAGGCTTTCGTGGACAATGCCGATTTCCGCCGTTACGCTTTCCGCACCTTCCAGGCCAATGTGCTGGACATGGAAAGCGCGGCTTGCGCCCAGGTCGCCTGGCGCGCGGGTGTGCCCTTCATCGCCTTCCGCTCGCTCAGCGACCTGGCCGGCGGCGGGCCGGGCGAAAACGAAATGAACGCCTTCCTGCACATCGCCGCGGACAATGCCGCTCAGGTGTTGCTGGCGTTCCTGCGCGCCTGGCCGGACTGAATTCGGCGCTTGGGCTCGCCATGCGGCGTTGCAAATCCTCGCGATAGTCTGACTATCGCTGCGGTTTGCGCCTTGCCTGACAAACCCATGCATCCGAATTTGAGCATTCAAAATGAGAGGAGCGCATGATGAATTCGCCGACATCCGCCGCTGACGCCGGCCTGGACGAGGCCTTCCGGCGATCCGCCGTGGCGTCCACCCTGTACATCTCAGGCCAGCCGGACCGCGAGATCGGCCTGGCCGATCTGGGGCCGGCCGCAACGGACGCCGGTCTGCTCTGGGTCGGCCTGAAAGAACCGGACGAGGCTCTGGTGCGCGACGTGGGCCGGCGGCTGGGCCTGCCCGACCGTGCCGTCGAGGAAATCATTGCCCCGCATCGACGCCCGAAGGTCATCGAGTACGACCAGTTGACGCTGGTGGTCGTGGTGACGGTCGAAATCGTCCAGGACCGGCCCAGTTTCGGCGACACCCAACTGCTGATCGGGCCGGGCTACCTGCTGACGATCCGCCGCCACGCCAAAGGGTCGCATCGGGAATTGCGCGAACTGTTGGCCGATTCGCCGGAGTTTCTGAGCCGGGGCAGCGATTACGTCGCTTCCATGCTGCTGGACCTCCTGGCGGACCGCTATGTCGAGGCGCTGGATCATATGGAGAGTCGCGTCGAGAACATCGAGCACCAGTTCCTGCTGCGCGGGTTCCGCGAAATGGAAATCCGGCGCCTGTACCGCCTGCGGCGCGACATGCTGCACATGCAGACGGCGATCGCGCCGCTGGTGGAAATCTGCCGTCGTCTGGCACGCGTGGACATCCGCAACATCGGTGCCGACAGCCGGGGTTATTTCAACGAAGACGCGGATCGCGTGCAGCGCATCGTCGAATCCCTGGCCGGCCTGCGTGAGGCGCTGGCCTTCGCGTTCGAGGCCAGCATGATGATCAGCCAGATGCAGCAGACCGACATCACCCGCAAGCTGGCCGCCTGGGCCGCCATTCTGGCGGTGCCCACAGCGGTGGCGGGCATCTACGGCATGAATTTCCATGACATGCCGGAACTGAGCTGGGCCTACGGCTATCCGGCGATGATGATCGGAACGGGCGCAGTCTGCGGTCTGCTGTACTGGAAATTTCGCCGGATCAAGTGGCTGTAGGGGAATAAAGGCGTTTGCGGTGCCGGGCGATGAAGCCTTCGTAGTTCAGCGGCGTGTCGAGAGACGGGGCCGCCGTGCGGCCCCGCACTCAGTGCAGCGAGAAATCCACGCGCGTCCCCGCGCCGCCGTCTTCGATGCCGTCCGCGTCAGGCCTGGGCGCGACGAGGAAGACCCGGTCGGTCAGATCGGGCGCTTCGGCCATGATCTGCTCGTACACGGCTTGCGCACGGGCCTCGGCCAGCGCGGCCAGAGGCTGTTTGCCCAGCGGGGCGGCGGCCAGCAGCAAGGCGTTCATCTGCTCGGGCGGGAGCGATTTGGCGATGCCGATGGCATTGCGTGGCTTGTCCTTGAGCTTGGTGTCGCCGTAGACCTTTTCCAGGTACTTGGCGCGGTCAGCGTCGGTCAGTGCGATGCCGGCCGTATCGGCTGGCTTGCTGCGTCCACCGGTGTCGCGCGCCTTGGCCGCACGGATCTTGTCGTCCACCCAGGTCTGGCGCAGACCGGCCTCGTCCGCTTGCGGGTCGGCGCGGCCGACGATGTCCATTTTCAGCGAAGGGCGGTCGGCCAGCGCCTTGGTCAGCGTGGCGATGTTCGATTTTGCTGCGTCGTCGAGCGTGGCGCTGCCCGGCGCGAACTCGACGTGCGACAGATCGTCCCCGCCACCGAAGGCGGAGGCCAGCAGTTTGAAGGGCGCGGTCACCGCCTTGGTGATCGTGTTCACGATCACCTGCACGATGATGCCGCCGATCGAAAACTGCGGGTCGTCCAGCGAACCGGCGATCGGCAGGTTGATGTCGATGTTGCCATTGGCGTCCTTCAGCAGGGCGACGGCCAGCAGCACCGGCAGCTTGAGCGCGTCGGGGCTGTCGGACGGCTTGCCGAAGGTGAGCTGGTTGAGCAGCACCTTGTTGCCGGCTTGCAGGGCACGATCCTTGATCTGGTAGTGCAGGTCCACCGACAGCTTGCCGCGTTCGATGGCGTAGCCGACGTACTTGGACGAATAGGTGGTGAAGCGGGGCAGGTCCACACCCTTGGCGGAGGCATTCAGGTCCAGTGCCAGATAGCGCGCGAACGGCTGCACCGTGCCCGAGACGGACAGCGGCGCGGTGCCGTAGACGCGGCCTGTGACGCGGACCTTGGCCGGCGCAGGCCGGGTCGAGGACACCGCCGTGAGCGTGCCTTCGATGGCCGAGAGTTCGGCGCGGTAGTTGGGCCGCACGAAATGGTCGTTGAACGTCATGCGGCCGCGCTTGAGCGTGACGCTGTTGATCGAGATGTCAGGCGCGGGCGCGGGGGCTGCTTTTGAGGTGTTGGCCCGGGTCTGCGCCGCGCCGGCCGCGTGGGTGCGGCGGGTTTGCGTGTCCTGAGTGATGGAGCCGGCGGCCGTGCCTTGGTCCACCAGGATGTCCATCACGTTCAGGCGCGCATTGCTGTTGAGCAGGATGTTGCCGTAGAAATCATCCAGCAGGATGTCGCCCAGATTCAAGCCGAGCTTCGGTCCCGCCACGGAGACGTGCATCTTGTCGAAGCCCAGATGCTTCCAGTTCAGAAACGCAGCCTGGTTGACGCGGTCCTGCAGATCCAGTCCGTCGACCTGAACCGCGCCGCGCCAGTCCGCCCGCATCGGCTTGCCGTCCTGCGCCGGGGCGAATTCGGCCTGACCGCGCGCACCCAGGGTCACACTGCGCACCGTGGCATTCAGGCTGGAGGCGATATAGGGTGCCAGAGAGGCCACGTCGAATTTGGACAGATCCACCGAGGTCTTGAGTGTCAGCGGCTGCGCCGTCAGTGTGCCGTCGAGCGCCAGCGTGCCGTGTTTCTGCAGGCCCTCGGCCCGCAGGGTGAAGTGCGTCGGCGCGGCGTCCAGGGCCAGCCGGTCGGCCGTCAGCGCCAGCGAGCTCAGGGACAGATCCACGCCGGGCTTGACGGAGGGATCGCGCGCAGCAAGCTGCTGCAGGCCGAGTTGCACGTCGCGGGCCTCGATCCGGGCATTGGCGACGTCAATGTGGCCTGCCAGGCTCAGCCGACCGTCCTTCAGTTCGATGGGGGCGTAATGGCGCACGGCCGCCGCGAACGGCGCCAGCGCCAGATGATCCAGGGTGACCTGGGCCTGGACCGACAGAGGCTGCAGCACGATCGGCGCCTGGACCCGCAGCGTGCCGCCGTCCTGGCTGTGGTCCATGCTCAGCCTGGCTTGCATGGGCTGGTCCGGGGCCTGCGGCCAGGTGATGTGCTCGACTACGGCGCTCAGGCCGTCCAGCGGATGGTCCAGGCCGCTGGGATCGTCGCGCAGATGCACGGCGCCGGCCTCGAGCTTGAAAGCGCCGAGGGCGATCTTCCAGGCAGGGGTGGTGGCAGTGGCAGGAGGGGCGGACTGCGGATCGGTCGGCGCGGGTTCTTTCAGTTTGGTGAAGCCCTCGGCCACGCGCTGCCAGTTCAGTTGCTGAGCATCGCGGTGCGCTTTCACCTGCGGCTTCGTCAGCGTTACCGTGCCCATGGACACGGTGCGGGCATCCAGATCGAGCGCCAGGCCCTGAGCCCGCAGGTCGTCCCAGGCCAGCAGCGGCGCCCCGGCGGCTTCGGTCACGTCCAGTTGGCGCAGGCCCAGGTCGCCCTGCACGCGGATGCGCGGTGCGGCGCCCGGCGGTTGTTCGAACAGCACCTCCAGCCTGGAATCCAGCAGGGCGCTTTTGACCTTGATGGGCAAGGGCAAGGGCCAGAAATCAGCCCATTTGTCGAGCGCCACGTCGTCCAGCGTCAGGTCCAGTGTGGATGTGGGCACTTTCTCGAATGGCCGTGCCGTGCCGCTCAGGTCGAAGGGGCTGCCGTTGATGCGCAGATGCAGCGCGGGCTGCACGTCGATGTCGGTGGCGTAGCCGAGCGAGGACAGAAAGGGGATGCCCAGCGTCAGTTCGTCGATTGTCTGCTGACGGCCGGTGACGTGGTCGTCCAGGCGGATGACGCCCCCCGTCAGCGACAGATTGTTCAGGGAGAAGCGCGGCGGCCCGGCGTCGGCCGATTCGGGCTCGGCGGGCTGTTCGGCCGCGCGTGCGGCCAGCCGGTCCACGATGTCGGAAAAGTTGAAGTGCGCGACGTCCTGGCGCACCAGCGCAATCCGGGGGCGGTCGATCCGGATGCGGTCGATCACGGGGGCGAACACCACCAGGGATCGCCAAGCCACGCGCAGATCGAGTTCCCCGACTTCCAGCAACGGCTCGGACTGTGGCTGTTCAATGACGAGATCCTGCGCGCGCAGCGCCAGGGTGAAGGGGTTGAAGCGGATTTCGCCCACCTGCACCGGACGGCCCAGCAGTTCGGAGACATCCTGGGTCAGTGCGCCACGCACGGCTTTCGGCACCAGCCAGGCGGCCAGCGCAGCCAACACCAGCAGCGTCAGCACGGTGCCCGCCAGGATCTTGAGCATCTTCCGGCTGGGTTTCAACACGGGCATCCGCAACCGCATGGCGTGCGCTCCTGGCAGGTTTTGTTTTTGTGCATGAGTTCGGACCGCAAGCATCCATGATGCGCTGTCTGCGGTGTGTGCTCATTATCGCCGCCGGGTTCCGGTGCGTCCATCGGGGCGCCCGGACCTTTGCATTTTTTTGCGATGTGGGGCAGGGCGTGGACCGGCGCGAACGTCAGCCTGCGGGGTTTCCGGCGTCGGCCAGGATCAGGTCGGACGCCTTCTCGCCCACCATGATGGCGGCCGCGTTGGTGTTGCCCGAGATCAGTGACGGGAAGACGGAAGCGTCCGCGATCCGCAGATGCCCGATGCCGTGCACCCGGAGCCGGTGATCGACCACGGAGGTCTCCGGATCGGGGCCCATGCGGCAGGACGAGCAGGCGTGAAAGACGCTCCAGGCACTGTCGCGGATGTTCCGGACGAGATCTTCGTCGCTGGCGCAGTCCGCGCCGGGCTGGATCTCCTGGGTGATGATGTCCCTGAGCGCGGGTGTCCCGGCCAGGCGGCGGATGAATCCGACGCCTCGCAGCAGGGCCTGCAGGTCGCGCTCGTCGGCCAGGTAGTTGGGCTGTATCTCGGGCGCTTCGCGCGGATCGCCGGAACGGATGCGGACGGTGCCCCTGGAATGGGGGCGGCAGTTCGACACGCCCAGCAGGAAGGCCGGGAAAGGGTCCGGATTCATCAGGGGCCGGGTGCCTGCGGGCGCCCGGGTGTAGCTGACCGGGGAAAAGTACAGTTGCATGTCGGGTTGGGCCAGGCCGGGGTCCGTCTTGAAGAACCCGCCGCCCTGGTTGACGCTCAGGCCCAGGGGGCCGCGTCGGAGCAGCAAATAGGCCAGCCCCGCCCGCAGTTTTCCCCACCAGGGGTTCAGGTCGTCATTCAGGGTCTTCAGCCGGCTGCCGAACAGGTAGTCGACGCCGAGATGATCCTGCAGGTTTTCGCCGACGGCAGGACTGTCGGAAAGAACCGCGATGCCTCTGGATGCCAGCAGACCGCGCGGACCGATGCCGGAAAGCTGCAGGAGTTGCGGCGTGTTGACGGCGCCGCAGCTCAGGACGACTTCCCGATGGGCCAGCGCCTGATGGATGCGGCCGTGCCGTTCGTATTCCAGGCCGATGGCCCGGCGGCCCTCGAACAGCACGCGGGTGGCGTGGGCGTGCGTCCGGATGGTCAGGTTGCGGCGGCCGGACGCCGGTCGCAGATACGCCTTGGCCGAGGACATGCGAAAACCGTTCCTGACCGTGAGTTGGTAAAGCCCGACGCCGTCCTGGCGGGCACCGTTGAAGTCGGGGTTGTAGAGCAGGCCGGCCTGCAGACCGGCCTGCAGATAGTTCTGGCATAGTGGATGGAGTGCCCCGGAAACGTCCGATACGGTCAGGGGGCCGTTCGTGCCGCGGTAGCCGTGCTCGCCGGCCTGGCAGGTTTCCATCTTCTTGAAGTACGGCAGGACGTCCGCGTAGCTCCACCCGGGATTGCCGGCTGCGGCCCAGCCGTCGTAGTCCAGCGCGTTGCCGCGGATGAAGACCATGGCGTTGATCGAACTGGAGCCGCCCAGCACACGGCCCCTGGGCCAGTAGCTGGGCTTGCCGTTCAGGCCGGGCACGGGCTCGGTCAGGTACCGCCAGTTGACGGCTTTCTGGTAGTAGGTCTTGCCGTAGCCGATCGGGACCTGCACCCAGAATCGCCGGTCGCTGCCGCCGGCCTCGAGCAGCAGGACCCGATGGCGTCCGTCCGCGCTCAGGCGGTTGGCCAGCACGCACCCGGCGGAGCCGGCGCCGACGATGATGTAGTCGTATTGGTCCATGTGCGCGCCCGGAGCCGTTGCCTTCAGATCCGGATCGTGACGTTTTTGATCCGGCAGTAATTGCGCAAGGCCTCCAGGCCCTTCTCCCGGCCGAATCCGGAGAGCTTGTTGCCGCCGAAGGGCGTGTAGATGCCGCCGGCGAAATACTGGTTGACCGTGACCTGGCCCGCGTCGATGTCGCGCGCCAGGCCGAGGGCCTTCTGGATGTCTTTGGTGTAGATGCAGGCCGCCAGGCCGTAGTCCGTGCCATTGGCCGCGCGCAGGGCTTCTTCGACCGTGTCGACGATCTGCACGCAGAGCACCGGCCCGAAGATTTCCTCCCGGACGACGGGGTCGTCGGCCGGCACGTCATCCAGGATGGTCGGCTGGAAGAACCAGCCTGCGCCGCTGTCGGGATCCACGGTGCGTCCGCCGCCCGCGGCGATCCGGATGCCCCGGGCTCGGGCACCGTCCACGGCTGCGGTGATCCTGTCGAGCTGCCGGCGGGAGTTGATGGCGCCGATGGCCGGATTCTTCAGGCCGTGGCCGATCGTCAGCGCCCGGGCGCGGGCGCTGAATTTCTCGATGAAGGCGTCGTGCACACTGCGTTCGATGACCAGGCGCGATCCTGCGGAGCAGACCTGGCCCGCGTTGAGATAGATTGCCTCCAGCATGTCTTCCACGGCGTGATCCAGGTCGCAGTCGGCCAGTACGATGGCGGGGGATTTGCCGCCCAGCTCCAGGGTGACGCTGGCGATGTGCCGCGCGGCGTTTTGCATGACGCGCCGGCCAGTGTCCACCGAGCCCGTGAAGGTGACGTGCCGGACCTCGGGGTGGAGGCTGAGCGGCTCGCCGACGGCCGCTCCCGTGCCGGTCACGACGTTGCAGACGCCCTGGGGCAGGCCGGCCTCGGAGAGGATGCCCGCGAGCAGCAGCGCCGTGATCGAGGAGGTCTCGGCCGGTTTGACGACGGTGGTGCAGCCGGCCGCGAGCGCGGGGGCGACGCCCCGCATCATGGAGAACATCGGGAAGTTCCACGGCACGATGTGCGCCGTGACGCCGACCGGCTCCAGTTGGTTGTAGGAGACGAAATTCCCGCCCAGCGGGATCGTGTCGCCCTGCAGCTTGTCGGCCGCGCCGCCGTAGTAGTCCAGGAGCCTGGCGACGGTTTCGACATCGTCCCGGGATTCGGCAAGCGGTTTGCCGCAGTTCAGCGTCTCGGCGACGGCCAGGTGTTCCACGCGAGCGCGCACGAGGCGGGCCGCGTCGCGCAGGATCGTGGCCCGTTGCGCGGGGGCGGCATGCCGCCAGACCTCCTGGTAGGCGCGCGCGGAAGACGCGACGGCGATGTCGACGTCCTCGGCGGTGCCGGCCGGGCACTCGGCGAAGGGCTTTTCCGTGCCGGGGTCGATGGCCTCCATCCGGCCGCCGGCAACGGCCGGCCGCCAGTGCCCGTCGATATGGAGCTGGTCGGGCAATCCCGGCAGCGTCCCGGTGCGCAGGGCCTGGGCAGCGTGATCCTGAATGGCGGTGCTCATGTGATTCCTAGTCCGTCTGGCTGATTTGATAGTCCGCGCGCGCGAGCCACTGAGGGTTGATCTCCACGCCCCAGCCCGGCCCGTCCGGGATCCGCACCTTGCCGTCGCGCGCCACCGGATAGTCGGCATAGATGCCATATTGCCAGGGATAGTAGTCGGCTTCCTCGATGGAGAGTTCGACGTAGGGCCCCGCGTTCTCGATGGCGCCCATCAGATGCAGGGTGAAGATCGTGACGAGCGACAGGTTGGCGGAGTGGGGCGTGCACGGCAGCCCTGCCGCCTGGGCCATTCTGGCAACCCGCAATGTGCGTTCGATGCCGCCCAGATAGCAGATGTCGGGTTGCACGACGTCTACGGTACGGGACTCGATCATGTGCTTCCACAGGGCGAGGTTGTTGTCCTGCTCTCCGCCGGTGACGTCCAGGCTCAGCGCCTCGGTGACTTGCCGGGTCCAGTCCAGCCGCCAGTAAGGGCAGGGTTCTTCGAAGTGGCGGACCCCGTGGTCTTCCAGCAGCCGCCCGACCTCGATGGCCTTCTCGGGCTGGTAGCAACTGTTGCCATCTGCGAGCAGGTCCACCTCGTCGCCCAGCGCTGCGCGGATCGTCGGCACGATCTCTTCCGTGCGGCCCGGCCATTCGTCCTGATTGTGCCCGCATTCCGCGCCTACGCGGAATTTGAAGGCGTCATAGCCGTGGGCATCGCGCAGGCGAAGGAAACGATCGGCCTCGGCCCGGGGCGTGATGTCGCGTTTCATGCTCGAGGCGTAGACGCGGATCGGCCGGGGGGTACCGCCCAGCAATTCGCAGACGCTTTTGCCTTGTATCTTGCCGTGCAGGTCCCAGAGGGCCGTGTCCAGCCCCCCCAGCGCCCGGCACATGTACGAACCCGGGAATTTGTATTCCTTCTCGTAGATCCGGCCGATCAGGCCGCCCAGTCCCGCGAGATCCGAGACGTCCGCGCCCAATGCGTGGACGGCGACCTGCCGGTGCAGCACCAGGGAGGCAATGTCCGAGTGATAGGTCGAAACCTGTCCCCATCCTTCGGCACCGTCGTCGGTGCGTACGCGGACCAGTCCGACATCCCGGGTGCTGAACGTTTCGATGCTTTTTATTTTCATGGTGGGATGCTTGCGCGAAAGTGAGCGCTCGGCATGGCTCACGGTAGCGATGATGGTAAGAAGAAAATGGTTGCGCGTTAATATCCATTCTGGATAAAGTTGCATACCAGTCCGGATGGAAGCGGGAGGGAGCACGATGGTGAAGGTAGCTGGGGGCGCCTTGCTGGCGTCGATCACGATAGACCGCGATTCCTCGAAGACCATCAGTACTCAGATCTGCGCGGCGATCCGCAAGATGATCTTCTCGGGTGCTCTCAGCGCCGGCGAACGCCTGCCGTCCAGCCGCACCCTGGCGACGGAGCTGAACGTCTCGCGCACCACCATCAACTATGTCTTCGAGCGGCTGGCCGAGGAAGGGCTGATCGACTCGCGTACGGGTTCGGGCTCTTTCGTGTGTGAGACCCTGAGCACCCATCTGTCCAGGCTGCCCGCGCCTTCGACCGAAAGGCTGGCGCAGCGTCGCAAGAACCTGCGCCTTTCGCGCTGCATCGCCCATTCGATCGAGCAGTTCGGCGCACGCATCCCCCACGAAAAAAGGGCGTTCACGACCGGGACGCCGGCGTTCGACGTGTTCCCTCTGGCGCAATGGTCGCGCCTGGTGGCCAGGCATTATCGGGAAAAGCGCGACCGGGTCATGGGCTATGGTGATCCGGAAGGGTTTGCTCCCTTGCGGCGGGCGATCGCCAGTCATTTGCAGGGCAACCGCGGCCTGTCCTGCGAACCCGAACAGGTTTTCATCGTCAGCGGCGCCCAGCAGGCGTTCAATCTGGCGTGCAGCGTCCTGCTCGATCCGGGCGACAAGGTCTGGTTCGAGAACCCGGGCGCCATCGGTGCGCGCAACAGCTTCAAGGCGCACGGCATGGATCTCGTTCCCGTTCCGATCGACGGGGAGGGGATGGTGGTCGAAGCGGGGCTGAAGCAGGCGCCCTATTTCCGCCTGGCGTTCGTCACGCCCTCGCATCAGCAGCCGATCGGCGTGACCATGAGCCTGGCGCGCCGCATCGAACTGCTGCAGGCGGCCGAGCGCAGCGATGCCTGGATCCTCGAGGACGATTACGACGGCGAGTTCCGCTACCACAGCAGTCCCTTGCCGACCTTGCAGAGCCTCGATACGGCGGAGCGCGTGATCTATGTGGGGACTTTCAGCAAGTCCCTGTTTCCCGCCCTGCGGCTGGGCTATTTCGTGGTGCCGCCCATTCTGGTCGATACCTTCCGCAAGGTTTCAGGCGCCTTTCTCCAGGGGGCGCCCTCGAATCTGCAGGCGGTGCTGGCGGACTTCATGGGCGAGGGGCATTTCGCCACGCACATCCGCCGTATGTGCAAGATCTACGCCGAGCGCCATGATGCCCTGATCGAGGCGTCGAACGCGCGGTTGCAGGGGCTGTTGGACGTGATGCCGACCGAGACCGGCTTTCATACCGTGGGGTATCTGGCACCCGGGTTCGACGAGCGGGCGGTCAGCCAGGCTGCGGGCGAACAGGGCATCTCGGTGTCTCCGATCGGGCGATATTGCATCGAGCCGATCGCCCAGCAGGGGCTGGTCCTCGGGTTCAGCACCGTCCGTTCACCGGAAATCCGGGCGGGTGTCGAGACACTGGCCCGGGTGCTGGAAGGCCTGCGGCGCTAGTGGTGCCTCGGTCGGCCGAAAGTCTGGGCCGCCACCAGCAGGCCGGTCGAGATCAGGATCATCAGGGTCGAGATCGACGTGATCGTCGGGTCGATCTGATCCCGCAGCGCATTGAACATATTGCGCGTCAGGGTGGCGTTGTCTCCGCCGGAAATGAAGAGCGCGATGACGACCTCATCGAAGGACGTCAGGAAGGCCAGCAGCGCCCCTGTAATGACCGAAAAGCGGATCTGCGGCAAGGTGACCCTCATGAAGGCGACGAAGCGCGACGCCCCCAGGTTGCGTGCCGCCATTTCCTGGCTGGGGTCGAAGCCCTTGAGAGCGGCTCCGACCACGATCAGCACCAGCGGCGTGGCCAGGAGCGCGTGGGCCAGCACCAGGCCGAGGATCGTGTTGAGCAGGTTGAGCTTCGCATAGACGTAGAACGCGCCGATCGCCAGCAGGATGACGGGGATGATCATGGGGGTGATGATCATCAGGTAGATCAGCCGGGTCGCGCGGATATGCGAGAGGTAGAGTCCGTACGCCGCCATGGTGCCCAGCGGCGTGGCCACGAGCATGGTCAGGACGGCGGCCTTGACCGACGTGAGGGTCGCCTGCATCCACTCCGGCGACTCCAGGTAGTGCGTGTACCAGCGCAGCGACCAACTGGTCGGCGGGAATTCCAGGTATTGCGAATTCGAGAACGACATCGGGATGACGATCAGCGTCGGCGCAATGAGAAACACCATCGCCAGGGCGGACAGGACGTACAGCCAGAGCCGCTGCCCGTGGGTGATCTGGGTCTCGGAGGCGGGTCGATCCAGCCAGCTCATGGCTCATTCCTCGGGGCGCCGGCGAGGCTCGAGCGGGCCAGCCGGTTTGCCAGGTACAGGATCAGCATCGTCAGGACGAAGAGCACGACGCCGAGCGCGCTGGCGGCGCCCCAGTTCACGAACAGCTCGATGTTCGAGGCGATGCGCATGGACACCAGGATGATCTTGCCGCCGCCCAGGATGGCGGGCGTCACGTAGAAACCCAGGCACAGGATGAACACCATCAGCATGCCGGCGAGCAGGCCGGGCAGGGACAGCGGCAGGAATACTTTCCAGAACGCCCGGGTGGGGCTGGCGCCGAGATTGGCGGCCGCTTTGAGGTAGTCCTTGTCGATGGCGCGCATGGCCCCGTAGACCGGCAGCACCAGGAAGGGCAGCATGATGTGCACCATGCCGATCAGGGTGCCGGTCATGTTGTGCACCAGGCTGATGGGGTCGTTCCACAGGCCCAGTTCCATGCCCCACTGGTTGATCAGGCCCTGGCGCTGGAGCAGCACGAGCCAGGCGTAGGTGCGCACCAGCAGCGAGGTCCAGAAGGGCACCAGCACGGCGATCATGAACAGGTTCGCCATGCGCGTGGGCAACTGGGACAGGAAATAGGCCAGTGGATAGCCGACCAGGACGCAGATCAATGTGGTCAGGATGCTGACCTCGAAGGTCAGCCGGAAGACCTGGATGTAGGACGAACTGGCCAGCATGCGCTGGTAGTTTTCCAGCGAGAAATGGCCGTTCTCGCCCACGAACGACAGCCAGAACAGCCAGGCCATGGGGATGACCATGATCACCAGCACGAGCAGCAGTGCGGGCGAGCACAGGCCCGCGAACGCCAGTCGTTCTTTGAGGGTCTGGCGCCGCAGGGCGGCGGCGTTGGGCTCAGTCATCGCATACCAGGATGGTGTCTTCGCGGCGCAGGCCGAGCGTGACCGGACCGCCGACCTGGATCTCCGTCGGATCGGGTTGGCTGGCCCCGCGCATGCAGATCACCTGGCCGTCCGGCAGGGTGACTTGCGTCAGCACGCTGTCGCCCTGGTAGACGATGTGTTTGAGTGTGCCGTTGAAGATGTTCATGCCGGCTTCGGCGTCACCATTCTCCAGGCGGCGCAGTTTCTCGGGCCGCAGCATCAGGAAGCTGTTGGCCCTGATCGGCGTGTCCGGCGGCAGCGCGAGGGGGCGCCCGTGGCAGACGGCCTCGCTGCCCGATGTCACGACGGGTAGAAAGGTGGAATCGCCGATGAAATCCGCCACGAACTTGCTTGCGGGCCGTTCGTACAGCGTCTCGGGGTCGCCCAGTTGCATCACGCGGCCCTGGTTGATCACGGCGATCCGGTCCGACATCGTCAGTGCCTCGCGCTGGTCGTGCGTGACGTACACCGTGGTCATGCCGAGCTTGTCGTGCAGGTGGCGCAACTCGATCTGCATGTGCTCGCGCAGTTTCTTGTCGAGCGCCGACAGCGGCTCGTCCATCAGCAGGATGCGCGGCTCGAAGACGATCGCGCGCGCCAGCGCCACGCGCTGCCGCTGGCCGCCGGAGAGCTGGGCGATGCCGCGCTGACCGTAACCGCCGAGCTGGACGGTTTCCAGCGCATGCTCCACACGCTGCGCGATTTCGTTTTTGGGCAGGTGCCTGAGGGTCAGGGGGAACGCGATGTTTTCCGCGACATTCATGTGAGGAAACAAGGCGTAGCTCTGGAAGACCATGCCGACTTCCCGTTTGTGCGGCGGGGTGCAGATGACCTCGGTTTCGCCAAACCGCAAGCTGCCGCTGTCGGGCCGGGTGAAGCCGGCGATGGTCATGAGCAGGGTGGTCTTGCCCGAGCCCGAGGGACCGAGCAGGGTCAGGAATTCCCCGCTGCGGATGTTCAGGTCGACGTGGTCGAGCGCCTTGGCGTCGCCGTAGGTCTTGGTCAAGCCCGTGATCGTGATGGGCAAGGAGGCTGCTGTTGTGATCGGCTCAGACACGCCAAGGTCTCCTGTCGTTTTTATCGATTGTCAGGGGGCGGCGGGTGCCTTGCCGATCGCCGCCCCTGCGGGGATGCTACTCCAACATCATGTCCTGATACAGGGCTGCGGCCTGCTTCTCGAACTGCTCGTACCACTCGATATCCAGTGGGATCTGCTTGGCGGCGTTGGCCGGGGACGAGGGCAGGGTTTTGGCGACGGCGTCGCTGATGAGCCCGCCTTCGTAGGCGTCCTTGTTGGTCGGACCGTAGGTGATGTACCGGGTCAGACTCGCCTGGTACTGGGCCTTGCTGATCTCGGCCAGGAACTTCATCGCCGCATCTTTGTGGGGCGCGCCCTTGGGGATGGCGAAGCAGTCGTAATCGAGCAGCCCCTGGTCGAAGGAGTAGGTCACCTTGGCGCCGTGCTTGGCGATGTCGTCGAAGCGGCCGTTCCATCCGGTGGCCATGTCGACCTCGCCGTCCTTCATCAGTTGCGCATGCTGGGCGCCGGAGGTCCACCAGACCGCGATGTTGGGCTTGAGCTGGCGGATCTTGTTGATGGCGCGTTCGATCCCGCCTTTCGACGAGAGCACTGCATAGACCTGGTCGGGCGGCACGCCGTCGGCCATCAGCGCCGGTTCCAGAGATCCGGCAACGCCGCCCCGATAGGCACGTTTGCCCGGGAATTTCTTGACGTCCCAGAAGTCGGCCCAGGTCTTGGGGCCGGGCTGGCCATCCTTGCCGTACTTGTCCGTGTTCCAGGCGAAGACGTTCGAGAAGACGTCGCCGCCCACGCAGAATTTGGACTTCATCGTCGGGTAGAAATGCGAGACGTCGATCACCGAGTAGTCCAGGGGTTCCAGCAGGCCCTCGGCACCGGCGCGGGCGGCGCTGCCCGAGCCGCTGGCCACGATGTCCAGGGTGACGGCGCCTGTCTGCACCTGCAGGCGCACATCGGACATGCCGTTGTAAGTGCTTTGCTTGACGTCCATATTCAGGGCCTTGGCGGCCGGCACGAACAGGGCCTCGCTCTGCGCTTTCTGGTAGGCGCCGCCCCAGGACGCGATGTTGAGGTCGGCGGCGCTGGCCCCGACGCTGAAAAGGGAGAGGGCGCTGATGGCCGCCGTGGTGCACAAGGCCTTTCGAGTCTTCAACGTGTCCGACATGGTTTGCCTCCTGGCATGAGCTTCTATGATTTTTTGTCCAGCCTGGGTTTCATTAAACCGTTCTAATGGATTACACAAAAGGACCATTATGGAAATATCAACGATACCAATCCAGCCAGTGGTATGTGGAAATTTCCAGAATGGATGTTACCTTCCGTGTATCGGCCTTCTATGATGATCGCGCAGGGTTTGCGCCTGGGGCCGCCGCGTTGCGGTGCGCCGTTCCGGCAGTCATCGGGTGGGGTACGCGAGAGCGATGGACGATTATCGAGGGGTGAGTTTCTGGTTTGACGCCTTGGGCGAGGACGTGCGAGTGCGGCCCGCCCTGCCAGGGCCGGTCGATGTGGATGTGGTCATCCTGGGCGCGGGCTATACGGGGCTGTGGACGGCGTACTACCTGAAGTCGCTGGCACCGTCGCTGTCGGTCACGATCCTGGAGGCCGAGACGGCGGGATTCGGCGCATCGGGCCGCAATGGCGGCTGGCTCAAGGGCAGCATGGCCGGCGAGGACATGTACCTTTCGGACCAGCCGGCCGAGCGGCGCGAGACCGGCTACCGGCTGCTGCATGGCATCGTGGACCACGTCCGGACGGTCCTGGATCTGGAAAACATCGATTGCGGCTTCCAGCAGGGCGGTGTGCTGTTCGCGGCGGCGCGCTATCCCGAGCAACTGGCCCTGGTCCGCGCGCATCTGGACCGCCTGCGCCATGCCGGACACGCTGAAGACGACTACCGCTGGCTCGATGCGCAGGAACTCAGCCGACAGGTGCGCATGCACAAGCCCTATGGCGCGATTTTTTCGCCGCATTGTGCGGTCGTGCATCCGGGAAAACTGGTCAGGGGTCTGGCGCGCGCCGTCGAGCGGCGCGGCGCCGTCATTTACGAGCGGACGCGTGTGAGCACCATCCAGGGGAACACGGTCGTGACCGACCAGGGCGTCGTGCGCGCCCGGTGGATCGTGCCCGCGCTGGAGGGCTATGCGGGCTCGATCAGCAGCCTGGCGGGGACGGTGCTGCCCGTGCAGAGCCAGATCATTGCAACCGAGCCGCTGAGTGCGGCTCAATGGGACGAGGTGGGGCTGGAGAGTCGGCCTGCCTTCAGCGACGGGGGGCGGCTGATCACCTATGGTCAGCGCTCCGATGATGGGCGCCTGATTTTCGGCGCGCGCGGCGGCTACCGGTTCGGCGCCCGGCCCCGCAATGATTTCACGCTGAGCGGGCCCGAGTCGGCATTGCGGAAAAAGCTGATGGTGGAGTTGTTCCCGGCCTTGAGCAACGTGCGTGTCACGCACGGGTGGGGCGGCACCATGGGCATGGCGCGGCGCTTTGCGCCGCATGCCGTCTGCGACCGGCGTTCGGGTATCGCCACGGCGGGCGGTTATGGGGGCGGCGGGGTCGGCGCAGCCAATCTTTTCGGCCGGACCCTGGCGGATCTGATCCTGGAGCGGGACACGGAACTGACGCAGATGCCCTGGGTCGTCACGGGCGCCTCTCCGAGGCGCGCCTTGCGCCGCTGGGAGCCGGAGCCTCTGCCGTGGCTGGTCTACCGGGCCGTTCAGGCCGCCTATACCTGGGAGGAGAACCTGTGCGGCGCGGCCGATGCCGCGCCCTGGCGCAAGGCCCTGGCGGGCCGGATCAGCGCCACGCTGTCGAAGCTGCTGACCTAGGCATCGCACATCCCCGTGGCGGCGCGGGGCGTCCGCCCGGGCTCAGTCCGCCACCGAGGCGCGATCCATGATCTTGCCGTGCAGTGTTTCGGCGATGGCCTACCCGATCACGAAACGGCCCTTCATGCCGGCCTCGTAGTGTCCCGGGAGAGTACAGGCGAAATCGAGAGCGTCCCGGTGCGTGAACGTCCAGACCAGTTCTCCGCTTTGACCCGGATCCAGCGTGAGGGCGTTGGCCTCGTGATGCGGGCGGTCTGCGCCTGACACCACGGAAATCACGATCCACCTGTTTCGCCGAGAAACATTCAAGCTTAAAATTTAAAGATCGCCCGAAGCCGAGGGCGGCAAGAAAGCAGCGGAGGATCCATGGATGCATCGCTCGTTTCGCCCCCGGGCCCGCAGCCGGATTTCATTCGGTGGCACTATCTTTGGTATGTTGCAGTGGCGCTCATCGTTCTGGTGGCGGCCATTCTTGCCGGGAATGCCTGGTTTCTCAACTGGGTCCATGTCATGAGTGGTGTGCTGTGGACCGGGATCGACCTGTTCATGGGATTCGTCATCGGCCCGATCATCCGCAGCGTGTCCATTCCCGTGCGCAAGGAAATCATCATCCGGTTGACCCCGGTCACCCTGTTCCTGATGCCGGTCCTGTCCGTCTTGACGAGTACTGCAGGCTGGTTTCTTGCGGTGCAGCTCGGGCTGACGCAATTGCCATGGCCTGAGTTCGGCTGGATCGCTGCGGCGCTGGTGCTCGTGACGCTGATGACGATCCAGGGCCTGGGTTACCTGCTGCCGACCAGTGTGCGGGTGTGTCTCGAACTGCGCAAGCCCGCCCCGGATGGTCCGAAGATCAGCCGCATGATGAGCCGGTTTTATTATGTGGTGGCCAGCCAGGGCGTCATGCAGATCGCCATCATCGTAGTCATGGCGAAACTGGCGACGGGTGTGTAGGCGGGAGCAGGGCCACCGCTGCCGCGCCATTACAGCCAGGGTGCCAGGGTCTGATCCGCGGTGTCTGCCCAACCCCGGTTGGCCGTGGGGTTGGCCGGGCTGGGGTGCAGCAGATAGGCCGTCGGCACCTGGCCGTCCGTGATGATCTGCGCGCGGCCATGAGCGAATCGTCCGATGCCGATCACTGCGCGTGGCCTGCTGGCGTGAATCACGGCGTCCAGCGCTGCGTCGCAGATGCCGAACAAGGGCTCGCGTTCGGCCTTGTGCAGTTGTTCGGGGACCAGGTTGCGATTGTTGCGCAGGAACAGCAAAGGGCAGTAGTTCCAGACAAAAACGTCCTGAAAGAAGCGGTCAGGATTGTCGAAGCGACGCTGCGCCCAAGCCCAGAAGCGGTCGCCGCTGCCTTCGCTGCGGTGGCAGGCAAAGCCGGTGATCGGGTATTTGTCGTGCTGGTCCGGCAGCGGACCGCCCAGAGGTTTTTCGATCTTCAGCCAGTCGCGCGCCATGGCGACCGCTCCGAAGGGAACTCCGGTCTGGGCCATGCCCCAGGGGCCGGGGTTCATGCCAACCAGCAGGATGCGGCCCGTCCGGGCGCCGTGCCGCTGCAAGTACTCGCGGTGCGCCGACCACATGTAGATCAGGGGGTTATAGACGTGGCTGGCGCTGGGAAACGTCAGCACCTGCAGGCTGCCCGCGAGCACGCGTGCGATGGCAGTGAGGGCGTTGTCCGGGTCAGGATCGGGGCTGGCAGTCATGGGTTTTTGCCTGAGGGATGCCGGCATGAAAGGCCGCACTCTGGAAGCTCCCATTATGGGCAAGAGCGCCGCCGTCGTAAATTCATGGCCCGCGTCGTCAGGCAGGGTGTCGGGCCTATCATATGAGGCAGGACGAACTCACGATTCACACAGAACCTGCAGCATCATGGCGACCTCTTTGACTCCATCCGTGCCGGAAAGCGCCGACAGCGGCCAATGGCTGCAGCAGATACGGGCCTGGGCGCGCGAACTGGGATTTTCCGACATCGGCGTTTCGGGGGTGGACCTGTCCTCGGCCGAGCCATATCTGTTGCAATGGCTTGCCCAGGGTTATCACGGCGACCTGGACTACATGGAGCGGCATGGCCTCAAGCGCGCACGGCCGGCCGAATTGGTGCCCGGCACGGTCAGTGTGATCACCGCGCGCATGCCGTACCTGCCGCGCCATACCGCGCCTGACTGGCAGGCCCGCGAACTCGCGCGGCTGGAGGACCCCGGCGAAGGGGTGGTGTCGCTCTATGCCCGGGGGCGCGACTATCACAAGGTGGTGCGGGCGCGCCTGCAAAAACTGTGCGACCGGATCGAGGCGCTGGTCGGGCCGTTCGGCTACCGCGTATTTTCCGATTCGGCGCCCGTGCTGGAGAAAGAACTGGCCAGCCGCAGCGGCCTGGGCTGGCGCGGCAAGCATTCCATGGTGCTCTCGCGCGATGCGGGGTCGATGTTCTTCCTGGGCGAGATTTTCGTGGACTTCGCGCTGGAACCCACCGATCCGGTGAGCGCGCATTGCGGCACCTGTACCGCCTGCATCGACGTCTGTCCCACGGGCGCCATCGTCGCACCCGGCGTGGTGGATGCGCGCCGCTGCATTTCCTATCTCACCATTGAATATCACGGTGCCATCCCCGAGGCGCTACGTCCTCTGATGGGCAATCATATCTATGGGTGTGACGACTGCCAGACGATCTGCCCCTGGAACAAGTACGCCCAGACCACGGAACTGCCCGATTTCGACGAGCGGGCGCCGCTGGTCGGTCGTCAATTGGTGGACCTGTTCGCCTGGGACGAAGAAACCTTTCTCAAGCGGACCGAGGGCGGGCCGATCCGGCGCATCAACCACGAGCGCTGGCTGCGCAATATCGCCGTGGCGCTGGGCAATGCGCTGCGCGCCGCTGATGCGGCGCAGGCCGAAGCGTTGCGCGCTGCCTTGCTCAGTCGCGCCGACCATGCCAGCGCCCTGGTGCGCGAGCACGTGGCCTGGGCGCTGGCGCAGCGCGCGTGATCAGCCTGCCGTGACCTTGGTGCGCAGTTGCTTGAGGGCACTGCGTTCGGTCTTGGCCTGCTGGCGGCGGCGCCTGGCTCCTTGAGTGGGGCGTGTGGGGTGCCGGATTGCGGGGCTGTCACTGGCACGGTCAATCATTTCCTGCAGGCGTGCCAGCGCCTCCAGCCGGTTCTGTGCCTGGGTGCGACTGGATTGTGCCTTGATCACGATGATGCCCGTGGCCGTGATGCGATGGTCTCGCAGGCTCAGCAACCGTTCGCGGACAGGTTCGGGCAGCGTAGAGGCATGTACGTCGTAGCGCAGATGGACGGCACTGGAAACTTTGTTGACGTTCTGGCCTCCGGCACCTTGAGCGCGGATGGCGGTGAATTCGACGTCGTGCGCCTGGACCGGATATCGATGTCGTGTCATGGACGGGGTACGCGCCTGGCGGCCGTCAAAGCGACTCGCTCAGCACCGCAGCGTCGTGTTGCT
Organism: Castellaniella sp.; assembly: GCF_049650445.1. Taxonomy (GTDB): domain Bacteria; phylum Pseudomonadota; class Gammaproteobacteria; order Burkholderiales; family Burkholderiaceae_B; genus Castellaniella. The sequence continues at coordinate 2,312 of NZ_JBASAD010000001.1, read as the reverse complement.
GGTGCGCCATCGCTTTGGCTCGATACATGTCGGCGTCGGCCTGCGCCAGCAGGGTGCTGCTGGCGCAGTTGTCCTGACCAAACCGCGTCCGACCGATGCTGGGGGTGATGTGGATCGGGGTGTCCCGCCAGAGTATGGGTTGCGTCAGGGCCTGTGTGATGCGGGTCACCAACGCGTTCACGTCCGCGTCCTCGATGGTGTCGGGCGCGATGATGGCGAACTCGTCGCCGCCCAGACGAACCACGGTGTCGCCTTCGCGCGCACAGGCCAGCAGGCGCTGCGCCACCTCACGCAGCACCTCGTCCCCGGCGGCATGGCCGTAGGTGTCATTGACGGGTTTGAACCGGTCCAGATCCAGCAGCAGAATATGGCCTTGCAGACCGGCTCGTTTGACGCGGCCCAGGCGCTCTTCCAGCAACAGGCGGTTGCCCAGGCCCGTCAGCGGGTCACGCCGGGCCTGACGGCGCAGTTTTTGCAATTGGGTGTTGTAGGTCCGGGTGACTTCGGAAATCTCATCGGCCCAGTCGGCGGGGATGGGGTCCAGCGCCTGATGGCGGTGCATGGCCTGGCACAACTGCAGGAGGGGCTGTCCGATGGTGCGCTTGAAGGTCCATAGCGCGCAGGCCAGCACGACTGCCAGCATCGACAGAAAGACCGTCAGTTGTGGCATCAGGCTTCGAGAAACCGCGGTAAAGATCGAAATGGGCCGGAAGGCGATCTGCAGTTCGCCCAGTACGTGGGTAGCGCCCGTTTCATCCACATAATGAAGAGGGGTGCTCAGAGTGTCTTTGCTGTCTTTGTCGGGCTGTGTGCCCGCCACGATCAGTTTTTGGGCGCACTGGTCCGGCACGCTGACCCCTCGCACGTTGGGCTGCAGCGTCATCGCCTGAATGATGCCTTCCGCCGTCAGGCTGTTGCAGTCCCACAGCGGTTTGATCAGCACCTGCGCGAAGGTGTCCAGGGTCTGGTTGCGCTGGTTGCCCGCCGCCGTGTTCTGGTTCTGGTAATACAGCCCGGTCGTGAGGGCGGCAGTCAGCACGTAGGCCAGGGCCAACAGCGGCAATAGCTGACGCAAGAACCGTGTGTAGAGTTTTTGAGCAGGCATCACGACAGGTGCGGGTGCAGCAGCAGATGCTGATAGCGTTGGGGCACGATATCCGGGCTGTAAAAGGGATTTTCCAGGCTGATGACGGTGCGTTTTTGCCAGGTATCCGCAGGGGGCGTCTGGCGCATCCGGTTCCAGATGGACTCGAATTCACCGTTCTCGCAGATGATGTCGAAACCCTTTTGCAGCGCCAGATACAGCGTATCGGCGCTGGGGTGTGGGGACACCCAGACGAAACGGTACCAAGGGTATTTCAACATCAGGAATTGGTCCAGCGCGAGTTGCGGATAACGTTGTCGAAAGTGCGGCAGAAAATAGTTCAGGGATTCTTCCAGTCCCATGGGAAACAGGTCGATCACTCCGGTCTGCATCTGCTCTGCGAATTCCCCGTTGCGCCAGCCCTGGACCTCGCGGGTGGTGATGCCGGCCGTGCGGTAGATTTCCACGTCCCACCAACTGGAGCCTTGTCCGATCGTCAGGGTACGCAGGTCGTCCAGTGTACGGATCGAGCTCAGCCTGGCTTCGTGGCTTTGCAGCACGAAGGGTGTGCGCCAGCCCAGCAGGCCGCGCTCCAGCGGCACGGGAATCATGCGCAGGCGGCCTTCCTGCACCCGTTTCAGGCGAGTGGGAGAGGCCGGCAGCAGATTGATGTGGGTGCGCCCGGCGGTGATTTCATGCAGATTGCGCTGTTCGGTCGCGTGAGGGGCGTCGACCAGATCCGCGGGCAGTCCGCCGGCCTTCAGGGCCGCGTGCAGCAACGCGATGCAGTGCGACAGCGACGGTTCTGTCTGCACGGTGTATACGGGGCGGGTGGATGCATGGGACGGCAGACAGGCGCCGGCCATCAGGCCCAGCAGACTACGGCGATGAGGCGAAAATGAAGTATCCATAGGGCGGGCAGTCTGGCAGGGCGGTTTCCAGTCCTTGCATCATAGACGGGAATCGACCTCGCGCCATGCGCCGGGCCTGGCGATTGCGGCCTTCCGGGAGGGCGATTTCAGCCAAGAGATATAATATTATCCAGAATGATGGCGATTTTGGATCTATTGGCAATAGAGATTGGACAATGAACACGAACACGCGATCCACCGGCTCAGCTTACGACTGGGGGCCGCGAGCGGGGCAGCTACGGGATACCCAGCCGCGCACCGCCGCCGGGCGTACGGCCCAACGTCTGCGACACGATATCATTCATGGGCTCCTGGCC